>CAZXKO010000017.1:0-9668 GCA_964641665.1 uncultured Acidobacteriaceae bacterium
CGTGTTTCATTTCACTTCCTGGCGGAGCATTACCTTAAGGCCGATTTCGGTGCCGATGCTGTGCGCCCGAAATCGGTGAATACCACCAGTCACGTCGAGCAAGTCGTGCGCGCTTACCTTATTCCGCGTTTTGGTAACGAAATCGCGGAAGACATCAAGCCGTTCGATATTCAGAAGTGGCTGAAATCCCTCCACGAGAGCAATGGTCTTGCATGGCCGACGATCTCCAAGATGCGAGGCATCATGCACCGCATTTACAAGATCGGAATCCTGCACGAGCACGTCGCGAAGAATCCTGTATTACACGTCGAGACGCGCTCGAAGAGCGACTACAAGGCCATCGTCATCACGCCTGCGCAAACGTTTGCGATTCTGAAGGCCCTCCCTTCACTTCTGCACTTCACGTTGGTCCTGACCTGTGCCGCTACAGCGCTCCGTGCTTCGGAGATTCTGGCGCTGCGCTGGTCGGACTTGCTCTGGAATGAGGGAAGGATTCGGATTTCAAAACGATGGGCAAAAGGCAAGGATGGCGAGACTAAAACGGAGGCGTCGGACGGACATGTTCCGCTCCACCCGACCCTAGCCGCTCACCTGCGCTCATGGCGGGAACAAAGTCTCTACTCGAAGGATGGGGATTTCGCGTTCCCTTCTTTGAGAGCTCGCGGCCGTGTTCCCCTCTCCGCTTCTGTTTTCGTCGCCGATCATCTCCGACCGGCAGCGAAGAAAGCCGGAGTGCGTATCGAGGACGGTCAGCGGTTTGGACTTCACAATCTTCGCCATTCACTCAGCAACTGGATGGTGAACAAAGCGAAAGTCGAACCGAAAACCGTTCAGGGAATCTTGCGTCACGCCAAGATTCAGACGACGCTCGATCTGTACACGCAGGAAGATGGCGATGAAACGCTCGCAGCGCAAGGGCAATATCTCACCGCGCTGGGAGTGGCTACGCAGTTGGTGCAGTGAAATCAGGGAAGTGTGGGTTGGATTGTGGGTCGAGTCAGTTGGGGTTTTCGGGACAACACCCGGTAACCTACTGAAAAGAATGGTGGGCCTGGGTGGACTTGAACCACCGACCTCGCCCTTATCAGGGGCGCGCTCTAGCCACCTGAGCTACAGGCCCCAACATCGCAGGGGGAACGTTCACAACTATCTCATTGTACGGTGGTTTAGCGTATTTCGCAATTGTGCGGAATCTGCGCTTCGGTACAAGACAGCAACTTTTCCAGTCCACTTACTGTGCACGATCTCCTGAATCAGAGTTCCGTCTTTCGCGGAGGGTTCAGCCCACGCAGCGTCAAGATGTACTGGCTCAGCCAGGAAGTGCAGTGTTTTCGCGTAGATCCGATCAACAAACAGACCACAATGCGGGTCGCTCGAAGATAAACTCCTAAAAAGCGACGAGCCCTACAGCTAGGGAATTGAGCTTAGAACGACGCCGAGATCACGGCCACCTGAGCTTATAACTCAAAACAATTCTCGGCGTGGTTCCTCATCCGCTCTAAACCCCATTGAATCCGATCGACCCCGAACGAGGTACCTGCGGTCGAACTTTTGGATTCCCGATAAACTGGAAGCTATGTAGCTCGATGAGCCGAACAACCACGTCCCCGCTAGTCGTAGTCGATGAGATGGAACGCATCGGAGAGGGGGTCTAGTTCCGGCGGGAGATAGCTGTGATCGAACTCGGGCCCGCCGTGGAGGACGATGACAGATGTACCTTTTCCGATTTCCCGGGCATACAACTCAGCGCCTCCTACCGGGACGCGGCTTTCCCTCGGCGTGCCGGTCTGTTCGCCCTTCAGCTAGCCATCGAGCCGGAAGGCACCCATGCTGCGTATGTGCACGCAAGGATCGCAGGGACCAGCGTCGTTTTCAGGGCGTTGAAGCCTATAACACCTTACGGCAAACCTTTGTCTTAATCGGGACGACGCCCGTGTCACGGGCAACCCTTCCATAATCCAGTAAGGGAAGGCTTGCCTACAATTCGTCAACAATAGACCGTACGCGAAGCCTAAGGTTGCTGGAAAGGGATTGCAATCCGTTCCTCCACCCATTTGCGGTCGAGGGTGATCCCATACTGGTCGTGGCGTATGGAGAAGTCGGCGCTCCGCGCAAGAGCCTCGCGGTAGCATTGCAACGCCTGGGTGCGGTCGCCCAGGAGATCCAGCATGTGTCCTTGCCATACCAGGGCGCCAAACTTGACGCCGGAGGGGTCGTCGCCGGCTATCTGCGCCGCTTGGCGAAATGATTCGAGCGCCTCCCGCAAGTGGCGCCCATCGTAAAGCACCATCCCCAGCTTGAACCAGGACCACGCGTCCGCGAGCTTCACCCCTTTCGTGGCTTGAAAGAGTGGTAGCGCATCTTCGCCGCTGCCTGGCCAGCCGAGGCGGCGAATGCGCCTCTGCAATCCTTCTTCCGTGGTGGGTGGGGGCGGCGGTCCAGGAGGCGGCAAGACCATGGCCAGATTGCCCTGGGGATCGAGTTGAACTTCTTTCAAAGACGCTGTACTGGTGAACTGAAGTGTGTTCTGGTCAAGTAGTGGGTCGCTGATCTTCACCTGCTGCGTACCATCGACGAACAGGGCTCTCACAGGCACTGGCATTCTCATGGATCCCACGCGGCGGACAATCACCTTGGTCGCGTACTGTTCGCCCATTTGTGAACTCTCCTGCGAGGCAATATCATAGGCGAGGAAGCGATTGGATTGCGCCCACTGCGAGAAGAACCACCCCAGATCCTGGCCGCTCTCCAGTTCCGCGACCGAGCGAAGTTCCGCCATGCCCAGACGGCGCCCTGCAAATCCAGCAAGGCAGCGGCGCTGGATCCGGTCGAAATTATCTTGGCCGACCACCTCTGCCAGGGCGCTGATGATGCTGAAGCCTTTGCCGTGCGTGACCACGTTGTTGAAGTCGAACTCGATGTCCTCACGTTGATCGCGAGTCACGGTCACCGTGGTGTCGAGGTGATCGCGGACGCCAGCGATGTAGCGGCCCATCACCTCCTTGTGCTGGTCGAGGGACAGGCCTCTAGCGCGGAAATACTCCCGATCCGTATAGATGCCCATTCCGATCCACACCCAGCCGGGGTCGTCCTTCTCCAAAACGTACTCTCCCCAATATTGGTGGCCGATTTCGTGGGCGGTGATCCACTTCCAGAAGAGTTTCGGGCGATCCGCCATCTTTTCCTGCCCGTGGATGGCGACAATGGCTGTCGCGGGATTGTAACCACCTACCGGCTCGTCGGAGCCCGGAATGATGGTCAAGCTGCGATAAGGATACAAACCGAATCGCCGCTTATAGAAGGCAATCGCGTCGACAGCGGTCTGGAGCAGGAAGCGTGCGCAGGTCTCGCTTCTTGGAGTAAACAAAGCGCGGATGAGGACGCCTTCCGACCGGGCTTCGGTGACCTGCATTCCTTTCCCGAGGAACAGGCCAAACGAGCGCGCGCTGGTCACGCGATAGGAGCCCGCTTTTTCATCGAAGACGCCGCTGGTCCCAAGTTCATAGCCCGCTCGAGACCGGAGCTTCACATCGTAGTCATCGTCGGTCGCAAACCCCCACCATAGCCGCGGATACCAGTTGGTAAGCAGGATCTTCTCTTCGTCTGGGGGGACGGTCAGCACCTTGACAAACTTTATGGAGAGTTCCACGTTTTGGTCGGGAAGCAACGGTTCGGGCAATTGCAACAGAAGCGGTGGGGGCTGCTGCGCTTGGCCTGCCTCAATCAGCAAACGCGTAGGCCGGCCATTAGCGGTCACCTCCAGCCTGGATTTCTGGCTCCACGGCCAGTCCAGCGCGAGCCTGCAGAATGGCTGCTTGGCAGTGTTGCGGAAGCGTATGGTCTCGCTGCCGCGCACAACGGCGTGGACGACGTCGACTTCCACATCCATGGTGTAGTGTGCTCTGGGCGGCTCCAACGGCACCCAAAAAATGTCGGCACGATCCTGTGAAGCCGAGCTGGTAGCTGCGACGAGCTCGATAGCGAAGACCATGGCAACGCTTACAAGCGCCAGACTTGTGGCAATCGGGCGTGTGATCTGTTGTTCCACCGGGAAAACGACATTGCGCAAACTCATGTGACTCCCCCTGCAGTTACAGACGCCATACGACCCACTTGGTCACGTTGGCCTTCGTAGGCCAAATTCCTGGTGTCTTCGGGGGCCACAATCGGCGTCCGCTCAATCGAAGATTTTGCTCGACGATTCATCCGCCTCTCTGGGCTTGGGGGAACCCACCGTGGATCACGGCCTTGGAATCGAAGAGGTCGTCTTCATCTGCTCCGACATGGCGCGGAACTTCTGAACCAGTGGGGGCGCGAGGACCGCGTTGAGGTCATCCAGGGTGCGGAAGAAGCTGCGGGCGCGCCGCGCGGAGACGATTTTACGCGCAGCCGCGAGGTCCACACCGGGAATCGTCATCAGGTCAACCTCAGTGGCAGTGTTTAGATTCAGTGTGAAAGGTAGCGACCGGTCAGAACTCCAGATGGCCGGTGCGATTTTGAAGTCGGCGTTCACCAGCCAAAGTTGCGGGCCGAGATTGGCATCCACAGGCAGCTCGCCGCGAGCGACGCGGTCGACGGTGCTCTTGAGCAAGGAGAACGCACCAAGCGCGCTGGACCGGAACGCACCGATGTCGCCGCGCATGCCGTCGGCGGCCGCGCGGTCGAAAGCCTCGGCTAGTTCCTGGGAAGCGGTAGCGCCGCGCGTGGTGTGGAGAAACACCGTGTAAATCGCCGGTGCCTCGTCGGGAAACGCCGCCGCGTAGCTATTGACAAGGGCGATCATGGGCGGCACGCCCGATGCAATCTCCTTCGCCGCGCGACGCATGGCGACAAATAGCTTCAGGTTGACATTCTCGTAGGGCGAAATGGCTTGGCGCAGCCGGTCGGCCGAAACGTCGGCCCCGAGGAACGGGCGGTAGAACGCCAAGTCGCGGTAGTGGTCGCGCAGCGCCGGAGCGTTAACGATGCGGTAGAAGAGCGTGGCGATGACGCCTTCGGACGCCATCATCTGCTGCCCGTTGCAAAACTCGTCGTTGAGGAAGGCGGTCGAGGTCTCACTGGCAAGGTAGAGACCGTAGCGATCGGCGCCGGGGTCGAGCGCCGTGGCCGGCAATGTTTTGCGGTGGATAAAAAGGTTGCGCTTCACGCCGTCGGTGCGCAGCTGCCGATCGAGGCGGCTGATCCAGAGCATGTCGAGATCGGTGGACGTCGCACCCTTCGTCAGCTCGCGGAGATGCGAGTTGGTGGTAGCATCGCGCACGAGTGGTTGGAAGTGCTCAGCATAGCCCTCATCGAACGCGGTAGGGTCATCAGTGATGGTCATGCTCTGGTGCATGTTGCGCGAGGCCCCCGGTGGGAGTTTGCCAACAAGCTCGCCGAGGACCTGGTGCCCCAACTCATGCGAAAAGATCTCCTCCAGGTTGCCGTCTTCCACCGAATCCTGGCCGACGACAAGATCGACGTAGCCAGCGAGCACGAGCTGTCTCTGTCCCTTGGTATCTTCGAGCCAGAAACCGTAGCGTGCAAAGCCACCCTCTTCCTGCGACATCAGCAAGTATGCCGGCCCGGTCAGATACTGCGGCGGCGCTTGGCCGGCGATTTCGCTGAGGAGCAGGTTGCGCGCATAACGGTCGAGCAAGATCACTTGATGGGCGAAGCTCGACTCCAGCACCTGGTAGACGTCTCGGAGTAGCGGAGAGTCTACGCCCAACCGGAGAACCGGGTAGGATTTGCCGTCGGGCGCCTGGGATTCGACAACGTTCCCTTTCGCATCGGTCACCGGCACCAGGACTTTCACGGTCGCGGTGAGCGGCGGCCGCTCAACAGCAGGCGGCAACAAGAAACAGGCAAGCAGAAGGGCACAGAGGGATCGTGTCGTCATGCCAGGTGCCTCACGGAAGTTTGCGCCCAAGTCACGAAAGCGAGCGCATGGTTCAGCAGGGAATACATTCTCAGGTCCCAGCGCAGTTGGCATTCTACTTCGGTTGTCTTCTTAAAGCCGGCGGGATGATTCCCTTTGTGATCGAAATGAGAGGTCAAGCTCAAGTTTCCAGCAAACAAACAGCGCAGACTCAGAAGCGGCTTGACGGGCCTTCTAAGCACCGACCTGAAATGCATCCCGCGATTTGTGTACAAGTTGTGTACAAGAAGGCGGGTTTGAAGGGCCTGAAAATGGACCTAAGCAACGCAGAATCAACAACAGACTGTTGAGCTACAGGCCCGGCAATCGGGAGGAAAACTACTCACAACCATCTCATTCTACGGGGTTTTAGTGTGCTTGGCAACCGTGCACAAATCTCTGGTTTGGGGTACAAGCCTACTTCATCTAATCTGCTCATTCGTTGCCACCTGAGCTTATAACTTCGTGTCTTAGTGAAGAGTGACAAAAACCTGGTATATGACTACCACCATCATAAACAGCAGATAGATTCGAAGTGACCACATCACGAACTTCTCGATCCCTTTCAGGTGGCGCCGGGGAATCAGGTGTTTTTTCAGCCCGGCCAGTTGTTCCGGTTCGAGCGTGGAGAGAACCAGTTCTTGATCGGACGAAGTAATCGAACTGTGTCTCTTGTCTTTTGGGGTCATGCTGCAGTCCTCCTAGTTCCCGCCTAGAAATGCGAAGAGACTCGGCGCAATCACACTGATGCCGAAGAACAAGCCAGCCAGGGTCAGAAAGACGACGACGCTGGTGGCGAGTACGTTCGCCCATCTCGGACTCACAAGATCGCCCATGACTTCGCGATCGTTCGCAAGCATGAAAAGGAACACAAGCGCGGGCGGCATCGCGAGCACCGCCACAACGTTGACCAGCAGAACCACATAGACGAGTGGAAGCCCAGGGATTAAGACGATGGCGCCGGCAGTCGCCGCACAAAGGAACAACACGGAGTAGAAAGCCTTTCCCTGCATCACCGGCAGGTTCAGGCTGTGAGGCCTGCGCGCTACTTCCCCGAACGCATAGGCGGAAGAAATGGAAATCGTCACAGACGCAACCATTCCCGCTTCTACGATGCCAAGCGCAAACAAGGCCGCGCCGAATCGCCCGATGAACGGCTGGAGTTCTTGCGCGAATTCCGCTCCCTGAAGGTTCTCCGCAGTGATGTGGTGAGCGAACAAGGGAGCGGTGGCAAGAATGGTCGCGACAGCTGCTATCGCGGCCAGCGCAGCTCCCACTACCGTATCGATACGGCCAAGATGGATGTCTTTTCTGGTGAGTCCCTTGTCAACCGTTGCGCTCTGTTGAAAGAAGAGCATCCACGGAGTGACAGTTGCGCCGATGTCCGCCAGCACGATGATCAAAGTGTCTTGGCTCAAACCGCCGGGGAGCGGCTTCCAGGCGACGAGTGCGCTTGCGACAGAGTGCCAGTTCGGATGCGTGAGCAGGGCCACAGGAACGAAAACGAGATTGAAAATGGCGAAGACGAGCAGGGTTCGTTCCCACGTCCAATAACGGTGCATCATGACGGCCAAGCACAAGAACACGAGTGCACTGCCGACTGCGGCCCACGGGGGCACGCCAAAAAAGCCCAGGCCAGCACGGATGGCAATAAACTCTGTGATCAGCGTCAGAAAATTGCCGATACCCAGGTCGATCATCGAGAACCAACCCCAAAACGGCCCAAAGCGATCGAAGATCAATTCCGCGTGACCGCGATGGGTGGCGGAACCGAGACGCATGGTCATTTCCTGTACGACGATGGCCATGCAAAAGGTGAGGATGACGAAGGGGACGAAGAACCCAATTCCAAATCGCGCGCCGGTCGCGGCGTAGGAAATCATACTCGGGCCGTCGTTCTCCCCGAGCATAACAAGAATTCCAGGTCCGACAAGTAACCATAGGAGGCGGAGCCTGGAGAGTACTCCCCGCTGGGAGCGGGCCGCAGACACCCGCACCCGGTCATGCGCCCGATCCACGTCCTCATGAGTGATAACGACATCTTCTTGGGGGACAGCTTGCGGCAATATCTTGGACAACGGCCCTAAGTTCACAAGCGTTTCCTCGGAGTGCCTTGCGATTCCCGGGTACGCTTTTCATAACCGGGCGCGAGATGAACAGATATGCTCTCACACATTAACGGCAGTATATCAGACTGTATTAACTTAGATTAAGGAAGATTCGGCTAGCGCTCTTGTGTTACCCAGACCTTTTCCGCCACCGGAGAACCCAGCGCCATTCGCTTTCTTTCAATCTTTAGAATGGACGTCCCATCGTAGTTCCGAGTCTGGACTTTCAAACGAATGCCCGGGCGAATTCCGTTTGCTTGCAGAAATTCCAACAACTTGCGGTCTCGTTCGTACACGCTGCACACTTGGTATCTTGAGCCCGGGTCGGCTTCGCTGAGCAAACGCTGACCTTTCTTTCGCCGTTGTTCGGGGCTCATTACCGGCAGCCCATTCCCATGAGGACAGGTCTCTTTATTCCCGAGCCGTTCGACGAGTTTCTTCTCAAATGCTGGAGAGACAGCATGCTCCAGACGCTCTGCTTCTTCGTGAACGTCAACCCATTCCATTCCGAAAATCTCGGAGAGCATGCGCTCGATCAGGTGATGGCGCAGAATGGTCCGCTCCGCGACCTTCCGTCCTTCGGAACTGAGTTGAATTCGACCGCCCTTGGTAATAGTGACCAGACCATCTCTTCGCAGCCGCTTGAGAGCAGCGGTTACTGCTGGTGGTGTGACGGAGAGCCAATGGGCAAGGAGCGCGGAGATGACGGTATTGCCTTCCGCCTCGGCCTCCGCAATGGCCTTGAGATAATTCTCCTTAGAAATGGTGATCATCATGATATCGACGGCAACCTCTTTCTACCTTTACTCTACCACCACTCAATCCTATTACGAGGTCTAGGTCGTCCGTACACCAGCCAAGGCTGGCGTACCGCTTTTCGGGAAACGCGGTGATCCTTCTCAAATAAACTATACTGTACTTTGTAGATTAACTGTGCTTAATATATGGACTCGGTCGCGGTTGTCACGTTAGGCTGCGACGCATGGTTGGTGAGCGATTGCTCCCTGAGCAAGGCCATTTTAGAAAGCAGGCATCTCGCTTATGTCGCGCACTACACTTGCAGTTTTTGTTCTAGTGAGTGCTGCGCTGTTTTGTTCGGCAAGAGCCCTGCCGCAAGGTGAAACGACCAGCGCGATCGTCGGCCAAGTGAGCGATGCAAGCGGCGCGGCGGTGCCTAGTGCCACGGTGACGGTTACGAACAAGGAAACTGGACTGAGGCGAAGCGCGAGTACCGATGACTCGGGCCGATTCAACTTTCCGCAGCTGAAACCCGGTGCGTACTCCGTCAAGGTGGAAGCAGAAGGCTTCGAACCACAACAGAACGACGCTGTATCCGCTGCCCTGGGCCAGAAGCAAACTGTCGATTTCAGACTCAAGATAGCGCATTCAAACCAGACCGTTGAGATAACCAGTGAAGCCCCGATCCTCAACCCGGAGAATGCGAATACGTCCACGACTCTTAATGCACACGCGCTGGAAAACCTTCCCAATCCAGGGGGTGACTTAACCTATCCACTTCAGTTTGCGGCAGGCGCACTCATCAACACGGCAGGCAGCGGCAATGATTTCGTTGGCGGCACGAATGGGTATGGCAACGTTGAGTTCAATGGACTGCCTGCTCTCTCAAACGGTTATATCGTCGATGGCTTGGAAACGAATGA
>CAZXKO010000018.1:0-7057 GCA_964641665.1 uncultured Acidobacteriaceae bacterium
TCCTCGAGCCGAAGAAAGCTGCGATCTTGCGCAATGGCGTCCAGCGCTATTTCAAAGAAAAAACCCGGCTGGGCATTCCGAACTTGTTCATGGGCGAGGCGTTGCACGGGCTGATGGAATACGGCAGCACCAGCTTTCCGCAGGCGATTGGACTGGCCAGCACCTGGGACCCCGCTTTGGTCAAGCAGGCCTTCACCGCCGCCGGTGACGAAGCTCGATCGGCTGGCTATGGCCAAGTGTTTTCGCCAGTACTTGATCTCGCGCGCGACCCCCGCTGGGGACGCACCGAGGAGACTTACGGTGAAGATCCGTATCTGGTTTCGCGGATGGCGGTCGCCGCGGTCACAGGATTACAAGGCGACGATTTTTTTATCAACAATCATCACGTGGTCGCGACCATGAAGCACTTCGCGGTTCACGGCCAGCCCGAAGGCGGGACCAACACTGCTCCCGGAAATTATTCCGAGCGCATCATTCGCGAAAATTTTCTCGTGCCTTTTGAAGCAGCGGTCAAAGAAGGCCACGTCGCCAGCGTGATGGCGTCCTACAACGAGATCGACGGCATTCCGTCGCACATCAACCATTGGTTGCTCAGCAAAGTGCTGCGCCAGGAGTGGGGATTTCCGGGTTATGTCACCTCCGATGGCGAGGGCCTCCAGATGCTGGTCGGAACCCATCGGGTGGCGGCAACCTACGCCGATGCCGCGCGCCTAGCCATCGCCGCAGGCGTTGAGTACGACTTATCCAACGGCGCCGTCTACCGCACACTGGTTGATCAGGTGAAGCAAGGCTTGGTGCCCGAGAGCCAATTAGATCGAGCAGTCAGCGACGTCCTCGCCACCAAATTCCGCCTGGGACTTTTTGACGATCCGCTGGTTGATCCCGACTACGCCGAGCGCATCACCAACGACCCCGAGCACCGCGCGCTTGCATTGAAAGCCGCGCAGAAAACTATCGTTCTGTTGAAAAATGAGAGGAATCTGCTCCCACTCGATCTCAGCAAGCTCAAGACCATTGCGGTGATTGGCCCCAATGCTGACGGTCTTCACCTCGGCGGATACAGCCGCAATCCGGGTCATGGCGTGACCATTCTGCAAGGAATTCAAGATCGTGTGGGCAACAAAGCGAAAGTTGTTTTCGCCGAAGGCTGCCGCTTTACTAACAAACATCAGGATTGGCGGGGCTGGTTTTCGTCGGATGATGTCGTCGAACTGGTCGATCCCAAGACGCAGGCAGGAAAGATTAGAGAAGCCGCAGCGCTCGCAAAGCGGTCCGACGTAGCGATTCTGGTGGTGGGCGAAAACGAAAGCACCAATCGTGAGGCGTGGGCCGAAAATCATCGCGGCGACCGCGATTCGCTCGATTTACTCGGCGCACAGAACGAACTCGTGCAAGCTGTGGTAGAAACCGGAACTCCGACGGTCGTCTTGCTGCTTAACGGCAGGCCGCTGTCCATCAACTACGTTGCGCAACATGTTCCCGCGATTCTTGAAGGATGGTATCTCGGCCAGGAAGGTGGCACTGCAGCCGCCAACGTTCTTTTTGGTGACGTGAACCCCGGCGGCAAACTGCCGATCACATTCCCGCACTCCGTGGGTGACCTTCCCGATTACTACAATCACAAGCCATCTGCGAATCGAAGCTACGAATTCAGCACGCGCGAACCGCTGTTCCCGTTCGGCTACGGCCTGAGTTACACAACTTTCAAGTTCGACAACCTGCACGTCGATCCGCCGCAAATCTACCCGGGAGGGACTGCGAAGGTCAGCGTGGACGTGACCAACACCGGCTCCCGCGAAGGCGACGAAGTTCCGCAGATGTACATTCACCAGCGGATCGCTTCCGTAACTCGTTCGGTGAAGGAACTGAAAGGATTCCAGCGCGTCAACCTGAAGCCCGGAGAGAAGAAGACCGTCGAATTCACGCTTACGCCCGAAGCGCTTTCGATGTGGAATGTCGATATGCATAGAGTCGTCGAGCCGGGAATTTTTGAAATCATGGTTGGGCCGAATTCGCAACAGACCAGCACAATCACGGTGGAAGTTTTGGCTTCGGGGCAAAGCGCCGCAAGCCCGGCGAAATCTGAGTCGGACACCATTAGCAACTTCGACGATTTGAAAGTCTCGGCCAAGTACGGATTCTGGCGAACCAGTTCCGACACGGAGATCGGTGGCAGGTCAACGGCGACCATGGACGCGGTAGAAGGCGGAGCGAGCGGCACCAAAGGCGCTTTGAAAGTTGCAGGAGAGGTTTTCCCGAACCCTCAGTTTGCCTGGGCGGGAGTTTTCTTTCATCCCGGCGCTTCGCCGCAAGATCCAGCCGATCTCTCGAAAAAGAAAACGATTTCGTTCTGGGCCAAAGGGGACGGAAAGACCTATTCGATTGCGGTTCAAACTCAGACCAACTCTGGTTCGGTTCCGACTATAAAGCCGTTTGTGGCCGGGCCAGAGTGGAAGCAATATTCATTCGCTGTGTCGGACTTCGACACTGACGGCCGCGACGTGACCGGAATAGCATTTGCGCGTTCTCAGGAAGCAGGGACATTCGAATTCGAGATTGACGAGGTCGAGATCAAATAAGGCCAGCGCCTTTACAATGCTCCCGTGCGCATTCTGATCTCGGCTGGCGAAGCTTCGGGAGAAATGTACGGCGCGCAACTGATAGAAGCATTGCGGCGCGCCTGTGATCTTGGAGAGGCGGGCGTCTCGCCCGCTCCGTCCAATGCGGGATCTGAGCAGAGCATCGCGGGCGAGGGCGCCCGCGCCACATGGCAGCTTGAGTTCTTCGGGGTTGGCGGCGAAAAAATGCGAGCTGCCGGATGCGAGATCGTTGTCGATTCGAAAGACCTCGCGGTTGTCGGCATCACCGAGATTCTCGGTCATCTGCGGAAAATCTGGGGCTTGTTTCACAAGCTGATCGCCGAGGCGGACCGTCGCAAGCCTGATCTCGCCATTGTCATCGACTCGCCCGCGTTCAACTGGCGCGTCGCCCGCCAGATGAAGAAGCGCGGCGTCCCCGTCGTTTACTACGTCTGCCCGCAATTCTGGGCATGGCGTCAGGGACGTGTGCGCCTGCTTCGCAAGTACGTTGACAAAGCTCTAGTCATTTTTCCATTCGAGGAAAAGTTTTACCGCGATCGCGGCGTGAATGCGGAGTTCGTGGGACATCCGCTAGCCGAACTTGCCCGCCCTTCCGTTTCGCGGGAGGACTACGCGGAGCAGCACGCCCTCAACCCTGCAAAGGAATGGATCACGCTGATGCCTGGCAGCCGGGTGAAGGAAGTCCGAATGAACTTGCCGGGGATGATCGAGTCGGCGCGGCTACTCGGCTCACGGTATGAATTTGTGCTTCCCGTCGCGCCAACATTGGATGCGAAGTTTATGGAGACGCTAGTTGGCCGGGCATCGTTCGGGAAGAACCCGGCCTTCAGCCGTGCCGACGGTCGCAGTAAACAGACGGACGGCACGACTCGAAGTCGTGCCCTTCCCGGTCGGAATCAGGGAGAGGACATCAACATCCATCTCGTCCCCGAAGCTCTTCCTGCGCTTGCTCATTCCCGCGTGGGTATCATCGCCAGTGGCACTGCAACGGTCGAAGCTGCGTTGATGAATCTTCCTTTCGTCATGGTTTACAGGGTTACGCCGCTGACATATTTACTTGGCCGATCCACAGTGAAAGTGCCGCATTTCGCTATGGTCAACTTGATTGCAGGCAAGCAGGTCATCCCTGAGCTAGTCCAGCAAGATTTCACGCCGGAGAAAGTCATGGCAGAGATTGAGAAGATCATTCCAGAGTCTGAGGCGCGTAAGAAGATGCTGGCGGGATTAAAGGAGGTGCGGGATGGGCTTCGTGGGGGTGAAAAAGCCTCCCTTGCCCCCGCCGAACGGGCCGCAAACACAATTTTCGAGCTATTGCGTGCCAGCCACGCATGACAGGCCCCCTAAATCATTGTGACTCAGCATCTTTACGGACCCAGTTTTCATCTTACAATTAAGAAGTCCGTATCCTAGGAGATCCCCTGAATGTTTCTTGCACCTGGGCCACAGCGTAGGAAGCTTGCTGTCTGCCTCGTTCTGGCCTTATTTGTTCTTTCCCTGCCGGCCTGGGCCGCTGAAAAGGCGCATTTCCGCGCTGACGATTACCAGATTGACGCTGCCCTCAGCCCGCACGAGCACAAAATCGCGGCCCGAGCCAAGGTCAAAATCACGGCGCTCGAAGACCTGAACATTGCCACATTCCAGTTGCACAATGACCTTCGGCTGACCAAGGTGACCGACCCTTCCGGGAAGGCGCTTACCGCCGACCGCATTCCGCAGGATTCGAGCGTACGCGTTTCCCTGAGCAAAACCGTACCCAAAGACCAGTCCACGACCTTGACATTTGAGTACGAAGGCGTGCTCGACTCGGCCGACGACTCTCCGGTTCCGGGGCTGAAACTCACGTCCGTCAATGACGACACGTCTTATCTGCTCTACGCGGGCGATTGGTTTCCAGTAAACGACTACGGAATTGACCGCTTCACCGCGACCATCAATGTCACGGTGCCAGCCCACATGACCGTGATCGGCAGCGGCACGGTGGCTCCAGGCGAGGCTCCGGCTTTGAAAGGGGCCTCAGCCGGCACAGGTCCGACGAAAACGTTTTCGCTGAAATACGACAAGGCAAGTTTTCCGGGAACAATCATCGCGGGATCCTTCGGCGACTACTCCAGCACGGAAGCGGGCATTGACCTGCACGTGTATTTCAAACCGACTCACAAGGATTTGGCCGCAGCCTACGCAGAAACCGCGGTGAAAGAGTTCACCTATTTCATCACCTTATACGGCCCACCGGCTTCGAACGTTTTGCGCGTAGTCGAGTTGCCGGACGACACCGTCCCCTCGGCCTGGGCGCCCGAACTGGCGGCACTTGCCGGCCGCGGCATCACTCCGCGAACCAACTATCGGTTGCTGGCGAACACGATTGCGCACCAGTGGTGGGGAGTCTCGGTGAGCCCGGCATCGCGCGACGACTGGTGGATTGAAGATGGCTTTGCGCGCTACTCCGAAGCTCGATATATCGAGAGCGCGGCCGGTGAAGGCGGTTTGCAGGAAGCGATCAAAGATATGTCGGTCGGCGCGCTCGCCTACGATACCGTCCCGCTTTCGAGCGCCGGTAAGCTGGATTTGTTTTCTCCGGAGTTCCAGTCGCTGGCCACCGACAAGGGAGCGATGATCCTTCACATGCTGCGCTGGGTGATCGGCGATCAGAAGTACGATCAGACCATGCGGGACTTTTTTACGCAGTACCAGGGCAAGCCTGCCACCGCTGATGCGTTTCGGACGCTGGCTGAGAAAAATTATGGAGACAAGCTGACCTGGTTCTTTTCCCAGTGGCTGGATTCGACCGGCGCGCCCGAGTTCAAGACGAAATATACGGTTTTCCGACTGGGCAATAACAAAGGATTTCGCGTGGTGGGCCAGATCGCGCAGGACCTCGATTTATTTCGCATGCCGGTTGAGCTGAGGATTGACACCGACGGCAAAACCGAAATCAAGCGCATCGACGTCACCGGTACGGATTCCGCTTTCAGCGTGGATACGTTTGGGCGGCCGCGACGGATCAGCATTGATCCAGACAATCGCCTGCTGAAGAATGCCTCAGATATCCGGCTGCGCGCCGGAATCCAGCGTGGCCAGGCGATGGTACAGCAGGGCGACATGACCGGGGCGCTGGCGGAGTTTAACAAGGCGCTCGACATCAACAAGAACAGCTCGCTGGCCCACTACCGAATTGCTGAGGTCTTCTTCCTGCAGCACAACTATCAGGCATCGGCGAATGCGTATCGCGATTGCCTGAACGGCGATGGCGAGCCGCGCTGGACGGAAGTCTGGAGTCATATCCAGCTAGGCAAGATCTTCGACATCACCGGGCAGCGGGAACGCGCCACCAACGAATACCGCCAGGCGATTCAGACCAACGACAACACCCAGGGCGCGCTAGACGAAGCCCGCAGGTACTTGCAGAAGCCTTACGAGCAGCCAAAAGGGGCTCCAGCGAACGGGCAATAGGTTTAGCGGTTGATGATGGACGGCCCAAGCCGTCCGCCCTAGCGCAGGCAAAGAAGTTGTTCAGTCCGCCACTGCCTCGCTTTGTACCTGCCGTTTTTCCTTGGATACCGGGACGCCGGCCCTGGTTTTCATCGTGGTAATCGCTACCACGCTTACTAGAATCAGCGCTGCCCCGAGAATCGTGCGGCGTCCGATTGTCTCTCCGCCGAGCCATGCGCCCATAGCCACGGCGACGATTGGGTTCACATACGCGTACGTCCCCACTTTAGTCGGCGACTCGTAATGCAGCAGCCACATGTAGGCCGTGTACGCAACGATTGAACCAGCGACAATCAGATACCCGAGCGAAAACCACGCGCTGATTGATACGTCTTTTGGGTGAAAATGCGCGAACTCGCCGGTAACAGCCGCAAGCACGAGAAGCAGCACGCCTCCAGTAAGCATCTGTGCCGCTGCCCCTATGGCTTTGGACGAGGGCAGAGCAAGACGGCGGCTCAGAACCGTTCCGATAGACCATCCCAAAGAGGCCACCAGCAAGGCAATTGCGCCGCCGCGATCCAGAGGCGCTTCCCCCAACGAGGCCCACGGAGCCATGAGCACAGCTACTCCGACTACGCCAACAGCCAAGCCCAGTGCGAGTCTGGCGGTTAGCCGCTGGGTCCTGAGGAAAACAATTTCCAGCAAAGTTATGCATACCGGGATGATGGCGATAATGACCGCCGTAACGCCAGAGGGCACGCGCTGCTCCGCCCAAAACAAGCAAGCGTAGTCCATCAGGAACATCAGCGAGCCCAGCACGGTCGCGGCTCGCCACTCGGGCAAAGTGAGTGAAGGAGTGCCACGGAGCCGCATCCACGTCCAGAGCGCCAGCCCCGCAATCGTGAAGCGAATGCCTGCCATTAAAAATGGCGGCATCTGCAGTACTCCGATGCGGATGGCCAGATAAGTCGATCCCCAAACGAAATAAATGATGGAGAAGGCCAGCAGAATTTTCCAGCGCGCAGGTC
>CAZXKO010000019.1:0-67582 GCA_964641665.1 uncultured Acidobacteriaceae bacterium
GAGATGGTGATGCCGGGGGACAACGTGAGCCTGGTGATCGAGCTGATCACGCCGGTGGCGATGGAGAAGGGGTTGCGGTTCGCGATCCGGGAAGGCGGCCACACGGTGGGCGCAGGCACGATCGCGGAGATTATTCAGTAGCTGTTGGCTGGTAGCCGTTGGTCGTTGGCAAGACTTGTTCGGCGGTGAGTGGGAGTGATGTGCACGAGTCAAGGGTTGCTAGAAGCTAAAGGCTAGCAGCTAACAGCTAAAGCAGCGGCGTGCAGCTTGCCGCCAGTTCTTTCCTTCCGGAAATAGCCGGGAGGGGTTAAGAGAGTGAAAACGTGATTGGAAAAGAAAGAATTCGCATCCGGTTGAAAGCGTACGACTATCGCATCCTGGACCAGTCCACGGGCGAGATCGTCGAGACGGCGAAGCGCACGGGCGCGCAGATCGCTGGGCCGATTCCCTTGCCCACGATGAAGAACAAGTACTGCGTGCTGCGGTCCCCGCACGTCGACAAGAAATCGCGCGAGGCTTTCGAGATCCGGACGCACAAGCGCCTGCTCGATATCCTCGAGCCGACGCAGCAGACGGTGGACGCGCTCATGAAGCTCGATCTGCCTGCCGGCGTGGATGTGGAGATCAAGGCGTTCGGGAAAGAGCATAAATAGCTGTCAGCTCTCAGCCGTCAGCTTTCAGTGAAAGCAAGGCGGTGAAAGGGTTGAGAACAGTACCCAGCCAATAGCGATTCGCCAAGCTGGGAGTGGAGAAGGAAATGGCAAAGGTAGCAGGAATTCTCGGAAAGAAAGTCGGCATGACGCAACTGTTTGACTCGAAGGGCGAAGTTCGCCCGGCGACCGTGCTGCAGGCCGGCCCGTGCGTGGTGACGCAGCACAAGACCGCCATGAAAGACGGTTACGAGTCGGCCCAGATCGGACTGGTCGAGTTTGTGAAAGAAAAGCGACTCACCAAGCCGATGCGCGGCCACTTTGCCAAGCATAATCTCCCACCAATGAAGTTCCTCCGTGAAGTCCCCCTTGAAATTGACGAAAAACCCGCCGAGGGCGCCGAGACCAATGGCCTGCAGGTCGGCCAGCGGGTGCTGGTAGACATCTTCGAAGGTGACCGCTTCGTCGATATCGTGGGCATCAGCAAGGGCCGCGGGTTCGCGGGCGTGGTGAAGCGCCATCATTTCGGTGGCGGCCCCAAATCGCACGGGTCGATGTTTCAGATCACCGGTTCGATCGGGTCTTCGGCATTTCCTTCCCGGGTGTTTAAAGGGATGCGGATGTCGGGGCACATGGGTACCGACCGCGTCACGACGCGCAACCTGCGCATCCTGGGCGTGGACAAAGACGAGAATTTGCTGGTGGTGGAAGGCAGTGTGCCGGGCGCAAACGGCGGGTACGTCGTCATCACCAAGGCCAAGAAGCCGCCAAGAGAGCGTCGCGGATTCGCCGGCGCGGCGACTGTGGATCCGTTGAAGGCAGCGAAGCGCGCGGCCAAGAAGGGCTAGCTGGGAGCTACAAGCTAGGAGCTAAGAGCTACGATATGGCAACCATCGATATCTACAACCTGAGCGGCGCTAAGGTCGGCACCCTGGATCTGGCCGACGAAGTTTTCGGCGCCGTGAACGAAGACCTGCTGTGGGAAGCGGTGAAACATTACCGCGCGGCGCAGCGGGCGGGAACGCATGCCACCAAGAACCGCTGGCGCGTTTCCGGTTCCGGCAAGAAGCTTTGGAAGCAGAAGGGCACGGGGCGGGCGCGTATCGGATCGATCCGCTCGCCTCTGTGGCGGCACGGCGGTACGGTGCATGGGCCGCAGCCGCGCTCCTACGACTACACCTTCCCCAAGAAGAAGCTGCTGGGGGCATTGCGCTCGGCGCTCGCGTCCAAGTTTGCCGATGGCAAGCTGATCGTGGTGAACGCGTTCGACGTGAAGGAACCGAAGACCAAAGGGTTCCGCGAGGCGCTCGACAAGTTGAAAGTCGAGAAGACGGTACTGCTGGTCGAGGTCCCGAAGCACGGGAATCGCAATCTCGAACTAAGCTCGCGCAACATCGAAGGCGCGGAACTGATTCCGAGCAACGAGGTGCATCCCTATCACCTGCTGCGCTACAACCAGGTGATCTTCACGCAGCCGGCGATCGAGCGGCTGCAGATTTCGCTGAAGGGTTCGGCTTCGAAACGGCAACATAAGACGGAGACGGGCGGGGGCGAGAAGAAGGCCACGCGCGTGCCGCGGCGCCGGACGCGGCATGAAAAAGCGGCGGAGGTGGCGTAATGAAATCGGCATATCAGATTCTTCGCCGTCCCGTGATCACGGAAAAAGGCCTGGCCATCAAAGAAAACGAGAACACGCTCGTGTTTCAAGTGGCCAAGCAGGCGACCAAGACGGAGATCAAAGAAGCCGTGCAGTCGATCTTCAAGGTGAAAGTGGACTCGGTGCGCACGGCGAATTATCCGGGGAAAGAACGGCGCCGCGGACGTTTCGCGGGCTATCGCCCGGACTGGAAAAAGGCGTACGTGCGGTTAAAGGCCGGCGAGAAAATGCCGGAGTACGCACAAAACCTTTAGTCGTTAGTCGTCGGTCGTTAGTCGTCAGCAAAGGTGGCGAACGATCGCAGCTAACGGCTAAGAGCTAGAAGCTAAGAGCTGACTATGGCCATCAAGACTTACAGACCGACGACGCAGACGCTGCGCTACCGCACGACCCTGGTCAATGACGACATCACGACCAACAAGCCGCACAAGCCGCTGGTCGAGCCGAAGCCAAAGACCGGGGGAAGGCGGAATTCGGGCGACACCACCAGCCGGTTTCGTGGGGGCGGGAACAAGCGGAAGCTGCGCCTGATCGACTTCAAGCGCGATAAGACCGGAATTCCGGCGACCGTGATCTCGATCGAATACGATCCCAACCGCTCGGCGCGCATCGCGCTGCTGAGCTATGCGGACGGCGAGAAGCGCTACATCGTGCAGCCCGACGGGCTGAAGATGGGGCAGAAGATTGTGAGCGGGCCGGATGCCGACATTCTCGTCGGCAACGCGCTGCCGCTGCGTAACATTCCGCCCGGCACCACCGTGCACAACGTGGAACTGCGTCCCGGCAAGGGCGCGCAGATGGTGCGCTCGGCGGGCGGTTCGGCGCAGCTGGTCGCGAAAGAAGGCGACTACGCCCTGATTAAGTTGCCTTCGGGCGAGACCCGCAAGGTGCTGCAGGATTGCATGGCGACGATCGGGCAGGTGGGCAATACCGATCACGAGAACGTCACGATCGGCAAGGCAGGGCGGGTTCGCTGGGCGGGTCGTCGTCCGCATAACCGTGGCGTGTCGATGAACCCAGTGGATCATCCGCATGGTGGCGGTGAGGGCAAGACCTCGGGCGGACGTCACCCGGTGACCCCGTGGGGCCAGCCGACGCGTGGTTACAAGACGCGCAACAACAAGCGCACCGATGCATTCATCGTCGGGCGGCGCAAGAAATCGTAACTCGCCCGCATGCGGGGGAACGCCTCAAGCCTAGTTCGCTAAAGGCTGAGAGCTGAAAGCTGAGAGCTGAATTTATGGCACGTTCAACCAAGAAAGGCCCGTTTATCGACAGCCACCTGCAAGCCAAGGTGGATGGCATGAACGCGCGCAACGAAAAGAAGGTGCTGCGCACCTGGTCGCGGCGTTCGACCATCATCCCGGAGATGGTGGGGCACACGATCGCGGTGCACAACGGCAAGAAGTTCATCCCGGTGTACATCACCGAGAACATGGTGGGCCACAAGCTGGGCGAGTTCAGCTTCACGCGCTCCTTCAAGGGACACTCCATGAAGGCGGCGACGGAAGTTGCCGCGCGTCCGGCGGGCGTACCGGGTGGGCCGGGAGCTCCGGTTCCAGCGACCGGTGCAGCGCCGGCGGCGCCGCCCAAGGCATAAAGGAGACACGCGAACATGGAATTTCGTGCTGAAGCCCGTTACATGCGCGTGTCGCCGCAGAAGGCTCGCCTGGTGCTCGAACTGATCAAGGGGCAGAGGGTGGAGGACGCCCGCAACACGTTGGCGTTCACGAAGAAGCGAGTCGCCGCGACGGTCGGAAAGTTGCTGCAGTCGGCCATCGACAACGCCAATCACTTGAGCACCGAGAAGAACATCGATGTTGACCTGGACCAACTGTACGTGAAGAGTGCGGTGGCGAATGACGGTCCGCGCATGAAACGGATTCGTCCGGCGCCTATGGGGCGTGCGTTCCGCTACGTGCGGCGCATCGCGCACCTGGAGATTGTGTTGGCCGAGAAGAATAAGAGCGGTCAGTCGCTCGCGACGGTGGTGGACGAGGAAGAGAAATCGGCTAAGGCCCCGGCGAAAGCCAAGACCAAGGCATCGGCAAAGAAGGCGCCCGCCAAGAAGAAGAAAGCGGCGGCGAAGTAGGTTTTTCGCTCCGGAGATTCCGGGGCAGATGAGAGGAACGATGGGACAAAAAGTCCATCCTTACGGGTTTCGGCTTGGCTACACGAAGCCGTGGAAGTCGCGCTGGTTTGTCGAGCGAGATTACGACAAATTGCTGCTCGAAGACGTCAAGCTGAAGGCGGAGCTCAAGGACAAGCTGAAGTCCGCCGGCATCAGCGCGGTCGAGATCGAGCGTCCGGGCAATAAGATCCGGATCATCATCAAGACGGCGCGGCCCGGCATCATCATCGGACGCAAGGGCGCCGAGATCGACAAGCTCAAGCTCGAGCTCCAGAAGCGCACTTCCCGGGAAGTCTTTATCGATATCCAGGAAGTGCACAAGCCGGAACTGGACGCCCAGCTGGTGTCGGAATCGATTGCGTTGCAGCTTGAAAAGCGCGTAGGGTTCCGGCGGGCGATGCGCAAGTCGGTGGATTCGGCGCTGCGCTTCGGCTGCAAGGGAATCAAGGTCCGCGTCAGCGGGCGCTTGAACGGGAATGAAATCGCGCGCTCGGAATGGTATCTGCAGGGGCGGTTACCGTTGCACACGTTGCGCGCCGACATCGAGTACGGCTTCTCGGAAGCACGTACCACGTACGGCGTGATCGGCGTGAAGTGCTGGATTTACAAGGGCGAAATCTTTACGCAGAAAAAGCGTGAGACGCAGCCCGGAGCGGCGCCCAGCGGCGCGTTTTAGCGAATAGTCCGACGACGAAC
Organism: uncultured Acidobacteriaceae bacterium; assembly: GCA_964641665.1. Lineage (GTDB taxonomy): Bacteria > Acidobacteriota > Terriglobia > Terriglobales > Acidobacteriaceae > Gp1-AA133. The sequence goes on from CAZXKO010000019.1 coordinate 5,135, forward strand.
GACTAAGGGCTGATTCTTATGTTGATGCCAAAGAAAGTAAAGTACCGCAAGCAGCAGCGCGGCCGTATGACCGGCAAGTCCTGGCGCGGCAGCCAGCTGGCTTTCGGGGATTTCGGTCTGAAGGTGCTCGAGCCGGGCTGGATCACCGACCGGCAGATCGAGGCGAGCCGCGTGGCGATGACGCGCTTCGTGAAGCGCGGCGGCAAGATCTGGATTCGTTTGTTCCCGGATAAGCCGGTGACGAAAAAGCCGGCCGAAACCCGTATGGGCAAAGGCAAGGGTGCGCCGGATCACTGGGTTGCGGTCGTGCGCCCGGGCAAGATCCTGTTCGAGATGGAAGGCGTCACGTCGACAGAGGCCTCTGAGGCGATGCGTTTGGCGTCGCACAAGCTGCCGTTGCGGACGGCCTTCGTAAAGCGCGAGACCGCGCACTGAGACTTGAGAAGCGAGAATCGACTTATGAAAGCGGACAAGATTCGAAACCAGACCGATGCTGAGCTGCAGGACCAGGAGCGACAGCTTTCGGACCAGCTGTTCAAGCTGAAGTTCCAGCTCAACATGGGCCAGACCGAAAGCCTGAAAAAGATTCGCGGCCTGCGCAAAGACATCGCCCGCGTGAAAACGATTGTCGGCGAACGTGCGCGGGGCGCTCAGGCAACCACGGAGAAGAAGTAAATGGCGGAAACAACACAGCACGTAGCTGGACGGCGCAAAGAAGTGGTCGGCGAGGTCGTCTCCAACAAGATGAAGAAGACGATCGTGGTGGAGGTGACGCGCAAGAAGTCACATCCGCTCTACGGTCGTGTCATCTCGACCGGCAAAAAGTTCTATGCCCACGACGAAAAGAACGAAGCGCATGTCGGCGACGTGGTGCGGCTGGAAGAGACACGTCCGCTTTCGAAGCTGAAGCGGTGGCGTCTGAAAGAGATTGTCCGCAAGACGGCTCTGCTGCCCGAAGTGGCCGCGATTGCCGATGTCGATGGAGCCCAGTAGCGGCTTCATGACCACACAGGGAGATTGAGATATGGCCGTGATGATGAGAACGATGCTCGAGGTGGCCGATAATTCCGGCGCCCGCAAGCTGCAGATGATCCTGCCGCTCGGCGGCTCGACGGGGTTACGCGCCGGGCTCGGCGATGTGATCACCGCCAGCGTGAAGGAAGCCGCGCCCGACGGCCAGGTGCAGAAGGGCAAAGTGGTGAAGGCGGTTATCGTCCGCACCCGCAAAGAGCATCGCCGCCGCGACGGCACCTACATCCGCTTTGACCAGAACGCTGCCGTTCTGATTAACGAAACCGGCGAGCCGGTAGGGACGCGCGTTTTCGGGCCTGTCGCCCGCGAGCTGCGCGAAAAGAAATTCTTGAAGATCGTTTCGCTGGCGCCGGAAGTGCTTTAAGACGCGTTTGAAGGTTTCAAAAGTCCCAAGGTTTCAAAGTGGGGCTTGGTTTTTGAAACCTTGAAACCTTGAAACATTGAAACCTGGACGCGACAGCAAGCAAAGGCAAAGGTTTTGGACATGGCAAACGCAGCAAGCACGGCACATGTGAGAGTCGATATCCGGCGCAACGACACGGTGAAGGTCATCACCGGCAAGGACAAGGGCAAGGAAGGCCGCGTGCTTCGCGTATTCCCCGCGGATCGCAAGGTTCTGGTCGAGCACGTGATGATGGTGAAAAAGCACGTGCGCCCCAACCCGCAACGCCAGGTGCAGGGCGGCATCGCTGAGCAGGAGAGTCGTATTTCGATCTCCAACGTTCAGCTGGTGTGTGGAACCTGCGGCCCGGTTCGCATCGGACACGAAGTTCGCGGCGACCGCAAAGTGCGGGTCTGCAAGAAGTGCGGAACGACCCTAGATAAGTAGCTGCGAGCTTCGAGCTGCGAGCTTGGAGCAACCAGCGATAGGCAAATCTTGAGAAGGTGCTCACGAACCGGGGAAGATTGCTCGTAGCTCAAGGCTCGGAGCCCAGAGCAAACCCGAAACCGTGAGAGAAGGCGACTAAGCGATGGCAAAAGATAGAGGCAAGAAGGGCAAGTCGGAAGCGCAGGAGCAGCGGGCGCCTGAGGTGGCGCGGCACAGCGCCAAGGAGAAGCCGCGGCTTCGCGCGCGCTTCGAAAAAGAAGTGGCTCCGGCACTGATGAAAGAGCTCGATCTGAAGAATCCGATGGCCGTGCCCCGGCTTCACAAGATCGTTGTCAACATGGGTGTGGGCGAAGCCACGCAGAACGCCAAGATCCTCGATCCCGCCGTCAACGAACTGGGCCAGATCACCGGCCAGAAGCCGGTGGTGACGCGGGCCAAGAAGTCGATCGCGGCTTTCAAGGTCCGCGAGGGGATGCCGATCGGCGCCATGGTGACGCTGCGCGGCGACCGCATGTACGAGTTCATGGACCGGCTGGTCAGTGTGGTACTGCCCCGCGTGCGCGATTTCCGCGGCGTATCGACCAAGTCTTTTGACGGACGAGGCAATTACACGCTCGGCCTGCACGACCAGTTGATCTTCCCGGAGATCGACTACGCCAAGGTCGACAAGATGAAGGGTATGAACGTCACCATCGTGACAACGGCGGGTTCGGACGATCAGGCGCGGACGTTGTTGAAGCACCTGGGGATGCCGTTCCGGGCGTAGAGCAGGTTTCAAAGTTTCAGAGTTTCAAAGTTTCGGCATCTAAAGATTTGACTGAGAGCTGAAAGCTGAGAGCTGACAGCGAAAAGCTAGGAGCAAAGTGGCAACAACTGCAAAACGAGTGAAGGACGCAAAGAAGCCCAAGTTCTCTTCGCGCAAGCATAACCGCTGCAAGATTTGCGGACGCCCGCGCGCCTACCTGCGCAAGTTCGGCGTGTGCCGCTTGTGCTTCCGCGGGTTGGCCTTGAAGGGAGAGATCCCCGGAGTTTCGAAGTCGTCCTGGTAGAGGACGAGCCCATACCTCGCAGGTGTTGGGCGGAACCAGAGCAAGAGCCGCGCGGCCTATCGCGGTCGCGGGGTGGTGAGACGACGTCATCGCAGGTTCCTCGGCCCAGGGCAACAAGGGCCAGGCAAACGGGTGACTTGAGGAGAAGCAGACGATGAGGTTGACCGATCCGGTCGCAGACATGCTGGCGCGCATTCGCAACGCGATCTACGCGCGGCACCAGAAAGTGGATATTCCGGCTTCTAAGCTGAAGGTGGAGATTGCCCGCATCCTGAAAGAAGAGGGCTACATCTCGAACTTCAAGGCTACCGAAGAAGAAGGCCACAAGGTCATCCGTATCTACCTGAAGTATGGGTCGAACAACGAAGCGGCGATCTCGAATGTCGAGCGCGTTTCGCGACCGGGATGTCGCGTGTACGTGCGCCGCACCGAGATTCCACGCGTGCTGGGTGGACTCGGGATCAATATCCTGACCACGCCCAAAGGCGTGATGACGGGACGCCAGGCGCGCAAGGAAGGCCTGGGCGGCGAACTGCTGTGCCAGGTTTGGTAACTGTCGCCACGGTGCGACGTGCTCTAAGCGATCGATGCATTGCTGAGAGCCGATAGTTGAAGGCTGAGAGCTGAATCTATGTCACGAATTGGAAAAAAGCCGATCGTCATCCCGAAGGGCGTGACGGTCAAGATTGAAGGCAACACGGTTGCCGTCCAGGGACCCAAGGGCAAAGTGGATACGCCACTTCCGGCAGGCATCAAGGTCGAACAGAAAGACGGACACCTGCTCGCGATTCGCGAGAATGACTCGCAGGCGGCCGTGCATGGCCTGGCGCGCGCCCTGGTGAATAACGCCGTCGAAGGTGTCACCAAGGGCTGGACCAAGGAGCTGGAAATCGTCGGCATAGGATACCGCGCCGAGATGAAGGGCAAGCACACCGTGGTCTTTACGCTGGGTTACTCTCATCCGATTGAGTACCCGTTGCCCTCCGGGATTGAAGTCGCGGTGGATCCGAAGCAGACCAAGCTGAGTGTCAGTGGTATCGACCGTCAGAAAGTCGGCCAGGTGTCGGCGGAAATGCGCTCGCTGCGCCCGCCGGACCCGTACAAGAACAAAGGCGTCCGCTACGCCGGCGAACGGCTAAAGAAGAAGGTCGGCAAGACAGGAGCGAAATAGTCGCCAGTCGTCGGTCTTCAGTCGTCAGCACGAGCCGATGTTTTGCTGACGACTTGCAACTGACGACTTACGACTGAGGACTAGAACATGCTGAACAGAGAAGGCAAGAATATAACCCGGCAGCGCGTGCATGACCGCATCCGCAAGAAGGTCCTGGGAACAGCGGAGCGCCCGAGACTGAATGTGTACCGTTCGCTGAACCACATTTATGTGCAGGTGGTGGACGATCTCCACGGTAAGACCCTGGTTTCCGCTAGCTCCGCGGAAGGGAAGAAGGCGGAGCGGCGCACCGGCGGCAACGTGGCCGCGGCCAAGTCGGTTGGAAAGATCATTGCCGAGCGCGCCAAGGCAAAAGGAATCTCCAAGGTTGTGTTCGATCGCGGCGGCTACATCTATCACGGTCGCGTGAAAGCCCTGGCGGATGCCGCCCGCGAAGGTGGTTTGCAGTTCTAACAAGAATTACGAAATGGAATCGAGAGTCCAAGAATGCCAACGGTAATAAAGAAGCTCGACGCGGGACATTATCAGCTGAAAGATCAGGTTGTCGCGATTAACCGCGTGACCAAGGTCGTCAAGGGCGGCAAGAACTTGTCATTCGCAGCCCTGGTTGTCGTCGGCGATCCCAGCGCGGCAGTGGTCGGCTATGGCTCGGGGAAGGCCAAGGAGGTTCCCCAGGCTATCCGCAAGGGCATCGAGTCGGCCAAGAAGAATCTGGTCAAGGTGAACCTGACCCAGACCTCCATTCCGCACCTGGTGTTGGGGCGGTTCGGTTCGGGGCATGTGTTGCTGAAGCCAGCTCCGGAAGGTACGGGTGTCATCGCAGGTGGCGCGGTGCGTGCTGTGATGACGTCGGTCGGCGTTCAGAACGTGCTGACCAAATCCATTGGGACGACCAACCCGCACAACGTGATCAAGGCGACGTTTGACGCGTTGAAGAAACTGAAGAACCGGGAAGCGGTTGCGGCGTTGCGCGGCAAGAGCGCACAAGAGCTGTAATCTAGGCTTGGCCGGCGAGGCCGCCGGTCCTCTAAGTGGGAAGGAAATCGTGATGGCTGGGAAAACATCGAAAGCGGCGGGGGCCGGCAAGTTGCACATCAAGTGGGTGCGCTCGGCAATTTGTTCCCCGGTGAAACACAAGCTGGTAGTCAAGGGACTGGGATTTACACGGCTGAACCAGGTGATCGAGCGTCCGGACACACCCGCCATTCGCGGGATGGTGAAGAAGATTCCGCACCTGGTGGAAATCGTTCAGCAGTAAGGTTTCGAAGGTTTCAAGGTTTCAAAGTTGGAGACCTTGAAACGTTGCAACCTTGAAACTTTGAAACCTGAGTAGAGAGCAGAACCATGAATTTATCAAACGTTCGAGCACCGAAGAAGGCGTCGGAGAAGCGCAAGCGGGTGGGCCGTGGTATGGGCTCCGGCATGGGCAAGACCTCCACGCGCGGCCACAAAGGGCAGCGTTCCCGCAGCGGCTCACGCATGTTGCGCGGATTTGAAGGCGGCCAGATGCCGCTCCACCGCCGCATGCCGAAGCGCGGCTTCACCAACATTTTCCGCAAGGAATACTCGATTGTGAACCTGGAGGCCCTGGCCGCGCTGGGTGAGACCACAATCACGCCCGACGTTTTGCGCAAGGCCGGTGTGATCAAGACCAAACATCCGGTGAAAATTCTTGGCGATGGCGAGTTGACCACAGCGCTCACCGTGCACGCTCACAAGTTCTCGAAGTCGGCGCAGGAGAAGATTACCAAGGCGGGCGGCAAGTTCGAGGTCTTGCAGTAATGTTTGAAAAACTGGCCAACATCTTTCGCATTCCGGACCTGCGTAAGCGCATCCTGTTCACGCTGGCCATGCTGGCGGTGTACCGGCTGGGGAATCACATTGCCACCCCGGGAATTAACGCCGACAAGCTGCAGCAGTTCTTCGAGCAGCAGCGCGGCTCGTTTCTGGGGCTGGTGGACATGTTCAGCGGTGGCAATCTGCGGCGCCTGACGATTTTCGCGCTGGGGATTATGCCCTACATCACGGCTTCCATCATTTTGCAATTGCTCACGGTGGTGTACGAGCCGTTGGCCAAGCTGCAGAAGGAAGGCGAACTCGGCCGCAAGAAAATTACCCAGTGGACCCGCTACCTCACCGTGATTCTGAGCGCGCTCCAGTCATTGGGAATCGCCATCAGTCTGCAAAAAGGCGAATTTGTTCTCGATCCCGGTGTCAGCTTTATCCTGATGACGATTCTCACGCTGACCACGGGCAGCGCGTTCATCATGTGGCTCGGCGAGCAGATTACGGAACGCGGCGTGGGCAACGGCATGTCGCTGTTGATCTTCGCCGGAATTGTGGTCGGCCTGCCCCGCGGTGTTGCCGACCTCTACGACAAGATCGCGACCAACGCCTGGGGCGCCTTTACGCCGGTGGCCATTGCCCTGTTGCTCGCCGTGATGATCGTGGTTGTGGCCTTTATCGTTTTTGTCGAGCGCAGCGAGCGTCGGATCCCAGTGCAATATGCCAAGCGCGTTGTCGGACGCAAGGTCATGGGCGGGCAGTCCACCCATCTTCCTCTGCGCGTGAACGCAGGCGGCGTCATGCCGGTCATCTTTGCGTCGTCCATTCTGACCTTGCCGCAGACCATCGGCTACGGATTGAGGGATAATCGGTACTTTGCTCCGCTGATCAAGGCGCTGGGCTGGGGCGAGCCGCTATACACCTTGCTGTATGCAGTCGGGATCATCTTTTTTGCATACTTCTATGTGTCGATCGTCTTCAACCCCAGCGAGGTTGCCGACAACATGCGCAAGTATGGCGGGTTCATCCCCGGCATACGTCCGGGTAAGCGCACGGCGGATTTCATCAACGAAGTTCTCACCCGCATCACGCTGGTGGGCGCGTTGTACCTGATCGTCATTTCGTTCATACCGGAATGGATGATCACGGGTATCCACTTGAACAGCCTGCCGTGGTGGCTGGGGGGCACTTTCTTCGACAAGCTCCCGATCTGGGTGACGCACGGCCTAGGTGTGAACTTTTATTTTGGCGGAACTTCGCTGCTGATCGTGGTGGGCGTGGCTATGGACACGGTAACGCAGATCGAAGCGCAACTCATCATGCGCCACTACGATGGTTTTACTCCGCGCAGTGGACGCCTCAAGGGCCGCCGCTGGTAGATGCGCTGGCCCTGTAGTACGGTGTGGAAGTCTGCTCGCAGGTTCGTGTAGCAGGTTCGGGTCAGGAAAAATGTCGAGGGAGGGGGCCACCTCGATGGCCGACGAAGATGGCCGACGAACTCTCGCGCATTGTTGATCCGGTGATCCTTTTGGGGGCTCCGGGGGCCGGCAAGGGCACCCAGTCCAAACGGGTCGAGCAGAGGTACAAGATCCCGCAGATCTCCACCGGAGACATCCTGCGGCAGAACGTGAAAGCCGGTACCCCGCTGGGCCGGGCTGCCAAAGCAGTAATGGAGCGAGGACAGTTGGTGCCCGACGATCTGGTTTGCCCGATGGTCGCCGACCGGATTCGCCAGATCGATTGTCATCGTGGTTTTATTCTGGATGGTTTTCCGCGAACCGCGGCGCAGGCAGGCTGGCTGGATGCCTTCCTGGAGAATGAGTTCTTTGACAACTCGCACGGCTGCAACAGGTTGCCGATTGTGATCAAGCTGGACGTAGACTATAATGAATTGTTGCTCCGGCTCACCGGACGTCGCTCTTGTCCCACCTGTGGACGGATCTACAACGTCCACCTTCAGCCACCCAAGGTCGATGAGCGTTGTGACCTCGACGGGACCAAGCTTGTCATTCGTGCCGACGACAGCGAGGCCGTCATCCGAGAGCGTCTGCATGCCTTCGAAGAGCAGACGCAGCCCGTGGCGGAATACTACCGGGCGAAGGGGCGGCTGCAGACAGTGAACGGGGATTCACCTCCCGACCAGGTGACCGCGCAGATTTTTTGCATTATCGATAATCACGTCTAGGATGGCGATCGTCTGCAAATCACCGGCTGAGATCGAGAAGATGCGGCAGAGCGGCCACGTCGTACGCCAGGTTCTCGATCATGTCCGCGAGTTGGTGGTGCCGGGAGCGACCACCATGGACCTGGAACGGGCGGCGGAGCAAAAAATGAAGGACCTGGGCGTGAAGCCCGCCTTCAAAGGCTATTTCGATTACCCGTGCGTGCTGTGCACGTCGGTGAATGAAGAGATAGTGCACGGCATACCGTCCGACAAGCGGACGCTCAACGCCGGGGACATTGTCTCCGTCGATTGCGGTGTGGTGCTGGACGGATACTATGGGGATGCCGCCATCACCGTACCGGTGGGCGGGGAAATTACGCCCGAGTTGCAGAGGCTGCTCAAGGTGACCGAAGATTCGCTTTACCGCGGGATTGAGAAGGTTCGCATTGGCAACTCCGTCGGCGATGTCGGCGCGGCCGTGCAACAGTTCGTGGAGGCCGCGGGTTTCAGCGTGGTTCGCGAGTTTGTAGGCCACGGTATTGGAACCAAGTTGCACGAAGAGCCCCAAGTCCCGAATTTCGGGATGCCGGGCCGAGGCGCTAAGCTGCGTGAGGGCATGGTGCTCGCAATCGAGCCGATGGTGAACTACGGCAAGCCTGAGGCGCGCGTGCTAAGTGATAAGTGGACCGCCGTAACCGCCGACGGCAGCTACAGTGCGCACTTTGAGCACTGCGTGGCCGTGACGAAAGACGGCCCGATGATTTTGACGCAGTAGGAGCCTTCAGCTATCAGCTCTCAGCTTTCAGCGAAACGCTGAGACGATGCTGAAGTCGGAACCGAGGGCTGACAGCTGATCGCTGAAAGCTCCGCAAGGAGTGCATGAGTAAAGAAGACGCGATTGAGGTAATGGCGGTGGTGATCGAGCCCCTGCCGAACGCGATGTTCCGGGTGGAACTGGAAAACAAGCACCAGGTGCTGGCCCACGTCTCGGGGAAGATGCGGAAGAATTTCATCCGTATCCTGCCGGGTGACAAGGTAGCGGTTGAACTCTCGCCCTACGACCTGAACCGTGGCCGCATCGTGTACCGCTACAAATGAGTTTGCTGAAAGCTGAGAGCTGACGGCTGAAAGCTGGGTTATGAAAGTACGAGCATCGGTAAAGAAAATCTGCGACAAGTGCAAGATCATCCACCGCAAGGGCGTGGTGCGCGTGATCTGCGAAAATACGAAACACAAGCAGCGTCAAGGCTGATCAAGGAGCACCATGGCACGCATTGCAGGCGTCGATCTTCCGCGAAACAAGCACGCGAATATCGCGCTCACTTATATCTACGGCATCGGGAATCCCCGGGCGGCTCGCATCCTGGAGCAGGCCAAGGTCGATCCGAACAAAAAAGTCCAGGATCTGAACGAAGACGAGGTCAACCGCATTCGCCAGGTCATTGAAGCCGAGGGGATGGTGGAAGGCGATCTGCGCAAGGAAGTGCAGATGAACATCAAGCGCCTGATCGAAATCGGCTCCTATCGCGGATACCGCCACCGCCGCAACTTGCCGGTACGCGGACAGCGCACGCACACCAACGCGCGCACCCGCAAGGGCCCGCGCAAAGGCACCGTGGCCAACAAGAAGAAAGCCGCAACGAAGACATAAGAACGAGGTGTCAGGTCTTAGGTGTTAGGTCTCAGGAAAACCAAGGAACCTACCAATCTAAGGCCTAACACCCAAGACCTGATACCTAAGACCTGAGGTTATATGGCAAAACCAGCAGCAGCGGCGGGCGGCGCAGCAGCCGCACCGGAGAAAAAAGGCAAGAAGAAGACGTTTAAGAAGAAAGAGCGCAAGCACGTCCCGCACGGCCTGGTGCACGTGCAAGCCTCCTTCAACAACACCATCGTGACCATAACCGATATGGCGGGGAACGTGATTTCGTGGAAGAGTTCGGGATCGCTCGGCTTCCGCGGATCGCGTAAAGGTACGCCGTTCGCGGCTCAGCAGGCCGCGTCGAATGCCGCTAACATGGCGCGCGATCACGGTGTGCGGACCGTGGACGTGCGGGTGAGCGGTCCGGGTTCGGGCCGTGAATCGGCGATTCGTGCACTGGCGGCTGCGGGTATTGAAGTGCGGTCGATCAAGGACTTCACGCCGATTCCACACAACGGCTGCCGTCCGCCGAAAAGACGCCGCGTGTGATGAGAATGTTTCAATGTGTCTAAGGTTTCAAAGTTTCAGAAGTTGGCGTGGAAGTCGAAAGCACCTTGAAACATTGAAACCTTGCAACTTTGAAACCTTGCAACTCAGCTTTACCGTCCGGGACGAAGGGTGAAGCCAAACCTGTAAACCGGTCATCTAATAGAGGAGAACCAACTTGGCACGTTATACCGATGCAGTCTGTCGTCTATGCCGTCGTGAAGGCATCAAGTTGTTCCTGAAGGGCACCAAGTGTTTCAGCGACAAGTGCCCGATTGAAAAGCGGAACTTCGCTCCCGGACAACATGGGAAGGATCGCAAGGCCAAGATCGTTGGCTACGGCCTCCAGTTGCGCGAAAAGCAGAAGGCAAAGCGCATGTACTTCACGCAGGAAACCCAGTTCCGCAACTACTTTGAGAAAGCCGCACGGACCAAGGGTGTGACGGGCGAGATCCTGCTGCAACAGCTGGAACGGCGCCTGGACAACGTGGTGTTCCGGCTCGGCTTTGCGATTTCCCGCCGCCAGGCGCGGCAGCTGGTGCGCCACGGCCACATTGCCGTGAACGGACGTAAGGTGAACATCCCTTCGTTCGAAGTCGCGGTGGGGCAGGAGATTACGATTCGGGAGGGCAGCAAGAAACTCCCCATTCTGGATGCGGCGAAGGATTTTGCCAGCCACCAGAACGCGCCCAACTGGCTCGACATCGATCGCGACAACTACAAGGGCCGCGTGCTGGCCTTGCCCAAGCGGGAAGATATTCAGCTGCCGGTGAATGAGCAGTTGATCGTGGAACTTTATAGCAAGTAGGTTTCAAAGTTTCAGAGGTTTCAAGGTTTCGGAGCATACAACTGAAACCTGAAACATTGAAGCCTTGAAACGTTGTTTGGTCCATTTTCGTGCCAGATCAGCCTTTGCTGACATTGGACTCGGTTCGGACCAACCGGGGAGTCAGCATTGAGCCACATGGCCGAAGGAGAAACGAATGCTTTGGAAGGGTTTTCAGAAACCAAAACGCCTCGCAACCGACACCGCCAGCCTCACCGACAAGTTCGGAACATTTTGGGCACAACCATTTGAGCGTGGGTTCGGCACGACGATCGGCAACGCTCTGCGTCGCGTGCTCCTGAGTTCGATCGAGGGAGCCGCCGTCACCGCAGTGAAAATCGAAGGCGTGCTGCACGAGTTCCAGTCGATCCCCGGCGTGGTCGAGGATGCCACGGACATCATCCTGAACCTGAAGCAGATTCCGTTCAAGCTGGCGGGCGACGCGCCCAAGGCGATCTATCTGCGCGCGGACGCGCCCGGGATTGTGACCTCTGGCATGGTCGAAGCCGATGGCGACGTCGAGGTACTGGACAAGGACGTCTACATCGCGACCGTCAGCGAAGGCGGCAAGCTCGACATGGAGATGCGCCTCAAGCGCGGCCGTGGCTATGTCGCCGCCGACAAGAACTTCGACGAGGACCTGGGCATCGGATTCATTCCGATCGATTCCGTCCACTCGCCCGTTCGCAAGTGCAATTACACGGTGGAAGCGGCGCGTCTGGGCCAGATTACCGACTACGACAAACTGACGCTCGAAGTGTGGACCAACGGCTCCATCACGCCGGCCGACTCCATCGGCCTGGCTGCGAAGCTGCTGAAGGACCACATGAACATCTTCATCAACTTCGAGGAAGAGATCGAAACCGCGTCCTCCACCGACGACCGCAAGCCCGAGATCAAGAACGAGAACCTGAACCGGTCCGTGGAAGAACTCGAGCTGAGCGTACGCAGCTACAACTGCCTGAAGAACGCGAATATCCAGACCATCGGGGAACTGGTGCAGAAGACAGAAGCCGAAATGCTGAAGACCAAGAATTTCGGCCGAAAGTCTCTGAACGAGATCAAGGAGATCCTCTCCTCGATGGGACTGAGCCTGGGCATGAAGATCGACGAGCATGGCAACGCCGTGCCCGGTCCGACTTCGAACCAGGTACTGCCGGCGTCGGCCTACGGGGCGGACGACGAACTGTAGGAAGCAGGTTTCAAGGTGGCAAGGTTCCAAGGTTTCAAAGTAAGCGCAGCTGTCGTTGCTTTGAGATACCGACTTTGAAACTCTGAAACCTTGAAACCTTGAAACCTGAAGGAACATGCCATGCGTCACAAAGTAGCTGGATGGAAACTCGGACGGAACACCTCACACCGCCGCTCGTTGCTGCGGAATTTGGTGACTTCCCTGATTGTCGAAGAGCGGATTGAGACGACGATCCCGAAGGCCAAGGCGATGCGCCCGCACGTGGAGAAGATGATCACGCTGGGCAAGCGCGGCGACCTCGCCGCGCGGCGTCTGGCCACCTCGTACCTGATGACGAGTGAAGCGGTGACCAAGCTGTTCGACACGATCGCCCCGCGTTTTGGCGACCGCAATGGCGGGTACCTCCGCATCGTGCGTACCGCATGGCAAAAGGGTGATGGCGCCGAGAAGGCGTTCATCGAGTTGCTCGGCAGCGAGAAAGTGCTCGACGAGAAGCGCGAAAAACGAGCCGAGGCCCGCGCCAAGCGGGTCGCCGAAGCCAAGAAGGCCATGGAAGAGGCCGAGGCCCAAGCTCCGCCGGCGGGCAGCCCCGAAGGCGGGAATGGCGGCAATAAGGAAGAAGAGAAGTAGGGCGATCTCGAGTTTCAGGCTCCGAGTTTCAAGAAAAAACGTGCCCAGCCTTTAGAACGCACCCGTTTCGGGTGCGTTTTTTTCGGAGTGCATTGATGGTGGATAGGCCACCGGCAGTACATGTACCCCGGTGTCTAACGAGGGTAACCTTGTTGGCCTAAGGTGACACTCCTACACTAAGGGTTAACGCTATGGGGTTTACCAGGAACCAGATCTATATTGCGGTCGGTGCCGGCGCCTTGCTGGTCCTGGTGTTTCTGGGTTACCTTGCGTGGCTGAACAACCAGCCGCCGGTGCTTTCGAAGTCCGAGGAGCGCGACACCCTCACAGGCATCCCGAACTCCATCAGCCTGAACCCGTTGCGCGATCGAACCTCCGAGAAAACAGCCGCCGCTTTCATTCGCGCGATGAAGGATGGACAATGCAAGCAGGAACTCTCCGAGTGGGAGCACGACTACCGCAGAAAATATGCAGCCTTCATTTGTGATTCGGAGGACAAACATCCCTTGCTGGGATGGCAGTTGGTTGATTGGGAGGACCAGCCGCCGCTCCGCATCCTTCACTATCGCGGTAAGCGGCTCAGCGCTCCGGGCGAGAGCACAACCTACTCCGGGTTGCTTTCCGTCACCCTCGAGAAGCGCACCGGCGACTGGGACGTGACCAAGTACGACGCGATGTACTAAGTTCAGTCGTTGGTCGCTAGTCGTCAGTCGTTAGCCAATCCCTTCTCCACTTCCTCTCTCCGCTTCCTCTCGGATGTGCCGCACCACCCTCATATGGATCTGGTGAATGATGGTGTCGGACCAGAGCTTCCAGTACGTGGCCGGCCATAAAGTGTGCCGGTACCAGGTTGTCCCTTCCAGATGAGTTCCTCCATTTGGCAAGGGCGTCAGCAGAAATTGCCCGCCGTTCGATACGAGGTATCCATGCAGGTGAGGCGTATCGATGTGCGCATAAGGAGTCCATTCCTCCATCGGAGCGGGGTTCGTTTCCACGGAGAACTTCAGTCTGTGCGGCTCATCCCAGACTTCGATGGGCTCGACGAAGGCGCCCGTGGAGAACACGCAATGCCGCTCCGCGCCGACCCCGGTCCCCAGCATTTCGGCCCGGACGGGATAGGCAATGCCAGCTCGAAACATCCACTCCGTGGGTGGTGGAATCTCTGTGAAGGCGACCACTTGCTGCCACACCTTTTCGGGTGGAGCTTGGATGTCGATTGCCGAGCGGACAGCAAACACGGGCGGCGTCGGCGCTGCAAGGTGCTCCGTCCATCCGACCCCGGGGACAAACATAAGCAGGGCAAGGAAGGCTGGCGCGCCGCTGTTCAGCCACCGCCTTCGTTGTATCAGGTGCCCGAATGCTCCTCCGAAGGCGGCGAGGGGCAAGGCCAGGGGTAAGGCCATGGCCAAGCAGACTATGCCCTCCATGGCCATCGCCATCAGCCCCATCCCCAGGAGTGCGGTGGACAGGCACGCAACCCCCACGCAACCGGCCAGGCTGCGGGGTTGTTGCAGTCCGTAGATCAGACTAGCGGCGAATCCCATGGCGAAGGGCACCGCCACGAACAGGCCCCAGCCATAGTTCATCAGCAGTTTGGTTTCGAGAAGAACCAGGCCGATCCCAATCGGGACGGTGAAAAGCAACGAGACGGCCGCACTGCCCAGCGCGCTTTGAGGAATCACATGAGCGAGATAAGAACCAGCGCGCTGTCCGGTCGTCTTAGCAGCCGCTATCGCTTCGCGATCGGGCACGAGGCAAAGACAGAGAAAGAACAGCAGGTTTAGAAACGGAACAAAGAACAACAAGATGAAGTGCGACGGCAGCCCTGCGCTGCGCAGTCGCCTCAGGGTCAAGGCCACACCTACCCAAACGAAAGGCAGGGCTAACGCCAGCATGGTCGCGAGGAAAGCAGCTTCCGGGCCGCCCACCGCAGTGACGCGCGCTGCATCGCGCACCGGCACCCAGTAGTTAAACAATCCCCAGGGACGGTGAAAAACGTAGCTGGCAACCAGGCGATCCAGATTGTGCTTAAGAGCGAACCCCAACACTCCCACCAGGGCATAAGGCCCGCGGCTCAGGGTTCCGCTTGGGCGCCACACGTCCACAAATGAGATCTTCATATACGCCCCTCTACGTCTTTCTGTGCGGATCCCCTAGCAGCTTGATACCGTACTGACTCCTTGCGCTGGACATCGCCGTCGCCGAGCAATCCATCGATAAACGGCCCGCGCCGCGGGAAGTATCCCCGGAGTGTTTGAGATCCATCGAACGGGCCATTTCAGTTCGCGGGCCACAGCGAAGACGGCGTCCGCGCCTTGGTGTTGGGTGCCATCGGCCAGCACGAAGCGGATGGTGCGTCGCAGTTCTTCCCACGAAAGGCCGAGCAGGACCCCCACCCGCGGGTCCTGCAGCGGGGCCGCAGCCAAGCCGCGCCGCTTCATCGACGGGATCAGCCACGCCGCCGTGCGGGTACAGAATTCGCACTCAGCGTCGAAGAATAGCCAGCCGCGGGCATGGCGTCCCTTGCTATCGGTCATTTCGGATGCGAGCGAAATCATGGCCTTGCCTTACCTCCCGACTGTCTTTTTCCCTGTTCCGAGAAGCGACTTCAGCTTTCCTCGCAGCCGAGCCATTCCCTTGAGAGCATCGGCCGGCATGTGCACCACCTCCTCGAACATGCCTGACGTGGTGGTGAGAAACTCCAGCATCTCCGTCAGTCGCTCGCGGGTGTAGGTGTTAGCTCCGTCCGCCTTCTTCAGGTCTGCGACACACTCCTGCAGCACGCGGAGGGTCGGGTCGATTTCCCGCCGCTTCCGTTCTTCGGCGACGATGCGGAAAATTTCCCAGACATCCTTCACCGATTCAAAATGATCCCTCCGGTCGCCGAGCACGTGCGCCACCCGGACGATTCCCCAGCCCTGCAACTCGCGCAGGCTGGTGCTCACGTTGGAACGCGCCACGGCTAATGTGCCCGCGATTTCCTCGGCATGGAGAGCCTTCGGAGAAAGGAACAACAAGGCGTGCACCTGGGCCACGGTGCGGTTGATGCCCCAGCGGGTTCCCATTTCCCCCCAGTGAAGAACGAAGCGTTGTTCAATGGGCGTGAGCAACATATTCGATAGTACCTGTAATTTCTGTACAAACAGAAAGTACCGTAGAGATGGGATTCCGTCAAGTCGTTTCCACGGACAGTCAGGAAGCATCGTCATCGGCGCTGCGTGGACGAGCGCTCCGGAAGAAGGGCCGGAGCGGACGCGTCAGGGCCATCCCTGCAGTACGAAATACAGCACGACTTGCATCGCCAGGGCGGCGACGCTATCCAGCACGACGTCACGAATCGTGCCGGTGCGCGATGGAAGAAAGGTCTGGTGCCACTCATCCAGGCTCGCCACCAGAGCCGTCATGAATAGGGCGATTCGCGCCCACACAACGGACCAGCGGGGATGGCCGGGCACGAAAATCGTAGCGCGCCATGCCCGAAAGAGCAGAGCGCTCAGGATGCCGTAGCCTAAAACGTGACCGCTTTTGCGCAAGAAGAAGTGCCATAGCGCAAACCGTACCTGGTCCAGGCCGAATAGGAAGTGCAGCAAAGGGTAGAGGAAGCGGCCGGTGTTTTCGGACGACAAGGCGCTGGTGGATTCGATCGTGATGACTCCCAGCCAGATCAGCGCGGGGATCCAGGCACGCAGCATGGTCGGGCGGGAAGCCGGGTGACCGACTGTCAACTGTTCGGCGCCCTCCACCCAGCGGCCGCAGTCCGATCGCAGGCCCTGTTACTCGATGGCATAGTTGGGAGCCTCGCGCGTGATCATGACGTCGTGCACGTGACTCTCGCGCAGGCCAGCGCCGCTGATGCGAACGAAGCGCGTCTTCTGCTGTAACTCCGGGATCGAGGAGCAACCGCAGTACCCCATGCCGGACTTGAGGCCGCCCACCATCTGGTGCACGATCATGGCGACGGAACCGCGGTAGGGCACGCGGCCTTCAATGCCTTCGGGCACAAGCTTGTTCAGGCGATTCCCGTTACCTTCCGTAATTCCGGGGATGGCTGTCGAGGCCTCGTCGGCGCTCTGGAAATAGCGTTCGCTGGAACCTTGTGCCATCGCGCCTAGCGAGCCCATACCGCGGTACGACTTGAACGTTCGTCCTTGGTAGAGGATCAGTTCGCCCGGACTCTCGTCGGTGCCGGCGAACAGGGAACCGATCATTACTGCGCCGGCTCCCGCCGCAAGCGCTTTCGTGATGTCTCCAGAATACTTGATACCACCGTCGGCGATGACCGGGACGCTGGCGTCTTTGGTGGCGCGGAAGGCCTCGGCGATCGCAGTGATCTGGGGAACGCCGGCGCCGGTGACGATCCGGGTCGTGCAGATCGAACCCGGACCGATCCCGACCTTGATGCCGTCCGCTCCGGCTCTCGCCAACTCGCAGGCACCGTCGAAGGTGGCGACATTGCCGGCCAACAGATCAAGTTCGGGAAATTTCGACTTCACGGCCCGGATCGCATCAAGGACTCGTGTCGAGTGACCGTGCGCGCTGTCGATCGCGACCACATCGATCTTCACTTTCGCCAGTTCCTGCGCCCGTTCCAGGAAATCGCCGGTGGCTCCGAGAGCAGCCCCAACCCGCAGACGGCCCTGCGAATCCTTGGCCGCGTTGGGATATTTCAGTTTCTTCTGAATGTCCTTTACCGTGATCAGGCCCTTCAGGTTGTACTTGTCGTCGACCACCAGCAACTTCTCCACCCGGTGCTCGTGCAGGATTTTCTCGGCATCTTCGAGGGTTGTGCCCACAGGCACCGTGATCAGGTGGTCTTTCGTCATCACATTGCGGATGGGAACGTCGAAGCGAGTCTCGAAACGGAGGTCGCGGTTGGTGAGGATGCCGACCAGTCGTCCGTCTTTCTGGGTGATCGGAACGCCGGAGATCTTGTACTTGCGCATCACATCAAGCGCGTCGGAGACCTTGGCGTCGGGCGACATGGTGACCGGGTCGACGATCATCCCGCTTTCCGAACGCTTTACCTTATCGACCTCATTGGCCTGCTGCTCGATGGTCAGATTGCGGTGGACGATACCGAGGCCACCCTGTTGCGCGATCGCGATGGCCATGTGCGACTCGGTGACCGTGTCCATCGCGGCACTCACGATGGGAATATTGAGCTGAATGTTGCGCGTGAGTTGCGTCTGCGTGTTGGCCAGCGCCGGCACGACGTCGGAGCGGCTAGGCAGCAACAACACGTCGTCAAAGGTCAACGCTTCCGGTACAGGAAAATGAATCATAGATAGATTCCAGCTTCTGAGTATCTGCCTATTGTAGGTACGACCAGCGCGCAGTGGCAAATGGCGGGGCCGCGCCGTTTGGCTATCGCATTCCTGGTGACCGGGCCGCCCCCTGTTCCCCGAGGGTACCTCAAGAGTTATCCAGCCCATAAAACGCTGCACCGGATTCGCAGCATCCCTCCCTAGTATGTTACCGAGGGGGATGTGCGTGTACATGCGTGACGATGCGACGAAGGCTGAGGATCCGGGT
Organism: uncultured Acidobacteriaceae bacterium; assembly: GCA_964641665.1. Lineage (GTDB taxonomy): Bacteria > Acidobacteriota > Terriglobia > Terriglobales > Acidobacteriaceae > Gp1-AA133. The sequence goes on from CAZXKO010000019.1 coordinate 23,533, forward strand.
CCGAAGCTGGATTCAGCGTCGCCACGAAAGCCCTATTCCAAGCCGCAATTCCGTTTTGAGCGCGTGTTTGAAACGATGGCTCTGGCTTGCGGCAAGGTGAGCCCGACCCAAAAACATTGCCGTTTTGTTCGGAAGAGCTCGTAGCTCGGCTCTCGTTATTAAGTAGATAATACTGTTCGGTGCGGCGGTGTTTTTCCATTCGGACGTGCCCGGCCTCGGCTATGAACCATGGGCGCGGGTCACCGAGGTTTCTCGTCCGCGATTACGAAAGTGAGTTCTTGTGTCCACATCTGGGACCAGAACCACTCCGAGCCGAAGTACACTTATCTTTTGCTTGGTGAGGCATCCCTTCGGCCGCTGACATTAAGACCGGAATTATGAGACTCTTTCGATTGCTGAGCCTCGCGTTCGCTCTGCTGTTGGTTTTTCCGGCATGGGGCCAAGTGCGGCAAGTTCAATCCGATGCTTCTACGCCTGACGCGGGCGCGAGTCCCCACCTCGGGTACCCGGAGGACTAGAGTTCCCGCCATCTCGTAATCACAGCGAAGGGGTCCGCGGGCCCACGTTCAGCGGGATTTCAAGAACCTCGTCACGTATACAACCGCGTCATGCGCGAGACCGCGTTCGAGTGGGAACGGCGGCATCGTCATCACCGACCGCCACAGCCCAAACACCCGATCAAGGTCGATTGGGCCGTCTCCCTGGAGAACGGCTTTGTTCCCGCGAACGAATTTCCCGCCAAGTATTGGTTCGATGTGTCCGCGCAGAACTGCAACAGCGACTTCGTTCTGTTCGGGTTGACCGTGAACTCGGGAACACAGGCCAACGTAGTCGGAATCAATCACCTGTATACCGAGGCCAGTGCTGGATGCAGCAACGTAATCGGTATCGGGGGGCGGTGAGCCAGATTCCGGCGACTTTCACCTCCACGACTGCCTACACAACCGTGGACATGGGATCCGCCACCGGGACCGGTGATTGCACCAGGGGCAACGTTCACGCAGGGACGTTCGACAATCAGTTCTGGATCAACGGGACCACGGGCGGTCACATGCTGGCTTGTGGTTTTGTCTCGGGAACCAAGGGTGCTCCGCTGATTCCGTCAAATCCCAAGATGTACATGTTTCCATTCGACACAAATCACCTGATTACTTCCACGGGATCGACCACATGGGTCGTGAACAACACTCTCGGCGATCGGTGTTCGCCGTTGACCGAGTTCTTTAACGGGACAACTGATCGAATGTTTTTCGGAGTGGGCGGTGCAAGCGACGGCTTCATCGAAAGTTCTACGCTTACCAAAACGGCATCCGCTCCAAGTTGTGCCGCTCCACCTACTTCGAGTTGCGTAACCGCGCCACATTTGCTCGGAGGCACCAGCGGGATTGTGATCGATGACCAGGTTTCCACCGGGGGAACCAACATTTACTTTTCGACGCTGGCCCAGGCTCCGTCAATGGACAGAATTGCCACGTCACGGGCGGACTTGCGACTCCCTACTGGGCGGTGAAATTGACTCAGGCTGCCCTGCAGTAGGCGTAGTCGTTGTTGGCAAGAATCAAGTCTGTTGGTTCGCAGCTTATCCTCTAGAAGTGCCCCCTCTAAGGCTGCCATCCGGTTTGTCTTTTCGCCGGGACCGGCGTATATTCAAGAATTGGAAACTGTTGTGTAGTACCAGCATTTGGCGAAGCACACCAGTGGGCGCAAGCCCACTTTTTAGTTTGTGCCCAAGTGCGATGGGGCGTGCGTTCCGTAAGTTATTGGATTCATGGCATTTGACGAAGATCGCGTGCGCGAGAGAGCAGACCGCGTGGCCTCCTCGGTTGGACTCGAAGTGGTCGAAATCGAGTTTCGTGGAGGCAGCAAAAGCCGCATGCTGCGGGTCTTCATTGATAAGCCCGGCGGTGTGACACACGAGGACTGTGCGGGCTTTAGCCGGGAGTTCGGAACGATTCTCGATGTCGAAGATGCGGTGCCTGGTGGCATGTACGTGCTTGAAGTTTCGTCACCCGGCCTTGATCGCAAATTGAATCGGGCCGCCGACTATGAACGCTTCACTGGCAGCCGCGTCAAATTGATGACGCGTGAACCCGTGAACGGCAACCGGCACTTTGAAGGTCGGCTGGAGAGTTTTCGAGAAGGCCGCCTGACTTTGAATCTTAGCGAAGCACGAAAGAAGCGTCGCGTCGAAGCTGGCACGCCACAGAAGCTGGAGATCGAACTGGCGAACGTGGAGAAGGCGAACTTAGTACCAGAGATTTAGGAAGGTTTCAACGTTGCAAAGTTTCAAGGTCTCGAGAACCCTGAAACATTGAAACCTTGAAACGTTGGAACCTGTAGTCAGTAATACCGGAATTCTTATGGCAAGCGAGCTTTACAACACTATCGACGCCCTCAGCCGGGAAAAAGGGATTGATCCGCAGATTGTAGTCAGCGCGGTGGAAGACGCAATTGTCGTCGCCACTCGCAAATACTACAAGACGCAGGAAAACCTGCGCGCGGAGTTGGACAAGGACACCGGCAAGATCCGCGCATTCGCGGTCAAGACGGTGGTCGAGACTCCGGAGCAGGTGGAAGACCCTGTCCTGCAAGTGACTCTGGAGGATGCGCGGAAGCTCGATCCCAACGTCGAAGTCGGGGGAGAGTTGCAGATCCCCAAGGTCACGGAAGGCATTCTCGGGAGAATCGCCGCCCAACTGGCGAAACAGGTCATCTTCCAGAAGGTCCGTGAGGCCGAGCGTGACACGGTGTACAACGAGTACATCTCGCGCGTAGGCGAGATCGTCAACGCCACCGTGAAGCGCGTCGAGGGTCCCGACATGATCTTCGACATCGGCAAAGCGGAATCGCGCATGCCGCGCAAGGAGCAGTCGCGCCTGGAATCGTTTGCCATCGGCGAGCGGGTGCGCGTGATCATCTCGCGCGTCGAGAAAGCATCCAAAGGCCCGCAGGTGGTCGTCTCGCGGGCTGCGCCGGAGCTGGTGCAGCACTTGTTCCAGACGGAGGTTCCCGAGATCTACGACGGTACCGTCGTCGTTCGCGCCATCGCGCGCGAGGCGGGGGAGCGCACGAAGATCGCGGTCATGTCGAAGGACAAGGACGTGGACGCGGTGGGCGCATGCGTCGGGATGAAAGGCATGCGGGTGCAGTCCATCATCCGAGAGCTTCGCGGTGAGAAGATCGACATCATCGAGTACCACGAGGATCCGGTAACCTTCGCCGAGAAGGCGCTGCAGCCGGCGAAGGTCAGCCGCGTCACCGTGGTCGATCAGTCGGAGAAGCACCTCGAAGTGGTGGTCGACGATACGCAACTGTCGCTGGCAATTGGAAAGAAGGGGCAGAACGTCCGGCTCGCGGCAAAGTTGCTGGGCTGGAAGATCGACATTAAGAGCGAAGAAGAGAAGCGACAGGAAGTCGAGCAACAGATGTCGGCTCTTGTGCAGCAGACCGCGACTCCGCTCGAAAATGTTTCCGGTCTGGGCGAGGGCCTGATCGAAAAATTGAGCGCCGCGGGTATCACCACCGTGGAAGCGCTGGCCGACATGACGCCTGAACAGCTCGAAGCCATCGAGGGGATTGGCCCCAAAACGGTGGAAAAAATCAGTTTGGCGGTCAATAATTACTTCTCGAGCCTGGAAGGCGGAGAAGGTGTGGTCGCTGCCACCGAGGGTGAAGCTGGGGAAACTCCCGCGGAAGAGGGCGTCGCCGAGACGCCGGCGGAAGGCGAGACCCAGGAAGTTGCCGCTGCGGCCGAAGAGGCGGAGCCGGGCTCCGTCGAAGAAGTGGCCGCGCAAGCCGAGGGCGGGGAGGAAGAACCCTCCGCCGAAACAAAGGAATGACCAGGATTTTCCGCGCTCGTCGCGCAGGCGACGGGCGGGGGTGCAACGCTGACTCCGTGAGGGTGCTATGAAGACTTAGGGAGACGTGGCGGGGCAAGAAAGGGCGGATGAGTAAGATTCGAATCAACGATCTGGCGAGGGAACTGGAAGTCAAAAGCAAGGCTATTCTCGATGTCCTTACGGAAGTCGGAGTCACCGAGAAAAAGACCCATTCCAGTTCTCTTGAGGACCACGAGGCCGAAAAGGTACGGGCTCACTTTCACGCGTCTGCCGAGGCCGCGCCCGCCCGCTCCGCGCGCGCCGGGCGCGACGCCGATGAAATCAAGACCAAGATCGATCTGTCGCGCATCTCCAAGCCGGGCGACGTTCTAAAACTCATTACCCAAAAGCAGCAGGCCGCTGCGGCTCCACCGGTTGCCGCTCCGCGTCCACCTGTCGAGACCAAGCCGGCCGCCTCGCCCGCTCCAGGGGTCAGCGCAACTCCGGCACCACCCGCACCGGTGGCCAAGCCACCCGCGCCTCCCACCCCGGCCCCGCGACTCATTACACCGCAAACCACGCGGCCTGTGCCGTCCGTGATCCGGCCTCCGGCCCCTCCGGCGGCGATCCCCGCTGTGAAGCCCGCAGCACCCTCGGTTGCAGCAGCCGCGCCTCCCGTGACGACTCCGCGTGCGGTCGCCCCTCCGCCGGTCAGCGCTCAGACAGAAGCGCCTGTGGGGGCGGCCGCGCCGCCCTCCGCACCTCCGTCGCAACCTTCGGTACCGATGGCAGCAACTCCGGCGAAGCCAGCCGCACCCGTGGCTCCGCCACCGCGCATGATCGTCCCGCAGACTGGGCCGCGCCCGGTGTACAAGGCACCACCTCCAAAGCCGGTTCAACCCGGGGCTGCAACTGGAGCGACGGCACGCCCTGCGCCCGGACGTCCCGTGCCGGGCCAGCCGATCTTTCAGCGGCCACGGCCGCAGGTTCCGGGGGCTCCTCGTCCGCCGCTACGGCCGGGCGAGCGTCGTCCGATGCACCCCACGCGCCAGTCCCCCACCGGTGCTCGTCCATTGGGAGTAGGTCCGGGCGCGCCCATGGCGCCTCCGGGAGCAACGCGTCCGGGCAGCCGCCCGGGTGGTCCGTCGCGCCGGCCTGGCCAGCGTTACGTGCCGCGTGGCGTGAAGGAAGGCCCGATGAAGGGCTATGTTCCGCCGCCACGGCTCTCGCTCTCCAATGAGCCGCAGCCCATCACGCGGAGCATCACCATCACGGAGGGCATCAGCGTAAAGGATCTGGCAGAGAAGCTCGACATTCGCGCCAAGGATCTGATCGCTCGTCTGTTGGCGCGCGGCGTGTTTGCCACCATCAACCAGACTCTCGACGCGGAACTCGCCAGCGAGATGGCGCGTTTCTTCGGCGCGGACACGAACGTCATCAGTTTCGAAGAGCAAGCGCAAAAGGAAATTGCCGACGCGGCCGCAACCGGCGAAGAGGGGGCTACCGAATCAATACCGCGGCCCCCAGTCGTTACCATCATGGGCCACGTCGATCACGGCAAGACCACGTTGCTCGATTCGATCCGTTCGACCAGTGTGGCGGAGGGCGAAGCAGGCGGCATCACGCAGCATATTGGCGCCTATAAGGTTCAGATCCAGGACAAGGAATCGCCGGCCTACGGCCGCGAGATCGTGTTCCTCGATACGCCCGGCCACGAAGCCTTCACCCGCATGCGTGCCCGCGGAGCAAAGTCCACCGACATCGTCGTACTCGTTGTGGCGGCCGATGACGGTGTGATGCCGCAAACACTGGAGGCCATCGATCACGCCCATGCTGCGGAAGTCCCGATCATCGTAGCGGTCAACAAAATCGACAAGCCGGAAGCCATGCCCGATCGCGTGAAGAAGCAACTGGCCGACCGTGGCTTGATGCCGGAAGACTGGGGCGGGACGACCGTGTTCGTCGACGTCTCAGCGAAAAAGAAAACCAATCTCAACCTGTTGATGGAGATGATTTGCCTGGTCGCCGACTTGCAGGAACTGCGGGCGAACCCGGAACGTTCCGCCAGCGGCGTTGTGCTCGAAGCCAAACTCGATCGCGGCCGCGGACCCGTCGGCACGGTGCTGGTGCAGGACGGCACCTTGCGCGCCGGCGATAACTTCGTCGTGGGCAACGTCTACGGAAAAGTGCGCGCCATGTTCGACGATCGCGGAGCGCCACTCGAAGAAGCGCCACCCTCGACCCCGGTTGAGATTCTCGGCATGGAAGGTTTGCCGCAGGCGGGCGACCAGTTCGTAGTCGTCGCCGACCGCGACAAGGCTCGTGGCATCTCCGAATACCGCGAGCAGAAGGCCCGTGAGGCCGCGCTGGCGAAGAGTTCGCGCGTCTCGCTCGAAGGCCTGGCGGAGCAACTTAAGACCGCTGGTACTAAAGAACTCAACATCATTCTCAAGGGCGATGTCGGTGGCTCGGTCGAAGTGTTGGGAGATCTCCTTTCCAAGCTTTCGAACGAGAAGGTCCGCCTGAAGGTGTTGCGCTCGGGCGTGGGTGCCATCACAGAATCCGATGTGCTGCTGGCATCCGCGTCGAACGCCATCATCATCGGCTTTAACGTGCGGCCGGAACGCAAAGCGCAGGAACTGGCTGATCAGGACAGAGTCGACATCCGCCTGCACTCGATCATCTATGAGCTGCAGGATGAGATCAAGCGAGCGATGACCGGCCTGCTCGAACCGACCATCAAGGAAACGTACCAGGGTCGCGCCGAAGTCAAAGAGACGTTCCGTATTCCGAAAGTGGGCACGATCGCGGGCTGCCAGGTGTCCGACGGCCTCATCAAGCGCGATTCCGAAGTGCGCCTGCTGCGCGACAACGTGGTGGTCTTCAAGGGCAAGATCGCTTCGCTACGGCGCTTCAAGGACGATGCCAGCGAAGTGCGCAACGGCATGGAGTGCGGTATCGCGATCGCCAACTACAGCGATATCAAAATCGGCGACGTGATCGAGGCGTTTGTGACCGAGCGCATCGCCGCGGAAGTGATTGCGTAGGACTGTCGTTGGCCGTTGGTCCGTGGTCGTTGGCGAGTTCCTGATTCTCCTAACGACTAGCGACTGACGACGGAATGATTGCTTTCCTCACCCTCGAGTTGAGCATCGAAGCCGCGCAGTCCCTGAAAGACAAACGGCAGGTGGTTCGCAGCCTCAAGGACCGGCTGCGCGCGCATTTCAATGTGGCTGTGGCTGAGTTGGACGCGAGCGGCATCTGGAATCGAGCGACGATTGGCGTGGTGAGCGTTTCCGATTCGCGCGACTACCTCGACGGTTTGATGAAGAACGTGGAACGCGCCGCTACGCGCATTGCCAATAATGGCGGCGCGGACGTCACCGATTCCTTCGTCGAGTTCTTGTAGGTTTTGACCCTGCTGCTGTCACCCTCCCCCGGCGGGATGATTCCTGATATTCTCATTAGTTTTCTTCCGAGGTGATTCGTTGGAACGGCGCGGGCAAAAGTACCATCGAGAGCGGTTGGGAGAAGCCCTGCGTGAGGAAATCGAAACTATTCTCGAGGGCGAACTCAGCGATCCGCGCATCGGCCTAGTCAACGTGAGCGAGGTCATTCTGGCGCCCGATTCCCGGTCAGCCCGCGTCCTCGTGGTGGCTCAGGGGGATGATGATGAGGCCGACGAGACGATGGAAGGCCTGCGCGCTGCGTGCGGCTATGTTCGCCGGGAGCTGGTCGAACGCTTGCATCTGCGTCGCGCGCCAGAACTACTGTTCATCCTGGATCGTTCGCATCAGTACGAGAGTCGCATCGACGAGCTCTTGAATCGCGCGAAGAAAAGAAGCGGAAGTCCGGCCGGCAAACGCCAGGCGTAGCTAGTATGCTGAACGAAGTCCTGCAACAGATCGGACAGCGGCATCGTTTCGTGCTCACATCGCACGCTCGTCCTGACGGCGATGCTATCGGTTCCGCGTTGGCATGCGGCCAGATCCTGCGCCTGCTGGGCAAGCAGGCGGAAGTGGTGTTACACGATCCCGTGCCGCGCATCTATCAACCCCTCCCTTTCGCGGACCGGGTGGTGCAGACCGATCGCGTCAACGGCAACTACGAGGCCGCCATCATTCTTGAGTGTGACAGCATCCAGCGCACCCGGCTGGAGGGCCTCGAGAACCGGTTCCTGATCAACATCGACCACCACACCAGCGGCCGCCATTTCGCGCAGGTGAACTGGATTGATCCGCACGCGATCGCCACCGCCGAGATGGTCTACCGGTTGGCGCGGGAAGCAGGCGTGAAGATCTCACCCGAGATCGCGACTTGTCTCTATACCGCCCTGATGACCGACACCGGGTCGTTCATGTTCAAGGGCACCAACGAGCGCACGTTTGCCTTGGCGCGCGAACTGGCGCTGGCCGGCGCAGATCCCTTCCAATGCGCGCGTAACATCTATTTCGCCCATTCCACGGAGAAGATGCGCTTGCTCGCTGCGGCCCTTTCGAATCTGCATCGCGAAGGCCCGCTTGCCTGGATCTGGGTGACCCGCGACCAGATGGAGCAGAGCCACGCCAAAGAAGAAGACTGCGAAGGAATCGTGAACTACGCGCTTTCCATTCAAGACGTCGAGGTCGCCGCATTCTTCCGCGAGTTGCCCGACGGACGTTACCGGGTCAGCCTGCGCAGCAAAGGCAAATTGAATGTGGCTGACATCGCTGAGCGTTTCGGCGGCGGCGGGCACGAATGCGCCAGCGGTTGCTCCATGGAGGGGCCGCTCTCGGTCGCTGTGGTTCGCATGCTCGCGTTGATTCGCCCGGCAGCGCCGGCAGAATAGCGATATGCAGATCCCCCGGTGGCGGTACACTGCTTTCTCTGTGTGCCTCCGATCCTCGCGTCCAATACTGAACACCACGTTTCGCCGCTGTGATCCTTCAAATCGAGCGGGCCAGTGAATCCACGCGCCCGCACCGACTGGTTATTGCTGGTAGGGTTCTGCCTCTTTCTATTTTTTTACGGGCTCGACCAGTTCGGCTTGTTGGGTGCCGATGAACCCCGATATGCGCAAGTAGCTCGCGAGATGCTCGAGCGGCACGATTGGGTCACGCCCACGCTCGGGGGCCACGCGTGGCTGGAAAAGCCGGTGCTCTATTACTGGCAAGCCATGCTCGCCTACCGCTTGTTCGGCGTGAGCGACTGGGCGGCGCGGCTGCCATCGGCGGTGGACGCGTCGGTTCTCGTTCTCGGTGTTTGTTTGCTCTTGCGGCGCTTGCGTCCGGGATTTCACTTGGACGGCGCCCTGATGACCGCCTCCGCCGCGGGCGTGGTCGGATTTGCGCACTCTGCCGCTCCCGATATGCCTTTGGCCGCCATGTTCACGCTGGCGTTGTTGGCGTGGTATGCGTGGTGGGAAACCTCGCAGAAGGCATTCCTCGCTGGATTCTACGTCTTCCTGGCGCTCGCCACCCTCGCCAAGGGGCCGGTCGCCCCCGTTCTGGCGGGCGCCATCGTGTTCCTGTTCGCCATCGCCGCGCGCGACACACGCATCATCCTCCGGACGCTCTGGATCCCGGGAATGCTACTTTTTGCGGTGGTCGCGCTGCCCTGGTACATCGCGGTGCAGGCCCGCAATCCGGAATTCTTCCGCGTCTTCATCCTTGAACACAACCTAGCTCGCTTCGGTACCGATCTCTACCACCACGGGCAGCCGTTCTGGTTTTACCTTCCCGTGGCTGCAGTTGGGTTGGTCCCGTGGATTGTGTTTGTCCTCGTGGCAGCCGTTGAAATCGTGAGGGCTTGGTGGGCGGAGCGCAAAGCGCCCCTCGACTCCGGCGATGCGCTCAACTTTTTCCTCCTGCTCTGGCTCATCGTGCCGGTGCTGTTCTTCTCCTTTTCACAATCGAAATTGCCCGGCTACATCCTGCCAGCCCTGCCGGCGGGGACGCTACTTGTGTCGGAATACCTGCGGCGGCACCTCGAAGACGAGGAACAGCGCCCCGCTCTCTGGTGGATTGGGGTGCATTCGGTTGTCGCGTCCGTGCCCGTGGTTCCAGCGCTCTTGGTTCAATATCTGCTCTTGCAGCACCGTTTGCCCTGGGGAACGGGAAGCGTCGTCGCATCTGTTGTCGCGCTGGTTCTCGCCATAGGAATCACTGTTACACTCCGCGGCAAACTGGGCCTGCGCATGCTGCGCTTTGTCACGCTGATTCCGGTGGTCGTCACGGTCGGCGCACTGATGAAGTTGGGTGCGCCCCAGTGCGACGCCCTTCTTTCTGCCCGGCCGCTGGCGAAACAGTTGGCGCAGATGGAAACGAGACCGCTGTCCGTTGCGGTTTTTGGGGTCCGACGTGAGACCGAGTACGGCCTGGCCTTCTATCGCAACCAGCCGATCGGCCGTTACGAACTCCACCAGGTACCCGTCGGCGAACACCTCCTAATCGCTCCGGAGGGCGCGAGCGACGCGATTGCCGAACTCGTGGGGACCCGGCGAGTCTCTTACCTCGGCACCTACTCCCCGCAGAGACTGGACTACTACTGGGTCGCGAAGAGCGGCGACTAGCAGTTGGCACTAAGCATTTGGCACCTGGCACTTGGTGCGGACGTAGATGTGACGACGACTGAGTGCATCGGCTCGGCCGGTTCAAACGCCAAGTGCTAAGTGCCAACTACCGACCTCTAAATGCCGCCCGCCGCGCCCCCTCTTCCCCGAACCTGTCTCGCCAACGACGCCGGTTTTCCCCGTTTGCCTCTGTGACGGAGGAAGCACTAGACTGCAATGTTCGCGCCCCTCACGACGCCCTGTCTGGCCCGAGGTGCTGCTGGAGCCCCGTGGAGATTCTCGACCTCAGGCACTTCTCGTCCTCTGATTTACGCCCGCTGTTGGACGACGAGGCCCAAGTCTGGTCGCGCCTGCTGTCCTGGGACTACACCGGTTCCGCGGACATGATCCTGCGCTACGTCGATGCGAAGATCCTGCCCGGATACGCGGCCATCGATCGCGGGCGCATCTTCGGCTACGCGTTCTTCGTGTACGAGGGCAGCAAGGGAGTGATCGGAGACCTGTTCGTAGCCAACGGCAACCGCTTGCCGCAGGCGCACGAGGTAGAGGCGCAGCTCTTGACGCACGTTATCGAGACCCTGCAGCAGTCGCCCGGAGTGCACCGCATCGAAGCCCAGTTGCTGGTGCACGAAGCAGGACAACAGGCGCCGCCGTTTCTAGGCCAGGGTTTTCGCCGGCATCCCCGGTTGTTTATGGCGATGCCCTTGAGCCATCTCGGGCGCCCGGCCCCGACCATCTATCCCGACTTCGAGATTCGGCCTTGGACCGATAACGATTACCAGTCGGCCGCCGCGGTAATCACTGCCGCGTATCACGGCCACGTTGACGCCGAGATCAACGACCAGTACCGCACCCTGAGCGGATCGCTGCGCTTCCTGAATAACATCGTGCGCTTTCCCGGTTGTGGCTTGTTCGACGCCGAATCGTCGTTCATCGTAACCCACAAAGGGAATCGTCACCTGGCGGGATTGATTCTGTGTTCGAGGGTGCGGCACGATGTCGGACACGTGACGCAAGTCTGCGTGCTGCCCGAATACCGCTCCCGCGGCGTCGGCGAGGCACTGTTGGCATGCACCGCGAGCGCGCTGCGGAAGCGCAAGTTCTCGATGCTGTCGCTTACGGTGACCGAAGCGAACACGCGCGCTGTGGAACTGTACCGGAATCTGGGGTTTGACGCGCAGCGGGTGTTCGATGCTTTTGTGTGGGAAGAGTAGCTGGCAGCCTTCAGCTCTCAGCGGTCAGCGAACAGCGGGAAATGCAAATGCGAAAGCGTCCGACACCAATCCAGCGCCAACCACTCGATCGAGGCTGAAAGCTGATGGCTGAAAGCTGATAGCTCAGATCTACCTTCTCAACAGCCACATCGTCCACCCCGACACAATCACGCCGCCCACAAACATTGCGAAGCAGTAGAGACCGTAGCGCACCATTTCGCGGGTGGTGTTGCGCTGGGTGATGCCAAACACCACGGACGCGAAGAGAGCAAACAGGACGGCGGCGCTGAAGTGCGAGAGCGTCATGATTTTTTCCCGATGGCGATGTGGTAGGCGTCGGCGACCGCGATGAAATTAAGCAGGCCCGCGACGATCAGGTACTTCGTGCCGTAGTCCGCGGTGGCGTGTGCGATGGCGCCCTGTCCCCAGTCCATTGCGCGCGTCACGATGTAAAGGCCGCCCGCTCCGATATTGCCGACAAAGCCCAGCATGTCGAGGATGTCCCCGCCATTCGGCTTGTAGACCCGCCCTTGCATCGCAAGGCCGATCACGAACATGGCAACGATCGACGCCATCAGCAGCAGGCCGCGGCCCCAGCGCTTCTGAATGAGGTGTCCCGCGCCCGGAATCAGCCAGGCCACAGCCGGGGCCACCACCGACATCATGGTGACGTCCGTTGGTTCAATCGCCTTCGTTTTATCAGCAGTGGAATTGGCCATTCAGATGGTCACGATCTCGCGTTGGATTTTCCCCGTCACTTCCGCCCGATTGGGCCGAACCAAAATATTGACTTCGCTGCGCACGCCGAACTCAGGCAGGTAGATGCCGGGCTCAATCGAGAAGCAGGAGTTCGGAAGAATCTGCCGCTCGTCATGGATCTCCAGATCGTCCATGTTGGCGCCGTTGGCGTGCACCTCGGTGCCAATCGAGTGCCCGGTGCGGTGGATGAAGTAATCCCCATAGCCTGCCTTCCGGATGTGATCGCGCGCTGCCCTGTCGACCTGCCAGCCGGCAATCCGCTGCCCTGCCGCGCTCGCGTCAAGCACCGTCTTCACGCCCGCATCGCGCGCGTCGCGAACAATCTGGAAAATCTCCCGTTGCTTGTCCGATGGAGCGTTCCCGACGAAGCCGGTCCAGGTAATGTCATAGTAAACGGCCCCGGGCGTATTCTTCTTGGCCCAGACATCCAGCAGGACGAAATCGTCTTCACGGATAGGCGCCGAGCCTTCCGCATGGGGCTCATAGTGCGGATTCCCGCTGTTCGCGTTCACGGCCACAATCGGCGGATCGTCGGTGACCAGGTTCTCGCGCCGAAACGCCTCCATGAACCACTGTTGCATCGCGTATTCGGTCGTGCCGCCATTGCGCGCCCGCCGTCCGATCTCCTGGAACGCCGAGGCCGTGATGGCGTCGATCGCGTCGCGGGCCGCGAAGTGGGTCTGGACCTGCTCGTCAGTGAAAGTCGCTTCGAACTGGGCGACCAGATCGGCGGAACTCACCACGTTCTTTCCCATGCCGCGCACAATCTCCACTGTGCCCGCATCCACGAGCGAGATCGTAAACACGCTGTTGTTGGGCGAATACTGCATGGCGATGTTGCGATAGTTGCCCAGGATCGCCTTGATGTTGTCGAACAGTTCCTGCCAGCCAGCGTACTTGTGTTTGGCTCCGGGCAACGAATCCAGGTGCCCGGCTTCGATCTTGTGCACCAGCTTCACCGGATCGCCCTGCGCGGGAATCAAGTAGAACCAGCGGCGGGTCACCATCAGCGTGTCGGGCAATCCGAGGACCCGGTAGGCAATCGGATCCCGGCGGTGATGGTCATAGAAGAACCACGCGTCGATCCGGCGTTCCCGCAGCGCGGCCTGAATGGCTGGGAGATTCATGAGCAAACTTTCATTTTAAACAAGGGCGGCGATTTAGGCGAATTTCCACTGCATGTCCGAGTATTCTCGTTCACGACCGCGACCGGCTACGCCAGTATCTTCGCGCGGGTTGGTTTGGGCAGGGTCTCGCACGCGGTCCGTAGCACCAACCGCGGCGCTCGGTGCCGGATCTTCATAAGATAGGGTACAGTGCGCTTCGGGTCCGCCTTCGCGGTCTCGCGCAGCAGCCAACCTAGCCCTTTCTGAACCTTATCGTCTTCGTCCGACAATAGGAAATTCGCAAGCCGCTTGGTCTCTGGCAGAAACAGTTTCCTTCGCGCCCCCTGGATAAGCGCCACGCAGGCGGCCCGCCGGTGCCAGCGCCGCGGTGATCTGGCCCACACAAAGACACGTTTCACGCGCGTTGTCTTGGCGGCGACCATGGGAGCGATCAGGTAATGCACCAGCCCGTCGTGGTCGGCCCAACTACTGATACGCGCAAGCCAGGACTCGAACAAGCGAAATTCGGCGTCGCCAAACTTGTCGACCAGCTTTTCAAGCATCAACACCGCAAAGACTTTTTCTTCCAGCACACGCGCCTGGAAGAGCTTGTCGGCGACTTGCAGCAGGAAATCCGTACCTCGCTCCCGAACGATCGCCCGCCGGAACCGGGCTGCCACTCGGCGTAACTCCGCCGTGTACCATCCCCGCGACTTGATCTCTTCCTTGAAGAACCACTGCACGCCCTCAGCATGTGGGGCCGAGCCGCCATCCTTCAACACTCGCCGTATGTGGGCAGCGATATGGTTCGGGGTAATCTTGCGCTTGGACATGAAACGTGGCCCTTCGGACGCCTAGCAGAGTAATCAATTTCAGTCGTTCCCTGCAGTGATCTGGAAGGAGACGGTTGCGGGCTATTCCGAGGGACGGCCTTGCGCCATCACGACCTTATCGTATGCCCAGAGAAGCACCGCGGTGGCTACGCCCAGGTCTGCCACGGTCCACCAGATCCGCTCCGGACGATGCATTACCTCCCCGAAATGGTGGATAAGCATTCCTCCGATTTTGCCCCCAAGCAGTGAGCCGATTCCGATTGGCAGAAACGCAAAGCCCATGTAGGTGCCCTGCTGTCCCGGTGGCGCGAGCCTCGAAACATATTCGTAGTAGCGCGGCGACTGGGTGAGTTCGCCGATGGCGACCACAATCAACGTAAGGTAAGCGGTCAACACCGAGGGATGCGCCACCAGCAGCAGCCACGCCCCACCAGAGATCAGCGTGCCCAGAATAATGGCACGGAAGGCGGCGATTCGCTGCGTGAGAAGACTGGTGACCATCGTGAAGAGAATCACGACCACCGGCCCAGTGACCAGCATCAGCTCGGTGTCGGTCTTGGGGTTGATGTAGTCATGGACGTAAAGGGGCAGGATGATGAATTCCTGCCAATAGACGATCCAGTAGCCGGAGAAAATCAGCAGAAAGATCATGAAGCGCGGATTCGAGAGAACGGTCCAGAAGTTCTTTCCCGCCTGCCCCAGAGTGACGGTTGGCTCATCGGCGCGGCGCGGTTCCTTGAAGAAGATGAGTACCGCGAAGAACATGACGAACACGCTCAGGGCGGCCACACGAAACACATTCTCCACCCGCATATGTTGGTGCACCCACGACGCGACATAAGGGCCGGCGGCCCCACCAATGTTCACTAGCGTGTAATAAATCGAGTATCCGATCGAGCGAACGTTTTCGTTCGATGCACGCGCGGTAGTGCCGACTACGCACGGTTTAACCAGGGCAATGCCGAGGGCGGGCAGCATCAACAGGATCGCCACCAGCACGCCCAGCGGCATCGCGTTGCGCAACGGAGCCAGCCACGCAGCGCCCACAGATCCAATCAGAAAGTACGACGTGCTGAGGATCAGGTACGCCAGCGAGAGCGAGCGTCGAAACCCGAGTCGGTCGGCAAGTGTTCCCCCGAACGCGGCGAGAAACCAAACCAGGCCACCAAACAGCCCCGTCAGGCTGCTGGCCTGTTCCGCCTGGAAATTCAGGGTCTCGTGCAGATAGCGGGCGAGGGATGCGAAAGCTGCATAGTACGAAAGCCGCTCGAAAAGCTCGCTGATGTTGGCGACCCAGAAGGGCCGCTCAAAGCCGGTGCGGATCTCATGCAGGCGTTGGGAAAGGTTCAATCAGGGCTCCCGAGGCTCAGCCGCTTTTGCAATTCGTCCGCAGTCAACCCGACGACGCGAATCACCTTGTTGCGGCTGCTTTGGCCGGCAGCAATACTAACGGACGAACGCGGCACCTTCAAAAGTTTCGCGAAGAATTCGATGCAGGCCTCGTTCGCTTTACCTTCCACGGGTGGTGCGGTGAGGGCGACCTTCAGGGCGTCGCCCAGTTCTCCTGTGATCGCGTCCTTTTTCGCGCGAGGATGCACCTTTACTGCGAAAGTGACTGCGCCGCCTTCCTGGATCGGTATCAAGGATTTTTTGCCAGCGAGAAGGTCGTTTCCGCGCCCAGCAATCCCAGCACCAGCAGTACCTGCGGATTCGCCTCTGTTCTCGCCCAGCCGATGCTGGCAATGAGCGCGATCACAAACACCAGCATCATCACGTCGGCGCCGATGCAGTAGAGCTTCAGCCCGCGCACGCTGTACCCGTTCCGCACGCGGAGCAGATTCAGCATCGCGGTGAACAGCAGAGCCAGTCCGGTTCCGAAGATCCAGATCCGCCCCGTGTAGTCACGCGGAACCAGCCAGCATTCCACGACGGCCAACAAGAAAAGCGCGCCGGCGCAGGCTCGGTCCAGGCCTTTCATGGGGCCACGGTCCGGTCACCGAAGATTGCCGTTCCCACCCGCACACAAGTCGATCCTTCTTCGATGGCCACATCGAAATCATGTGACATGCCCATGGAGAGAACGTCCATGCGGGCTCCCGGAAATTTGCGAGCAGCAATCTGGTCGCGCAGTTCACGCAGCTTGCGAAAGAACGGCCGCGCCAGTTGCGGATCTTCGGTAAAGGGTGGGACGGTCATAAGACCACAGATCTCGAGGTGATCGAGCTGCGGGACCGCGGAAAGAAGCCGGGCGAGTTCCGGCGAATCTGGAGGCGCGCCGCTCTTGGCGGCTTCGCCTCCCACGTTCACCTCGATCAACACGGCGAGTTTCTTGCTCAACTTGCGCGCGGAGTCGTTCAACTTTTCCGCCAGCTTCAGCGAGTCGACCGAATCGATTGCGCTGAAAAGTTCGGCGGCTTTGCCGGCCTTGTTGGTCTGCAGGTGGCCGATCATGTGCCACCGCGCGTCTCCGAGATCGCGCAGGCGATCGATCTTTCCCGCGCATTCCTGCACCCGATTCTCGCCAAAATGGCGGAGGCCAGCCTGGTAGGCCTCGCGGATGCGATCGGGAGGGAAGGTCTTACTGACGGCCATAAGTGTGATTTCTTCGGGATCGCGGCCAGCGTGGGCGGCGGCAGTTCGAATCTTTTCTTGTACTCTGGCTATGTTCTCGGCAACCGACATAGAGTGTTAACCACGAAGGACACAAAGTAACACAGGAAGGAAATCGCAAGAGCGTCATTCCCTTCGCGCACTCTCCTGTGCGGTGGTTAACTCGGTTTCCAGTCTGAAAAAGTCAGCAGCTTTCGCCTCAGGTCACATGATGGCTGTCGGAGGTGCGGGTTCGTCGGGAGATCCGGCGTTAGCCAGGGGCACGCGAATCATGGCGATGATCAGCACTGCCATCGCTACGATTGCCGTCCAGAACGAGGGCGTCCACCTGAGCAACGCGACATCGCGCCCCGAGCCGACCAGTCCAGCGATCACCAGACCGCATAGCGCTTCGCCGGCGATCAGACCTGACGCGGTGAGCACACCCGCGTTGTCGACCCGCGCCTTCTGCGCGTCGTTGATACCCCGACGATCACGCAACTTGTCGGTGATCCACCGGACCACGCCTCCAATAAAAATCGCGAATGTGGTGCCGAGGGGCAGGTACATCCCGACCGCAAACAGCATCACGCTCTTCACCTCGATCAGGATCGCCACCAGACCCAGCAGGATGCCCACGATCACCAGCGGCCACGCCATGTCGCCACCAACGATTCCCTTCGAGAGCATGGCCATGAGTCCGGCCTGCGGTGCCGGGAGCGCCGAACTTCCGAAGTGATATGCCTTGTCAAGGATCGCCACCGGGAAGAAAAGCACGAGTGAAGCCACGACGATGCCAAAAATATCCCCGAGCTGCATCTTCGCGGGCGTGCCCCCAAGGATATGACCGACCTTCAGATCCTGCAGCATCTCGCCCGCGACTGCTGACGAAACGCATACCACGGCCGCGACTCCGAGCACGGCGGCCACGCCACCGGATCCCGATACTCCTAGGGCGACCATCAGCAGTGCGGCAATCACCAGGGTGCAGAGCGTGAGCCCCGACACCGGATTGTTCGACGAACCGATCATGCCGACCAGGTTGCCGGAAACCGCCGCGAAGAAGAATCCAATCACGACCATGACTACGGCGGCAACCAACGCGCCCGTCAGAACCCGAGAGCCGGACAGGTTGCCCGCCGAGCCGATGAAGTAGTGATACAGGATGACCATGGCGACAAACACCACCGCGATGCCGGTGAAGACGATCTTGGCGGGCAAATCCCGCTCCGTGCGATTTGCGGCCGCGTGCGCTACGGCCGACTTCTTGAGGTCAGAAACGGCACGGCCCATGCCCGCCATCAGTTGCTTGCGCATTCGGAAGAGCGTATAGGTCGCGCCCACGAGCATCCCGCCTACCGCGATCGGACGTACGATCGAGAAGTAAATTGCCCCGGCGAGCAAGGTCCATGAGATCGGCTGACCTTCCGGCTGTGCCGCTTGGATGTAGGGGCCAACCGTGAACGTCAGGAGCGGAACCAGAAGTCCCCACGCCAGCAGGCCGCCCGCAAAATTCAGCGCCGCCAGCCTTGGCCCGATGATGTATCCCACACCCAGGTACGCAGGGCTTACATCCGGAGCGGTAAACAGTGTGGCCCCTCCCGTCACGGTAGTAGCCACACTTGGATTGGTGCTGGTTCGCAACAACAGCCTTTTTCCCATCGCGCTGATGGTCACCGGGAACGTGTTATTCGGAGAAAACACGTTGATCGCGCCCAGCAGGTACATGAATCCGCCAAAGCCCATGTTGGCGAATAGGATCTTTGCGGCCCTTGCTCCCTGTTGTCCCGCTTTGTGAATCTCTGACGCCGCAACCGACTCGGGGTAGGGAAGATCGGGATCCTCGACCATTACGCGGCGTAGCAACGTCACGAACAGAATGCCCAGTGTCCCCCCGATCATCATCAGCGCAACCGACTTCCAATACTGGTCCCTTGTGAGCCCAGGCCAGATTCCGGCCATGACAAAGGCCGGGATTGTGAAGATCGCTCCGGCTGCCACAGATTCCCCAATCGACCCGACAGTCCGCGTGATGTTCTCCTCTAACAGCGACCCCTTCATCAACCGCAGCAGAGCCATCCCAATTACGGCTGCGGGGTAGGTGGCCGCAATGGTCATCCCCGCTTTCAACCCCAAATACGCATTGGCCGACCCGAGAATGGCTGTCAGCACCAGACCGACCAGCACAGCCCGGAAGGTGAACTCCTTCATCTCCATCGTTTCCGGAACATATGGGCGATACTTCTTTTCGCTGGGGGCGGTCAGTTGAGTGCTCATGGGTTTCCTCGCAAGTGATTCGTGGGGCTAGATATACATCCCATTTGCTGCGACCGCGCACGTTAGCATGCGGCGCCTGACAAATACAAGTACGATGCGGTCTGGTCTCCGGAGGGGAAGTCCGCCACACTTGGCGCCTGTACCGTCGATCACGTCACGCCGAGAAATTGACGAAACTCCCCGCCACCGTTCGGGGGTACAATCATTCCGTCCGTCTCGCGTTGACCTGTTTGGGGCCCGAGGAGCTGTACTGATGTACGCGTTGTCCAAACCTACCTTCTGGTATCGCTACTTTACCGAATTCCTCTGTCATAACTGCGGCAGCCGTGAGGGCTACGCATCGCGCCCGCGCAATCTCTTCGAACGATACGGTTTACGACTCTTCTTCCTGCGGGCCGCACGTTGCGGCGATTGCTACCTGCGATCCTATCGTCCAGCACGAGTGCCGCTAATGCCTCGCCCGGAAGGGCTGAATTTTGATCCCGAGGCCATGCTGGCGGCCACGCTCGCAGCTGAGCGGAAGGTATCGGAGAAGGAAACTAAGGACGAGACCGAGTCCGAGCAGCGGATTGCGTGAGCCTGTGGGCGTGGCTATACTAGGAAAGAGATTCGTCTGGTTGGAGCCCTAATGTACCCTCCGGACGACGGGAGGTCGTCTTCAGCAGTACCGGGGACCGAACTCGGGCTACGCAGGCCACAACTGTAGCCAGAGGGGCTTCTTTTGTTTCTTGGGCGGGCGAAATCGCCGACAGCCTGTTCGCCACGCTGTTCCGGGCCGATTGCCGCATCTGCGGCCAGCCCCTCATCAAGATCTCACGCCTTCCCGTCTGCGCAACCTGCCTCGACGCCATACACCCCATCGCTGGCGGTCTATGCTCGATCTGTGGCGAACGCCTGATCAGCCCGCACGCGTTCAGCGGGGAGCACGGGGAAGCACGCTGCGGGCTGTGCCGGCGCATGGAGCCGCTGTTCGTGAAAGCGGTAGCCTATGGCAGCTATGAAGGTGGCTTGCGCGACCTGATCCACATGCTGAAATACCAGCAGGTGCGGCCGGCCGCAAATGTGCTTGGGCGCATGCTGGCCGAGGCTGTAGCCAGGTTGGAGCCTTCGCTGGGGGACGCTCACCTGCTGGTGGTACCGGTCCCGCTGCACTCGGCCAAGTTGCGACAACGCGGGTTTAACCAGTCGGAATTGATCGCCCGCACGGCGCTCAAGTTGTCGTCTTCCCGTGATCGCTACTCGCTTTGCGACGTACTGGAGCGGACCCGCGAGACACTCTCGCAGATTGGCCTGACCCGTCACCAGCGACGCGAGAACCTGCGGGGAGCCTTCCGGGTGAAGAGTCCGGAGAAAATATCGGGACGCGAGATTTTGCTGGTGGATGATGTCTTCACCACCGGCACGACCGTTTCCGAGTGTGCGCGAATCCTGCGCCGGGCGGGCGCGGACCGTGTGTGGGTCGCAACCGTGGCGCGAACCCTAAAAGTCGACGCGCAACATGCTCACTTCGAACCGGACGCGGACCCCAGCATGACGATGGCAGCGCACGGATGATGGATAGTGATTGTTCATGAGTAAGGTTTTATGGGAGCGAAGATCGATAATTCGATGCGAGCCATGGTCGGCCGGTCCGCTGCAGGCGTGATGGCCGTAGCCACCGGCACGTACGGCAACGCCCAGGCCCTGCATGCACCCGTGCTGGTGCTCAACGCCTCCTATGAGCCCATCAACGTATGTGCTGCCCGCCGCGCCATCGTGCTGGTGCTCAAGGGAGTCGCCATGGCCGAAGAGGAGAACGGCCACTTTCTGCATGCGGCCCGCGTGGCCATGCGGGTACCCTCGGTCATCCGGTTGCTTGAATATCGCCGCATCCCGCACCAGACCCGCGCGCTGTCACGCAAGAACATCCTGTTGCGCGATCGCAACAGCTGCCAATACTGTGGAGTTGTGCTCGCCTCGGGCGAACTCACACTCGACCACGTGATTCCGCGCTCGCGCGGAGGCTCGTCTACTTGGGAGAATCTCGTCGCCTGCTGCCACCCCTGCAACCGCCGTAAGGGGAACCAAATGCCGGCGGAATCGGGCATGAAGCTGACCCGCGAGCCCCGCGCCTTCAATCTCCACACCAGCCGCCACATCATGCGTCTGATGGGACGGTCGGATGATAAGTGGAGAAAGTATCTGTTCTATTGAGCTGCGAGCTTTGAGCTTTTAGCTCCGAGCGAACATCCACCCGCAGGCGGCAATTCGATCATCCGGAGAGAGTGGAGATGTCAAGGGACTTTCTCTCCCTCGCCACTGCTTCCATTAAAGCTCGTAGCTCAAAGCTCGGAGCTACTTTTGTGTCTGCTGCGCCTGCGGCTCCTTCTGTTCTCCCGGCGGCAGTTCCTTCCCCTCGTACGTGATTCTCGTTTTCGATCCAAATTTCTTGTAATTCTGGTACTTCACGATTTCGCGGATGTGAATGTCGCCGGAGAAAAAGTGCAGCGTGTCATCCGCCTTGGTGTAGGTGGGGAACCAGTAGACCTTGTCGATCTGCTCACGCCAGGTCGTGAAGCTAGGGTAAAGGTGTTCTTCCTTGTTCTTCTTCTTGCCCCCGTAAATCTGAGGGACCGTCTTACCGAAGCTCTTCACGATCTGGAAGTCGTGATCATCCACCCAGATACGCCCTTGAAAGTAGCGTTTCTTGCCGACAATCTCTTTCGGCGCGATGTCGAACACATAGCAGTGCAGGTCGTCTTCCTGCTGCTGCCCTACATAGAGGATGTTGTACTCGCCGACCTCATCGCTGGTGAGCACGAAGGGCAGCCGGTTGCGGATGTCGTCCACGTCCCCCTGGTCCATGGAAAGGCCGGCCTGATCGAGACTGGATTGCGGCGCGAATACCACGTTCTCCAGCCGCTTGCCCTGGTCGTTGAACACCACGTCAAAAACTTCGTGGTACTCGCCCTTTACCGTGTCGCCATCGAGCACCTGTACCTTGACGTCCTGCCGGTAGGTGTACTGGTCGCGGGCTTCCTTGAATTCTTTTTCTTTGGTGGAGAAGCGCTTGATGATTTCTTCCGGCGTAGTCCCCTTGGGCTCGGACTTGTCCAGAGGTCCTTCCTCGGCGAGCGCGAAGGCGGCCAGGAAGAAAACACAAAACAACGCTGGAAGCAGCCGGCCAAAACGCAAGTCATGTTTCATAGGAATAGTGTAGAAGAAATGCCGGACCGCGTCAGGAAGTTGGCGCACTGCTGCCTTCCTACCCCCGGGCCCTCTCCGCTCAGGGAGCCCGGAGGGTAGGGAAGACTGCAGTTTCTGCCTAATTTCTTAGACGACGGTTCCGGGCGAAGGGTTGCAGGGGGCTGCCAGCAATTGGCAGTTGGCAATTAGCACTTGGTCCACATGGGTGGCGCGCACACTCCTGTCCGCAGCTGTTGTTCGTGCCGCGGGAGACAGCAATCGACGGCGCCTCAGGGACATGGCCGTTTCGCCTAGGCCCCGCGATCGCCATAAGATCCCCTGCCAGCTCTTCGCCCCTTTTGGGCCAAGTGCCAACCGCCAAGTGCCAGCCGCGCGAGCCGAGGGCGAGCTCCTGATTTACACTTACCCGTTCCCCGGGGGAGGCAAGCATGCGCCGTTCTCTCATCCTGCTCTTTACAGTTCTTTACGTTCTCCCCGCACTCTCACAATCGAAACGCCCTTTCACTTTCGAAGACATGATGGCCCTCAAGCGCGTGGGCGAGCCGGTGCCTTCACCGGACGGCAAATGGGTGCTGTTCAGCGTGGTTGATGTGGACCTCGCAGCGAACAAGAAAACCCCGCACATCTGGATTGTGCCGCTGTCCGACTCCTCAGGTGGAGCGACGAGTGTCTCGCCCGCAAGGGCCCGCGTAGGGGCGGACGCCTCGTCCGCCCAGGCCGAGCGGAGCTCGGCAGGTTCTTCTTCTGCAGAGCACGTCCTCATTCCCGATCAGGATGGCGACCGTCCGCGCTGGGCGCCGGATGGGAAGCGGTTTGCATTTATCTCCACGAAGGAAGGCGGATCGCAAGTCTGGATCGCCGACTTCGACGGCGCGACGGCTAAGGTGACCGCGGTACACAGACTCACCGACATCAAGACGGAAGCGAGCGGCGAACTCTGGTCGCCGGACGGAAAGAACATTTTGTTCGTCTCGGACGTGTATCACGAGTGCGATGGTTCGCCTGCGGAGGAAACGGCTTGTAATGCGAAAAAGCTTGACGAGCATGAGAAGTCGAAGGTGAAGGCACTCGTGTTCGATCGGCTGCTTTACCGGCATTGGAATGCTTACAAGGGCGGGATGCGGGGTCACTTGTTCGTGATTGCCGCACCGCCTCCCGAAAGTGTTCGGACCGCCGCTGCAGGTCGCCGCTTGGATGACCTCGGATTTGCAGCTATGCCAGGTGTCCCTCTCGATATCACGCCCGGCGACTACGACGCTCCACCATTCTCGCTCGGCGGCCAGGACAACTACGCCTTCTCGCCTGACGGGCAGGAAATCTGCTACACCTCGAACCACGACAAGGTCGAAGCCACCTCCACCAACAACGACCTGTGGATCGTGCCGGTCACGGGAGATCCGGCCAAGAACATCACAGCCGACAATCCCGCCAGCGACTCGACGCCGCTCTACTCGCCCGATGGCAAGTACATCGCCTACCGCGCCCAGCAGCGTCCGGGATATGAGAGCGATCGCTTTCGGCTGATGCTTTACAACCGCAAGAGCGGAGAGAAGGAAAATCTGACTGAGAATGTCGATCACTGGGTCGAGAACTTTGCCTGGGCAAGAGATTCGAAGGCAATCTTTTATGTTTACCAGCACACTGAAACTGCGAGCATTGTCCGTATTGACACACCCGGCGAGGCAGGGGGCAACTTGGATCTTAGCGACCCTCTCCACGTGCCCGGCGGTAATCCAAATCATGGCCCAATAGACAATCCCCGATGGTCCGGAACCTTGAGTGGAACAGGGTCATTGATGTTCCTGCCGCGGGAGTTTGGCTATTCCGATGATCCTGCACCCACCTCTGACGGAAAGTACGTTGTTTACACACGAATGTCGGTATACGCCCCAACGGAGATCTACCGGCTGTCGATAGCAAAAGATGACGGTCCCCAACAGCTGACCCACGTGAACGATGCAGTGCTTTCCCGCATCGAGATGCCTGATATGGGGCTGTTTACTTTTCCCGGCGCCAAGGGTGACAAGGTCGAAGGCCTCCTCGTCAAGCCACCCAACTTCGACCCCACCAAAAAATATCCCGTGAAGTTTCTCATCCACGGCGGCCCGCAGGGCGCCTGGGGAGACGACTGGTCCTACCGCTGGAATCCCGAACTCTTCGCCGCTAGCGGATACGTCGTCATCATGATCAACTTCCACGGCTCTACCGGCTACGGCCAGAAGTTCATCGACGCCATCAACGGCGACTGGGGCGGCGCTCCCTTCGAAGACCTGATGAAGGGCCTGGACTACGCCGAGAAGACGTATCCCTTCATCGACAAAGACCGCGAGTGCGCCCTGGGCGCAAGCTACGGCGGCTACATGGCCAACTGGATCCTCGGCCATACCGACCGCTTCAAGTGCATCGTCTCGCACGACGGCATGTTCAACACTTTTTCGGCGTGGGGTACGACGGAAGAGCTCTGGTTCAATAACTGGGAGTTCCAGGGCACACCGTACACGAATCATGACGTCTACAACAAGTGGTCTCCGCGGAATTCGGCCAAGAATTTCAAAACGCCGACGCTGGTCGTCCACGGCCAACTCGACTACCGCCTCGACGTGAGCGAAGGCTTCCAGCTTTTCACCACGCTGCAAACCATGGGCGTTCCGTCGAAGATGCTCTACTTCCCCGACGAAGGCCACTGGGTGCTGAAGCCGCAAAACTCTCAGCTCTGGTACAAGACCGTCAACGACTGGGTCGACCAGTGGACGAAGAAATGAACAACTGGTGTGACGGCTCGCAGTTCGGTGCGGGTTATGCGACTCACTTCGCTCGCGGATGCCCCTCGGCCGACAGGTGAGCGCCGGTCAGCAGCAGGAGTCCGGAAAGAAACGCCCAGAACATCAGGCTCACCGACAGCGAGAATGGACCGTACACTTCAGCAAAGTTCAACTTCGGCAGGGCCAGAATGTAGGCGTACTTCAACGCCTCGAACAAGAGGCCCATGATGGCCGCGGTCGGCACGACTGCTCGTACGGGGACTTTGCCGTTCGGCAGCAGCCAGTAAATGAGAAAGAAAATCGCGACGCTCGCGCCGATGGCGAAAATCTTCATGGTCACAAAGCCCACGAAGCGGACGAACATCGTGCCGTGGCCCCGGAGTAAAAACTCCAGCAGCACCACGTTCCCCGCACTCATGCCGATCGAAATCAACGCGAGCACGCCACACCAGAAGGCCAGGCCGAGCGAGATCAGTTGGTTTCCCAGATACGACCGGTTGTCCGGAAATCCCCAGATCCGGTTCAAAGCGACCTCCAGCGGAAGAAAGATTCCGGTCGAGGTCACCAGCAGAATCAGCAGGGACGCAATCTGCGCCGGGTGCCGCGCTCCGACCATGGCATTCAGGTTCCGGATCACGAACTCCTGCCCGGCGGGCAGGTAGTCGCGCAGCAGCTGTAGCACCACTTCATACATGGCCGGCGATCGGAACACTCGCCGGATCAGCGTCATCAGCAGCATCACGAACGGAAAAAACGACAGGATTGCGTTCGCCGCCACTGAGAACGCGAAGGTGTGAACCTCGGTCCGCATTAAGTAGCGTATCGTCGACAGAACCAGCCCCACATAGGTTTGCGGGACCGCGTGCGCTCTCTTGGAAAGGCCTTCCGCAGGTGTCGGGATCGGCGTGGAGATGGGGGCAGGCACTCGGTTCTGTTAATCCTATCAAACAGATGCGGTCTGAGCCCGCACGGCGGGTCAGTGCCATCTATGACTCAAGGTCATGGAGGCCTCCCCCACCCCCACAGCGCAAGCCTATGAGTCTGCGAGGGTTGATTGAATTTCTTTTCTTGCCAAGAAGCGCTGACCTGAATATTATCTGGTGCTCACTACCGGAAGGTCGGTAGTGAGTCCTGGGTTCTTTAGGTTGACGTTTCTGTGATAGGCGGGCGAAATTCGCGCCATCATTTTGGGCTCCTGAGCTTAGCGCCGTGGTACTTCTGCCCGGCCCTAGGTTCAGGGGCCCTTCTCGTTGGCAGGAACTTCTTCCGTCGGCGGTAACGCGACCTTGTCTCTCGGATCTCTGGAGGGGGGGCTCTCGCAAGAGGGCTTCAAACAGGGGACGAAGAGATGAATTCTTCGCGATGAGGCGAAAGGAGTGTCTCTGTGAGAGAGAAGGGAACTGTAAAGTGGTTTAACGGGGCAAAGGGTTATGGTTTTATCCAGCGCTCCACTGGCGAGGACGTGTTCGTCCACTTCTCCGCGATTCAAGAGAATGGATACCGCACGCTCAATGAAGGCGAAACCGTGGAGTTCGATCTGCTCAAAGGCCCAAAGGGCTTCCAGGCAGCGAATGTAGTTCGCGTCTGACCTGGCTGCAAACCATTTTTCTGGGCCCTCCCAGCTTCCCCCTGGGAGGGTTTTTTGTGGAATGGCAAATGCCGAAGGGCGAATGGCGAATTTGTTAAGTGCTATGCCGCCTGGGATCGGCGGTAATACAGCTACGTTTCTGCAAAATCGGAAGTGGTTAGATTTTCACTCGCCAATCGTCAATCGCCACTCGACAATGGCCCTGCCCCTAGTGCACCTCCACCGACACCAAATCCCCGTCCGCCGTTCCCCCGGCGCGATAGTTAATCGATACCTTCCGGTTCCTCCACTCGCACGAGAATTCGTCCTCCCCGATCAACGTCAGCAACTTGTAATTCGCGGTTCGCAGCCGTAAGGACCTGACCCCGTTGTTCACAGTCAGAACGGCCGCGGGCGTATGCGAACAATCCACACTGATCAGGGTACCCTTCAGAAAGGATGTTGGCCGCCGGTCCGGTTCGGTCGGCTCCGGCGGGGCTTGGGCCCGTTTCTGCGCTTCCTCTTCAAGCTCATCGAACGGAGAAGACTGTGCCACCCGTTTTGGTGCGCTGGGAGAGACGCCGTATTTCTGCACGGTCGCCAGTTCGTCCAGCTGCTTGCGTGCCGCCGCCGCGATCTGCGGGTTACCGCTCGACTTCAAACGCTCGAAGATGGCCCGCGCCGCGTCCCATTTCTTGCCCGCCTCGCTGATCTGTCCCAGGTTGAACACATATTGCTCGCTTCTCGGGTTGAGCGCGATCGCCGCCTTGATCGAATCCATGGCCGACGCCGTGCCGCCGCCCTCAACCCTGGCCATGGCCAGCATGTTGTAAGCCTCGGCGAACTCCGGATACCAGTCGATCGTCACCTTCAGATCGATCATCATGTTCGCCAGCCCCTGGATCTCCTCGTGCTTGGTGTGCGCCGTCTTGTACTTCAGCAAGGACAGGTAGTAGCGGATCCATACGTCGCGCGGATCGAGCGCTCCCGCGTTGCCTAATTCCTCCGCCGCCTCCGAAAATTCTTTCTTGTCCATGTGGGCCCAGGCCAGCGCTCGATGTGCGATTTCGTTATCCACCGGCTGACCTTTCTTGTCCGTCATCTTCAGCACGCTGTCGATTTCCTTCAATCCCTGTTCCCGGTGCTCAGGCAGGCGCACCATCACTTCGGCGAGTTGCGCCCGGGCATCGCCTTCCGGCACAGGCTTGGCGTTGATCGAAATGTCATCGGGCCCAACTGGGGCGGCGAACTGATGAAGCTCCGGCCGATTGTTCAGTGCGCCGGGTTGTCGCGCCGCCTCCTGATCCTGGAAAAGCTGCGTCAACGAATGAAAGTAGTCCTTCACCGCCTTGTCGAATTGTGCGGTCGACATGCCGTACGCTCGCTCGACGGCCTGTTCCACCGGCACCTTCTGGTTCTCCACCAGGTCGAAGTACGTGCCGGTGGCCTCGAGCTTGTCTTTGTTCAGCAGGTAGTGCATCACCATCCACGACTGCGCGTAGAACAGAGTGGGGTGCGTTCCCTCCTGGTAGCCGGAGGTATCGTGCGCCATCGTGAAAAGGTCCGGGATCGAAAGCCACACCCATCCCGCCAGCAATTCCGTGAGAGACTTCGCGGGGTTGCGCACCTCATTCTGATTTCCCAGAACATCGGTCGTAAACGACGCCGTCAATTCCGGATCGCTCCCGATCTCTACCTGCTTGTTGTCCAGCCGGATTGAGGAGAAGTATTCCGCAAAACCTTCGTCGAACCATCCCTGCGTGGGTGGATAGTTGTAGTTCAGCAGCAAGTGGGCGAGGTCGTGCGCCACCGCCCGCCACGACTCTTCTTCGAACACGTTCAGTACGATGAACTGATGATCCTCACCCGGCACAAGGAATCCCGGCGCCCCAATTGGCTTGCCGTCCTGCAAAGGTGCCATCGCGTAATACCGCTGGTCGTCCTTCAGCGCAAAGATCGTGAGTGGGACGGGCATGTTCAGCTTCTTGCGCATGAGCAGCTGGCCGAACACCCCGCGCATCTGCTCGAAGCGCAAAACCACTTCGCGCCCCTTCTTGTCGCCTGCATCCGTAATGACCGTAAAGTGCGCCGACCGCAACTCCAGCCACTGCGGCTCGGCTGCGTGAACAAAAGACGATCCGAGGCCACACCCGAAAATTAAGAGCAAGGCAAGCGCGAAACCCGGCGTCCGAAAGGACAAGCGACCCATGGTGAGCTATGTGGAGGTGAACTGAGGGAATGCTACCACGGAGTGGAGCCGTTGGAGACGGCACGCGAAAGAAGTCGGATCAAATTTTAGGACTGACGACAATGCGGGCAAAGTTTCCGGTGAGTCGCTTTTCTCTGCGTCCTTTGCGGGACCTTTGCGAACTCTGCGGTTAATTGCTTTTCGCCGCCCTTTCTTGATGCGAACTACCCTGTCTTGGTTTACGACTGCGCCAGCTTCCGCAAAGCCCACGCCGCCGCCTCCGCCACCACCGGATCCTCATCCACGCCCAACTTCTCCAGGGCTGGCACAAACTCCCGCCTCGCGCTGTTGCCCATCGCAATCACCGCATTACGCCGCAGTCCGCTCGACTTCGTCCTGCGAATCGGAGAACCGCGAAACCTTTCCCGGAATTCTTCCGCCCTCATTTCCGTTAGCCATTCGAGCGCGGGATTGACCAGTCCTTCGCGTGCCTGGAACTCCCGCGCCTCCGTCACCGGCGCCTTCCGGTTCCACGGGCAAACATCCTGGCAAATGTCGCACCCAAAAACGTGCCGCCCGATTCCGTCGCGCATCTCCTCCGGAATCGCCCCGCGTTTCTCGATGGTCAAGTACGAGATGCATTTGTTGGAATCGAGCTGGTAGGGCGCAAGAAACGCGCCGGTAGGACAAGCATCGAGACAGCGCGAGCAAGTCCCACACCGGTCCGGTGCCGGCAGATCGGCGGTGAGTTCCAAAGACGTTAGAATCACCCCCAGAAACAACCACGACCCCGTCTTCTGATTCAAGATGCAGGTATTTTTCCCAATCCATCCCACGCCTGCATACTTCGCATACACGCGCTCGACCAGCGGCCCCGTATCGACATAGCACCGCGTCAGAACCGCCTCCGTCGCACCTAACGCGGCCTCGCGCGGGTTAAGTAGCGCCGGCAGCCTGCCCTGAGCGAGCTCAGCGAGCCGAAGGGTCTCGCCGGCTATCTGGGCGGCGTCTCGCCGCCCCTCCTCAACCCCCTCCAACAGGCACTGCTCCACCCTCCGCAGCCTTCGCATCACCGCGTCGTGATAATCCTCGCGGCTCCACGCATAGCGCGAAATCCAGCCCCGCTCCGAATCGCTTACCTGCGTGGAATAGGGCTGGTCGGTGTTGTAGTTAATCGCGCACACCACCACGCTGCGTGCCCAGGGAGCGGTGTTCTGCAGAGACGCCCGCTTGATTTCCCCGGCCTGATTGCGCGCTTCCAGATAGTGCATCTCGCCCGCGTGCCCGGCACTGACCCACTCCGGAAAGTAAGCCAGCTCAGGAAACTCGCGCACCGGCGCCACCCCCGCCAGCTCAAAGCCAGCGTCGCGTGCAGCGCTTTTCACCCGCGATGTGAGCTCGTCTATTCCCGGCATGACACCCAATCCCAGCCAAATCGTAGCGGCGACTCAATCGTAGCAACGATCCGCCAACGCCGGCAGAGGCAGGCGAAAAATCAAAAGGGCAGCCGCAGCCGCCCTGTGAAATCCCGCTCGATTTTTGCCACCAGCCATCGCTCACCAGCGAATAGCTAGCGACTGACGACTGCTCTTAAATCCCCAGCTTCTTCACTTCCTCGTTGTAGTACTTGCGGTACAGGATGTCCCACTCCTGACTACCTTCCAGGATGGTCCGCTTCTGGTTTTCGATCTTCTGGCGCGCCGTTTGATCGATCCGAGCCTCTTGATTCAGCAGTTCTTCCAACACCTTACGCACTTCCAGTCGAATCGTGTTGCGGTCCTCGACGAAGTCCACTTGCGCCGTCTCCGCGAGGGCATCGCTCACCACGTGCGCGAGTTTGTTAACCTTGTCGCGGCTCAGCCTCATAGCACGGCCTTGTACTTTTTCACCAACTCGCTTTTCACCTTGCGGAACATTTCCTGGTAATTTGCGCCACTACGGTTCATTTCGTCGGCATAGGCCTCGAGGATGACCCGCACCTCATCGTTAATACGGTCTTCGAGCGACATCTCTTCGAGCAGGGCGGCATGCACCCGCTCGGTGACGACGCCGACCTTCTCGGTCTCAATGAATTCGCCGGCGATCAGCTTTTTTGTGAGTTCGCGGGCCAGGTAGCCCACATATTCTTTGGAAAAAAGCATTTGTCTGGTTCGGAGGCTCGCTGTGAAACCAATAGTCTAGCACACCAAAAACAGCGGTTAGCTCTTAGCCGTTAGCTTTTAGCGGCGATGTGCCTTGCTTTCGTGGGTCCATCTCGCGCCTCCTAAATGCCAAGTGCCAGCGAAGTGCGAAATGCCGTGAGCCGCCGGCCATCAGGCACCCGCCATCAGCTAAAAAAGGCTTACAATGTTGAATCACCGAGAGCCCCCGCTATGACTCCCACCTCTGACGACCTCACTGGTCTCAAAGACGACATGATCGCCTTCATCGAAGGCCACGGCCTGCGGCGATTTCATGGTTACGTTGACTACGAGGAAGTCCAGTGCATCATGTGGAAGGCCGAGGACAATGCCGACGGCTGGAAGGATTTCGTCGAACTCGCCAAGTCCTCCGGTGCGCCCTTCCTCACCATGGATTCGTGGACGCTCAAGCGCGACGACCTCGAAGGTCTGATCCAGCGCCTGACCAACGCCGACTTCGCCAACGACGAGGACCTGGAAGACGCCCGCTGGCTCCGCACGTACGCCGGCAAAACCGGCTTCGTGCAACTGGGCTGGGCCTTTCAGGGCAGTATGTTTCTATACGAAGCGAGTACCGAGTGGTACGACCGCTACCAGCGCCTGATCGAAGTCTCCGAGGATTTCGGCGGCATCCCCATCGATGAGCCCGGCCCCGACGAGGAAGACTGAGCATGTGGCGCGGGCACTCCTGCCCGCGGGACGCGAGCGATCCCCGAATGGACCAAACTGAAATCGTAACCTGCATCGAGAACCTCGAAGCCGAGGTCAACAATGGCGGCTTCCACCTCAAGAAGTTTGCCGCCTGATGAAATGGCTCATGAAGTCCGTCCCGCAGGACCAGGTTGAGTCGTTCGCGACTGCGCTCTGCTCTGCGCCCACCCTCCGGCTGAACGGCGATGCTCGCCTCGCCTCAACCCTCGCCCGCCTGCTGCTGATGCGCGGCATCGCCGACCTTGCCTCGGCCCATCTCTTCCTCTTCCCCTCATTGGATCACCTGCACTCCCCCTACCTCATGTCCGGCATGCGCGCCGCGGTTGACCGACTCGACGCCGCCATCGAACGCAAGGAAGGCATCTTGATCTACGGCGACTACGATGTCGACGGCACCACCGCCATCGTCATCCTGAAAACCGCCATCGAACTCTGCGGCGGCACAGCAGATTTCCACGTCCCCCACCGCATCCGCGAAGGCTACGGCATGAAAGACCATGTGATCGAGCGCGCGGCTGCCGCCGGCATTCGACTGATCATCAGCGTCGATACCGGCATCCGCGCCTTCGCCGCCGCCGAAACCGCCGAGCGCCTCGGCATCGACCTCATCGTCACCGACCACCACCTGCCCGGCCGCGAAGGTGTGCCGAAAGCACTCTCCGTGCTCAACCCCAATCAGTCCGGATGCGACTACCCCTGTAAAGCCCTGTGCGGCGCGGGCGTGGCCTTCAAACTGGCGCAGGCCCTGATGGAAAAGCGGCTGCCCGAAAAAGACCAGTCGCGCCTGCTGACGTCGTTCATGAAGATGGTCGCGATCGCCACCATCGCCGACGCCGTTCCGCTCACCGGCGAAAACCGCGTCTTCGCCAAGCTTGGCCTCGATGCCCTGCGCCGCGCCGTAAACCCCGGCTTGAAGGCGTTGCTCGAAGTCGCCCAGGTGCCAGCCACGCGTCCCCCGACCTCGATCGAAATCGCGTTCCGCATCGCGCCTCGGCTGAACGCGGCCGGACGCATGGACGTGGCCCGCGACGTCATCGAACTGTTCAGCGTGAAAGATCCCGCACGCGCCCGCGAGATCGCTGGCCGTCTCGATCAGCTCAACAGCGAGCGCCAGGAAGAGGAACGCCGTATCCTGGCTGCCATCGAGGGCCGCTTCGAGCAAGAGCCGACCCTGCATGATGCCTACTGTGTGGTTGTCGACGGCCACGGCTGGCACCGCGGCGTCATCGGCATCACCGCCACCCGCGTCGTCGAACGCTACGGCCGGCCCACGCTCGTACTGTCCCACGATGGCGGCGAAGCCCACGGGTCAGGCCGTTCCATCCGTGCATTTCACCTGCTCGACGCCCTTGAATCGTGCCGCGACCTGTTCACCCGCTACGGTGGTCATTCCCACGCCGTCGGCTTCTCGCTCCCCTCCGCCCGCGTCCCTGAACTGCGCGCCCACCTGGACGAATACGCGCGCCTCCGTCTCACCCCAGCCGATTTCGAACCGATTCTCGATCTCGACGCCGAACTCACTCTCGACCATGTCACGCCCGATCTGTTTCAGGCGCTGGAACGCCTCGAGCCCTTTGGCCAGGGCAATCCCGAACCCGTCTTCGCTGCCCGTGCCGTGCGCCTGATGGCGCCGCCAAAGATTCTGAAAGACAAGCACGTCAAGCTGAAACTGGCTCCGGCAATTGCGCAGGCCTCGCAAAGCTCGGAAGCAGTCGAAGAACTGACTGAGGCCGCAATCCTGGCCACCCCCCGCTGCCACCCCGATGCAGCCGAGATCCGCCGGAGCGATCTCAGAGTCGCTACCGCCAACCGAGAACAGAGAACTGAGAACCGAGAACTGCCTTCCGAGAACCGAGAACCCCGAACTGAGAACTGGAAGCGCAACATCACCTTCGACGCCCTGGGGTGGCACATGGCCGAGCGCCTGCAGGACGCCAAACTCCTCACTGGCGACACCCTCGACATCGCCTTCACCATCGGCCACAACGACCACCCCGAATACGGCGGCCTTGAACTCTCTCTCCGCGACTTCAAGTTAGAGCCCAGAGCCTAGAGCCTCGTTCTTTCCGCCCAGGAACCCAAATCCCTCATCCCGGCATCAAGTAGACTTGAACTCAGATGCCGGTGCAGATCCCACGCCTCCGCCGCTGGTTCGCGCTCGCCGCCATCGCGGTGAGCCTTGTCGTGGCGGGCGTGTACCTGCACCGTCGCAGCCAGGTGCGCGACGTCCTGAAGCACATCCCGGGCAAGATCGGCGTTGACATCCAGCAGACCGCCGAGGGCTTCAAGGTCTCAAAATCCGCCGGCGGACGCACCCTCTTCACCATCCAGGCGAGCAAGGCCGTCCAATTTAAGCTGGGTGGGCACGCTGAGCTGCACAACGTCACCATCACCCTGTTTGGCCGGGACTCCAGCCGCTACGACCAGATCTACGGCGACGACTTCGCCTACGACCAGCAATCCGGCGACGTCACCGCGAAGGGCGCCGTG
This sequence comes from uncultured Acidobacteriaceae bacterium, assembly GCA_964641665.1. Taxonomy (GTDB): domain Bacteria; phylum Acidobacteriota; class Terriglobia; order Terriglobales; family Acidobacteriaceae; genus Gp1-AA133. The sequence continues at coordinate 57,763 of CAZXKO010000019.1, forward strand.
CGTATCGACCTCGAAGCCAACCCCGAGGGCCTGCTCAAGCCCGATCAGTCTGCGCCCGTCGGGATGAAGAACCCGATTCACCTCATCACCCGCGATCTCGTCTTCAATCAGAAATCCGGCGACGCCTTCACCACTGCTAAGGTTGAGTTGCGCATGCCCCAAGCCTCCGGATCGGCCATGGGCGCGCACTACGCGGCGAAGGACAACGTGCTCACGCTCGATTCGCAGATCGACCTCGTCCTCACCGGTTCTGGCCAGAGCCAGCTGACCGCCGTTCGCGGCACTATCTCGAAAACACCGCGCGAGGTCGTCCTCGAGCAGCCCCGCCTGACTCGGGAGGGTCAGCGCATGGAGTCCCAGAGAGCGGTCCTGTTTCTGCGTCCCGACAATACCGTGGATCACATTCTCGCCAGCGACGGTGTCGAGGCCGATCTTGCCGGCGACTCTCCCGTCCACGCCCGCGCCACGCAGGCCGAGTTCACGATCAATCAGGCCCAAGGCGGCCTGTCCAGCGCCGTGTTCACCGGTGACGTGCATCTCGATTCCGCGGGCGATCGCCCCGCCCGCTCAAGCGCCGGCCGCATCGTGCTCGACTTCGGGGCCCGCAACCTCGTGCGCGCGATTCATGCCCAGGACAACGTCAAGCTAGTCGAGCTGCCCGGTCAGAGCACAAATCCCAACACAACGTCCCAGCAAGTCGAGATCATCGCCCCCGCCATCGACTTCGTTCTCACGAAAGGCAAGCATCTCGACCACGCCGAAACCTCTCCCGGAGGCCAGATCGCAATTCTGCCTGTCGGCAACGACGGCTCGCGCACGGTGGTTACCGCGCAGCAGCTGCTCGCCAAGTTTGACGATCACAGCCGCCTGACCTCCGTCCACGGCGCTCCCGACGCCCGCATCACCAGCATCGCTCCTGGCCAGCCCGACCGCACCAGCACCAGCCAGACCATCGACGCGGTCTTTCGTGCCGCCGGCGGGATCGATTCGATTGTGCAGCAGGGAAGTGTTGCCTACGACGACGGCGAGCACCGGGCCCGCGCCGACCGCGCCCGCTTCACGCCCGCCGACCAGATGCTCGAACTCACCGGCTCTCCGCGCGTCACCGACAAGGCTCTCACCACCACTGCGCGCACGGTCCGCATGAACCGCGCTACCGGAGACGTCATCGCCGAAGGCGACGTGAAGAGCACTTACAGTGATCTCAGCGAACAGCCGAGCGGCGCCCTGCTCGCTTCGTCCTCGCCGATTCACATCACCGCGCGCGCCATGACCGCGCACCGCAGCACTGCCATCGCCACCTACACGGGCGACGCCCGCATCTGGCAGGACGCCAACGTCGTGCAGGCTTCCACCACCCAGTTCGACCGCGACCACCGCTCCGTAGTCGCTCAGGGCGACGGCCAGCCCGTCTCCACCGTCCTTGTGCAAACCGACTCCAAGGGAAACGTAACCCCAGTTTCCATCACTTCCCTCCGTCTCACCTACACCGACGACCAGCATCGCGCCCACTTCGAAGGCGGAGTCACCGCCCGCGGCGCCGACGCCACCGTTACCGCCGATCATCTGGACGCCTTCCTCGTCCCCCGCAACCTGGAATCGAGAAGCCGGTCGCTCAAAGGTCAGGGCCAACTCGACCACATCGTCGCAGAAGGCAACGTCGTGGTTCAGGAACCCACTCGCCACGCCCAGGGCGATAAACTTCTCTACACCGCCTCCGACGACAAATTCGTCCTGACCGGCGGACCGCCTAGCATTTTTGATGCCGAACACGGCAAAACCACGGGCGATTCGTTGACTTTCTATAAACGCGATGATAGGGTGCTCGTGGAAGGAAGGGACACCTCCCCGGCTGTTACCCAGACACGAGTGGCACGTTAAATGCATTCTTTGGCCACCGACGAAATCGGCAAAACTTACCGCGGTCGCCCGGTCGTGAATGGGGTCAGTCTTCGAGTGGAGCAGGGCGAAGTCGTTGGATTACTTGGCCCTAACGGTGCCGGCAAGACCACATCCTTCTACGCCATCGTCGGCCTCGTGCCCCCCGATACCGGCCGCGTCCTCTACGACAATGAGGACATCACCGACGTCCCCATGTACCTGCGGGCGCGTCAGTTCGGTATCAGCTACCTCCCTCAAGAACCATCGGTTTTTCGCAAGCTGACAGTCGAGGAAAATATCCTCGCTGTGCTCGAAGCCCAGCCCATTTCCTGGCACGAGCGCCGCGAGAAAATGGAGAAGTTGATTGAGCAGTTGGGTTTAGATCACATCCGCCAGAATCGCGGATACGCCCTGTCGGGCGGGGAGCGCCGGCGCGTCGAAATTGCCCGCTGCCTCTGCATCAATCCCACGTTCATTTTGCTGGACGAACCGTTTTCGGGGATCGATCCCATCGCCGTCCTCGACCTCCAGAAGATCATTTCCGATCTCAGGGCGGGCGGCATCGGCATCCTGATCACAGATCACAACGTGCGCGAGACGCTTTCTGTTACCGATCGCGCCTACATCATCAATGAGGGCCGAATTTTCCGGACCGGCACCCCGGAAGCCCTCGGCAGCGACCCTGAAGTCCGCCGCGTTTACCTCGGCGAGAGCTTCTCGCTGGTGTGAGGATTTTGACTGCAGAAGGCGAAGGTGGCTGAGCGCGTAACCCACTGAAAAGTCAAGTACCTTCAGGGGGCGACACGAGGCCAAAAACAGTTACGGCTGTAATGTAGACCAATACAGCGCTTTGCTTTGATACTGAATTTGGCCAGGTCTAATGGCCTGACGTTTTCAGCTCCGAGCTCCGAGCTCAGAGCCTACGATCTAACTGATTGTCAGGAAAGACATAACGACCTCATGGTAATGCTGCAGCACAAACTGAACGTCCGGCTGTCGCAGCGGCAGATCCTCACGCCCGGCCTCGTTCAGATGGTCTCCGTCCTCGCGCTCAACAAGATCGAGCTCAAGGACATGATCAACGCCGAAATGGTCGAGAACCCGGTCCTCGAAGAACTTGAAGACTCCGTTCCCCTCATCGACGAAGTCGGTCGGCGCGAAGAAGAGCGCGACCGCGTTTCCGCTGCCACCGCCACCGAAGAAGCTCCCGTTCCCGCCGAAGAGAAGAAGGATCCATTCGACGAAATCGACTTTGGCTCGTTTTTCCAGGAGTACCTTGACCCCGGCTTCCGCAGCTCGGGCGAGATGGAAGACATCGAGCGCCCGTCCTTCGAAAATTTCCTGTCCAAGCCCGGCAATCTGACCGACCACCTTCAGTGGCAGCTGGGCGCGCTATCGGTGACCCCCGGCGTGCGCGAAGCCGCCGAACTCATTATTGGCAACCTGAACGAAGACGGATACCTCATCGCCAGCGATGACGAACTCATGGGCGTGGCCCCACCCGCAGCCCCCGAGGTCGACGCTGCTGCCCAGGAAAGCCTCCTCAATGAAGCCGAGGCGCTCGGTCTGGCAGCCGCGCAGGACGAAGAAGCAGCCGTTGCGGGTGAAGATAGCGCCACCGATTTCTCTCAAGACTGGAGTGCCTCCGCGACCGCCTCACCTGAACTCGGCGGCGTGAGTAGCGCAGCTGCAGTCGCGCCCGCGCCTGAGACCCCGGCCGAATCTGCTTCCGCTCCGGTCGCACAAGTGCCCCCGGCCGCAGCGCCGCGTCCTATTTACCAGCCGAACTTCACCCGCGCTGATCTGCTCGAGGCCCTCGAAGTCGCCCGCCAGCTCGATCCTCCTGGCATCGCCTGCCGCGATCTGCGGGAGTGTCTGCTTCGACAGTTGCGCTACATCCAGGAGCAGCACACGCAGCAGAAGACCAATGGCAACGGAGACGCTCAGGTTCTCGCCGACGCCATCGCCGTCGTCGACCACCACCTTCGCGCCCTGCAGATGAAGCAGTACAAAGAAATCGGCCGGGCTATCGTTCGCCCCATCGAAGCCGTACAGGCTGCCCTCGAATTCATCAAGACGCTCGACCCCCGTCCCGGCCTGCAGTACAACAAGAGCACCACACGCCTGATCGAGCCCGACGTTGCTTTTATCAAGCACGGTGACGAGTGGCTCTGCCTCATGAACGACGAGGACGTGCCTCAGCTCCGCCTGAATCCCGCATATAAGCGGCTGCTCACCAAAGACGCCAACGACAAGGACACGCGCAACTACGTGAAAGAGCGCTACAAGAGCGCCATCCAGCTGATCAAGAACATCGAGCAGCGCAAGCAGACCATCATGAAGGTCTGCTATTCCATCGTGACCCGCCAGCAGGACTTCCTGGAAAAAGGCATCGACCAGCTCAAGCCCATGATGATCAAGGAAGTGGCGGAAGAGATCGGCGTGCACCCATCCACCGTGAGCCGCGCCGTGGCCAACAAGTACGCTCACACTCCGCAGGGCGTGTTTGAGCTGCGCTACTTTTTCTCCGAGAGCGTGCAGGGCCCCGAAGGCGGCAACACGTCGCTGCTGATCCTGAAACGACGCGTGAAGAAATTAATCGAGGAAGAAGACCCGGCCCGGCCCTTGACCGACGAGCAGATCACCCGCATCCTGCAATCGCAGGGCATCCAGGTGACCCGCCGCACCGTTGCCAAGTACCGGGAAGACATGCGCATTCCCAGCACACACCAGCGCCGGGTGAAGGGTTAGCCCACGGGTTGTCGTGGGAACGCAGTTTTGAAATGCAGGCTTTCGTAGCGCAGAGCGGAAGCATGAAGTCCAAGTTGAGCAGAGATCAGCGAGGCAAACTGGGATTTCCCAAATCAGAGTCGTCTGGTTAAGCGATTGAAGTTAAGCGAGTGAAGTTGGCCGAGTGAAAGTTAAGCAAGTGAAGTCAAGCAAGTAGACCAATCGCTTTGAAGGGAGGGCGCGACAGTCCAAAAAGTCGAGAAGGGACGGCCGACCTTAGCCCAGCGCTTCAGCGCTGGGTAGGCACGGTAGGATAAGCAAGTCCCGTAGGGACGACACAAGAAGAGCATGGCTTTAGCCATGCGCACCTGCAACACCGGTTGTTTGAGCCCAGATCATGGAGTCACGAATCCCAGGAGGGTGCTCAATGAACGTGGAATACACCGGCAGGCAATACGAAATCACTCCCGCCATCCGCAAAGAGGTCGAGTCTGGCCTCAACAAGATCCGCAAAATTCTAGGCGATAAGTTCGAAACCAAGGTCATCCTGGCTGTCGAAAAACACCGTCACAAAGCCGAAATCACCATCAGCCCGCGCAACGGCCCCATCGTCGGCCTGGCCCAGTCCACCGACATGAAACTGGCCGTCAGCGAAGCGCTCGATCACCTCGAGAAGCAGGCGCTCAAGTACAAGACCCGTCTGATCTCGAAGAAACGGAAATCGCACAAGAAGTGGAATGGCGAAGCCAAGATCGAACTCGGCGAAGTTCAGCCCAGGGTTGGATTGACCGAGAAAACCTCGGTTCCCGTCGTCGTGCACAAGTATCCGGCCGTCGCACGCACCACCGAAGTCCACCTGACGCACTCCTCCGAAGCCGTCGCCCTGCGTCCGATGACGCTCGAGGAAGCGATCAAAGAATGCCACTTCCGCGACCGCGACGTCTTCGTCTTCCGCGATCCCAAGGGCAAAGTGATGGTGCTCCACCGCACGCGCGAAGGAAAGATGGAACTGATCGAAGCGCCGTAAGAGCAGTCGTCGGTCGCTAGTCGTCAGGCGTCAGCAAAAACGGGCACGTGCAGGCCGCGCGTGCCCGCTTTATTGATTAGCGAGTCCAGCTTTCTCGAGCGCCGATTTCCATTCCGCCTCAAGCTGCAAAGCTCCAATCCAGTTCTTCAGATAGAGCCGATCCAATCGGTCCCATCGTGATCGAAGAATCGCGACTACGTCCTCCAGCTGCCTTTGAGATTCGGAGAGCTTCGACCACTCCAGTTTCGAAAGGACAACATCTTCGGCACTCGCCACAAAGATCGGAACTCCGTGCAGGTTTACTTGGCGCCTGCGCTGAAACTCTTCTGCGCTGAAAGCGCGTGCCTTGCGAATGATGAGATCGATTTTCCATCCAGTCGCGAGGTCGATCACGTTAAACAGAGACCTCTCCCTGTGTGCTTCCAATGCAGCGTTGAGCTCGAGGTAGTATTCGTCGCGCGGCAGCTGTCGCGTCAAAGTTTCCAACGTCGCGGGAGTGGCCTCGATAACGAAGTCGATGTCCTGCGTGGACCGTGTTGCCCCGTAGTAGGCGCTGGCGAACGATCCAGTCAACATGTAGGGAATGCCCACTCGGTCAAGGGCGGCAGTGAATCTTCTGAAGACCTCGTCCGCGGTCATGGCAGCCGGGCTGGCAGTAGTGCAGGGAGAAAGGTCAGTCTCAGCAGTTCCCGCGACACCTCCGCCTCGGTCCAGTCCGGATGGTCCTGCCGGATGCCTGCTCGCGCCAGTTCGCGGGCGAAAAGGCTCATCTCCCACGCAAGCAGAAGCCGCTGTTCACCGGTCATGTTCCCCAGGATTTGCTCTTGGACAGCCTTCGCTTCCGCAGTCGTGTCAGAGATCGCCACAGCGGGATGGTAGCACGTGAAGAGCACTTACCGGGCTCGTGCGGACGTTGCTCGGGCCAACGACCAACGTCCGGCTGTCGCCAACGATTGCGGACGACCGAAGGCCGGCAACTTGGTTGTTCCTGACGACTTGCGACTAGCGACTGACGACTGCCTTACGAGCTTCCAATCAATATCCCCGTAACAAACACCAAAGCCCCGCCCAGCCCCACCTGCAGCGCCGCCGACGGGATCGGCGTGTCCATGTACCGGTGCCGGATCCACGTAATTGTGCCCAGCTCCGCCAGCACCACCGCGATCGCGACGCCCATCGCGTAGCGGAAGTCGTGAATCAGGAAAGGCAGCGTGTGTCCAATGCCGCCCAGTGCCGTCATTGCCCCGCAGACCAGGCCGCGCAGCCACGGATGTCCGCGCCCGGTAAGGCTCCCGTCATCCGACAGCGCCTCCGCAAACCCCATGCTGATTCCTGCCCCGACCGACGCTGCCAGACCTACCAGGAACGCCGCCCAACTGCTGCGCGTGGCCAGCGCCGCCGCAAACACTGGCGCCAGCGTCGACACCGACCCGTCCATCAACCCTGCCAGCCCCGGTTGCACGATCTGCAGCACGAACAGCCGCCGGTTGGCCTCGTCTTCTTCGTGCTTGGCGTCGCGGGTCAGCTTTTCTTTCTCGAGCTCGTCCGCGCGCTCCTCATGGTGTCGCTCTTCGTTCGCCAGATCGTCGAGCAGTTGCCGGATGCTCGCGTCCTGCGACCGCGCGGCCGCCTTCTCGTAGAACCCGCGCGTTTCGAGCTCAATCGCGCTGGCCTGCTTGCGCACCGTCTCCAGCCCCAGCGGACGCACCAGCCACACGGGCGTGCGCTGCACAAATCCGCGCACATCCTGCCGCCGGATCAGCGGGATATGCTCGCCAAATTTTTGCTGGTACAACTCGATGAGCCTCCGCCGGTGGCCTAGTTCCTCCTGCCGCATCCCCTCAAACACCGCCGCGGACGCAGGAAAGGTCTCCCGCAGTCCGTCGACAAAATCGGCGTACACCCGTTGATCTTCTTCTTCCAGAGAAATGGCCAGCGCGAGAACTTCCTTTTCCGTTAGCGAGTCGAAACTTTTCATGGCGGGGATAGATTACCAAGTGCTGCGGGAAACAACCTACTGATACGATTCCCGGAATGAGTCCTGTCGTTATGTACTTCGCATCCGGCGAGTCGCTCTATGCGGGGGCAGTCTTACTTCTGCTTGCGATCGCACGGTCGCCTTTGCTGAGGCGGGCGTGGCATCGCCCATTGCGCAACATTGCCGCATGGCTGGGACTCATGCTGATGCTAATGGCTTGTCCGCCGTTTCCCTGGATCGTCGAAATCGGTTTTCTGGGTGCATTCCTGCTGTGGTTCGGCACGGAGCATCGCATCGTGCGCGTTTCGGTGCATGCAAGATGGCGAACGGCCACGGCTCCGATTCTTGCTGGGCTGCTGTTAGTCCTCTCTGCAACGGAACTTCGTCACCGGTATCCTCCGACAATTACCGGGGCGCGAAGCGATCATCTGGTGGTCATCGGAGATTCCATTTCTGCCGGTATCGATCCGCGTGTCCAATCGTGGCCGATCGTGATGCAACAAATGACCGGGGTGCCGGTAGAAAAGCTTGCACTGCCCGGCGCCGGTTCATTGGAAGCGTTGACGACTGTCGCGAAACTCACCCCGGAGGACCGCATAGTGCTGATCGAGATTGGTGGAAATGACCTGCTGTCGGGTGTGCCGTCTAGAGAATTTGCACGCCGACTTGGGCAATTCTTGGAAGCGTGACTTCGCCAAGTCGTGTCGTGGTGATGTTCGAATTGCCCCTGCTGCCACAATGGATTTCCTACGGGCAAGCTCAGCGGCGGCTAGCCTCAAAGTATGGCGTGTTCTTGATTCCAAAGCGGGATTTTGCTGCCGTGATCAGCGGACGGGGTGCGACGTTGGATGGCCTTCATCTTTCAGATCTCGGCGCGCATCGCATGGCAGAGCTTGTAGCAAGAATCCTCTCCCTTGTACTCAAGAGCGCCTGAACGCTACGGTTGGGCGCAATGCCGAGCAGCAGCTCGGCCGAGCCCTTGTCCCATACTTTTCGGATCCCGTCTCAGTCACACCCCAAAGTAATCGCCGATTCCACTCAGTAAATACGAGGCTTACAGCTTCTCGCAGCGCCCCCAACGGCGCCGCGACTTTTCCTCACCCCCCGTGTTCTTACTTCCAAGGAACGGAGGTGGCAAATGTTAAAGAAAACTTTATTCGCGGTGTTCGGATTGGCAATGGCTCTGGCGTTCGCAACTCCTGAGAAAGCGCACGCCGGCGTAGCGATCGGCGTCACGGTCGGCGGCCCGGTTTATGTGCGCCCCGCTTATCGCCCCTATGTGTACGTGCCTCCGGTCGTGTACCCGCGGCCTTACGTATACGGCGGCCCGGCCCTGTACGGCCGCTACTACAACGACCGCCCCTACTGGCGTCACGAGGCCTTTGAACGACATGAGGCGTTCGAGCGTCACGAATGGCGCGAGCATCACTGGGACCGCGACCGCCGCTAAATCCGCAGAAGATTCCTCTCGTCCCGGGCGGGCGCCTGCAAAGGCGACCCGCCCTCGTCCGCATCCCTTCCGGTCTCTCGCCCGCCACTCAATCCCCGTCCCAATCTCTGCTACCATCCCACCAAGGTGGCGCCGAAAACCAAAAAGAACTTGCCCCGGATGCTGAAGCCCCCGGCCCGCACGCCCCGGTCTCACGATCCCCGCCCCGGCCCCGAACTCGTCATCATCACCGGCCTCAGCGGTTCCGGCAAAGCCTCCGCTCTCAAGGCCTTCGAAGACCTCGGCTACTACTGCGTCGACAATCTGCCCGTCGACCTCATCCTCCGCTTCGCTGAACTCGCCGTGCAGTCCGCCGAGATTCGGCGCACGGCTCTCGTCGTCGACGTCCGCGAAGGTTCCAAGCTCGAAAAACTCCCCGCCATCGTGAAGTCCGTCCGCCGGATGATCCCCACCATGGTCATCTACCTTGAGGCCACCGAGGCCTCGCTCATCCGCCGCTACAGCGAAACCCGCCGCCCGCATCCTCTCGGCGCCGACTCGCCCGTGCGCGCCTCGCTCACCGCCGAGCGCCGCCGCCTCAAACCCATCCGCGCCATTGCCGACTGGGTCGTCGACACTTCGAAGTTCAACGTCCACGAACTGCGCGCCCATCTCACCGAGCGCTTTCAGAAAAAATCCAACGACAAAAATATCCTGGTGTCCTGTGTGAGTTTTGGATTCAAGCACGGAGTTCCGGAAGATGCCGACCTCGTGT
>CAZXKO010000020.1:0-11705 GCA_964641665.1 uncultured Acidobacteriaceae bacterium
GGAGTAACATTGGTACAAGCCCAAAAAGGCGGTAGGAGAGCATGAAAATACAGAATTTGGCCCAGTTCTTCTTGACACTTCTGGTGGCAGGCATGCCAGTGGCGGCGGTGGGTCAGGCCACCCCCCAGGTGGAGGTTCCCCCGGCGCCGGCAGCCAACTCAACCCCCTACCAGCCGAAGTTTAAGGGGGATCCCGCCCGCTCCGATTCTGAGGCAGGCGCTCTTGGCTTCATGCGGGTCGTGATCCGGGCGCAAAACGAATACAACAAGAAACACGACGCGTACGCCACATCGTTCGCGGACCTGGTGAACCACGGCACCTTTACTCGGCGCATGGCCAAGAGCACGGATCGCGGCGACTATACCGTCGGCTTCAAGGGAAAAAAAGACAGCTACGTCCTGACCATGACCCCCAAGAACCTCGACGCCCAACACCGTTCGTTCTACGCGGAAGAAGATGGTGTGATTCACGCCGATGAGACGAAACCCGCGGGTGGAGATTCGCCGAAGGTGAAGTGATTCTCAGGAAGGCTTGTCCGCTTTGATCTCGACGGCTTTGCCGTCGTGGTACGTGATGGTGAGCGGATTGCCCCCGTTGGGATAGTGCACTGTCTTCCAGGACGGGTCCTGCTGCGAATCTGGCCGTCCCACCCCGATGGCAAAATCTGCCTGAAATTCGTTCATCCCCAGCTTGACTTCGTGTTTCCCAACGGACTCCCAGACATCTGCCGACCAGTGCTTGTAGAGTTCGCGCGGATCTTGCACGAACAACATCGCATCGGAGTAGATCTTGTAGTCCCCGTCCATGAGGGTGCCGATCTGGAAGGCGTAGCTCTTTCCCTCATTTTCGAAAACGGCCATCACTTGTCTCTGGCCAGCCGTTCCGGGAGCCTTGTCGACGATCACGTCCTTGATCTCGATTCGCTGGATGGGCAGCAGCAAACCCGCTTCGTGGGTAAACGCAGTGCGATGGGTGGAAGGGTTATATGGATAGTAGAAGTAGCGGTAGCCTTCCTTGACCCACACCGGCTGCTTGGTCAATTCCCGGGCAGACTTGAGGTCGTATGGATACAGCTTCTTTGGGGTAACGTAATAGTCCGGATTCAACGGCGGCGCGGTCGCCTTCGGCTGATCTTTCGGCAGATTTTCTTGATAACGCTCGTAAAGAACATAGCCGGTGCGCAGTGCGGCGATGGCGATCGCCAAGGCAAGCGCAAGTTGAACCTTCTGCTTTACGTCCGCTTCCATCTCGCACTCCCTACTGGCAAGGAATGGTTCTTCGAATGCCGTTCAGACTCGGTAGCACTCGCGACGCAGCCCTCTCCTCCCGGTTTTCATGAGGTAAACTAGAGAGGGGAGTGAGGCTTCAAGCACCCAGGATCATAACCCACCAGGAGACTCGATGCCGGTTACGCAAGAAGACGTTCTGAGCGCACTCAAACAGTGTTACGACCCCGAAATCCCAGTGAATATCGTCGATTTGGGTCTGATTTACGAAGTACGCTTTGAGCCTGTCCCGGACGAAAAACAGGATGTCACTGTCGAAATGACTCTCACAGCCCAGGGCTGCCCGGCCCACGTTCAGATCAGCGATCAGGTCCGTTCCCGGCTGGAACAACTCCCCGGCGTACGAACGGCTCACGTGAATATCGTCTGGAGCCCGGCCTGGACTCCGGAACGCCTGAGTGCTGACGCCAGGAAGCAACTCGGGATCGAGTAATCCAAAATATGGTTGGGGTCGATACAGACGTCTGTCTCCGCCTTCCCTACCCTTCAAGCTGGTCCCAGATCTCCCGGCTGTTGCGCTCTGCCAACTGGGCAATTTTCTGCCCGGCGCGCGAAACCATCTCCATGAGCCGCAAGCCGCTTTGGAAATAATCCGGCATCGCGCTCCTTACGTTCTCGAATTTCTCCGGATATTCCGACGCAAGCACGGCTAATCCGACCCCGGCCGTAAGCACGCCCGCGGGCCATCTTTTCTTCAGGAAAAGAACTGCCGAGGTCCCCAGCGATCCCGCCACCACCGCCTTCTTCCATGCTTCCATGGATAACCCCCTGCGACCGATTCTAACCCACTGCCTTCCTGCCTGCTCTGTACTCCGTGAAAGGCGCGTACCGACGATCTCAACATGATCGCCCTGTCTCGCGCCCCTGCGGGCCTAAAGAAGTACAATCCGCTGACGCAAGTAAAGTAGACCCAGGGAACCGCTGCGAATCTCCGCGAGGTTTGAAAAGGATTTAGTGATGAAAATCCTGCTGACTAGTTTGTTTCTGACCAGCACCGTCCTGACGGCTCAGGAGCCAGATTCCCTCCAACGCCTGGACTACGATCACCGCGCCCTGCTCGACATCAAAGAAGTTTCGGTCGAGAAGCGCGGCGACGTATCGGTCCACGACCTTTCCTATGCCAGTCCGAAAGGGGGACGCGTCCCGGCATACTTGGTCGTTCCTGGAGGCAAAGGTCCGTTTGCCGCCATCCTCTGGGGTCACTGGTACTGGTCGAATTCCCCGATGCGCAACCGGAAGGAGTTTTTGGATGAAGCCGTTCTGCTTGCTCGATCTGGCGTCGTCTCGCTGCTCCCCGATGGTCCCATCTCCCGGCCGGGGCACGTTGAGAACGATGTGCCCCTGAACGAAGATCAGATCAGCGACTTGATTCAGGCCATCGTTGATATGCGGCGCGGCGTCGACTTGCTGCTGGCTCGGAGTGATGTTGACTCAGCACGTCTCGCCTACGTCGGGCATAGTTACAACGCGTCCGTGGGCGGATTCCTTAGCGGAATCGACAAACGCTTCAAGGCGTTCGTGCTGATGGCAGGTGGACTATCGGATGCATCGGATTTGCAGACTGAAGAGCTAAAACAGTACCGGTTGAAAGTCGGGCCCGAGAAATTCGACGCTTTCACGGCCAACTATTCCTGGCTGGATCCCGGGAAATTCGTTTCCCACGCGGCGCCCGCAGAGGTCTTCTTGCAGTATGCCGCCCAGGAGAAGTTCCTGACCCCCGATCGGGCCCGGCAGTACGCAGCAATAGTCAGTGAACCAAAACGGCTGAAGATCTACGACGCGCCCCACGCCCTCAACGCGGAGGCCCGGCGAGACCGGGTAGCGTTTCTCTGCCAGCAATTACGGCTGAAGCCGCCGGACGCGAAGCTCGCATCGGACGTGCCCGAGCTCTATCAACCGCCGGAACCAGCACCTTGAAGTGGCAGCGCCCCGCAACCGACCGGCGACGCGCGAACCGCGCCTAGGCCACGGCGCGACCGCCGCGCACCACTTCCAGCGCGACGGCTTGCGCCCAGCAGTGCTGGTCACCTCGCATGATCCATTCTTCGACCAGGTAAAGACGACGGCCTATGTCACAGGCCAATTCATGCCAGCGCCGCTCCCGGCGCGAGGCCTTCGGATTCCGCCACACGATCTCCAGGCGAGACATACAAATACTCCGCCAGACGAAGGTCCTCGTACAAAATGGACCTCTGAGTCTGTATTTGCGGAGTATGTCGCTGTTCGGAGCGGGGATCACTCGCCACGGTCACATTGTGGTGTGACCTGCAGCACAACCGATCCCGAGTTGGGAGACTCAAAAAAGAAGGCAGATCGGGAGAACCACAATCTGCCCTGAACTGCGATCGCACGCGCCCTAGTCGACCACGGCCCGGTCGGTGATCTCCAACCCCTTGTCGATGATGGCGAAGGCTTCCCGCAGTTGCTGCTCGTTGATGCACAGCGGCGGGTTCGTGTAGAACGTGTTCCAGCGCACCAGCGTGTAGAGCCCATTCTCGCGGAAGAACTTGCCGAGCGCCGCCATCTCCGCGGAAGTTCCGTTGAATGGTGCCATCGGCTGCTTCGTTTTGCGGTTGCGAATCAGTTCGAAAATTCCGAACAGACCGATCGACCGCACCGCTCCCACCGACGGATGGTTCGCCCGCATCTCCGTCCCCAGTTCTTTCAGAATCGCGCCCATCTTGCGCGCGTTCTCGATCAACTGATCTTCTTCGTATACACGAATGGTCGCCAGCGCGGCGGCGCAGCCCATGGGATGGCTGTTGTAGGTCAGGCCACCGTAGAAGACCTTGTCCTGGAAATGCTGCGCGATGTGATGGCGCATGCCGACCGCGCCGAGCGGCAGATAGCTGGATGTCAACCCCTTGGCCATCGAGATCAGGTCGGGCACGACCTTCCAATGATCAACAGCAAACCATTCTCCCGTGCGGCCGAAACCCGCCATCACTTCATCCGCGATCATCAGGATGCCGTACTTGTCGCAGAGTTTGCGCACGCCCTGCATGTAGCCATCCGGCGGCACCAGAATTCCGTTCGTGCCGACGACGGTTTCCAGGATGAACGCTGCGATCGTATTCGGCCCCTCAAGCTGTATGACCTCTTCGATCATAGCCAGCGAAGTCTCCGCCGATTCCCAGCCGCGCTCGATGCCGTGATAGGGATCGAGCACGCGCACCACGCCCGGAATTCCAGGCTCCACCGCCCAACGCCGTGGATCACCCGTCAGCGAGATGCTGCCGGCGGTTGCTCCGTGATACGAGCGGTAGCGCGCGATGATCTTGTGCCGACCCGTGAAGAAGCGGGCAATCTTGATGGCGTTTTCGTTGGCCTCGGAGCCGCCGTTGGTGAAGAAGAAAGTGTCGATGTCGCCCGGCGTGATCTCCGCGAGCTTCGCGCCCAGCCGCGCACGCGGCTCAGTTGCCATGAACGGATTCGCATAGGCCAGCGTCGCGGCCTGCTCGGCGATCGCCTGCACGACCCGCTCGTCTCCATGGCCAATATTGACGCTCATCAATTGGCTATTGAAGTCAGTGAAGCGCTTCCCTTCCGGCGTCCAGAAATAGATCCCCTTGGCGCGCGCCACCGGAATCGGATCCACTTTTGACTGTGCGGACCACTCGTAGAGCGTGTGCTTTTTGCTGAGATCGACGATTTCCTGGCCGGTCATCGTGGGAATAGTTGGAGCTGTAGTCATGGGATACCTTCGTCCTAGAAGAATTCGAAGGCTTCGTCGTGATACGCTGACCGAAGCCCGTGAATGCGTGTCGGCTAGAACTTCCGCGAGTGCTCTTTCGCCCAGCGCTCTACAACCACTTTCTGCTCGGTGTAAAACTCTACCGAGTCCCGGCCCTGGCCGTGCAGGATGCCGAAGAAGCTGTCTTTCCAGCCGCTGAACGGAAAATACGCCATTGGCGCGGCCACACCGATGTTGATGCCAATGTTTCCCGCCGGGGCTTCGTATCGGAAGCGTCGCGCCGCCGACCCGCTCGAAGTAAACAGCGACGCCTGGTTTCCGTACGGATTCCGCTCCAGGAATGCGATCGCTTCATCCATGTCGCTCGCGTGAATGAGGCTGAGCACCGGACCAAAGATCTCGGTGTGCGCCAGTTCGCTGGCAGCGGGCAGACCATCGAGGATCGTCGGCTTCACGAAGTTCCCCGCTTCATACTTCGGGACCTTCGAGTTGCGCCCGTCCAGAAGGACTTTGGCGCCCTGCTTTTCGCCCGCGCCGATCAGCGATTCGATCCGATCCTTGCTCTGCTTTGTGATCACCGGCCCCATCTGCACACCTTCTTCAAGCCCATTTCCCACGCGCAGCTTCGACGCCGAGTCCGCAATCGCGTCACGAAAGGTCTTTTGCGCCTCGCCGATGGTCACTGCAACCGAAACCGCAAGGCAGCGTTGTCCCGCGCAACCAAAGGCGCTGTCGGAGATGATCTGCGTCGCCATCTGCATGTCTGCGTCCGGCAATACGATGACGTGATTCTTCGCTCCTCCTTGGCACTGCGCGCGCTTCCCGTTTGCCCCAGCTCGTGCGTAGACGTAGCGGGCCACGGGCGTCGATCCGACAAAGCTGATCGCCCGCACCCGGGGATCGTCCAGCAGCGTATCGACGGCGGCCTTCCCGCCGTTGACTAGGTTCACGACGCCTTTCGGCAACCCCGTCTTCTCGAGCAATTCGAAGATGTAGCGCAGCGTGAGCGGCACACGCTCCGACGGCTTGATGATGAAGGTATTTCCGGTCGCAATCGCGTAAGGCAGAAACCAGAACGCGATCATCCCCGGAAAGTTGAATGGCACGACGGCGGCAACCACTCCCAGCGGCTGGCGGATCATCATTTCATCGATGCCGCGTGCCACGTCCTCAAGGTTGTACCCTTGCATCATCATGGGAATGCCGCAGGCCACTTCGACGTTCTCGATCGCCCGGCGCATCTCCGCCTTGGCCTCGGTGAACGTCTTGCCGTTTTCCTGTGTGATGATGCGGCTGATGTCGTCAATGTGCTCTTCGAGCAACGTCTTCAGCTTGAAGAGCGGCTGGATGCGGTCTTCCGGGGGCGTGCGACGCCACGCGGGATAGGCCGCGGCTGCGGCATCAATCGCCTTCGTGACTTCGGCGGCGTCGGAGATGGGGACCTTCCCCAGCGTCTCAGCGGTCGCGGGATTGACGACGTCCGCCCACTCGCGAGCGCTCGACTCCACCCACTCTCCGTTGATGTAATTGGGAACTTTCGTTTCAGTAATGACCGCGGTACTCATGGCAAACCTGCCTCACCTATCATGAAGAATGTGAATCGGGACGGGCAGAACGGAGTTTTCAACTCCATCCGGGTACCCTTTAGCTTACACCGGCTGCGTGACTGCTTCGTGCTTTCTTTCGTAAACGGTCTTCAGCGCGCCTTCCAGGACATCCAGCCCTTCGTCGATCTGCGCGTCCGTGATGACCAGCGGCATGAGCAGCCGGATGACATTGCCGTAAGAGCCGGCAGAGATCGTGATCACGCCATGCTCGTAGCAGTACTGCGTGACCTGCTTGGTCTGTTCCGCTGCGGGTTCGCGCCTATCCTGCGACTGCACCAGTTCGATCGCCTGCATCGCGCCGAGTCCGCGCACGTCACCAATCATGGGCCAGCGCTTCTGCCACTCGCGTGCCCGCTTCTGAAAGCGGTCGCCGAGTTCATTGGCACGAGAATTCAGATCCTGGTGTTCAAACAAATCGAGCACCGCTAAAGCCGCTTCGCAAGCGGCCGGATTGCCGGCGAAGGTTCCCCCCAGTCCACCCGGACCGGGAGCATCCATGATCTCGGCGCGTCCTGTGATCGCCCCGAGTGGCAAGCCGCCCCCCAGAGACTTCGCTGTCACCAGCATGTCCGGCTCGATTCCGTAGCGCTCGCTGGCAAAAAGCGCGCCGGCGCGGCCGAACCCGCTCTGCACCTCGTCCGCGATAAACAACACTCCGTGCTTACGGCAGATCTCGATCAAGATGCGGAAGAAGTCCTGCGGAGGTGCGACGAATCCACCTTCCCCAAGCACGGGCTCAGCAATCACCGCCGCCACACCCTCGTGCGCCACCACCCGTTTGAACGTGTCTTCCAGGTGTCGCGCGCAGAACAGATCGCACGATGGGTACTTCAACGAGTACGAACAGCGGTAGCAGTACGCGTACGGAATCCGGTACACCTCGCCCGGAAAGGGTTGGAATCCCGCCTTGTACGGATGCGTCTTGCTGGTAAGGGACAAGGCCATCATGGTGCGCCCGTGGAAGGCATCTTCAAAGGCGATGATGCCCGGACGTCCTGTGGCCGCACGCGCGATCTTGACGGCATTCTCCACGGCCTCAGCGCCGGTGTTTACGAGTAGCGTTTTCTTCGGGAAACTGCCCGGCGTCGCCTGGTTTAAACGCTCCGCGAGCCGCACGTAGCCCTCGTAGCCGGTAACCTGCACGCAGACGTGCAGGAACCTGTCGAGCTGCCGCTGGATCGCACTGACCACGCCGGGAGAACGATGCCCGGTGTTCTGGCAGCCTATCCCTCCGGCAAAATCGACGTAACGATTGCCATCGACATCTTCGAGAACGGCACCCTCTGCCCGCGCAACGTAGAGCGGTGTTGCCTGGGAGAGACCGCGAGGCACCGCCGCGGCACGGCGATCCGCGAGAGCCCGCGACTTCGGTCCTGGGATCTGAGTCTTTAGTTGAATCGTCGCCATCTCAGTACCACCCAATTGGAGCTTCGTTGAGATTGATGTGGACCTGCTTGGTCTCGAGATACTCCTCGATCCCCCAAGGCCCGAGTTCCCGGCCGAAGCCCGACTGTTTGTATCCGCCCCATGGGGCTTCTACATACGTCGGCTGCATATGGTTGACCCACACGATGCCGACGCGCAGTGATTTCACGGCACGGAAAGCTTTGAAGATGTCGCGCGTCCAGACCGCGGCTGCAAGCCCGTAAGGAGAATCGTTCGCGATCTTGACCGCGTCCTTCTCGTCTTCGAAGGGGATGACCGCGGCCACGGGGCCAAAAATCTCTTCGCGCGCAATTCGTGCGCTGTTGTCGACGTCGTAGAAGATCGTCGGCTCCACGTAGTACCCCTTGGCGAATTGGTCGGAACGTCCACCGCCAAATGCCAGCTTAGCTTCTTTCTTCCCGACTTCCTGGTAGGAGCGCACGCGATCATATTGATCCTTGCTCACCAGCGGCCCCATCTTCGTATCGCGATCGAGCGGCGCGCCGAGCTTGATCTTCTTCGCCTTCTCCGCCATGGCATCGACAAACTTCTTGTAGATCGGCTTCTGCACCAGAATGCGGCTCCCGGCGGAACAGACTTCGCCCTGGTTGATGAACACGCCGAACAAAGCACCATCAATGGCCGCTTCGAAATCCGCGTCCGTGAAGAAAATGTTGGGAGACTTGCCGCCCAGTTCGAGCGTCACTCGCTTCACCGTGTCGGCCGCTTGCTTCACGATGATCTTGCCCACGGCCGCACTCCCGGTGAACGCGATCTTGTTGACGTCTGGATGCTCGACCAGCGGAGCCCCCGCCGTCTCGCCGAATCCTGTAATCACGTTGACCACACCGGGCGGAAGACCAACTTCAGCAAACCACTTGGCAAACTCAAGCGCCGTTAGCGGGGTCTGCTCCGCCGGCTTCAGCACGCAGGTGCAGCCCGCGGCCAATGCCGGCGCCAGCTTCCACGCGGCCATCAGAAGAGGATAGTTCCAGGGAATGATCTGCCCCGCCACGCCGATCGGTTCTTTCATCGTCAGACTAACTGCGTTGTCGGGTACCGGATTCACAAACCCGAGGATTTTGGTGGCGAGTCCTCCGTAGTACTCGAAGCAGGTTGCCGTGTCGTTGATGTCATACTCGGCTTCAACGATCGGCTTGCCGGTGTTGCGGCATTCGAGTTCCGCCAGCAGGGACAAGTTCTGGCGAATTTTTTCGGACAAGCGGAAGAGAACGCGGCCGCGTTCCTGAGCGGTGGTACTTGCCCACGGACCTTCCTCGAAGGCTGCCTTAGCGGCGGCCACGGCGCGGTTCACATCATCAGCGTTAGCGTCGGGAACCTGAGCGATGATTTCTTCCGATGCCGGATCGTGGACGGGAAATGTCTTGGCCGACTTGCTGTCGACCCATTCTCCGTTGATGTACATCTGATACGTGCGGACGTCGGTTTTGACTCCACCGGGCATAAAAACCTCCTGCAGATATTACGGAGCCGAGCTACGCTCGGCGGGAACGGGCACGCTGCCCGGCCCCAAAGCAACGGTCTGGCGCGTTTTCAGACGGCCATAAACGAAAAAGAAGAACACGGCCAGTAAGAGAAATGCCAACGTGATGCCGATCATCGAGACCTCGTATTTCCACACCGAGGTAATCTGCTTCGCCGGAAAAAAGGCTAGCGCAATGCCGAGGGCCGTGGTCACGAAACCCGCGCCACCCGCGAACAACAAAGTTCCCTGTCCGTAGCGGCCGCCTTCGAAGGGTTTCCGCACGGCGAACTTCAGCAACGCTGCGAACACATACAGGAATGGCACCAACTGAAGAACCACAGCGAGCGAAAGCATCTTCTGAAAAGCTTCCTGTACGCCGCCCGAGGCGTAAAAATTGATGACCACCAGTATGAGGGAAACGAAAGCTTGCACGATCAACGCTGCGTATGGCGTAGCGTACTTAGGATGAATCTTGCCAAGCCACGAAGGCATGTAGGAATCAAGCCCTGCGACAAATGGAATGCGCGCCGAGCCACCCATCCACGCCGAACCGATACCCGCGATCGACAGGCTCAGCATGACCGCGAACGGCGCGATGATCCAGGCCACGCCGACTCTCGACGCCATGTGGCCCACCGCCTGCGCGATGCCTTGCAGCACGCTGATCTCATCGCGGCGCACGGCGATCAGCAGTGTGAGCGTGGCTCCGATATACAGAGTGCCCGACACTACGCCACCCCAGGCAACAGCTCCCGGGAGCGTCCGCTGGGGATCGCGAATCTCGTCCCCCATGATGGAGGCCAGTTCGAGGCCCACCAGTCCAAAGCAGATGACGCCGAAGGAATTGAGGATGAAACGCGGATCCGCCGGAACGCGGAAGTCGCCCGCCGTCACCGTGGTTCCGAAGCGGAAGTAGATGGTCAGACCAAGCCCGATCAGAACAGCGGCGGCCACGAAGGTGCCGATAGCCCCGACGTTATTCAACCATTTCCCCACGCCAAGGCCGACGATATTCAACACTGTCAACAGCGCTAGGAGCACGAGCGACGTCACCATGGCGAAGTTCTTGCTGTCCGCCAGGCCGGCGTGTCCGGGCCCTAACGCAAATACCGATACTCCGACGAAGTACAGCATCACCGTCGGCACGTACAACATGTTGTTGGTCCAGTAGCACCATCCCGAAAGAAATCCGTGAAAGTCGCCGAAAACTTCCTTCGCCCACAGGTAGACGCCGCCTTCCCCCGGATACCGATGCGCGAGTTCGATGACGGCGATTCCCTGCGGCCAGAAAAACAGCAACAACGAGATCAACCACAGCCAGATCGTGACCCCGCCGTTCGCCGCGATGGAAGGCACCACATTGAGATTAAAGACAGCCACCACGAATAGCAGAACCAGGTCCCAGCGCCCCAGGACCCGCTTCAGATGCGGCTGTTCAGCTTCGTGGTTTGGATCGGACAAAAGTCGCTCCAGGCACAGGTTTCGAAGTTCAAGGTTTCATAGTTTCAAGGTTTCATTGTTTCAAGGAAAGCTTGAAGCCGAGGTTCATATGCCCGGTTCGACGGTCTTTGAAACCTTGCCACCTTGAAAACTTTGAAACCTGTGAGGCGGGCAAGTGTGCCCGCCTCCCACGGTCTGCCTAGTGCGCGGCCAGTGCCGGAGCCTTATCCGCACGTTCCTGCTGCGCCTTCGCAAGCGAAGCCGCGATGTCATCGAAGGCCGCGATGTGCTTATCAATGTCCGCTTCCGTGTGCTGCACTGACATCGTCCACTGCTCGTCCTGCCAGTAGGGCTGCGCCATCACGCCACGGTTGACCATGCCGAACCAGTAGTGACGCCACAGGTCGACGTCAACGGCCAGCCAGTCGCGGTAGTTGTGAATCTCCTGCGGGTAAAGCATCAATGCGCCATTCGCACCGGCCTGCGCTATGTAGGCTTGCAGTCCAACCTTCGCGATGATCTTGCGGTAGCCATCGACCAGTTTCTTACTGAGCTTCTCGACGTGCGCATAGTTCTCGCGCGTCAGAACCTCGCTGAAGGTCGCAAGGCCCGCCGCCATCGAAACGGGATTGGTGTTATACGTGCCGCCGTGAAAAACCTTGTGCTGCGAGATCAGGTCCATCTCCGATTTGTGCGTGCCGAAGGCGGCCAAGGGAAAGCCGCCGCCGATCGACTTCGCCAGGCAGATCATGTCGGGGATGACGTTG
>CAZXKO010000021.1:0-85067 GCA_964641665.1 uncultured Acidobacteriaceae bacterium
AATCAATTGACAGTTTGGTACGCGGGCCACACGTGGGTACAGCACCTCTGGTCATTGCGGTGTCCCAAGATCGACATTCCCCGCCACGAACCTTTGACGATAAGATTTCTTCACATCTTTCCATCGTGACCGGGGCTAAGGGGACACTAGCGCCTTGTTCGACCAACTCAGGGCGATCCAGCAGCAGTTTGGATATTTGCCGGCCGACCAGTTGCAGCAACTCGCCTCCAAGATCAAAGTGCCGGTCAGCCAGATCCACACCGTCGCCAGTTTCTATCCACACTTCCACCTGACGCCGCCTCCTCGAGCCGAAGTGAAAGTGTGCACGGACATGAGTTGCCATCTGCGTGGTGGTCCAGACTTGAAAAGAACCCTCGAACAGGCATTCCGCGGAGGTAGCCCGGATGACGTCTCGATCCGCGATGTCTCCTGTCTCGGCCGTTGCGACCAGGCGCCAGCCTTCTCCGTGAATGACTCGATCTACTCCAATCTGGAAACACCGAACGCGTTGGTCCTCGTCCGCGATGTGCTTGCGGGTCGCCAACTTCCGCCACAGGCCCGGGACCACCCGGAGACACCCGTGCTGTCCGACCCCTACAACGGTTTGCCGAATTACTCGCTCGTTCGTCGTTTCGTCGAAACACGCGACTGGAGCGGCATTCTCGCGACCCTTAAAGCGAGCGGCCTGCGAGGCATGGGTGGTGCGGGTTTCCCCACCGGCAACAAATGGGAAATCGTCCGCAACGCGCCGGGCAAAGCGAAATACATCGTCTGCAACGCCGACGAGAGCGAACCCGGCACCATCAAAGACCGGTTCATCATGGAAACGGTCCCTCATCTGGTGATTGAAGGCATGATTACTGCGGGGCTCGTCACTGGCGCCCGCCAGGGAATCCTCTACATCCGCCACGAATATGAGGAGCCCAAAGAAGTCCTGCGGGAGGAAATTGACCGCTGCTACCGCGCGGGACTTCTCGGCAAGAGCATTCTAGGGAGTGAACTCGCGTTCGACCTCGAGATCTTCGTCAGCCCTGGCGGCTACATCTGTGGGGAAGAAAGCGCCCTTCTCGAGGCCATCGAAGGCAAGCGCGCTGAGCCCCGCAACAAGCCTCCCTTCCCCGGCACCAACGGTCTATGGAACCAGCCGACCGCCATCAACAATGTGGAGACATTCACGTTTGCCACCGTGATCCTCGCCCGCGGTGCGGACTGGTTCAAGGCACAAGGAAAAAACGGATCGGCTGGCATGAAGTTCGTTGGCATCAGTGGGGACGTAAACCGGCCGGGAGTTTTTGAAGTCCCCATGGGCACAAAATATGCGGACCTCATCTACGAACTTGCCGGCGGAGTTTTGGAGAATCGAAAACTGCTCGCCTTCGCGCCTTCCGGCCCCTCCTCGGGTTATCTCCCTGCTTCCATGGTGGACCTTCCGCTCGACTGGAACTTAGTGGCGGCCGCCGGCTCCATGGTTGGCTCGGGAGCGATCGTGGTGTGCGCAGAAGGGCGCTGCATGCTCGACATGGCGCTGAATGCCGTACGCTTCTACCGAAACGAGTCCTGCGGGAAGTGCGTCCCCTGCCGAGTGGGTTCGCAAAAGATGGTTGAAATGTTAACCGGCTGGACGGAGGGACGCTCGTCGAGCACAGACGGTCAACTGCTCGACGAACTCTCGACTGCCATGAAACTGACTTCGATCTGTGGTCTTGGGCAGGTGGTTCCAGTTCCGATTGCATCGGTATTGAAACATTTCCCTGAAGTGGTCGAAGAGCATCTCTCCGCCCGGCGCTGCTCGGCAGGCGTCTGCTTCCCCAAGCGAGGGGCCGCATGAGTTCCTCTCCGGCCCCCGAAGTTCAGCTGACCATCGATGGCGTGGCTGTTTCGGTGGCTGCGGGCACGACGATTTTTGATGCGGCGCGCATTCACGGTATCCCGATCCCGACCCTCTGCCACCAACAAAACGAAAATCCCGTGGGAGTATGCCGGGTTTGTGTCGTTGATGTCGGCCAGCGCGTTTACGCAGCTTCCTGCATTCGCCAGGTCGAACCGGGGATGACCATCAAAACCTCGACCGAGCAAGTGCAGGCCGCTCGGCACACGCTGATCGAATTACTGATGTCGGATCACCCGGCGCCCTGCACCCGCCAGCAGCATTCCGCCGACTGCGAACTGGAGCGACTTGCCGCGGCAGCAGGCATCGATCAACCTCGTTTTCCGCGGCGCGCGACTCCCCGTGGAAAAGACGATTCTTCCACAGTCATTGCAGTTGACCACGAGTCCTGCATCCTGTGCGACCGGTGCATTCGAGGTTGCGACGACATAAGGCACAACTGGGTGCTGGCGCGTCGCGGGAAGGGCTACCAAGCTGGCGTCGCATTCGACACGAATCTGCCCATGGGGGAATCCTCTTGCGTTTCGTGCGGTGAGTGCATGGTCTCCTGTCCTACGGGAGCTCTCACCAACAAGCGAGTCGTGGGCACCGAACTTGGTCTCGGTGAAGTACTCGATCCCGCCGAACTTCTGCATCTGCCGATCTTTCAGAACGTTTCCGGCACGTTTCTCGAACTGAATCAGAAAGCCGTCGTGAAGCGGCACTACCGCGCCGGCGAAATCATTTGCGGGGAGGGCGAGTTCGGCTCAACCGCGTTCTACATTCTGGAAGGCACCGCCGAGGTCTTTCTCTCCACCCCGATGGCGCATGTCCGCACCGAGGGCAACAGCAAAGGCTTCTTCAGCAAGCTGAAGAGCATGCTCGCACCGCGAATGGAGCATCGCCGCGGTGAAGAGTCTGACCGGCCTTACATCCCGATCGACGCGGCGGTTGATCTTCCTTATAACAATCCCATCGCGGAGTTGAGCCCTGGCGATCTGTTCGGTGAGATGACGTGCATGAGCTACTATCCGCGGTCGGCCACTGTGCGAGCAAAGAGCGATTGCGTCATGCTGGAAATGCTGCGGAACGTGCTCGACATCCTGCAGCGCAACAAGACTTTCCGGGGTCAACTGGAGCGGAATTATCGCGCTCGGGCGCTCGACTCGCATTTGCGAAGCGTCCCAATTTTTGCCTCCCTGACCAAAGACTTCATCGATCACCTCCGGGATCGCGTGGAGTTGCTGCGTTTCAACCCTGGACAGGTGATCTGTCGGCAGGGGGACGCGGCCGACAGTTTTTACCTTGTGCGCATCGGATTTGTGAAAGTCTCCGAGGAGCGCCCGGGAGGCGAGCTTGTTCTCGCTTACCTTGCCCGTGGCGGGTACTTCGGCGAGATCGCCTTGCTCAGCGGGAGTCCGCGCACCGCTACCTGTACAGCCCTGGATCACGTTGAGGCCGTCCGTATCTCCCGCGAGGACTTCGCGCTCATGCTCGGGCGCTTTCCTGACATTCGAGGTCGCCTCGAGTTGATTGCCCGGGAACGGCTCGAAGAAAACCGCCTGCACTTAACGCAAGTGCAAAACCTGCCCGTGGACCAATTCCTTGCGAACGGCTTGATGGAGGCGCAAAGCCTGCTGGTGCTCGATCTGGAGCGCTGCACCCGCTGCGATCAATGCGTGCGAGCATGTGCCGACGCTCATGATGGAGTCAGCCGACTGGTCCGCGAGGGTCTCCGCTTCGATAAGTATCTGGTCGCCACTTCCTGCCGCCAGTGTCGAGACCCGCTATGCATGGTCGGTTGCCCGGTCGGTTCCATCCGCCGCCGCAACTCCCTCGAAGTCATCATCGAAGACTGGTGTATCGGGTGCGGGCTGTGCGCCAACAATTGCCCCTATGGCAACATCAATCTGCATCCGTTTCCCGTAGAGCTCGACGACCCGACGCATCCGGGGCGGAAGGTCGCCAGTGTGCGTGTGAAGGCCACGTCCTGCGATCTTTGTCATGACCACTCCGAACCCAGTTGCGTTTATGCGTGCCCGCACGATGCTGCGCATCGCGTGAATCCTCTGGAATTCTTTGCCGGGTTACTTAAGCAATCCAGTCCGTCAAAGAGGTGACTCCTGCGGATTGATCACACTCATCGCAATTGCTTCATCGGAAGCATGACAGGGTTGGCCGTCGCAGGCGCACTCTATGTCCCCTATAGCGTGCAGTCACCGCAGGGACCGCATGGTGGCAGCGCGTTAGGGTTGGTTTATGGCAGCGCAGGCTTTGCGTTCATGCTGTTCGCCGGACTGCTGGGCCTGCGCAAGAAGTTCCCCGTCTGGCGTGTAGGCCGGGCACAGAATTGGATGCGAGGCCATCTGTGGCTTGGGCTTGTGAGTTTCCCCTTAATCGTTCTGCACGGCGGCTTTCACTTCGGTGGACTGCTAACCCGCGTGCTGATGTGGCTTTTTATTTTCGTGTTCACGAGCGGACTGCTGGGGGCCGCTCTTCAGCATTTCATGCCACGACTCCAAACGGCTCAGCTTCCCCTGGAGACGATCTACGAACAGATTGATCGCGTGCGCGGCCAACTTGCGGAAGAAGCGCAAGAGCTGGTGGAGGAAGCTTGTGCCGCGCTGGAAGGCGAGGTGTCGAGCGCGAGCGAGCGGCAGCGGGCTACGGCAGCTGCAGCCGGGGCAAACTGGGACGTGACCGTCGCAGCGGGCCTCGATGCGGACGAGCAGGCGAGCAGCGAATTGCGCCGATTTCTGAGCGCGGAGGTTCAGCCCTACCTGGCAAGAACGGGACCTCGTGGAACAAGGATGGGCGATGCCGCACTGGCTGAAGCCATGTTCCGGCAACTGCGGGTACTCTTTCCCCCCAACCTACACTCGTGCATCGACGATCTCGAAAATATTTGCGACGAAAAGCGACAGCTCGACACGCAAAACCGTCTGCACAAGATACTGCACGGGTGGCTACTCGTGCACATCCCTTTGTCCTACGCGCTCCTGATCCTGGGCGCATGGCATGCCGTAGCGGCTGTGAGGTTCTGAGGCCATGCTGCGACGAACGCGCACAACCAAGAAGCTGGCTCGTCGGATCGACCTGCAGTACTTCTCCCGGCCGCATCCGTTTCGACGTTGGCGTTTCTGGCTCTCGGCCGTAGTGCCCGTGCTCGCTCTTGGATGGCTGCTGACCCAGCGAGCCCATGGAGGACAGAAGATTTACTCCAGCGGCCGACTGTCTCGATCGCACGCGGTCTTTACACAACAGTGTGGCCTTTGTCACGTCACCCGTGCCGGAATTTTTTTCAAGGAGGTCAGTGACCAAGCCTGCCTGACCTGTCACGACGGGCCGGTGCACCACTCGAGTCAGACATTCACGCCCAGTTGTTCGTCGTGCCACCTAGAGCACAAGGGAGTCCAGCGATTGTTAGCGACTTCAGACGCGAGCTGCACACAATGTCACTCCCGTCTTCGCACGCGAGAGGGTCAACCGCATTACGCTGTTTCCATTGATGGATTTGATCGCGGTCACCCGGAATTCTCGGCGTTGGGTAAGGGTAAGATTGACTCCGGGCAGGTGAAGCTGAATCACTACCTCCACCTCCAACCTAGTCTCGTCGGCCCTGCGAACCAGCGGGTACAGATGACCTGCGATGACTGTCATCGAACAGCTAACAATGACGGCAACTGGCCGTACGGCGCACCAGGGCAAAGCGCCTCTGTCGAACCGGCTTCCATCCGCACCATTGAACTCGGTGCGTACATGGCGTCGATTCAATTCGCTAAGCATTGTGCTGCGTGTCACACGCTGCAGTTCGATCGGCGGTTCGGCAACGAGCAGGTCCCGCACGATCGGCCCGATATCATCCATGCGTTCCTCACCAGGCGATTTGCGGAATTTGTGGCAACTCATCCGGCGGCCGTCCACGAGGTCGAACCGCCGAACCGGCAACTGCCGGAACGCGACCGCATCCCGCGCGCGGCACGCGATCGCTCCGAATGGGTGCAGTTCCGAGTGGAGGATGCCGAATGGGTTCTATGGGCCAAGACGTGCAAACAATGCCATGTTCTCAATTTCGGAACTGGGGCTCTGCCTGAAGTAGCGAAAACGAATATCACCTCGCGTTGGTTACTCCACGCCGACTTTGATCACCACCCGCACCGCATGATGTCGTGCGTCGCTTGTCATGCACGCACTCCCGAAAGCCACGACACCTCCGACATACTCTTGCCTGGAATCGCGGTATGTCAGCAATGCCACAGGCCAGACGGATCATCCAAGGAAGTCGCGGAAGGTCGCTGCTTCGAATGTCACAAGTACCACGACTGGAGCCGGGCCAAACCGACCAACGGTCGATTCAGCATCCCTGAACTTCGGGGAACCGCCCAGCTGACCTTGCCGCGAGAACAACCGCCAATCTCTCACTGAGGATTTTGTGCGCTTTGACTCGTGCGGGCATGAGGCGTGCCGGGAGGAGCGTCGGTCACCGTGTAGAGACGCCCATCGTGAAGAAATAAGCGTTCCATTTCTTCTCGATTGAACGGACGCGCCCCACGGCGTCCGAAAACCGCCAATTGATTGCCTCTTTCGTCGACGGCGCGATCCCGATCAATCCCTTTGGAAATTGCGAGCGCAGGACCTCGCGTACGATAGCTCGCAATCAATTTCGGTGTAGGCTTCGGACTGAACCCACTGAAGGCCGGGTTGTCGACCGGGGAAAACAGCTGCACAACTCTTAGCCCGTTCCTTCCATCGGCGACGTAGGCAAAGAGGCTGGAGCTCACTATGCCCAGCTTGACGTCCGTGGTGTCATTCATCCGTCCGTCGGAGTTGAACACCTGGTCCAGCTTCGGGCTTTCAGGACGCTCCAAGTCCACGATCGCAAGCCCTTGCCGCCCTGCTGCAACGTAGGCGTACGTGCGGGCCACGTAGAGGTTGCGGGCGTCTTCCAGCGCAACGGACGCTCCTGCAACGGGCTTAGGCTGGTCAAGATGGGTCACATCCAGCACCTTCAGCCCCTGGTGGTCTACCACAAAGGCGTAGCGAAACTGAACCGCAATACCGCGTGGCTCTACGAGAAACGGTGCACCTATTTCAGCCGTTACGCGAGGCTTCAGCGGATCGTCGAGGTCGATCACCACCAGCCCGCGATCGCATAGAACATACGCATATGTGCCGGCAATGGTAAGCCTGCGAGCTCCGTTTAAAATTCCCTCGGGATTGAAGGCCAGAGCGCGTTTGAGGAAATTGTTGGCTGGATTGCCGTCGAGCAGTGTACCGACTCCGGGGCTCTTGCCCTTCAGGTTCAGATCGCCGACGATGACCAGCCCTTCGTACTTGTCGGCTACATAGAGAAATCCGTACATAAGGTGGATGGCTTGCTCTTCGTTCTCCTTGCGGTGAGAGCGCAAGGGGTCAACACCGAGAGTGGTTGGGGTTGCGACCGCCGTCGCATACCTAGTTGGCAGGTAAAAGCGCTGCCCGAGAGGCGAGACCGGCGCGGTCAGCAAGCGTTCGGAAATGTCTTTGTTGTCGACGTTCGCGATATCGAAAATTCGCAGACCGCCTTTGCCCATGGCCGCGTACAAGTATTCACCGCGTGCTTGCACGTCCAGGACCTCAGACCCCGGATGCCGGTAAGCCTCTTTCAGCGCTCCGTGGTTTCGAAGGTGAGCTGTGTAGTCTGCTGGGTAGGCAATTTTCTGAAAATCACTTCCGAGCACCGCAGGCGGCTCGTCATGCTCGGTTACAGCGACCGCTTCAAACCCGAGGTTTCCTGTGGCCACAAACACGTACCGTCCCATGAAGTTCATGAAGTTGGTACCTTGCAGCAGCAGTTGCGCCAGCCATGCGTTATTGTCGTTCGCCTGTGACACATGACAGTCGGTACATTCTTTGGTTTCCTTCGAACGCACGGTATGCGGCACGAAGGTTGAGAATGCCTGCCCGCTGAAACCCTCTGCCGAAATCGTCTGCTGCTGGTAGTAAAGCCAATCGCGATCGCTGTTCTGCGAGCTGACCAGAACGGCGCAGGCCGAACGCACGGGGGCTACGCGATGCCCGGTCACTGTCCCGTCGATGCCCAGGGCATAGATATCGTCGCGCAGAACCTGAAAGTTGTAGGAGGTCCAGTTGCGTGTGGTTAGGCCCTCGTTGTGCAGCATCGGAGTCTTCTGGTTGGCAGTCATTGAAAGATGGCAGCCATAGCAGGTCGGCGCCCAGGACGAGTGGCAGGCATAACAGGTCATCCGGCTGTTCTGGTGCGCGAGTTTGGTTTCGTCGGTTGGTTCTCCCCAGGTCTGGCCATCCCGCTCGAGAGTTTTGGCTACGCGCGATTTCTCGCTGTAATGCTCGCTCCCGGGGGTGATCGTGTCCAGCACTTGCACGATCTCCCATTCTTTGTCTTTATCGAGCATGGAGCGTTGGTACAAACGGCTTTCCTTCCAGTAAAAGCGCCGTTCGTTCCATGGTGTGCGCAGGGCAGCCAGATTCGTCCCCTTAGTAGGCGCCGCAGTTCCCGAAGTCGTCAGGGTTGCGTGCTGCTGAATTGTGCCGTGGCAGTCCACGCAATCAATCTCGACTGCATTGCGGGTTTCCCCGTAGAGCTTTCCATTGCCATGACTATCCTGTTCAAAGTGGCAGTCGATGCAATGCATTCCTTTTTCCAGATGAATGTCTTTGAGATGGACCGCCTTGTTGAACTTTTCCGGATCATCGAAAGTGACGGTGTGGTCCTGAGCGTCTAGGAGTGCACCCTTGCGATCGTGCTTGTAAACGGCGCGGAAGATCCAGCCGTGGCTGTGGAAGTCGGCGAACTGCGTGTCCCTGAGCTGATGATTGAATTCCGGCATACCTGTTTTCTCGAGGAACTCCACATCCGACCACAAGCCGCGAATCGCGGAGCGCTCCGGATTCCGCGCCTGGATTCGGTTTTGTTCCGCGGGACCAGGATGCCTTTGCTCAGCCGGCCACATGTTCTGGCCGTCCATCTCGTTGTCCCACCAGGTATACCCAAAATAGGTAGACACCATGTTGGTCCCGGGGTGGATGTGACAGACCATGCATTGGCTCGACGGAATCGATCGTGTGAACTCATGACGAATCGGGTGGCCGGACTCGTTTCGTGAGATGGTCGGGTCCTGCGTAACGCTCTGTCCCCGGTTCCCGTAGGTTGCGAATGATCCCGAATGCTCAGCCGATCGGTCGTTCGCGTATATCACGTGACATGCCGTGCAACCACTGGCTCTGTAGTCGCCCGGCTGCTCGTTCGTCCCGGGGAACGACAGTAACGGATCAAGCAAACGAGTCTTCTGCAAACCCAGAAACACAGGGTCGGTTCGCAACTCAGTTCCAAACCCGCGCTCGCTTAGCTTGATCTCAGGCTTGCCGGGATCTTCGTCTGGATCAGGGTTACCGATCTCGGGTCGCTTTCGGCCTCCCCGTTCGAAAACTCGCAGCACGTTCCCGGGCTGAGAAATCTCCCAGCGTTGTAAGGGGAGGAGGAACGGCAGGACTCCCTTCTTCTCGGTCTCTTCCGCCGTCGGAGGCGGGAAAGTCATCAAGCGCTGCGGCTGGCCGTCAGGACCGTAGCTCTCTCCGAAGTGCGGGGTCTTCAGCGGAAAGGCGCCGTTGTTATAGAGAGCCGCGCCCCAGAGCATGGCGCCGTGCGTCATCATGCTGGTCTGGACTTTTCTGACCTCTTCCGTGTGGCAGCCGGAAGACCCGCATGTTTTCTCGGCTACACGTAAATCTCCCGGATTTACAAAGCGAATGTAGTCCCAATCCTCCTGTAGCCACTCGGTGTAGGCGCGCTCGGGATTCCGGGATGCATCGGCGTCCAGCAATCGCGGCTTGGGGTGAGCCCGTCTTTTCGCCTGTTGTGATTCCGGGGAATTCGGCGGGGTCCCCGCTTTCAGTTCAACGTCAGGGTTGCCACCGTGACAGTCCGGGCACCCGAGGCGAACTGTGTCGGTAGTGTGCATTGTCGGGCTGTCGGTAGAGGTGTGGCACGTCAAACAGCCTTTCGACTTGCGGTCTGCTTCAGAGGAGGACTGTAGCAGGAGAACGTCGGGCTGCTGCGCTGTCTCCGATTGCGCGCGCGATGAACCCGGAATGGCAATCGCTGCGACAGACGCTCCTGTCGCGAGCCTCAGCACCGCTTTCCGCCATGCAACTCTTACGCGTGAAGTGGTCGTTTTCAAAACTGAAACCGAATGTTGGTAAAGAGTGAGAACAATACTTGGCCGTTGTAGATTTGCTTGAAGCCTTCTCCCGGAACCAGTACCGAAGCGCCGCCTCGGAGCACAATGTTCTCACTGAGGGGTGGACGGTATTCCACGCCCGCCCCGAAATCAGTGCCTATGCTGTGATCAATCGGTCGTTGGAACAACAGCAATTCGAGCGGTTCGGTACGGTCAAAGCGCAAGTAGTTGGTGTTCAGAAAGGCACGCAGCTTCGGTGTCAGGTCAAAATCTGCGCCTAGATTTACGAGGATCAATCCGGGATTCACGAAGTTGGCCTGGCCCTCCTCTTTGTTGGCGCGCAAGCTCGGAAGCAGACTGGCGGGACTCACCAACGCGATCCCCGTCCCCGTGAGGCGGATACCTTCACTATCCCAGAAACTGAAATCTGTGCCAGCAAAATGCGTGTTATCCACTATGGAGTCGAAACCACGCGCTGTGCCGTCGGTACGAGACGAGCCCGACCGGCTACTTGAATCTCCCGACGAGTAGAAAAGCGACGCCCGGTATCGGCCCCAGTCCCGGTCCATCGAAAGTTCCAGCGCGCCCATACGGGCGTTGATATCAACGCGCCGTCCCGCGATCGCATTGAAATCGTCGTGCCCCAACGCTCGGTAGAACGCGTGGCTCACGTTGAGCCTTCCGATATGGCCGTTGCTCGCCCATCCCAGGTAATACGCTTGGATGTTGTGAGTCCTGATCGTTCCGTTGACAACTCCTCCTACCGGCGCAGGGCGCACCAGAAACCCGTTGTCATCGAAGTGGAGACCGCCGTTGTCGCGGTTGTAGTGAAAGCTGAACTCGGTGGTATATCCCTTAGTCAGAAAATCTTCGACGTAGACGTTAGCTACGTAGACTTGTTGTCCGCGATTTTGCAGCGTGTTCAGGCCGCTGTTGGTGTTCTTCTCGAGAAAGTAGAACCATGCCAGGTTGTAAGCGTACCGGTTCGAACAGAAGTTCCCGAAAATGCGAACTCCGGGCTGCTCTTCAGAAAACAGAAAGCCCCGGAAATCACTTGTGAATTGTTGGATTCCAGCGCGCAGAGAGACGAAATCGTAGTTGGGCCCAAAATCGTGCAGCTTTGCTTCAACGAAAGCTTCCTGAATGCCCACATGGGTATCGAACCTATCGGTTCCCTTCCGCGGGTCCACATTCACGATGCCATGCTCTTGCGTCTGCAGGAAGTTTAGGCTGACTTCGGGCGTGAAACGAATCCTAAAATCCACGGGACGAAAGCTGGTGTCCCCGCGAAAAAGATCAAAGGAGAACCGAAGATTCTCTACGGCAAGCGCCTGCTCCCCTCGGCCAAAAAAGCCGCTACTGCCCGCGTTTGCAGAATCAAGTCCACTGGGCACAGGCAGACGGCGGAGGTCGACGCCAGTTTCACTCTTCCCCGCGAAATTGAGGAACCAGCGCTGCCCAAAGATGGGATAGTCGCCCTTGAGTTTGTTGCGATTAAACGGGTCGTACCAATGTCCTTTCACGTACGGAACATCACGCTGCTGCGCGTAGCGCTCCCATTCCGGAACCGTGATATCCCACCGGTCCGGATGCGGAGCAAAGTTTGCCGAAGAAGGTGGTAGGGGTCGTGCCGCGCCGAGCTCCACTCCAGTGATATCGGGGGAAGGACTACGTGATCCCGGATAAGCTGCCGTAGGGCTGGAGGGCCTTACAGGAGTTCGCTGCGCTCCCGGCACGCCCGATGGCCCTTTGCTCTCCGCACCACCCTGTCTCAACGCCCGCATCCTGAGTTCGAGATTCTTGGGGCCAGCCTGGTTCAGGTTCACCTCGAGGATAAGCAGCGTCTCAAACTCAGTCCGCGTAAGCGTGAGCTCATAAACTCCGAGCTGCATCTCACGCAGACGAAAAATTCCCTCGGCGTCAGTGACCGTCGTGTAGCTTAACTCTCCCTTTCGGAGGTCTAAGGCCACCCCTGGGACCACTCTCCCCTGCTGGTCGCGGACAACCCCCTGTAGGCTCACCGTATTCGCTGGAATGCGTTCCGGAATTCGCCGCTCGGTTTGACTTTGGGAGTTTGGTATCTCCAACTGCTGTGCTTGAAGAACAGAGAACCCGTGGAACGTGCAAAGCAAGAGTGCAGACCTTAATATCCATGAAAAGATTCGCGAGAGAAATCTCCGGGACACACGCCCGCTCATCCGCACCCTTTGCACCTTGCGTTGACAATGATGTTTCTCTTGGTACCACAGCCATACGCTCGGTGCAAGATAACTGCTTGGCGGGACTTTGGTTCGTCAACGGTATCCACAGTTGAAACAAATTGCGGCGCCTCGCTTGCTAGACTTTCATGAACTCTCGAAGGAATCAGACTCATGCCTCAACTTGTTGCAGAAGCGAACGGAGAGCCGATCGGCCGTCCCGGCGATCCCTGTGTGATGGTCATCTTCGGGGCCTCGGGCGACCTGACCAGACGGAAGCTGATCCCTGCCCTCTACAACCTCGCGAAACACCACTTGCTATCGCGGGAGTTCGCGGTGGTGGGTGTCGCGCGCGATGCCATGTCCACCGAGGATTTCCGAGCCAAGCTGAAGCAGGACCTCCACCAATTTGCCGACGTCGAACTAGATGGGGATTTGCAAGAGTGGTTCGAACGTCGCATGTATTACTTAACCGGAGAGTTCGGCGACTCGGCCACCTTCCAGCAATTGAAAGATTTACTGGCGAAACTGGACACCGATCACGCTACCCATGGCAACTATTTCTACTACCTGGCAATCGCCCCTGATTTCTTTGGCCCGGTCGTCGAGCAGTTGAACACGGTCGGGTTGGTAACAGAGGAAAACCATCACTGGCGGCGAGTAATTGTCGAAAAGCCGTTCGGGCGTGATCTGGACTCCGCCCGTGCCCTCAACAAGCAGCTGCTCAAAGTTGTCGACGAGACGCAGATCTACCGTATTGACCACTACCTGGGAAAAGAAACCGTCCAGAACATCATGGCTCTGCGGTTCGCCAACGGAATCTTCGAGCCCATCTGGAATCGTCGCTACATCGACCACATCCAGATCTCGGTGGCAGAGACGGTCGGCGTTGAGCAGCGCGGAGGATACTACGACCACGCCGGAGCCCTGCGAGATATGGTTCCGAATCACATCATGCAATTGGTCAGCCTCACCGCCATGGAGCCTCCGATCTCATTCCAGGCAGACGCGGTGCGCGACGAGCAGGCAAAGATCTTGCATGCGATCCAGCCCCTGAGTTCCGAGGAAGTGCTGAGCCGGACGGTGCGCGGCCAGTACGGCGATGGAGACTGCCTGGGGCAACACGTGCCGGGTTACCGCTCGGAGGCCGGTGTTCCGACGGACTCGCGCACCGAGACCTACGTCGCCATGAAACTGCAGATCGACAATTGGCGCTGGGCGGGAGTTCCTTTCTACATCCGCACGGGAAAGCGACTCGCAGCTCGGAACACGCACATTGTCATCCAGTTTCGTCAGGCGCCATTCGTGCTCTTTCGCGACACCACGGTAGAGAATCTGATGCCGAATCAACTCGTTCTTCACATCCAACCGGAAGAAGGGATTTCACTGCGCTTTGCGGCCAAGACTCCGGGCCCGGTCATGCGGCTAGGAACGGTGGATATGGACTTCGAGTATGCCGATTATTTCGGCAAGCAGCCCAGCACTGGCTACGAGCGACTACTGCACGATTGTATGGTGGGTGACGCTACCCTGTTTCAGCGCGCCGACATGGTGGAGGCCGGCTGGAGCGTGGTCAGCCCCGTGCTCGACGTCTGGAAGGCACTGCCGCCCCGCAGTTTCCCCAACTATCCGGCCGGGACGTGGGGACCAAGAGACGCAGATGTCATGCTGGAACATGACGGACGGCACTGGAGAAACTTCGAAAAGTAGGATTGGCTACTTCGTCTTCATCACGTACACGCCATCCCAATCGGGATCCGGCGCCTTCCCCGTGAAGTCCAGTGCGCGCTGCAGAAAGATTTGTGTGGGGCCGTCGTCGGGGTAGGACGTGAGAAGAACCGCGAATTTACCCGCAGCCTCCCGCCACTCTTGTCCGCGGTAAGCGCTCATTGCGTCGTTGAAACCCTTCAGCAGCGAGGCGTATGTCGCACTATTCTCCTCGACGTCCAAGACCTCGTAGATCCCAACCGGCTGCACCTTCCCTTTCACCCGGATCCGGTCGAGATTGCGGCACACGAATTGATGAGCGACTTGCCGGTACGTCGCCTCGCTGATGACGATTCGGCTCCTGTACTCCTTCGTCATACCTTCCAGCCGTGAGGCGAGGTTCACGTTGTCTCCCATTACGGTCCAGGCCAGCCGTTTGGGAGAGCCCATATTGCCGACATTCACCGGGCCGGTATTCAGGCCGATACCGATCGCGATGCGTTTGCGGCCCTCGGCCTCCCACTTCGCGTTAAGAGCGTCGAGATTGCGCACCATTTGCAAAGCGCAGCTGCAAGCACGGAAAGCGTGATCCTCCTGTGGGTACGGCGATCCCCAGAACGCCATGATGGCATCGCCGATGTACTTGTCGAGCGTGCCCAGATTTCGAAAAAGTGTATCCGTCATCTCGCCCAGGTACTCGTTGAGCAGATGTACGAGCTGGTCCGCCGTCAGCCCCTCCGAGAGAGTCGTGAAACCGCGGATATCGCTGAACATTACAGTCAGCTCTTTCGTTTCTCCGCCGGGTCGAATATATTTCTGCGGATCCTTCTCAATCAGCGCGATCACGCCGGGGGAAAGATATTGCGAGAAAGTCTTTCTGATCTTTCTCTTCTCGCGTTCCTCGAAGATCATACGGAAACTGGTGATGGCCGCGTAATTCGCCACCAGCGTCCCCGCCGGGATCACGAAGCTGAGCCAGCGT
Organism: uncultured Acidobacteriaceae bacterium; assembly: GCA_964641665.1. Taxonomy (GTDB): domain Bacteria; phylum Acidobacteriota; class Terriglobia; order Terriglobales; family Acidobacteriaceae; genus Gp1-AA133. Next base: position 14,953 of record CAZXKO010000021.1, read on the forward strand.
CCCCAATGCGCGAAAGCGAAATGCACGAACCATCCGAATAATCCTAGGACCAGCAGCAACGACAGCGTCGAGTACAGCGGTGGCACCCGCCCGAACCACAATCCCAGCCCCAGCCCAAAGACCAGGATGAATGCAACATCGATCATCTCTTCTCGCGCTCCGCGGGTGAGAAAGCTTCTCCCCGGCTCGCCGCTATGCAGCAGATTGTCGATAACATTGGCGTGCACTTCAACGCCCATGTACGCCTCTCCACGTTGGAAAGGTGTATTGCGAAGATCGCCAATCGCCTTTGCCGTCGCGCCCACCAGAACAATCTTGTCCTTGAACGTCCCCGACGGGACCGCGTCATTCATCACGTCCCACATGGAAAAATGAGAATAAGTTTCGTACGGACCCGCGTAGTTGATGAGGGCTGTGCCGTCCCGCGAGGGGCGCAGCTGATGTCGGCCGAACTGAATCCGCTCCAGGCCGTTCTCAGCAATGTAGGCAGCGATGTCCTGGTCCGGGATTTGCTCGAACTCGCGCACGACCTGCATCGCCAGGGATGGAAAAAAATCCTGGTCACGATAGCGCATGACCAGCAGCGCGTGGCGCAACGTTCCGTCCGGATCGGGGTTGATGTCGATGAAACCGTACGAGGCCGCCGCTTCGGCAAGTGGCGTGATGTTGGCTTCCGCACCGGCGGCGACGGTTCCCCCATTCTCAACCCAGGCCTTACCCAGGTCGAAGTCGCGAGCGTCTTTTGACTTCACCTTGAGCACCTGGGGGAAGGCCTTCGCCCAGACGATATTGAAGTACTCTTCCTCAAGCTTGAGGTCCGCGTTCCGGGCACGCTCAGGATCAAGGAATAGATGCCCCAGCACCACGTGGCCAGATCGCTTTAAGGACTCGGCCAACCGCATGTCCTGATTGCTGGCAGCTTCCAGTTGCCTGATTTTCTCGGTGATGTCCGGAGGGCTGGAGGCCCCCAGTTCGTCCTGCAGTCGATGCAGGGCTTGTGTAGCCGAGTTGGTTTCTGGAGTGGGGAAGGTGGCATCAAAAGCAACGACACGCGCGCCATCTGCGGCGAGTTTCTGCACCAGCACGGCATAGCTCTTGCGAGGCAAGGGAAAGGACCCAACCTTCTGGAGCGTCCGCTCGTCAATGCCGACAATCACAACCCGCGGGTCGTGCGCTCGTTGCCCGCGCAGGTCGAAGCGCATGTCGAGCAGTCGCTGTTCGACATTCTGGAGAAAAAGGAATCCGGCAGCGCGGTTTCCACCGATGCCGGAAAAGGCGAACAAGATCAGGCCAGCCGCGGTCATGAGCACGGCCAGGCCAATGTCCACCTGACGTGTGGACACCCGGCTCAGCCACTGCGACCAGCGCTTTGGGGGCCCCGTCATCAAGAACCTTGTCTAGAACCCGAGGTTATTCCAGACCCGGGAAAGCCGTAGCCGATCCTTACAGAAATCGTCCGACGACCGTCCTCTACGGGCACACTCCCGTCTTGGGATTTGGCTGGCACCCTGCGGTCGCCGGGACACCGCCACCGGAATGCAATTGCGTGATTCCTACGGCCCATCCCGTGGCAGCGGCCCCAATCCCGATGATCAGATTGCGAACGAGATGCGGGTGTGCTGCTGGCGGAGGCCCATCCGGCAGATTTGTTTCCGTCATGCTCGCTTGCAGCAACTCAGGAGGTGTGGGGCTTGATTGGAATCCACCTGGAGGAATCTCGGTGCCTATGATGACCATCTGACCTGCGGACACCGCGATGCTCCCGTCGGAGCCCGACTGGCCGGAGTTCCGTACGATCTTGGCGCTCCCCAGAGGAGTAACCGTGACCTGCCCGGAGTAGCAGATCACCGTCGTCCGATTCCCTTCGTAGCCTACGTAGAAATCCGTGCCGACCACGCCTATCACGGCGTTGGGCGTCTTCATTTCGAACTTTCCATTCGGCTGCGTGATCTTGACCACCTTGCTGCGGACCTTGCCGAAATCCATTTCGAGCGAGGTCTGCTGCGACGCGGCATCATGCTGTACAACCCTGAGTTCGCTGTTCGATCCGACACTCAAGATCGACCCGTCGGTGAGCCCGGCTCGGACGCGCCCCGACTTCTCCGTCTTCAACAAGTCGTTCCAGTCCAGATCGTCCCTGACTTTGGCGGCCTTCGCATTGCGGGTGGCCGCTGGAATAAGAGCTTTGATCTCTCCAGCATGGCCGCTGGCGGCCTGCTGACACAAGGCCGGGAAGGGCGAAATCATCAGGCACAGAGCAGCCGCAGTCAGGCGTTTGAGCGAATTCAAGTGAGGTCTCCCTTTAGATGCAAGACAAAAGTTGAGGGTCTGACTCGAATTCTGCCAGAGCAAGAGGGAATGTCAACGTTACCGACCCTTGGGAGTGATCACTCTGGTTACACGGAAGTCTCAGCACCGTCGTTCTTACCGACAACCCGTATTACATTTCTGATGCGGTAAGTTGTGGAGATGCGTACGCCCGCAGCACTTTTGTCGGTGGCTGACACAATAATGAGAAGTGCATCTCATCACAGGTGGCCGCTCTTAGCGAATGCCGGGGCGTTCCTTTGCATAGCTGCGTCGCTGATTTCCTGCAACAGCAACAGCGCTCCGGCAGCTGTGCCACCACCGTTAGTTGCAGTTCCTCTTTCTGCCGCTGACGTTCAGCAGGTGGTTCAGAATGCCGCTCAGTCGGTGAACACTCCCCTGGTGGTCGCCGTTTCCGACCGGGCAGGAAACATTCTCGCCGTATTCCAGACTTCAGGCGCACCGGCCACGGCCACCGGCAACTTTGGCGCTAGCGTAGACAGCAACGAGCTCGCGGTCGCGCTCGCCCGCACGGCGGCCCTCTTCAGCAACGACCAGGCCCCCCTCTCCAGTCGCACCGTGCGTTACATCAGCGGCATCCACTTCCCACCGGGAGTAGCAAACGCATCCAACGCCGATCTGTACGGAATCGAGGACACAAACCGCGGCTGCCCACTCAATGCGAGTTTTAATCCCGGCGAGTCGATCAGTCCGGCACGTTCCATTGACGGGGCGAACACCGGCCTCGGAATCATCACGGGCAAACTGGACCCGATGGACGGCGATGCCACAGCCGTCAATCCTGGCGGTGTGCCGCTCTTTAAGAACGGCCATGCCGTCGGAGGGGTCGGCATAGCGGGACCTCCAGGGGACGTCGCAGAGTTCGCGGCGTTCTCGGGCGCATCGCAGTCCGGCTTTCTTCCCAGCTCGGCACAGTTGCCCGCTCCGGGCGTGGTCATCATCGGTGGAATCGCTCTGCCCTTCGTAAACCAGACCAGCCTGCCATCCGGCGTAGGGCCCGGAAGTACCGCCGGCACTTATCTCGTTGGACCTTCTGCCGGAACTAATCCGCCGGAAGGCGATCTGGTTGGACCCGCTACCGGAACCGGGGGACTCAGTCAGTCCGACGTCGCCGCAATCATCAGCCAGGCGGTCGCAACAGCGCAGATCACACGCGCTGTGATTCGCCTGCCTTCCGGTTCCCCTACGCGAATGACGATCGCGGTGACCGATCTCGATGGCGCGATCCTCGGATTGCACCGGATGCCCGACGCCACCGTATTCAGCATCGACGTAGCGGTCGCGAAGGCGAGGAACGTAATTTACTTCAGCGGCCCATCCGCCCCCGCCGATTTGCCGGGTGTGCCTGCGGGTACCGCAGTGACGAATCGCACGATTGGCTTTGGCGCGCAGCCGCTCTTCCCGCCTGGGATCGATGGATCTAACACAGGTCCGTTCTTTCATCTGTTCCTCGCAGATATGGCTCATCCCTGCACCCAAGGATCTCAACTGGCAAACGCTAACCAGAATGGAGTGGTATTTTTCCCGGGCAGCCTGCCACTGTACAAGAATGGTGTTCTCGTCGGCGGATTGGGCGTCAGCGGCGACGGCGTCGATCAGGATGATTACGTCACCAACGCCGGCGCGCAGAACTTTGCCGCCCCCGCCGCGATCCGTGCCGACCAGGTCATGATCGACAATGTCCGACTGCCGTATCTGAAGTTCCCTCGCAATCCAACCGACTGATCCGTATTCCGATGTGCCGAGGGCAGCCGGAAGCATGGCGATGTTCTCGACGGTCGAGCTATGCACTACGCTGGGACTTTGTTAAAACATCGACCTTCATCGATACTCACAAGGACGATTACCTTCGAGTGCCATCAGGACATGCGCGGTTTGTGAACTAGCGTGCACTTGTGACGAAACACGATCGCACGTAAGGTCGAATCAAGTGCTGAGTGATGCAGCTCAGACACTCAGCTCCACGATTCGCAGCCACTTCTCGCGTCAAAGCTTCAACAATTGGCTGAACGGTGTTTGGCCCGAGCGGGCCAAACGAAATGTGAACCGCATCCTTCGTCCCCCTAGGGCCTCGCTCCGCGCCAAGCGATGCCGAAGAAAGGAAGCAACAGTGGAGCAACCCAGATACTCTTCTGCATTTCTCTCCGCGCCGGCCCTGTCGGTATTGCGAATCCAATCTCACCCTGGACCTCGGCGAGTGAGAAAGTCACGGTTCTTCTTGTGGTGTGTCGCCCTCATTGCATTCTCCGTTATTGGTTCGTCGCTTCCTGCCCACGCCTTTCCCGGCGGGGTCTCCGGTTACTCGGGAAAGAGCGGTACGACTTGCACCTCGTGCCATAGCTCGGGCACTACGCCGAGCATTACCTTGACCGGTCCCACTAGCGTCACCTCGGGATCGACCAATAGCTACACCCTGACCGTCGGCGGTACCGGAAATGGTGGCCTCGATGTTGCAGCTTCCGCGGGGACTTTCACAGCGGGGACCGGAACGCAAGTTCTGAGCGGCGAGATCACGCAGACATCCACCAGTTCCACCCATAGCTGGACGTTCAGTTGGACGGCGCCCACGGTCACGACGACCACGACCGCCACCCTGTACGCGGCAGCTGTCGATGGCTTCAGCGGAGGCACAGGCACTCTTCAACAGGCGATCACGGTCACGGCGGCGGCTCCTGCTCCTACACTGACCGCCAGCCCAGCGACATTGTCATTCAGCTACCAGAGCGGTGGCACCACACCGTCTGCACAGAACGTCAGTGTCAGCAGCAGTGGATCGGCGCTGAGTTATACCGTGTCCACGTCAGCCACATGGCTCACTGCGACACCGAGCGGTAGCACTCCAGGCACCGTGGCCGTCTCGGTCAATCCTTCTTCCCTGTCAGCGGGCACCTACACGGGAACCGTGAGCATCGCTGCTTCGGGCGCATCGAACACTCCCCAGACAGTCGCTGTCACATTGACAGTCACAGCTGCACAGTTACCTACATTGACTGCGACCCCGGCGAGCCTATCCTTCACTTATCAGATCGGCGGTTCGAACCCGGTGGCGCAGCCCGTCAGCATCACCAGCAGTGCCAGCGCGGTCAGCTTCACAGCGGCAGCCTCTGCCACTTGGTTGTCGGTCACGCCCACTAGCGGCAGCACGGGTAGCAGCGTGAGCGTCTCCGTCAATCCGTCTGGATTGGCCGCCGGAACCTATTCAGGCAACCTGACGATTACATCGTCTGGTGCATCGAACAGTCCGAAGTCCATTCCGGTAACCTTGACCGTAACTGCGGCGCCATCGGGCAACCCCTCGTTCGCAATCACGCCGGGCAGCCTGTCCTTCACCTACGCTGCTGGCGGTGCGACATCGGGGAGCCAGAACCTAGCGGTCACGAGCACCGGCACGGCCCTGAATTTCACAGCTGCCGCGTCGGGCGGAGCCTGGCTGAGCGTCAGCCCGGCTACCGGCTCCACACCGGCGACCGTGAAGGTCAACGTGAACGCCTCAGGGATGACAGCTGGCACATACACCGGCAGCATCTCCCTAACCTCAACCGGCGCTTCGAACAGTCCGCAGACGGTACCGGTCAAGCTGGTTATCACCAGCAGCACAGGATCGGGACGATTGCACGTCTGGCCACCCAGAGCAGTAACGTTTGATTACCAGTCGGGCCAAGCCAGTCCCTCGGCGAAGAACATTCGCGTGACCAGTAACGGCTCACCAATGACCTTCACGGCGGCTGCACACGGTGGCACTTGGCTCTCCGTAACGCCGTCGGGAGGTACCACGCCGGGAACGCTCAGCGTTTCCGCGGATCCCACCGGGTTGGCATCGGGCACCTACTCGGCCACGATCCAACTGACGGCTCAGGGCGGTATTGGTCTTAACGTACCCGTTGTCCTCAGAGTCGTGTCGAGCGTCGATGGAGGCGGTGAGAGCGATGATGATGGGAGCAGCACGAGTGGCGGAGGCAGTAGCAGCGGTAGTGTGGACGACAGCCTCCATGCGTGGCCGTACGCTTACGACCCCGCCGGCTCTAACTCTGTGGCTGCAACCTGGGTCGATGGCACGGGAACCAACTCCACGGCCACGGTCGATTCTCGCCAGCAGGGCCTCCTGCTGTCGAAGACCAGCGCTGCGTCCAACCAGGCGCAAGCTGGCGTGGTGATCCGTACCGTCGAGGGAATGACCCTCACCGAACTGGGCTACGACATCCGAAACGGTGGGCAGTGCACGGCCATGAGTCCGCGCTTCGTGGTCGTCACGAGTGACGATGTGGTCCACAAGATCGGGTGCAGTACGGGCACATCTCAACCTGCTCCTGCTGCAGGGTGGAAGCGTCTACGCTTCGATCCGGCAAATCCGGCGCAAACCTCACCGCTCATCCAGTCCGGAAGCAAGGTTAAGAGCATCTACCTTGTTCTGGACGGAGGGCCGGAATCCGGAGCCAGCCTGGTCGTGCTGGATAATATCGACATGAACGGTGCGCTCATCGGCAAACAATAAGCGGAAGCGTACGAAAACTCCGGGCCGGACAGCTTCTCTTGCTGTCCGGCCCGGACATTTTTTGATGAACATTCTAGAGAACCGTCGGGCTGGGTCCCTTCCTCAAGCCCAACTCTAACGACCCCCAAAACGGGGGACACTTCACCCGGAAGTAACTATCCGCAAGCGAACAGAGAGCGAGTAGCCCTTGCCGCTTTTCCTCTGGCCATGCTGTACTACCTAAGGAAGGGTTCACTAGCCTCCCATTAGGTTCCCATGAGTCTGATTGTTATGAAGTTCGGAGGGACGTCTGTCGGCAGCGCCGAACGGATTCGTCAAGCCGCTTCCATCGTCCACCAGCACGCCCAACGCGGCGGAGACGTTGTCGTCGTGGTGTCGGCGCTGTCCAAGGTGACCGACCTGATTCTCAGCGTTCTGAATGCGGCCCGGCTCGGCCAAGGCAAGGAAATGGAGGCGGGTCTCCAACAGCTCAGAACCCGCCATGAGGAAGTATTGCGAGAACTCTGCCACGGCGAGAATCTGAAGACGGTTGGCGCCGAGGTTCAGTCGACCTTGAACCGTCTCCACGATTTCTGCTCGGCGCTACTTCTATTGGGCTCAGCAACTCCCCAGGTCATGGACATGGTGCTGCCCTTAGGAGAACAGATCTCGGCACGACTATTCACGGCCTGCCTGAACGAGTTGGGCGCGAAAGGCGCCTTTATCGATTCTGCCCGAGTTCTGGCGACCGACGACAAGTTTGGCGATGCGGCGCCCGACATGGACACCACTCGTCGCCAGTGCCGCGAGAGAATTCGGCCGCTTCTGGACAGAGGCGAGATCCCGGTGGTCATGGGCTACAGTGGCGCGACACCTACCGGACAAGTCACCACTCTGGGGCGCGGCGGCTCCGACTATTCCGGTACCATCTTTGGTGCCGCGATGGACGCCGACGAGGTCTGGATCTGGACCGACGTCGACGGCGTACTAACCGCCGACCCCCGCGTGTGTCCGGACGCAGTCACGCTGCCCGAAATCACGTTCGCGGAAGCGATCGAGCTTTCCTACTATGGCGCCAAGGTGATTCATCGAAAAGCGATCTGGCCAACGATGGAAAGAGGAATTCCAGTCTGGATCAAGAACTCCTTCAAGCCTGAAGTTCCCGGCACCAAGATTACGGCCGCTGTTCCTCCGAGCAATCGGCCAGTGAAGGCGGTAACCGCGGTCACCCAGGCATCTCTAGTCACGTTGACGACGCGGCGCGACATCCATTTCGCCGAGATCTTTGGGCGCCTCTTCCTCCGTATGGGACATGAACACGTCGATGTCTTGTTCTCGACGCAGTCGTCTTCCGAGGATTCTCTGGGGCTAGTCCTTAGAGAAGCTGACACAGAGCGGGTTGTCCACGCACTGCAGAGGCTTTTCCGCACCGAACTCAAGCATGGAGTCCTCAATCCAGTCGCGGTGCACCGTGACATCGCCGTGATCGCGGTTCTCGGTTCCGGAATGAAAGGCACGTGCGGAATTCTCGGGCGTCTGTTCTCGGTGGTGGCCCGTAACAATGTCAGCGTCATCGCCGTCGCGCAAGGAGCGAGCGAATTAAATATCTGCTTCGCGGTAACCGCCTCGCGGGTCGACGACGTTGTACGGGCTGTCCATCAGGAATTCTTAAGCCCGGCTGGCTTAAGCGCCGCCGCGCAAACGGACTGACGGGGACACTCCGGCACTATGAAGCAAGTACGGGCAGGAATCGTTGGCTTCGGTACCGTCGGTCGGGCCACGGCCGATATCATCGCGAAGCATGCGGATCTGATCGCGCAGCGCAGCGGCGTACGCCTCAACGTCACCGCCGTTTGCCGGCGGTCGGGGATACCGCAGCAGGACATTCCGGACGGGGCGCGCGCTTTCGCCGACTGGAAACTGCTTCTGCAAAACCCCAATGTCGACGTCGTGGTCGAGACCATGGGGGGAACCGGTGAGTCGCGACTACTTCTGCGCGCGGCCCTCGAGAAGGGCAAGCCAGTGGTCACTGCCAACAAGAATCTGCTGGCCGAATGCGGCGACGAACTGTTTGCGCTGGCGGCGACCCGTAACCTACCCATCGGCTTCGAAGCCAGTGTCGCCGGGGGTATTCCCATTCTGCGTGTCATCCATGAATCCACGGCCGGCGATCGCCTGCGTTCCGTGCACGGGATTCTCAATGGCACCGCCAACTATATTCTGACCCAGATGGAAAGCCGGGGCATCGAATTTGATGAGGCGCTGGCAGAAGCTCAGAAGTCCGGCTTCGCGGAGGCAGACCCCGCATTCGACATCGACGGACAAGATGCGCGCGACAAGCTTTGCATTCTGGCTCGAATGGCCTTTGAAGGGCGATTGAGCGTTGCCAAAATCCCCACCTACGGCATCCGCCATGTCCGAGCTGTTGATATCCATTCTGCTAACCGGCTCGACAGCACAATCCGCCTAGTGGGCTCGGCAGAACAGACTGAGGCTGGGTTGGAGCTCTCGGTGCGGCCCTGGCTGGTCAGCCGCCGCTCGATGCTGGCGAAAGTCGAAGGCGTGAACAACGCAGTGTTCCTGGCCGGAGACAAGATCGGGACCCAAATGTTCTATGGCCGTGGAGCCGGCGGCGATGCCACCGGAGCGGCGGTAGTATCCGACCTGATTGAAATCTCCCGCGACTTGGCCGCTGGCCAATTGAGCGCCAAGAATATCTCTGGGTTCTTGAATACACGGGAACTGGAGCTCTGCACTCATCCCCGCCCCGTGGCGTGGTATCTGCGATTGACGGTGAAAGACCAGCGCGGAATTGTCGCCCGGGTGGCTGAGGTCATCGCTCGTGAGGCGATCAATATTGACTCCCTGGAACAGGAACCCCATCTCCCTAAGGACCGGGTTTCTTTCGTGATTACCGTTGAACCGGTCTCGGAACCCGTAATTCGCCGGGCCATCGAGACCATAGATGCCTTTGATTTCATGGTGGAACCTGTGTTCCTGCTGCGCATTGAGGAATAATGCCGAGGGCCCGGAAGCCGCGGTCCGCCAGATTGTCCTTGACGGAATCGGGCGGAACGGTTACAAAACTTGGGAGAGTCCGGGTAAACATGCTGACTGTCGCGGCCAATCCGACCCGAATTATGCAGGATTTGGTTTCCCTTCCGCTCGAACTTAGCGTAGTCGTACGAGTACTTGTAGGTACCGACTGCAGCGGATGATGTGACCCTCAGCCAAGCTTCTGAACGGGCCATCATCTGGCAAGGATGATGGCCCGTTCGCGTTAGCGATCAAATTTCACCGAGTTCAGACGTACAGGAAACAGGAAGGCACTATGACAAAGACCGGAGCGGAGATCCTTTGGGAATGCCTGGAACGCGAGCGAGTTACGACCGTGTTCGGATATCCCGGTGGCGCGATATTGCCCGCCTATGACGCGCTGAAGCACAGCAAGATCCATCACGTGCTGGTGCGCCACGAGCAGGGTGCCACGCACATGGCTGACGGCTATGCCCGCGCCAGCGGTGAAGTTGGCGTTGCAATTGCGACTTCAGGCCCCGGTGCGACCAACATGGTGACGGGAATCGCCACCGCCATGCTCGATTCCTCCCCGATTGTCTGCATCACGGGCCAGGTGGGCAGCAAGCTGATCGGCTCCGACGCCTTCCAGGAAACCGACATCACCGGCGTCACCCTGCCCATCACGAAGCACAACTACCTGGTCACTCATGCCAGCGAAGTGGCTCGTACGATCCGCGAGGCATTCTACGTGGCCCGCTCGGGCCGCCCCGGCCCCGTGCTGGTGGATATCACCAAGGACGCCCAGCAAACTTCCTGCGAGTTCGATTGGGAAGCAGCCAAGCCGCAGTTACCGGGCTATCGCCCCGACCTCTCGCCGGCTCCTGAGGAGTACGCGCAGGCCCTGGAATTAATCCGCAACGCCAAACGCCCCGTCATCTTCGCAGGCCATGGCATCATCATTTCAGGAGCGATGAATGAGGTTCGCGAATTCGCCGAGCGCACTGGCATTCCCGTAGCCCTCACGCTCCTCGGCCTGGGCGCGTTCCCAGCTTCCCATCCCATGAATCTCGGCATGATGGGAATGCACGGCGAAGCCTGGGTCAATCACACGATCCAGGAGGCTGATCTTCTTCTCGCTTTTGGCATGCGCTTCGATGACCGCGTTACCGGCAACCTCAAGACCTATGCCCCGAATGCGAAGAAGATCCATGTGGAAATCGATCCCGCCGAGATCAACAAGAACGTCAAGGTCGACGTCGCCCTGGTTGGCGATCTGCGCGAAGTGCTGCATGAACTGCTGCCCCACGTCACCTCGGTCGACCGTAGCGAATGGCTGGACTATATCGACCGACTCAAGGGCGATGCCGCCGTCCGCGACATCCAGAACCTGCCCGATAACGGTCACCTCTACGCCGCGCATGTGATCAACGATTTGTGGAGGGAAACCCGCGACGCCGACTCGATCGTGGTCACCGACGTCGGCCAACACCAAATGTGGGAAGCTCAGTACTACAAGCACGAACGTCCGCGGTCGCTGATCACATCAGGAGGCTTGGGCACCATGGGCTTTGCCCTGCCTGCCGCCATCGGCGCAAAGGTCGCACGCCCCAACTCGGAAGTGTGGGTGGTGGTCGGTGACGGCGGATTCCAGATGACGATGTCGGAGCTCGCCACCATCGTGCAGGAGAACCTCAAGGTCAATATCGCTATCATCAACAACGGTTTCCTGGGCATGGTGCGCCAGTGGCAGGAGTTCTTCTACGAGCGCAATTATCAAGCCACACCTTTGCTCAATCCCGACTTCGTGAAACTCGGCGAGGCCTACGGGATTCGCAGCATTGCGGTCACTCAGCGTTCCGAGGTCGTGCCCGCCGTACAGTCCGCGCGTCGCCACGACGGTCCGGTGCTGATGAACTTCAAGGTGGAGCAGGAGGATACCGTTTATCCGATGGTCGCGGCTGGCGCATCTCTGCACGAAATGATCCGTCGTCCCAGCCCGATCGTGGAGACTGCGACCGACGAATGAGCCCTCATATGATGAATACTTTTGTTGTCTACGTGGAGAACAAACCGGGCGTCCTGACTCGGGTCGCTTCCCTTTTTCGCCGTCGCGCCTTCAACATCGACTCGCTCACGGTGGGCAGGACCGAGAAGCCCGAAGTCTCGCGCATGACCATCACCGTCGACGCCGATCGCGACCAGGCCCGCCGCATCGAGGCCAACCTCTACAAACTAGTCAATGTTCTGCTCGTCGAGAACATCACCACACAGCCGGCGATCGTTCGTGACCTAGCCATGATCAAGGTGGCGGCCACGCACGAGGCCCGCTCGCATGTCCTCGAGCTCGCCAGCGTATTCCGTGCGCGCGTTGTGGACGTAGCCCCCGAATCCCTGACGATCGAAATCACGGGGGCGGAAGACAAGATCGACGGGTTGCTCGAAGTGTTGCGTCCGTACGGCGTCCTGGAGATGGTACGCACCGGCATCGTCGCCATGCGGCGCGGAAGCAAGTCCAGCGCGGTGGCGTCGTCCGGAAACAGCCTGGCGCACATTGCGGCTGACGACGATGTTTCGCAGTCGGTGTAGGCCCCTCGGAGGGGCCCGCCCGCTAGAAGATAAGCTTCAGCCCAAGTTGAACTGAGCGTGGTCCTCCCGAACCGACTGCGGGGTTGGCAGCCGCGATGTCCGGAGTGAGGCACCCGCAGCCAAAGGTTGGAGCCGGTACTCCAGCTGCGGGGTCGTTATTCCCATAACCGTTCTGGCCGCCATACGGATTGGCGAAGTTGGGGTGATTCAGAATATTGAAGAACTCAGCACGGAACTGAGCCCGCAGGCGCTCTCCGAAGTGCCAGTTCTTGGCCAGCGAGAAATCCAGGTTTTTGAAGCCCGAGTCGGGAAAGGTGTTTCGGCCCATGGTTCCGAACGTTCCGGCGGCTGGAGGAATCATGACAGAGCTTCCCTTCGCATAGCAGCCCAGCGAAGTTAACGACGCCAGCAAGGCAGGTGTGTTGGCCTTCGCGACGCAGGTTGCGTTGCTGATTCCCTGGAAGAACGGGATTGGCGTTGGACCTGACTTGAAGTCGGAAGGGTTGCCGAAAAAGTCCCAGCGCTGAGGCGTCGCCTGCGGCGGGCTAACCGGCAGGTTGCCTAATCCGGCGAGACCACTCGTCAAATCGATCGGCCCCCAATATTGCGCACTCGCCAACGTCGCAATTGTATTGATCTCCCATCCCTCCAGCATCTGCCCGTAGCCCTTGGTCCCAGGAATTGCGTAGCTCAGAGAGAGCGTAAGGCGGTGGCGAACGTCGAAATCGCTGTTGCCATACTCGGCTCCCGGATCGAGCGAATTTTGAGGCAAACCGTAGCCTGCACCGAAATCCCAGTTGGCCCCGACATCATCCAGAGCGTGTGAGTAGGTGTAACCCACCACCATGCTCAGACCGTGATAGTTTCGCGAATTCAGCGTCACTTGCAGCCCGTTGTAGTTGGATCGGTAGAAATCTCCCATCTGGAAGATATTGCTCAGGTAGGGGAACTTTGCGGCGAACGGCCGAGTACCGCTTGCTGGATCGAGCTGATTGATGTCACGAATCCCGGTCAGCCGCGAACCATGATTGCCGACATAAGCGGCTTCCAGGGTCAAGTTTGGCGTAAACGCATGCTGCAGGCCCAGCGTCCAGTTCCACACATATGGCGTTTTGAGACTGCGATCTACTCCCATGATGGCGCAGGGCTGCGCGTTGACCGGATCGCACGTCAGACTGTTGCTGCTGAGGTTGCCATAGATCGGACCGTGGTCCCAGCTGGAATGCGGGTCCGGAAATACAGTCAAGTTGCCGGTCGTGATGGTGCCTCCCGCCTGGTCACCGGCTGCATCGATCACAGCTCCGGTGGGAACACTCGGCAGACCGAAACTGTTGTTGAACGCCAGGAAGGATTGCCAATTCACGAATTCGTAGATGAGACCGCCACCACCCCGGAGAACCGTGTTTCCTTTGCCGTTCACGTCCCATGCGAATCCGAAACGGGGACCGAAGTCAGTAGGATCGGAGTTGTAAGGGGTCCGAATCTGCTTGCCCACTTGCACCATACCAAGAGTGGGGTCGAAATTGCCGAGTAGATTGTGGGCCTCTTTGAGGACCGTGCTGAATTCGTAGCGCACCCCGAGGTTCACGGTTAACGTTTTCGCAACGCGCCAGTCGTCCTGGACGAAGCCCGAGTAGGACCAGCTATGCGACTGGCGTCTTGGGTCGCCCGTGAGCACCGAGACTTTGAATGGGGTTCCGGCAAAAAAATCTTCCAGCGCAGTGGTGGCGAGAAACGTCTGGCCAGTGGGGTCCGCTGGATCCAGAGTGTTCCCGCCCAAAAAAGTGATACTGCCGCGCGCGTTCCCGAAGGCACCGCCACTGACGTAATTCCGGTGAACTGATCCTCCAAGTTTCAGGGCGTGCTTGCCGGCCGTGTAAGAGACGTGATCGATGAACTGCGTAATCGTGTCGGGTCCTTGAAACTTCGGCCACTTGAAGCCGCCCAATCCTGGGATGAATGCGCCGGCGAAGCCGATGCGCGGCAGTCCGCCGGTAAACGCTCCCGATACCCCTGTATTCAGGCCGTAAGAAGTGGCCGGCGTGTTGAGATCGCCTGGGAGCGTGGGCTGATAAAGTCGGTTGTAGCCGAAGCGGACCTCGTTTGCGAGTCGGGCGCCCGGCGTCCACACCCAGCTGCCACCAGCTACTTGTGCGCGCGTGTGAATTTTAGACCGCCAGATATTTTGCAGCTCCGGAAAATCCTCGACGGTTCCGGAATTGTTGCCAAAAAAGTACATCCCGCTGAGAGTATTGAGTTCATTGAGGTGGTAGTCGACCTTGGTTACGACATTGTTAACTGTGACCTGATTGGGGAAGCCGTTCACGATGTTCTGCGTGGGGTTGTTGTTCGTGGGAAAGCCCTTGCCATTGCATGTGACTGGCGGCCCCAAACTGCATCCTGAAACCTGTAGGCTGGCGGGGCTGATCGTGACGCCGCGGGCTTGCAGGTCGGCGATCGCGTTCGGAATGCTATTGGCGCAATCTCCGGAGGCAGTAAAAAGACAAGTGGCTGGCGTCGGGGTGGGCATTGACACCATCGACGGACTGGTTACTCCTCCGAATTGGTTCCCCACGTCGTAGCGCTGGCCCTCGTAAGCCGCAAAAAAGAAAGCCCTGTCCTTGATGATTCGGCCCCCGAAGGAACCGCCGAACTGCTCCAGTTCCCGCCCGCTCTTCGGGCTTGGACTTTGAGAGTAGGCGCACGGTATGGCGGCACAGTTGAAGTAATTTCGAGCATCCATTCGCCCGTCGCGACCAAAAGCAAACGCGGTGCCATGGATTGAGTTCGTGCCAGACTTCAGCCCTACGTTCACGATCGCGCCCGGCTTCCATCCATATTCTGCCGGCGGGTTCTCCTGCAGGTTGAATTCCTGGATAGAGTCAATCGGCAGAATTGTCGCGGAATCCCCGGCGATGCCTGCGCCGTTGATAATGCCCTGCCCGGAGTAGGGCTCGCTGTTCAACAAGCCTTCGATGATGTAGGCGTTGTCTTCCGCGCGCAGACCGTTGGTGCTGGTGGTGGAGAATCCGCCGCCCGGGTAGCGGACGACTCCTGGTCGCAACTGCAGCAGATTCTCGTAGTTGCGGCCGCTAAGCGGCAGGTCATTGATCTCGTTGTTGCTGAGAGTTCCGCCCAAAGTGGCTGAGGTTGTATCAAGAAGTGAAATCTCCTCCGAGACCACCACCGTCTCCTTGACCTCGCCCGGTTGGAGTTGGAAGTCGACCACAATATCCTTCGCCACTTCGAGCGTAATGTTGATCCTCTCAACGCTCTTGAACCCCTTGGCCTCGGCCCGCACCTTGTAGCTTCCGGGGAGGAGTTCCGGAGCGACGTAGGCTCCAGCCTGATCTGTGGTCAGGCTGCGCGTCACCCCCCGTTGTAGATCGGTGACAATCACCGTCGCACCACTCACTGCGGCGCCAGTCGAGTCTGAAACACTCCCGAGGATCCGGGCGGTGTTGGTTTGCGACAGAAGGGGGTGGCAAGCCAGGAGGAGGACTGCCGCGGAAACTACGAGCCAAACGGACTTTCCAAGAGGACGCATAAGTCTCCCTCGAGAGGACGGTGTGCGATAATCGACGGATTGTGCGGCAACGAAGCTGGGCTGAACCCTTGTTGCTGTCAAGTTCCTCAGTTCGACCCTTCCATCTGGTCTGGCAGCTATACCACTGGATCTAGTGGGGAGTCAACCACAGTTTACAAGTCGAAGGTGCAAGATTTTGTTCCGATCCGAGCGGCTGGATAGTTCCTGAATTTGAAAACGCTCTCCTCGGAGTTGGACCGCCACCTCGCGCCGGCGGGTCGAAGGAGGGGCAAAACCTGGATTGGTATCGTTGGTCCGGGCCGCGGTGCTCCCAGCCATTACAAATCAAAAAAGACCGTCTCGTTATCGCCGCAAAGTCGAATCTCAAAGCACCACCTGCCCGGATGCGAGTTGTCCGGTTGGGCCATGAGCGTTCCCCGCCGCCCTTCGGGGACCAGGGCCAAGACCGGATCCGCCAGATTGGACTCGTCGCCGGCGAAGTACATTCGCGTGACCAACTGTTTGAGCAACCCGCGGGCAAAGATCGAGATATTCAGATGCGGCGCCTGCACAGTGTTGCCCCGACCGGGCACTCGCCCAGGCTTGACGCTCTCAAACACGCAACACCCCTGCTGGTCCAGGGCGAGCCGGCCAAAGCCACGCCAGGCGGGATCACTGTCCGTGGGCTGGAGATCATCCGGGTGTCGGTATCGGCCTTGAGCGTTGGCTTGCCACACCTCAACCACCGCATCGGAAACCGGCGCCCCATCGCCATCACGGACACGCGCGGTGATCCGCACCCGCTCGCCCTTGGCACTCTCGTCCGCAATTCGGCCCACCGATCCCTTATCTGTGAGACCCAGTTGCAAAAAGGGCCCAGCGGTTTGTGAGGCGGTTGGAACTAGTTTCATGTCAGGCCTCGAGCGGGGTTGCGTCACGCCCGCGGAGCACAATGTCGAAGCGATATCCCAGGGCCCACTCGGGCTGCGTGCTGCTCAGGTCGAAGTGGGCAATGAGACGCTCTCTGGCGTTTTGGTCCGGGATCGACTGTGCAATCGGGTCGATGGGAAACAGCGGGTCCCCGGGAAAGTACATTTGGGTTACCAGCCTCGTCGCGAACGCTGTTCCGAACAGCGAGAAGTGGATATGAGCGGGACGCCACGCGTTCTCGTGGTTGCGCCAGGGATACGCGCCCGGCTTGATCGTCACAAACCTATAACGGCCGTCGGGATCCGTCAGCGTCCTGCCAGCACCGGTAAAGTTTGGGTCCAGAGGAGCGGCGTGGTTATCGTTGTGATGTGCGTACCTTCCAGCTGCGTTCGCCTGCCAGATTTCCAGAAGGCTGTCCCGCACGGGATGGCCGTCCTCGTCGAGGACTCGCCCGGTCACGATAATGCGCTCCCCCAGCGGCTCCCCATGATGTTGTCGCGTCAGATCATTGTCCACCTCACCGACGTCTTCGTGGCCATAGACGGGCCCAGTTATTTCCGAAAGCGTGTGGGGAAGGACGATCAGCGGATTGGCCGGCGTGCGCCGCGTCGTAGAGCGGTACGCTGGATAGAGATACGGCGGCTGGGTATTTGGATCAGGCCGCCGGTACGCTCGGATGTTCATCGCCCTTTCCCCGTCGCTGATAGCGCCTTCAGCAGCGGAATCGTTTCGACGCCCGGAGGCCGTGGCAGGGATTGCAGGAACGCGTACATATCCGCCAACTCTGCATCGGTAGTGATCTTCCGCGTGTACGGCGGCATCTGGCCAGTGGGTCGACGGATGTAAGTGAGGAACCCCGCGAACGAACCCGAACTGGGAGCGATGCGTGGGCCAGAAAGTTGAGATCCCTGCCCCTGTCCCCCATGGCATTCGTAGCAACCATACTTGTCATACAGCCGTTTGCCGTTCTGCTCGTTACCGCGAGGAGCCTCTGTCTTGGGGATCGAGCCTGGATCCTGCCCCGCTAGCCGCATAGGTGTGATCGTCAACCATGCCGTCAGCAATCCGCCGGCAAGTAGACTCTTTAGCACCGGACGAATCGGAGGACTTGCTGCTTTCGAGGAACCCTGACTGAATTGACCTGAAAAAAGAAACATGCAATATCCTTCCCATCTCCCTATCGAGGCTGCGTCACCACGTCGACGAGTGCTGGTTCCCCGCGCTCCACGGCCGCGATCGCCCGGTCGATCGCCGGTCCCAGGTCCTTCGGATCCGTGACCGGACCTTCCGCGTAGAGGCCCATGCTCTGCGCTAGCTTCGCAAAGTCGATGTTGGGGTGATCGATGGTGGTTCCCACGTGCGCCCGGTCGACACCCCGGTTGTGCCGGTTTCCCATGCGTTGAATATGCATAACTTCCTGATGATACGCGCGGTTGTTGTGCATGATATTCAGAAGGGGAATCTGGTGATGCGCGGCCGTCCACAAAACTCCGGGCGCGTACATCAAGTCTCCATCGCACTGAATGTTCACCGACAAGCGGCCGTGCTTTCGGTTTGCCAGCGCGGCGCCAACCGCCGCGGGCGCTCCGTAACCAACCCCGTATCCACCTGCGCCTCCGATGAACTGGTAATGCTTGTCGAAGGCCCACAACCGCAGGGGCCAGTTGCTCATCCCGGGGGCCACGTCCGAAACCAAAGACCAGTCTTTGTCCTTGATCTGGCCCCACAACTCCGCCGAGAGCCTGGCCGTGCTGATGGGGCTCGCATCCCAGGCGTACGTCGCTTCGACGCGTGCCTGCTCCAACAAAACCTGCTGGGCCGCGGCGAATTTCTTTCGTCGATCGTCGAGGACCCGCTTCCGGTCGGCGGTTAGCAGTCGCTTGTTCGCCTCGATCAGGGAGGGCAGCGTGGCCTCAGCATCGGCAGCGATCGCCAGATCAACCTCCGGGTAGCGCTGGAAGTCCTGATAGTTGCCCTTCATGTAAAGGTCAGTTGCAGTGATGCTGATCAGTTTGGTGGTCCGATCGATGATCGACTGCGAGCTGCGGTGCAGTTGGTCGCGGTAAGAATGAACCGTGCCCCAGAAATCGGTGAGTTCCAGTCCGAGAATCACGTCCGCATTCGCGACTAATTCGCGCCCACGTCCGGAGTGGTTCAGTTCGTGCCGTGTCGGAAAATTCATGCGCCCCGCTTGGTCGACCACCGGCGCCTGGAGCGTCTCCGCGAGTTCGACCAGAAGCGTCACCCCCGCCGGCGTGCGCGCGGTTCGGTCTACCACGATCACCGGATTCTCGGCGCCGACCAGCAGTTTGGCGGCTTCGCCGACCGCCCCCGAATCTCCCTGGGGCGGCGTCGCCAGAGTCAGCTTTGGCACACGCAGCCCAGCGTTCTCCGCCACCGGATGCTCCTGGAGTTCGCTGTCCACCACCAGCAGAACCGGCATCATCGGCGGAGTCATTGCAATCTTGTAGGCACGCACCGCTGATTCCGCGAAATGCGGCAGCGAGGCGGGCAGATCGTCCCACTTGATATAGTCACGCACCATGGCGGCCGCGTCCTGCACGCTGTGATCCCATTCGACGCCCGGCCGACGCATGGTGGCGTCGATCGTGTTACCCAGGACGATATACACGGGAACGCGGTCGCAATAAGCATTGAAAATGGCCATCGCAGCGTGCTGCAAGCCGACGGTGCTATGGGCAAACACCGCCATGGGTTTGCCTTCGATCTTGGCGTAGCCGTGAGCGATTCCCACTGCCGATTCCTCGTGACAGCATGTGAGAAACTCCGGAGCATGATTCCCTCCGTAGTTGATGACCGACTCATGCAGGCACCGGAAACTAGATCCTGGATTGGCAGCGACATACTCGAGGCCCAGCGACTTGAGGACGTCGACCATGAAATCGGATCCGGAGCGATCCGTGGTGAGGACTTCCGCGTCCGAAGGTTCCTCCACTTCGTCGGCGCGCGACATCAACGGCGCTACCCCCTTGGCTGGGGGAGTGGGCACGGCATCGGCCGCGGCCTTGCTCGCGACCAACGTCGCGACTCCCCCTGCCGCGCCCTTCAGGAAGTTGCGTCGGCCAAGCAACGCTTTCTCGGATTCTGGCATGTCTCCCCGATCGCTCCCTGCTAGCTGTCTTGCTTTCGCACCCATCCGTATGACAGGTTGCTGCGCTCTGGCCCGTCGTTGAGATAGGCAGTCTTCTGTTCCGCCACGGAGTCGCCGCGCCACGCGGCCTTTGCACCCCACTCCAGACCGAACAATCGAGCGCTGTTTAACCCAAAGATTGCCCGCTTAGTCGCACCGTCTGCTGCGCCCAGCGCTGCATATCCGTATTGCTTCTGGATGTCTTCGGGAATTTCCAACCGGCGCAGGGCTTCGATCTGCCATTGGGGAGAGCCAAACCAGACGGAATCAGTCCCCCACACAATGTGATCCGCTCCCAGGCCTTTCACCAGCATGCCCATCATCCCGGCGGCCAGCCGTGGATAGGCGATGCAGCAACTCGCGAAGGTTGCACCTACGTCTGCGTACACGTTGGTGACTCCGTATTTCTGCGGAACCTCCACCAGATCCGACACCCAATCAATGCGCCCGGTCTTCTCGAATTGGGCGGCGCCGACGTCCGACGCGCCCTCCAGCGGCGGACCACCCGCGTACCGATAGCCCGCGTGGTAAATAAAGAAATTCAATTGCGGCCAATCCTTCGCCGCCTTCCCGACGTCGTCTACTTTGGCGTACTGCTTGAGATTGGGAACTTCGCTCTCCATGCCCGGCGGATACAGGCCCTTGTGCACCGCGACATTCCGTATCCCGGACTTCACGAATTTCTCGTAAGCCGAGTAGACCAGCGTTTCATCATCCATTCGCCATGGAAACTTGCTGATTGTGGGGTTGGTGTTGTCCCCTATGGTGTAACCCTTCCAGCCTTCCGGCTTCAATTCGATCGCGCGATCGATGTCTTCGAGCCACCCCTTCTGCCCGGGTGCAAACACTGCATGAGTGAGCAGGCGTTTGGAACCGGCGAACTCGTTCAACTTTCGGCGCGCATCCGCTTTCATCTCATTCGTAAGAAACCAATCTGTCGCAACATCGGAAGGCGCGCCGCTCAACAACGCAACTTTGGTGTCGCTGTCAAGAAACATCTCTTTCACGTAGTTGCCGAATTTCAGGTGCTCGAGCGTCTGCGGCTCTTTCATGAGGGCGGGGTTAAAACCGGCGCGGCCAGTCCATTCCCGGACTTTGACAAACAAGGTCAAGCGCGTGTCGTCGCGCAAGAAGTGGGTGTGAATGTCACAGACAAACTCGTCGGAGTACTTCCTGGCCCGATCAGCCGCCAGTTCGGGAGTGGCTACCTCCAATGGATCGACTTCGAAGACCTCCCCGTAGACTTTGTTCATGGCCAGGAATGCCGTCGCCATTCCCGCGGCGGTCTTCAGGAATTGCCTGCGTTCCACGCCAAGCTTCCGGCCCATAGCATCGGCAGAGTCCTTGATCAGGGCTTCAACCTGCTTCTGTTCTGCACTTTGAGGGCCCGGAAAGAATTCTCCGTTCGATATCGGCTGCGTCGGAACTGGCGACTCGAAAGCATGGGTTTCGGCAGGGTCTAGCCTCTTGAGTTCGTCGTCGGACAGAAATTCGCTCACTCTGCTTTCCTCCCGGGGTTAGGTCAAGCGGAATCCGTCCACTTCGGCGCTAACGGTGATACGCGGCGCGATTCTTTCTGGTCTTGCGCTGTGGTATACGCCACAAACTTCGGTCTCGTGGTCCGCGCGCTGAAACGGCGACGCCGCACTCTCAGCCGAGCATGTGCACAAAAGAACGCGCATGCTCCTGCAGAATCGGAAGCAGGCGTTCGATCATCTCACCCGCGGAAACGCGAGCGGCGTGGACACCAATGTTAATCGCCGCAACCACGCGGCCCTGGCGGTTTCGCACAGGCACCGCGATCGAGCGCAGTCCAAGCTCGAGTTCCTCATCCGCCAGCGCGAACTCTTGGATTTGAACCCGGCGGATCGTTTCGTAGAGCAGTCCCTTATCGGTTACCGTCTTAGGTGTTAGGGCTCGGAGTTCGACGCGTTCGAAGTATGCGGTCAACTCATCGTCCGGCAGGGCTGCCAGCAAAACCCGCCCCATCGAAGTGCAATAGGCCGGGAGCCGGCTGCCCACCGAGAGGCCTACCGACATCACGCGCTTCGCCGAGGAACGCGCAAGATACACGATCTGGTCTTCGTCGAGCACGCTGAGCGAACTTGACTCGTGAACAGCCTCGGTTACCTGCTCGAGAATCGGCTGCGCGATCGTGGGAAGTGAAGTCGAGGTGAGGTAGGAAAACCCGAGCTTCAGAACCCGGGTTTTCAGTCGGTACACCTTCCCCGTGTACTCGGCGTAGCCCAGTTGCTCCAGAGTAATGAGCAACCGTCGCACTGCGGCACGCGACAGTCCGGTCTTGCGAGAGATGTCGGCCACCGATTGCCCATCGGTGTGGCCTTCAAAAGTCTCAATCACTTCAAGACCTCGTGCCAGCGAAAGCACGAAATTGGGGTCTGCCGGGTGCACCCCAGACTTCACGCTCCCAGGCGCTAGGGCGCGCTGAGCGTTCTGGGCAACGTGATTTCCGGGCGCATGCATTCTGGGTGACTAGAAAACACCTACCTCGAGCGCTGGCGATATTCGCACACTTGTATCAGAACACGCAACTCTCGAACTTGACACTCGGACCAGCCTAACTGTATTGTGGCCGCACAAATCAGCGATTATCGCACAAGCCGACCCATTCGCATGAGCTTGGCGAGTCGACGACTCAGGGCGAATCCGCGGCCAGGGGAGCTTCGTCAGAGGGGATGCTAAAGATAGCGCCACTCGGGACGCGCTGCGAATTCGCCGGATATTCTTCGTCCAGAACAAAAACTCCGCGTAGACTCAACCGCCTTGGAGAAGGCTGCCATGACCGTCGTGCTCGAGGAGAGGGCAGGAAATGTCTAAACTTCGACTGTCCCTCGCGTGCTGGAACTATGACCGGACGCGGGCCCTCCTGGAAGGTCGAATCCCGGTAGACGGAATCGAACTCACCTACCTGAACCTGCCGGCGGAAGAGACCTTCTTTCGGATGCTGCGCCACCATGAGTTCGACGTCGCGGAGATGTCGCTCTCCTCCTACGTGATGTCGCGCTTTGCAGATCCAGCGCCGTTCATAGCCATCCCGGTTTTCCCTTCCCGGTTCTTCCGCCACTCCTGCATCTACGTGAACCGGAACAGTGGTATCCGTGAACCGAAGGACTTGATTGGCAAGCGAGTCGGAACTCCGGAATTCCAGATGACCGCCGGGGTCTGGATTCGAGGCATTCTCAGCGACGAATACCAGGTTCCAGTCACGAGCGTCACGTTCTTCAATGGTGGCGAGGAAGAACCTGGCCGCCCTGAGAAATTGAAGCTCGACCTGCCACCGTCGATTCGGCTGCAATCGATCCCGGAAGACAAGACTCTCTCTGCGATGCTCGACTCTGGAGAAATTGACGCTTTGTACACGGCACGGATGCCATCGACATTCACGCACGGCTCCGGCTCCGTCAAACGCCTCTTCGAGAATTACCCAGAGGTCGAAAAAGAATATTTTCAGCGGACTCGGATCTTCCCCATCATGCATACAGTCGTGATTCGCAGCGACGTTTACGAGAAATTCCCTTGGGTGGCCCAGTCGCTGTACAAAGCTTTCATTCTTGCCCAGCGGGAGGTGTACCAGGATATGTACCAGACCGCGGCCCTGAAATTCATGTTGCCTTGGCTCATCCGGCATGTTGAAGATGCCCGCGCCCTCATGGGACAGGATTTTTGGCCGTATGGAGTCGAGCCGAATCTGCACGTGCTCGAAACCTTTCTGCGCTACTCCCATCAGCAAGGCCTTTCCAGGCACCAGTTGAAACCCCACGACCTGTTCGCCAGAGAAACTCTGCAATCCTTCAAGATCTGAGACCGCTGCGGACACGACGGAGATCAGCGGACGTTAAATGACGAACACTGGATCATGGCGATGGTGGGTGCTCGGGCGTGGCGACGTCGACGCGACGGTGGCGCAGGTTGGCTTCAACCTCGCTCAGATGATCATCCCCGTCTTCCTTTTACTCCCTGTCGGCATTCCATTGGAGTTCAGTGTCGCTCACCTGCTGCCGGGGTATGCGACAGGCTTCCTCATCGGGTCCCTTGGATTGACCTCGCTCGCGTTGCAGCTTGCAAGACGTGAAGGCCGACAGAACGTGACTGCCCACGTCTACGGCAACAACGTGCCGGCGATCATCGCCTACACCCTGGCGATCGTGCTTCCAACCTATCAACGGACCCATGATCCCGGCGCTGCCTGGCAAGTCGGAGCGGCTGCCGTGATCTGGACAGGAATGATCAAGCTGGCGGCTGCGCCGTTCGCGGGTCTATGCCGGCGATTTATTCCGATTCCAGCATCCATGACGGTGTTTGGCGCCGCGATGTACAGCTATCTTGCACTAGTACTGCTCCAACGAGTCTTTGATCATCCAGTGGTGGGCATCGTTGCTCTCGCCATCGTGGCCTGTAGTGTCCTGGCCAATCTGCCGATCACGCGCTGGCGGATCCCTCCGTTCCTGGCCGCCTGGCTGATTCCTCTGCTGGTGGGATTGGCGGTTGGATATGTTCACCTCACTTGGCGATTGTGGTCTCCTTGCTTTCCCTTCGTCGTGTCTGCCGCGCCGTTAGGTGGCCTCGCCCTCGCGTTACCTTACTTGTCGGTCATTGCTCCGATCGCCATTTACCAGGTTTTACAGGACGTCGCTTCTGTCGAAGGCGCAAGTGCCGCGGGAGACAACTACGATACCCGCCACGTCGTTGCATGGGATGGCCTGGCGACCCTGACATGTGGCTTGGCAGGGTCGGTCATCACACCGGTGGTGTATGCACTGCACCCACCCTACAAGGCGATCGGAGCGAGAATTGGCTTTGCCTTGTGGACTCCCATCCTCTTCCTCTTGGTGGTGATGAGCGGACTGACGCTGTTCATCTCGCAGCTTTTCCCCTGGCCGATCCTGGCGGCTATGATTGCCTACGTCTCGGTCGGAGTCGGAACGGCAACCCTTCGTCGGGTCGATCCGAAATTTCTCAGCGCGGTCCTGTTGGGACTCGTGCTCCCCACCGGTGCGGTCGTGTCCGCGGCCGTCAACTCCGCGCTGCAATCGGTGAAGCTGTCTCCCGCGAATCCGGAAGTGGCGGCGGCACTGAACCGATCCATCTATTGGGAATCCATCCAGGGGCTTGGAAGCGGCTTCCTCTTCCTTGTCCTTGTGGTCGCGGCGCTGATCACCGAGATGATCAATCGCAACTTCGGGCGCGCGGCAGCCTGGTGTACGGTCGCCTCGGTGTTTTCCTGGCTCGGCCTAATGCATTCCCCCATCTCTCGGTGGGGAGCACAGCCAGCCTACGCCGGTGGTTGGCTGCTTGCGGCTGCGATAGCTTATTCCGCAAGCTGGTGGAGGGGGGACATGGCGCCTGCAGGCAACTGCGCAGGACAGGGCGCTAGCAATTCCGGTACGATGATGAACTCCTAAGCTTGCCAGTGAACCGCCTCGCTTTTTGGGGAAGGAAAGGGGAAGGCCATTGAAAGCGTTCGTCGTCGGAGTCATTCTGGGCGCCGTTGCCGTGCCGCTCCTGGTGTATTTCTACTTCACATCTGGCAGCGCACCGGTTGCTACCTCCTCACCTGCGATGCCCTTCGAGAAGATGTTGGCGCACAAGGCCCTGAACGCACGCATTGACCGGGAGATGCCGAAATCGATCCCTATTTCCGGCGACGAGGCTGCCCTTTTGGCTGGCGCCCAGGTGTATCGCGAGCAGTGTGCCGTTTGCCATTCCCTTCCCGGACACGCGCAATCGGCGATCGCAGCCGGGATGTATCCTCGTCCCCCGAAGCTGCTCGAAGGAAAAGGTGTCACCGACGACCCGCCCGCAGAGAGCTACTGGAAAGTTGCCAACGGAATTCGGCTGACCGGAATGCCCGGCTTTCGGCAAGGCCTCTCCGACACACAAATGTGGCAAGTGAGCCTTCTCGTCGCGCAAGCGGACAAACTCCCAAAATCTGTGACGGATAGCCTTACCGCTCCAGCGCCTGAGGAAGTGAAGCCGTCGGCACCCTCGAAGACGACAAAGTAGCGATAGAAACTTACGAATAGCACACGGCCCGTTGCTTGATTCCCCTATCGGAGTCCTCTACTATCAATTCAACAGTGTGGGCACATGGTTGATCCCAAGAAGTCTTCTTCCCAGCCGCCGGTTGCCGAAAGTCCCGTCGCCGACGTTTTTGAGAATCGACAACCCTCTGCAGCTGAAAAGACTTGGGCAGAAAGCACACTCGCCCCAACCATCGAGAAGTCTCCCGAAAAGCCCATTGGCGCTCCCACCGGCGTAAACGTCGACCAATTCGGCCACACCCGTTTCAGCACGATTTCAAACGTTCCCATCCGTCGCCTCTACACGCCCGCGGATCTTCCCTCGGACTGGAGCGAAGAAAAATACCTGGGCTACCCCGGCCAGCCACCCTTCACGCGCGGGATTCATGCCACCGGCTACCGCGGCAAGCTGTGGACCATGCGCATGTTCTCGGGGTTCGCCTCGCCGGAAGAAACCAACCAGCGCTACAAATATCTTCTGGAGCACGGCGGCGGGGGCCTTTCGGTCGCGTTTGATTTGCCGACGTTGATGGGTTACGACTCAGATCATCCCGCCAGCGAAGGTGAAGTCGGCAAATGTGGCGTCGCAATCGACTCTCTTGAGGACATGGAAATCCTCTTCAACGGCGTCGACCTCGAGAAGACAACTGTGTCGATGACCATCAATTCGCCCGCCAGTGTCCTGTGGGCCATGTACCTCGTCGTAGCCGAGAAGCAGGGCGCGGACTGGAAGAAGATATCGGGCACGATCCAGAACGATATTTTGAAGGAATACATCGCCCAGAAGGAGTACATCTATCCGCCCGCGCCGAGCATGCGCTTGGTAATCGACACCTTCGAGTTCGGCTCGAAGTTTACTCCCCGCTTTAACACGATCTCGATCAGCGGTTACCATATTCGCGAAGCCGGTTCCACCGCGCTCCAAGAACTGGCCTTCACCGTGTACGACGGCGTGGAGTACGTCGAATGGGCGCTCCAACGTGGCCTGCAAGTTGACGAGTTCGGTCCTCGCCTTAGTTTCTTCTTCAATGCCCACAACGATTTCTTCGAAGAGATCGCCAAGTACCGCGCGGCCCGCAAAGTGTGGTATCGCCTGATGAAGGAACGCTTCGACGCCAAGAACGCACGTACCTGGTTGATGCGCTTCCATACCCAGACGGCGGGCGTTTCCCTGCCCGCGCAACAGCCCATGAACAACATTGCGCGCGTGGCCCTGCAAGCGCTGGCAGCCGTGCTGGGTGGAACCCAATCACTGCACACCGATGCGTACGACGAAGCGTTGGCTCTGCCTACCGAAGAAGCCGCGCGCATCGCTCTGCGCACCCAGCAGATCATTGCCTACGAGTCGGGAGTTGCTCAGACCGTCGACCCGCTCGGCGGTTCCTATTTTGTGGAAAAGCTCACACTCGACATGGAGCAAGGAGCATTCGACTACTTCCACAAGCTCGACCAGATGGGCGGCATGGTGCGAGCGATCGAGCGGGGTTATCCTCAGAAAGAAATCGCCGAAGCGTCTTATCAATATCAGCGTGCTGCAGAGGCAAACGAGAAGATCATAGTTGGCGTGAACGAGTTCACGATCGAGGAGAAAACTCCGTCTATTCTCTACATCGATGAAACCGTCGCCCGCCAACAGAGCGCGAAGCTCAAGGCTCTGCGTGCCCGCCGTTCCAATGAAGAAGTCCAGCGCTGCCTGCAGGCGCTTAGGAGAGCTGCAGCACAAGAACCGAAGACGTCCAACGGCAACGTCTCAGCTGCGAACACGATGCTATACATCGTGGCCGCCGTCCGTGCCTATGCAACGGTGGGAGAGATCTGCGAAGCGTTGCGCGATGTATACGGCACTTACACGGAGACCAGCATCACCTAGCTGGACCGTACTCTCAACTTATTTCGGCGGGCCCGCCTCAGCTGTGGTCGAAGTTTCCGCGGAGAACCTTGTAGGCTTGGGGCGGTACCCGTTGCGCGTGCGGATGTGGTACTGCTTGAGCCGCTCGCCGACCAACTTCACCGTGATCGCACGCCAGCCGCGGTTGGGATTGGCCTGGGGGTAATAGCTCAACGAATACAGGTGCCCAAGATCATCCCGAATCGACGCGAATGCCCGTTTCTCGTCTTTCCAGGTTTTGGCAAAGTAAGCCTTCCCCCCCGTGGCTGCAGTCATCCGTTCAAAAACCGCCGTCGATACCGGCTCCAGCTTCGCCAGTTGCGTGCTGATCATGTAGATTGGGATCCCCGCGGACTGTGCTAGTTCGGCGACGTCCTCAGGCGGCACTACGCTGGTGTTGTCCGGTCCGTTCGAGAAGACCACCACCACCCTCCGGCCAGGAAACTTCGCCGCGTCCTTCAGTGTGAGCAAAAGCGTGTTATAGAGGGCCGCGTCGTCTCCCGCCACAGTAGTGCGTACCGCGCGTAGAACTTCCGAGCGGTCCGAGGTCAGGCTAGCGCCCCGTGACAAGTCGCGGCTGTAGGAATAAAACGCAATCTTGTCGGCGTTCTGCAGGGAGCGAACAAAATCCGAGATCGCGTCTTGGGCGAACACAAAGCCGTGATACATGTAGTTGCTCGTATCGAACAGCAGGAATACGTTCGCCCCCGCCACCAGGGAACTCAGCGACTGCGGATCCACGGCGGTAACTTGACCGGCGTCCTTGGGCTCGACCGCCAGTGACTCGGACTTCGTATCGTCCGAAGCAATAGCCGCGACCCTGCGGGCCGGCTCGTTCCCTTCCGCGAACGTGGCGAGTTTCTCCGAGATACCGTCCTCAACCACCACGAAGTCCTGCGGACGCAGCCCCGTAATGTAGTTCCCTTTCTTGTCTGTCACGGCCACGTTCAACTGCACCATATCTACGACCACGTGAATGTGGCCCTCACCTTGCTGCGCAAACATACGCGTTCCAGGATCCGAAACGAGAACCAGGAACAGCGCCACGGCTAGAAAGCATCTTGTTGCCATATTCCTTGCTCCTACCCCTTTGCAGTCCGGGCGGTCCGCGATATTAGCAGCGTCGTTTTCCGCCGTCTATGGCCCGGGCGTGGCAGCGGTCGCGGATGCCATCGCGATTCTGCCCTGCCGAAATTCTTCGCCGGTCTCTCGCATAGCCCGTAAGATTGCGGGCCAATCCTCGAAATCGGTAGCAAAGATCTTCTCCACCATCCGCCGCGTAAGCGCTGGCACTAGCCGGTTCAACACCACCGGAGAGTATCCTGCTTCATCCGCCAGTCGCGCCCAGTACAGATTGTTCGAATCCCACGATTCTGCCAGGAGCCGGCTCGAATAGCCGGCGAAAGCGGGCAATGGTCCGACGTTCAACAACTCCCGGGCATAAGTCTGCGCTAGCGTGGGGTGAGGTACGCCAAAATCTCGCGACAGTCGATCCCAGTTTACCGCGTCCGGATGTTGGCGACTCAGAGATTCCAGTTCCTGTCCAGAGGCACCAGCAGATTCGGTTTCTGATGGGTATCGGTGCCGGAACTCAACCGCCAAATAGAACTCATCCGCCGGCATAATGCGAGGAAGCATCTCATTAACGTGACCTGCGCGCAAAGTTTCCTCTAGTTCCTCGGCCGTTTGCGGCGTCATCCGCTCCGACAGGATGGTCATCACTTTCTTCCGCAGCTCATCATTGCCCGCCGAGTTTGTCATCAGAGCTTCCCCCGCTCGCTGGTAAAGCGCGATCGCGTGAAGCTCTTCCGCGCTGACTCCCCACCAGCGCGGCAGCACAGCGTTGGTCAGAAGACCCGGAACCAATTCCCTCCAGATGAGGGCCTGAACATTTTCGGGGGCGATGAAATCCTGCTCCAGTTCTGCTAACACGTACGGCAAGTCTGCCAGGGAACCGACCAGATGAGCTCCACCTCCAGCGGGCGAGCCTTCCCCAAACAACTGCGGGGCCTGCCACACGGTCTTTATGCCCTCCACGGTTTCTGCCGAGAAATCATGGGAGCGCACGAACAAGGGGTTGTTGTGCAGAGCCTGCGCCCCCGGAGGCTCATAGTAGGCGTAGTTTAGCCCCACTAGCGTGTCCCTAAGGAAAGCAGCGATCTGGCCATGCGCCTCTTCCAATTGAGCGTGCGAAGGCGATGACTTGAGCACCTTGCCCAAGTCGGTGTGCATTTGCAGTTCGGCGTGGTGATTGGTGTGGATTCCCGCGGCCCATTCCGTCTTCTCATTGGCGGTGAAGATCGGGCGGGGCATCTCGAACTCCCGCAATTCCGCGGCCAGTGGAACTAAAGACTCTCCCACCGGCTTCCCGCGACCGATTTCGTTCAAACCGTCGCCCAAGGCAAACAGTGTGTCCAACGAAACCAGTCGCTGGTCGTCCAGCACCGCGCGTATCTTGTTCGCGACTTCCTGATGACTCCGCTTGGCTTCCGGAGTTGTAGGCGCGGGGCCAGCCAGCAAGTCGATGATCTCGTCCTGCGAACAATTAGGCTTGCCCGTCGCTGCCCGCAGCAGTTCCCGTGTGGAAGTTCGCCCGGCGTCATAAAGCTGGCCCGCGGAGCGCACCTTTTCCAGTGGCTTGATCACCTGCTGCCAGGACTCATCTCGCTTCTCGCTCACAATCTGTCCCTGCCGTGCCAGGATCTGCCAAATGCCCAGGTTGGCTTGAAGGATCCCAAACGCGTTTCCGCGAAGCGCTTTGTTCGAAATGCCATTCAGGCTACCTGCGACATCAAGGAACCGGGCAATCGACGAGTCACTCAGTTCTGGAAACTCGGAGAACACCCAAAACTGGTTGCTGAATTC
The DNA here is from genome assembly GCA_964641665.1 of uncultured Acidobacteriaceae bacterium. Lineage (GTDB taxonomy): Bacteria > Acidobacteriota > Terriglobia > Terriglobales > Acidobacteriaceae > Gp1-AA133. Next base: position 45,757 of record CAZXKO010000021.1, read on the forward strand.
GCTGTACTTTCGGCCCAAGAGGCGAACACTTTCCGGACTCAGCCGACGCTCGGGAGGACGCCGACTGTCCAGTTCAGTCAATGCAAGGTAAATCTGCAGTGGCCCCTCTTCGGTGTCCGCTCGGGAGAGCGCAAACATCGTCTGCGCCAGTTGTTCCGGACTGCTCAAGTGGCGCGTGCGCTTTGCCCATGCGCGGACGACGCTGGAATCGGTCTTGTCATGCAGAATCTCGTCCCATACCGCGAGGTTTCCCGGAACTCGGGGCTCGCCTGAGGAGTCCCACTGCAGCCGGGTCACAAGGAGCAACAGCCCCGGGGCGGGCCGGAATACTCCACGTGTCGCCTCGGCCGAAGGGTCCGGAGCCCGCAGGGCCTCGTAGAAGTGTCGCAGACGGCGTGAATCGGTGAAATACCGCTGTCGCTCCTGGCTGATGCGCGACAAGGCATCGAAATACGCCGCCAACCAGCCTTTGTCTTTCGCCAGTAGCCTGACGACAAAATCGCCCGGCGAATCCGGACTGGCTCCCACCAGGTCCTTCCATCCTGCGTCCGCAGCCGGACCACCCGGCACGACTACATGTCCCGAGCGAATACAGATATGGCTTCCGTAAAAATTGAGAACGGCCGAATAAGGAACCAGCTTCTTCACCCCGACCGTTCGCCACAACACGTCGCTGGTTTCTGGATCGAGGTGCGAGAAGGACCAGTACAGCCGTGCCACGGCAGGATCGCGCAAAAGCGTGTCGATCAAGTCCTTATTTTCAGGATTTTCTTTCTTACCTGCTGAGGTCCAGTCGTTCGCTGTTAGAAACACCGAGAGCGAAGTTCCTGGGTACGGGTAGGCGAACGGACCCCTTCCCTGCAGCGTCTGCTCCAACTGGGGTAAAGGGAAACCCGAGTCGATCGTCAGGAAAGCTCTTTCGGGGTCGGCGGTCTCAAGCGACGCGGTGCTCTGCCCGCAATCCTCTCGAGGGCGGTATCCCAGAACGTGAAGCAGTGGGCCAGCGTCTTCGCAGTTCGTAACCTGAATCTTCCCGTCCGGACCGGCGAGGCTTGACAACTCCCTTGCCTGCTGGACGTACCGGCTCAATAGAATGAGAAATTCCGTGGGCCGGTTCGAACCCACATATCCTTGCGAAAAGACGTTGCGGGCCAGCAGGGGCAACACTTCTTCAGGTGGGACCCTTTGGCTGATTCCGGCCATGCGAAGAAAAGAGCGCAATGGCCCGGGAACGATGACGCTTGCCGAGGCAGGAGGTCCTCCCGACGACTGCGGAGCAGCGCCGTCCGCGCGGGCAGCATTCGCCGCATCCGAGGCGCACAAAGGCAAAACAAGGCTCAACGAAAGCGCCAGCAGGAGGGGCAGGTAGTGAGGAGATTTCACGGCTGGGAATCCTCTTGGAATCCGGAGACATCATCCACCAAGGGTTCCAGCACAGGGGAGACCGAGCCACGATGCCCCGCACTGAGCCGCTTTCGGACCCGCTACGTTAACGGCTTGACCCCACGAGACCTTGGGCACCCACACGTTCCTAGATGCCGAAGCCTCCAGGTTCCTAAATTTTCTGGCCGCAAAAATAAACCATCCCTCGCCGTAATCCAAGCCTTTTCTGAGCGGAAGAGCAAGCGATGCTCGCGCTCCACGTGACGAGATCGGAGATTCTCTCTTGAGCGGCGGAGTAGTGCTCTGCCTATGCGCCGGAGTCACAAGCACTTAGGCTGTACACGTTTTCTGCCTGCAAGGACTAGGTGGCTAAAATCACCAGCCACGACAGAGGGGAAACTTTTTACAAACGCGACGGGCGGCGGTGCCGGCCCGTGCCGATCAAGGCCCCCGTTGAGTCACCGATTGCCACCCCTTGCTGAAGCCGTCGGCCGGGGTCGGCAACCCGCGAGGCGCTGGCAAGCGCTTGTTGAATCGGTTCGGATTCCCTCGAACAGAAAAGAAACGGGCGCCCCTCCAGATTGCCCGGCGCGTCTTCACGCGCGAGCCCTCAGAAAGAACGCCCAGCCTTCGGCAGTTCAGCGGACTAATTCTTGCTGACCTGCGTCAGCACCGTGGTGGCAGTCTGAGTCAGCAGGGGAGTCAGCACATCCTCTCCGTCTGACCTCGCTTTCCCCTGCAGAGAATTCTGCACGATCGGCGCAGACTGTCCGGTCTGGACCAGCTGATACTGTACGGTCACGTCATCCTTTGACTTGATCTGACCGTTGAAACCGGCGAGCTGGCTGATGGCTTGCTGCTGGGCGGCCTGCGCCGCCGCGGACGCTGCTGCACTGGCCGCCGTGGCCGCCGCCGCGCTGCCGACTCCGTGGGCCATCATGCCTACGGGCGTCATGCTCGCAACCGGAGACGCCATCTTCATGAACTTGCCGAAGCCCCCGCTGGTCGCGCGTTTCACAGCCACACTGGAATATAGAACGTAATCACACTGTTTCTGCTGCGCCTCAGCCTGTAGTTGCATGGCAATATGCGAGTCGAGAGCAGCAATTTCCACCGCTGGGCCGCTCATCAGCGCAACCATCGCGTTGCGGATGGGGGTGCTGTAGTCAGCCCCCGCATTGCTGCCTTGGCCTACCTGGGCGTCTGGAGGCGCAACTCCGATCCGGATCTTCCCCGGTGCCTTTGGTCCCAGCACCTGAGGGGCCGCCACGGGAGCGCTGGCTGGCTGATTGCCCCCCATGCCAGGCATCCCCATGCCAGGCATGCCGCCCTGCACCATTCCGACCGTGCTGGGCATAGGCCCCGCCATCCCCATTTGTTGCGCTTGCGCCCACGCGTTCTTCTGCATCGCCGCCTGCATCGCCGGGTTCATCATCTGGGCGGCTGAGGGTACCTGCTGCCGTGCGGTGGAAGGCCCCTGAGTCATTGGCTGAGCCGCCGGAGTGTAGGCTGTTGCTTGTTGGGCCATCTGGGGTTGCGTCGCGATTCCGTTCAGTTCCGCAAGCGAGTTGACCTGGCGGTATCCCGCCGGCACATCGAACAGGGCGGGATCCAGCGTCTCCTTGCTGAGTTCGGCGACGGCAATTGTCACGATCATCGGAGTTCCATCCGCGCCGGGCATGGTGATTGTCTGAGACAACGGGTAGCCTGGCTTCCCGGTGCCGCTCTGGTGTTCCATGACTGCATCCTGGCAACCCTGCGCCAGACGTACCGGTGGCGCCAGCTGATTGCAGCCCGCCAGTTCCTTGCTTACATCCGCGTACCAGCCATCAATGTCAAAACTCTGATGAACTTGAGTGCAGGCGTTTTGCGAAGACTCCTCGGTCACCTTCACCTTCAGCCGGCGGGCCGCATAACCGTAAAGCTGCTTCCGTTCGCCGGTGTCCGTCACCGTGGTTTTGACGTCGATCTTGCCCCCCGTCGTCTCCGGTATCGGTGCACCGGTTGCAAGGGCGGCCGCTCGGGCTGCCGCTGCGTCCTGCGGATCGTTCGCCACGTGATAGGTCTGCATCTGCTCGTTAATGGTGACGGTGCGCTTGAGGTCGCACTGCCGAAGCGTAACGGTGCTTCCGCTGGGCCCCAGACTCACCTCTCTTGTGCGGGCACCTTTGATGGAAGTATCGGATGTGGAAACGACATTTCCACCAACCGAGATGTTTTTCTTGATGTGCAGACCTTGCGCCTGGGTCGCCGTCGCTAGCGCCAACAGGGTCAGGATCGAGAAGAGCGGTCGCAAGCCGAGGGAACGCATAAGCAGCTCCTTATTGAGTTAGTGGTAGCGCGGAGCAGTCCAAATTGAAGGGAGGTCCCCGGCCAGCTCCCCCCAACTCCCGCCGGCCAGGGCGCGACTGCTCCTCCTGTATGGTTATGCGAAAAACGAAAGCGTTTCTCCTCAGGGCCCCAGACTATCTTTTGATCTTTGTCCCTTCGCGGAAGGAAGCCCTTGGTCGAGGTTTGTGCGGACGATTCTGCGGACGATTCAAGGATGGGACGTAGATGTGGAAATCTCGCCCTCTAACCAGCCTCTTTTCAATGGATTGACACCGAAATATCAAGGGGTTATGCTACCAAACCAACGCGCCACCCCCCGGGCGCTCGGGGCCGAACCTGTGGCACGCGACTCCTCCGAACCGATCACCGAACTCCTTGAGCGTTGGCGTGGCGGCGACCAAGTCGCGCTGGATGCCTTAGTCCCCCTCGTCTATTCGGAACTCCGCCAGATCGCCCACCACTATCTTCAGCGGGAGCGCTCGGACCATACCTTGCAAAGCACCGCCCTGGTGCACGAGGCCTACGTGCGGCTCGTCGGCCACAACATTCCCGCCTGGCAGGATCGAGCTCACTTCTTTGGCGTGGCGGCGCGGGTGATGCGGCAGATCCTGGTGGAGTACGCTCGCAGTCACGGCGCTGCCAAGCGCGGGGGCGACGTCCGTAAAGTCACGCTCGAAGAAGGCCTGCAAGCGCCTCAGCCGATGAACCTCGACGTAATCATGCTCGACGACGCTTTGAAAAACCTGGCCGACCTCGATCCCCAGCAAAGCCTGATCGTCGAATTGCGTTTCTTCGGCGGGCTTTCGATCGAGGACACCTCCGAAGTGCTGGGCGTCTCGCCAGCGACTGTATCTCGCGAATGGACTTCTGCACGCGCCTGGTTGCACCGCGAGATCTCGCGGGGACAGAGCGCATGAATCCAGAACGGTGGCAGCATGTGAAACAGGTGCTGAACGGTGCGCTTGCTCTGAAGAACGTCGAGCAACCCGCATACCTGGATCAAGCGTGCAGTGGCGACCCCGACCTTCGGAAGGAAGTCGAAACTCTCCTTCAACACCACCAGCGGGCCGAGAGCGGCTTTCTTGGCCGAACCGCCCTCGTATTGCAGATGCCAGGGGCTGCTGCCGACCGGCCGGTTGCCCGCGTGGGGCGGCGTGTCGGCGTCTATCAACTCCTGGAAGAGATTGGTCAGGGCGGCATGGGTGAGGTCTATCGGGCCGCCCGTATCGACGGGCAGTATGAGAAGCAAGTGGCCGTCAAGCTGGTTCGAGGCGGCTTTGACACCGCCTCAGTGCTTGAGCGCTTCCGGCACGAACGCCAGATCCTGGCCTCCTTGGACCATCCCAATATTGCGCGCCTCCTCGACGGCGGAACCACTGAAGATGGGATCCCCTACCTCGTAATGGAGTTGATCGAAGGCACGCCGATTGACCGCCACTGCGATGAGCGCGGCCTGTCCGTCTCCAAGCGCCTCGAACTCTTCCGGCCCGTGTGCGCCGCTATACAGTACGCGCACCGGCACCTGGTCATTCACCGCGACATCAAGCCCAGCAACATCCTGGTAACCGACGATGGGATTCCGAAACTTCTGGATTTTGGCATCGCGAAAATCCTCGATCCTTCCTCGACTTCAGAGGCCACCCTGCTCAACCCGCTGACCCCGGAGTACGCCAGCCCGGAACAGGTTCGTGCGGAACCCATCACGACCGCGAGCGACGTGTATTCGTTGGCAGTGGTGCTCTACCAATTGCTGACGGGCCACTCACCCTATCAAGGGCAGCCCGGCGCAGGGCGAGACCTGGCCCGGGCCATCTGTGAAAAGGAGCCCGATCGGCCGAGCACAGCTGTTCTCAGGGACGTCGAAGAATCGCGAAACGGAGTTTTCTCCCGGATCACGCCCGAAGAGATCAGCCGAAGACGGGACGGCTCCCCTGCGAAGTTGCACCGCCGCCTTGTCGGAGATCTAGACAACTTAATTCTCAAGGCCCTGCGCAAAGAACCAGAGCGCCGATACAGCTCAGTCGAGCAGTTCGCTGAAGATATTCGCTGTCACCTTTACGGATTGCCGGTCATCGCGCGCAAGGATTCATGGAGCTACCGTGCCAGCAAGTTTGTAGGGCGTCACACAGCGGCATTGGCTGCGGCCTTGGTAGTCATACTTACTCTCGCGGTAGGCATGGCCATCACGCTACGCGAGAAGCGCATTGCCGAGCGCCGATTTAACGATGTGCGAAAGCTGGCAAACTCGCTGATCTTCGAGGTCCACGACTCTATTAGAGACTTGCCCGGTTCAACCTCAGCGCGGAAGTTGCTCGTCGGGCGAGCGCTTGAGTATCTGGACAGCCTCAGTCAGGAAGCCAAAGGCGACCAATCGCTGCAAAGAGAGCTGGCCGCGGCTTACGAGAGAGTTGGCGACGTCCTCGGGCACCCCTACTCCGCCAACCTGGGAGACGCCCCCGGGGCGCTGCAAAGCTATCGGAAATCATTGGCCATTCGCGAGAGCCTCGCTGCGGCTCGCCCAGATGACCTGCAACGACAGTCGGAACTGGCCGGAGACTACTTCCGGATCGCGAATCTGCTGGAATCGACAGGCGATCTTAGTGGCGCGTTGAACATGATCAGAAAGGTCCTGCCCATTACCCAGAGGGTAGCGGCGAGCGCCAAAATGTCTCCAGTCACGGCAGATCAGCTCGCAGGCGGCTATTACTTTACTGCTGGTTTGCTGGCACAGACGGGAGACCCCGACGGAGCATTGGAAAACTACCGGCGGGCGGCGTCTGTGCGCGAGGAGGGCCTGCAACTCGACGGGACGAATATGAACCTGCGTACCCACCTCGCCGCCGACTACTCTGGGATGGCCGTTTCCGTAAGCAAGACGGACCTGACCCAAGCGGTCCAAATGCAGAACAAGGCGATTGAGATCCTGGAAGAAGTCTCCCGCGAACACCCAAATAGCGCCGTTTTGCGCGAGTACCTGGGAGAAGCGCTTAACCGGCTCGCCAGTTTTCGAAAGGATCAGGGCGACGCCGCGGCAGCCCTGCATGCCTACAAAGGTGCGCATGGGATTTTTCGGGACTTGGTCGCCGCCGATCCAAATGACTCGTTGGCCAAGGCGAACTTCGGGTTTACTGACGACGGGGTGGGCGAAGCTCTGGTGAAATTGGGAAAGCCGGTGGCAGCACTCGATGCCCTTCGCGAAGGTATGGCCACCTTTGACAGTTTGTCTCCATCAACTTCGCGCAACCGCTATGTTCGTACCGGATTGGCGAACTCGTATTCCGGACTGGGTCGAGCTTATATGGCGTTGGCCGCCCAAAAGCATATGTCGCCGCTTGATCGAAGGAAGAGATTGCGTGAGGCTCGTTCGTTCTTCGAGAAAGCTCTTTTGATCTGGATCGATAAAGAAAAGCGGGCGGAGCTCGAAAGTGACGAGCGTACGGAAGCGCAAGTCGCTGCCGGCAACATAGGACGCTGTGACTCAGAGCTCGGCAACCCGCGTTCCCTTGAAAGAAAGTAGTCCAGAAGGATCATGACCTGTCCACGTTCCGCAAGAGCCTTACGAGTTGCTGGGTATGGGGGAACACGTCCTTGCCGATGTTCTACAAACCCGAGGTTTCATAGCGCAATACCGCTGACGCGAGACGATAGTCGTACCCAGCTTGAGCGTTGCTGATCTCAGCTTGCGTTGCCTGTAGCTGCGCCTGGCTTAACTCGACGATCGAGCCGAGACCCAGCTTGTAACGCGCTTGAGCAAGATCGAGCGCGAGTTGCGCCTGCTGCAGAAGTTGCTGAGTCACCGCCAGGCGGTCATAAGCAGCGTTCGCATTGAGCCAGCTTGTGCGAACGTCACGTGAAATACGATTGCGTAGGTCGAGCACACGATCTCTGGCAGCTTGCGAGCGCAAATCCGCCTCGTGGCTGCGGGCGGTGTACAGAAACCCATTGAATATCGGGATGTCCATGTTTGCGCCCACTGCCCCGTACCAGCTGGGGAGATGGTCATTGCGTACCGGGGCTCCGCCCACCGCGCCGAGCGCACGGATCGACGGAAGAAGCAGGTCCCGCTCCGCAGTCTTTAATTTCTGCGCGGCCTGGTACTGGTAGTCCAGCGCCAGCAACTCAGGACGCTTCGCAAGGGCTTCCGTGATCAGGGCATCGATGTTGGTGGGCGGCGCGTTTATCGTCTCGGTATCCTCGACCAACGTCAAATCCTGTAGTGCGGGGTAACCCAGTACCGCCGAGAGGCCCGCGAGGGCGGACTTATCGTTGTTCTGAGCATCAAGCAAGAGCAACTTCGCCTGCGCCAGGTTCACGTTGGCGAAACTGAGGTCGAGTTCCGACTTGAGTTTATTCTTGGCCAAGGCCCCAACCTGATCGGCCACGACTTGCCGGGCATTCACCGTCTCCTCGGCAACTCGCAAGACGGCATGGGTCTGCAGTGCGCTGAAAAACGCCTGGTTTACCTCGAGGAGTATTTGCTCTTTGGTGGCAAGTGCGTTCTGCTCCTCGGCGCGCTGGGAAAGACCTGCACTCGCAACCAGGTTCGTCGTGCGCCCGAAATCCGTAATGAGTTGGCTTACGCTGACACCGCCCGCCGCCCGCTCATAGATGATGGGGTTATTCAATCCGCCCGCAGTAATTCTGCTGTTCTCCTGCGCGTCAACGCCGGTGATATCCGCGTTGGCAGTGGGCCAAAGGTTTGACCGAACTTCACGAGTTACCTGTTGCGACGCCAATGCCAACAGGTGGGCCACGGAGATTTGGGGATTCTGCCTCAGGGCCAGTTCTTCGGCGTCCTTTAGCGACAACTTTTGGCCCGAGGTCGCAGCGCTGGTTTGAGGCGATGGGGCACTCTGCGGATCCTGGTTGAGTCCGGGCCGCAGCGCTTCCCGGAAGCTGGCCAGCGTTTGCGGAGTAGGAGCGGAGGGCAGACCAGTGTTGGGCGTCGGTGTCTGTCCAAGCACACAAGCTGGTGCAGCTAGAAGCCATACGACTAGCACTCGGTTTCGCATCAGGCCAGCTTCTCCTCGGTGGGGGTCTCGTCCTTCGCGTGGAACCAAAGGTACGCCGCGGGCACAAGGTACACCGTGACAACCACTGACACCAGGAGCCCGCCAATGATCGCCCGCGCCAGCGGCGCGTAAGCTTCCGCACCCGTTCCCAGTTTCATGGCCATCGGAATCAGTCCAAGCAAGGTGGCTAGCGAGGTCATCAGCACCGGCCGCAATCGAAGCCGCGAGGCAACCGAGACTGCTTCCTTCAGAGGTTTGCCCTCCCTGTGCAGGTTGCGGGCAAACTCGACAATCAGGATGCTGTTCGAAACCACAATGCCCGCCATCATCACGACTCCCATCAACGACATCACGTTCAAGGTCGTTCCCGTCACCAGCAGGAACAGCAATACTCCTGCAAGCCCGGGAGGTATCGCGAGCAGAATGATGAACGGATCCAGGAACGAAGCGAATTGCGCAACCAGCACCAGGTACACCAGCACAATCGCGAGAATTAATCCGATGCCGAAACTCTTGAACGACGACCGCATCCCCTGCACCGACCCACGCAGGTTCACGCGCACGCCTTCGGGCAGGGTCGTATCCTGCACGATCTTCTCGATTTGGCCGCTCACTTTTCCCAAGTCTTCGGTTTTCGGAGATACGTAGAGGTCGATCACACGAAATAACTGGTAGTGATCGACCTCAGTCGGCGACGGAATGGTCTCGACTGTGACTACCGTGTCGAGCGTAGTCGGGTTCGCAAGTTTCGGACCGCGCAGCGGAATCTGCTTCAGGTCCGCTAGCGTTTTGATGGCGCCCTCAGGGTATTGCACGGTCAGCATGTAAGGGTTGCCGCTCTTCGGATCAATCCAGTAGTCGGGCGCGATCATGCCGTTCGACGTCAAAGCCGTGATGATGTTGTCCACAACTTCCTGCTGCGATAGCCCGACCAAGCTGGCCTTCTCTCGATCCACATCCAGTCGCAGCGCAGGGTAGTCAATATCCTGCGGGATCAGCACGTCGCTCACGTTCGGAAGCCGGCGCACCCGCGAAGCAATGTCCGTCGCGCTGGCATAGACCTGCTTGAGGCTGTTTCCGCTCACCTGAATATCAATGGGCGCGGGCATGCCCATGTTGAGCACCGCGTCCACCAAACCTCCGGACTGGAAATACGTACTCAGCTGGGGCATGTCGCGGCTCAACCGGTTGCGGACCTCATTCATATATTGATAGCTGCCGATCTTGTGCCCTTCCTTCAGGCTGACCTGGACAAACGCGGTGTGCGGAGCTGAATTGGGCGTGTAGATCGCGGAGAAGTCGGTGGTGATACCAATATTCGATACGATCATCCCCAGTTCGTTGGGCGGAACAGCCTGGCGGATCGTGTCTTCGACATCCTTTATATATTGTTCGTTGAGTTCCACTCGCGTCCCCGATGGCGCTTTTACGTTAATCACGAACTGACCTGGATCTGTTCGAGGGAAAAAAGCGAGACCCATCAGCGGATAGAGAGACAGGCACAACAGCGAGACGCCCGCAAGACCGAGGGTCGTCGCGACCGGCCTTAACAACGATCGGTTCAGCGTGCGATCGTACGAGACCAGCATCTTCTCGAAGTAAGTGTTGAACTTCTTCGCGACAACGCCGAACCGGGCGCCTAGCGAACCTTCCCCAACTTCCTCATCAGCCTGATGCTTGCCGATGAGCTTGGCGCAGAACAGCGGCACCACCGTCATCGCAACAACGTACGACGCGAACAACGACAGGACGACCGCCGTCGCCAGGGCGACAAACAGAAAACGACTCACGCCGTAGAGGAAGACGACGGGGAAAAAAACGATCGCCGTCGTGATCGTGGCCGCAAGCACCGCCAGCGATACTTCCTGGCCACCCTTTTCAGCCGCGACCTCCGGATCCTCTCCCATCTCGAGATGGCGGAATATGTTCTCCAGGACCACCACCGAGTTGTCGATGAGACGTGAGAACGCCAGCGCCAAGCCTCCCAGCACCATGGTGTTCACCGTGCCTCCGCCGGCGCTTATGGCAAGAAACGCCGCGAGGGCCGAAAGCGGAATCGACAGAAACACCGCCGCGGTGGCCCGCATACTGCCTAAGAAGAGCAAGATCATCAGTCCAGTGAGCACCAGTCCGATCGCGCCTTCGTGCAGCAGGTTCTCAATCGCCAGCTTCACAAAAATCGACTGGTCAAACACGACCTTGGCGATGAGTTGTTTGGGAATGTCCACCAGTTTCGGGATAGCATCCTGGATCCCATCCACAACCGCGATGGTGTTGGTGTCTCCCCCCTGCTTGAGAATCGGTAGGTAGACCGACCGCTGACCATCTACCCGCACGATGTTAGTCTGGATCGCTTGCGCATCCAGTGCTTTACCCACGTCTCGCACAAGCACCGACGCTTGTCCTACCGTCTTCAATGGCATGTCATTGATGGCTTGGGCGGCAGGCACCTGGCTGTTTGTGTACAGGTTGTAGTCGTACGGTCCGATTTTTACGTCGCCTGCCGGCAGAATCAGGTTGCTCTGATTGACCGTTCGCACCACGTCCATCACCGACAGTTCGTGCGCGTCCAGCTTGAGCGGATCGACGTACACCATGATCTGCCGATACCGTCCGCCGAACGGCTGCGGGACAGACGCACCCGGCACATTCGCAATTTGATTGCGTACTGTGTACTGCCCCAGATCGCGCAGTTGCGTCTCGTTCAGTCCTTGTCCCTTCAGGGTGATCAGACACACCGGCAGGCTGGAAGCGTCGAATTTCAGGACCACGGGCGGAAGCGTTCCGGGGGGAAGGCGGCGGAGATCCGCCATCGCCAGATTCGAAATTGTGCTCAAGTCCGCGTCGGCGTTGGTTCCCGGTTGAAAGTAGATTTTGATCAGACTGACCCCGGGCAACGAGCGTGATTCGATGTGATCGATGCCACTCCCCAAAGTGAAGAAACGTTCGAAAGGATTGGTGATGTCAGTTTCGATCTGCTGGGGAGGCATGCCGGAGTAGAACGTCGCCACCACCACCACCGGAATGTTGATCGGCGGAAACAGATCCACCGGCATTCGCACCAGCGTAACCGTGCCGACGATAGCGATCATCAGGCACGCCACAATAATGAAGAAAGGATATTTGATAGCGAAACTGGACATTAGTAGTCAGCCTCTTTGTTCTCGGCGATGATTTTGGGGGCAACTCGATCGCCGGCGCGGAACTGGCTGCGTGATCCGATCAGCACGCGATCACCTTCATTAAGACCGGAAAGAACTTCGATGTTACTGGCGCCTTCCAGCCCAAGCCGCACCTCCCGTTCCTCCAGCCGATTCTGACCATCCACGATGAGCACGCTCGACTCTGCCCCGTTGCGAGAGACCGCCTGAACTGGAACGGTCAGAGCGGCATCCTTGTGGGCCAGCGTCAGGTCTACTTCGGCATACATTCCCTGCACCAGGCCGTGGTCCGTGTTGCGAACATCCACTTCGGTATGCATCGTTCGAGTATCCTCGTCCACCGAATCGGCGAACCTCGCCACTTTTCCCTCGAACGTCCGGCCCAGCGCCTGCACGCATACCTGTACCACGCTGCCCAGATGAACCTGTGGAACCGCCGACTCGGGAACTGGCAGAGTCAGCCGGAAGACGTCGGTTTCGGCCACCCGCACCACGGGCATTGCTTGCGTGCTCGACGACGTTCCCGCCTGCACCAGCGCACCCGTATCCGCATACCGCTTGGTCACCACACCGTCAAAGGGAGCGACGATGTTCGTATAGCTCGAGAGAGCGGTGTACTGCTTCTGACCGGCCAGGGCCACGTCCAGTTGATTCTCCGCTTCCGAGAGCGCGGCCTGGCTGGATGAAATCTGAGCCTCTGCTTCTTTATCCTTCGCCTCAGCATCGTCCAGTTCCTGTTGCGCGATGATTCCCGGCCGCGTGGTGGAGGCTTCTTTCAACCGCGTGTAATTCAAATGAGCGGCTTCATGCACGGAGTCAGCCCGCTGCAGGTCACTCTTGGCGCGGCGCACCGCATCCTTGCTGCGGCGCACAGCGGCATCCGTGCCCTGCAACTCGGCTTGGAGCTCGGGTACCTCAAGCACCGCAATCACCTCGCCGCTCCAGACATGATCGCCTACGTCGACGCGAATCACGCGGATGTAACCTGCCACCTTGGCGTGGACGTCCACTTCCTGAAACGGCCGAAACTCTCCCGAGAGCGTGACTGTGTTGGACAACGGTTTTCGCTGGACCAGTGCCACAGCCGCCAGGCGAGCCTGCGGATCCCTTTGATTCGCTTTCGCGCCACGGCCGAACACGGTAAATAGCACGCCGATGAAAATGATCAGAACGATCACGGAGACAACTGCGTGTTTGCGATTGAATTCCATGGTTATGTACCGGTTCCTTTACGGATCCTGATTTCTCTCTTTCGAACCCACGCGGTCTCAGCTAGCACGCTTGAAACCGGAACTGGCGTGGCCGGACTCTTCTCTGCCCGTTCCTGACGGCGCTCGCAAGGCACGGCGGCACGGAGACCAAACGCTTGGATCGGTGGCACCCCAAGGCGGCGACCCGCGTTGTTGAACGGCCTTCCAGGCCATGACAAGACCTGTGAACTGCAGCAGATTTCCCGAAAAAACGTCTAATGAGGACTTAGGAAAGCGGAGGCGGGCGATTGTAGAGACAACTATCGACTTGCTCGGAGAAGACTAGCGACTCCTCCGGCATGATTGGTTCTGCCGAGACAGCCAGGTAAAAAGGGCCGGAATTTGCCAGGATCGGGGCCCAGACAAAAGCATCCCGGTCACGGTGTTGAACTTCGCCCTTCCGGGCTTGCGACTCTACCGACGTGTGAGTAGAAAGCTTGAGATCTGCGGTACGGTTGGCCAGACTAATCGTGAGCGCCAGGATGCTCAGAAGCGCGACTGCAAAGCGCCCCAGCCGTAATTCGGGTTTGCGAGATGCCAAGGACATTCTCGAGTGGACCGTCGACGCACCACCATTATATATATATCAGGGTCCTGCGCACCCCGAGATCCGGAAGTTGTAGCACCCGGCATGGACGGGGATGCCCGCTGCGCGGTCGGACGACGGCAAGATCCAACATGTCCTTGCGGCTTATCAGCTCACCAGATCAGTGGCATGCTTGCTGGCCGCCACAAGGAGGGTAATTTACCGTTTATTCATCGCAAATTCACGTGTTTGTAACAAAACGCCACTAGCATCCACCTTCCGAGTTATCAATGCAGTAGAGGTGCGCCTCGGATTTCTTGCGTGTCGAAGTCTCGAACTACCTTCTTTGAGGAGAGAGAATGATGAAACGAGTACTAGCCCAGCTGCTTTTGTGCGTGCTGGCCGTAAGCACGATAGCTGCTTTTGGCCAAACTGCGACCAGTGGCACTGCCAAGGCGCGCAAAGCGCCCAAGGCAGCCAAGGCGCCCGCCGCACCGAGCGTCGCGAGCCAGTTGAAGACCATGTCGGATGCCCTCGAGGCTCAGCAGAAACAGATCGAGGCGCTCCGACAAGAGGTGCAGAGTCGTGATCAAGCCGTCCAGCAGTTGCAGCAGCGGCTCGACCAGGGCCAGGCGGCCGCCGCCCAGGCTCAGGCCAAGGCCGAATCGGCGAGCGCTGAGGCTAGCAAGCAGGAGCAGTCCGTTACCGCGCTCCGCACCGACGTCGACGACCTCAAGCAGAATGCCACCACCACCGTGCTCTCTCTGCAAGAGACGCAGAAGAACATCAAAGAGGCCATCGAAAGCCCGGCGGCGATCCACTTCAAAGGGGTTACGCTCACTCCGGGCGGCTTCGTCGCCGCTGAAACCGTCTCGCGGCAACGAGCAACGAGTGCCGATATAAATACTCCGTTCACAGGAATTCCTTTTGCGGGGAACGACCTGTCCAGGGTTGCCGAGAACGCTTTCACAGCTCGCCAGAGCCGCCTAACCCTGCTCGCGGAAAGCAAGGTCGGAGACGTCAAACTGACCGGCTACTATGAGGGCGACTTTCTGGGCACCGGCGTGACTTCGAACAACCGCCAGAGCAACAGCTACGTGTTTCGCCAGCGGCAGGTTTACGCGCAAGCGGCATTCGACAACGGATGGAGCTTCACCGGCGGTCAGATGTGGACCCTGGCGACAGAGGACAGAAAGGGCATCCAGAACCGGCAAGAAGCCCTTCCGATGATTATTGATCCGCAATACGTGGTCGGTTTCACCTGGGCTCGGCAATATGGCTTCCGTGTTGTTAAGGACTTTGGCGGTAAGTTCGCCCTGGGCATTTCGATTGAAGGGCCGCAGGCGACCATCGGTGGACGCGGTTTCTCGCTCGTCACCACAACAACTGTTGGTTCCGCATCCGTGGCCACGACCGGCAATACCTTCCTCGATGCTCCCGGCGCGGGCGCTGGTCTGTATAACTTTATTGACACGTCTGGGTACACCGTCAACAAGGCGCCCGACCTGATGGTCAAGGCAGCCCTGGACCCGGGATGGGGCCACTACGAAGTGTTCGGTATCCTCAGCACGTTCCGCAACCGGGTCTATCCCTGCGGTGTGGTGGGAACGAACTCCAAGGACACGGTGGTTCCGGCCACTACCACGTCGATTCCCTGCCCGGTTGACGGCACCTTTACGCCCAGTGCGGCTGGCGCGTTCGACGACACCAGCACCGGCGGCGGCGCAGGCGCAAGCTTCCGTGTTCCCTTGTTTGCCAAGAAACTTGATCTGTTCGGCAAAGCCGTCGGCGGAGAGGGCATCGGCCGTTACGGCTCGGCTCAGTTGGCCGACTTGACCTTCCGCCCCGACGGGACGCAGGCCTTGATCCGTACTGGTCATGGAATGTTCGGTTTCGAACTCCACGCCACCAAGAAAGTGGATATCTACACTTATTTCGGCGCGGAATACGCAGACCGCACGGCATACAAGGGGTACAACAGCATTACCGTCACGAAAACGCCAGCGATTCCGGTCGTGGGCGGTCCGAATATTGCCGCCACCACCACGACGGCGTTCAAGCTGAACCAGATCGGTGGATACGGCTCCCCCTTCGCGAATAACTCCGGTTGCAACACCGAAGTGCCACCGGCCAATCAACTCACACCTGGCAGCGGAAGTTGCGCTGGCGACATTCGCATTATCAAGGAAGGAACCATCGGATTCTGGCACCGGATCTACCAGGGTCCCAAAGGCGGTCTGCGCTGGGGACTCCAGTACTCCTACTTCGAAAAGGACGGCTGGTACGGCAATAACAATACTGCTAACAGCGTTTCCCCGAAGGCCATCGATAACATGTTCTGGACGTCGTTCCGCTACTACTTGCCGTAGACGACCGCAAATCTCAATGCAAGACCCCGCTGGCATTGCTGCCCGCGGGGCTTTTTTTGGGGGCGAGGAATCGCCGCTCTTCCATCTGCGAAAAGTGGCAACCCTCCCGGTCCATGCTTTTCACGGGTGGGAGCGGCTGCGGCGGCCCAATTCAGCATCTTCTCGCGAGAGTCCGGTAAGCTTGGCACTCTGTTCCCACACCGCGCGCGATTTATTTTCATCTCGTGATTCTGCGGAAGACGGGACTTCCTTGAAGCCATCGAAGTATCGGCCGCTCACATCAGAGTATTTCTCGTCCATCAGCAGACTCCCGAGCGCTTGTGCCGCTTCGTCCTCCGTTGAGAGATGAGAACCCATAAAGTTGACGACCCAGCCATTGGTCATGATTTTCTTCATGATCGGATTCATGTCTCTGCCAGCCTGCGTGGTGGGAACTACCCCGGGCGACCAGGAATTCACGGTGACCGGTTTTCCCATCTGCCGGAGTTTTCGATCGAACTCATATGCTGTCATCATCGCGTACATCTTTGCTGTTCCGTAACGGGCCATCGGTTGCAGCTTCGCGGCCGTACCGATGCCGCGTGCCAGGTCCTCCACCGGTCCGTATCGTGGAGGGGCAATTCTGCCCATCCTGGTCGCGGCTGGATCGTGGAGATCACTCGATACACAAATGATGCGCGCCGGCGTGGTCAGGCGTTCTACAAGGAGATTAGCCAGCAGGAAATGACCTAGAAAATTCAATTGGAACGTCCGCTCAAAACCGTCCTCGGTAAATTCGAGGGATTTTGCCTTCACGTTGATGCCGCCCGCGTTGAGAATGAGGCCGCTTAAAGGAGCAATTTGCATTGCGGCCAGTGCGGCAGGCACGCGGCGAACGGAGGAGAGGGAGAAGAGATCGAGCGGCACGAAACTGATGCGCGAAGCCGGATGAGCTAGCCTGATTGCGCCGATAGCCGCGTTTGCTTTCGACTCACTTCGACACGCGAGTACAACGTGCCAGTCAGCACTTGCGGCAAGGAACTTGGCAGTTGCAAACCCGATCCCGACATTTGCCCCGGTGATGACGACTGTTCTCATCGCCCCACCCCCGATTCCTTGAGCAGTCGAGTCTGCACGGCGAGTCCCAGCGTGTTCAACACCAGGAACACGATTTCAACGATGGTGATCACCCATTGGTTGCCCATCGCCAGAGTCGTGCCGTCATTGACGAAGCCGAAGATCCGCACTGCGAGGGTCACTCCCATAAAGACGGCGAGTTCCAAGTGCCCCAGCCACAGCCGTTTTTCGGAAAGTAGAAAGGTGATCAACATGGCTAGCAAGGCGACCATCCAGGCCCCAATAACCCGTGTATCCGTGAACGCTTCGGGCGTATGCAGAGTCACGCCCGGCGTAGCGTGCCCCGGATTCGTGAGGAAGCGAATGCTGATGAGGCTGAAAACGAGGCCGGGTGGGAACATGACCAGGCGGCTGAGCCATGGTGCAAGAGACCAGAGCCTTCCCGTCCGGGGTAATGGCGTTGCGGCATGGATAGTACTTGTGCTCATTGGATTTCCGTTGTCTCCCTTTCTCTGGAACAGATTCGATCTGTTTTGCTTGCTACGCATGATCTTGCGCCGAACATCAGACGCCCCTTGAGGCCCAGCCTTCAGCGGGTCTTTCGACGATTTGACTTGCACCCGTACGACGACGGTCCAGGCTCCAGAAAGCCTCCGGATGCCGGACCCACGTCCCGATCCACGCAAGCGACAACAGAACGGACGGTCCCCCGACTTTCGAGTACTCGCTGAGTTGCACGTGAGTGCAGACCGCACCGCCCAGGAAGGCGGAAAATAACAAAAGGCCCAACGACCGCGTGCGCGGGAAAAGAAACGATGCGGCGCTCAAAAGTTCGAGTATCGCGACAAGCGTAAGCTTGCCATCGGAGAAGCCAGACGCTGCCATTTGCGCAACGACGGCCGGCACATGCGCAACTTTCAATAACCCGCTCAAAGCTACTGCCAATCCTGGCAAGACAATCAGGGCGCTTCCGGCAATCCGGCGAGTACGTTTCTGTGTGGAGTCGCGATCCATTGAAATTCCTCTCCGCGCTCGCGGTAGCTCGTTCCGGTTGCGCCGGAGTTCTCGACAAGCAACCACCCCTAGTTCGGTCGGCGCTCCGTCTCCGCTGACCCTAAGACCAGCGAGCGATGCAATTCGTGACACTTGAGGAAGTCAGAACGGAAGCTAGGAAGGAAAAGAGGTGAACGAAGGTATCCGTGTCAGCTTTTCCGGGTTGGTTATAACGTAGATTCGAGAGATCCGTCCCCCACAGACATCGAGCGTGAACACACTGAAAGGTCTCGCGTCGAGAAATGTCACAATACCGGGCTGCCCATTAATCTCGGCGAATCGTCTCACCAAGTTCTTCGGAACCAGTCTCCGCAAACCCTCCAAGACGCCCCGGGCGATGTGCTCTGCCCCGTAGACTGGCTTTGGCAAAGCTGGGGCTTTGCCGCCACCATCGGAATAGAAAACAGCCTCTTTCGAGAGAAGTGAGATCAATCCTTCCAAATCGCCTTGCAAGGACGCTTGGCTGAATCTTCGCAACAGCTCTACCCGTTGCTCCAACGGTGCGTCGAAACGCGGACGTGACTCCTTGATGTGTTGTCGCGCTCGGCGCAGGACTTGCCGGCAATTCAGCTCGCTCTGGTCAAGGATGGAGGCAATCTGGAAGTATTCGTAATCGAAGACTTCTCTCAGAAGGAGGACGGCACGCTCCATCGGGGTGAGTCGCTCCAGCAGCAACAAGAACGCCAGAGAAACAGATTCATCGATTTCGAACGACGCGAGCGGATTCTGACTTGGGGCTGTCACCAAAGGCTCCGGCAACCACTGACCAAGGTATTCCTCACGCCTCACGCGTGCCGATTGCAGATGGTTGATGCAGAGCCGGGTCAGGATGGTCACAAGCAACGCCTTTGGTGATGTGATCTCGACATCCGCGGCCTGTTGCCAACGAATAAACGTCTCTTGCAACAAGTCTTCCGCGTCCGCTGAGCTTCCCAGCATGCGGTATGCAACGGCGAAGAGAAGGGACCGGTGTTGATTGAAAGCCTCCAGGCGACCCTGCCTGGTGATTTCGGAGGAATTGACTTCAGATTTCGGAATTGCTGCCTCCGCGCCCAGCTCAAGCCGGATATCGCCTTTGGCAGTGTCGTTCTCAGGACCGCTTTCCACACACCTTTGGATTCAGCATTCGAGACAACGCTTCAAGATTCACGGGAACTCCCGAAAGGAATGCCGTTGGCAATTCCAGGGCATAATACCCCTTTGACAAGACCGGATGGCCGACCCTTCTGTGACACATTTCTGGTCGCGGCACATGCACCCTTTGACCATGCGATCCGATCGTATTCCCTGCAGGCGCATTCGATTGGAACGGCAAAGAAAGAGGCTCAAGCGCTGGGCAGAAAAATCTGCGAGGCTCAGGCAACGGAGCAGCCTTTGTCTCCTTCGTTCACGAGCGGCCGATTGTACTGTTCGACCCGATCAAGGGTTATGAACTGATCCTCAACCACGGCAAGGATGAGCACATTCCTTCGGATCCGGCAGGGCATCCACGTAGGTGCGGCCGCGCCGACGGCGATCGTCGCGGATACGTCGCCGAATGTTCTTCAGCGTTCCTTTCCGAAGCGCGTGGTTACTGAGTAGTCTTTTTTGCGCCCTCTTTTCCTTTCTTGTAGGGCTGCTCTTTACCTGTCGTAATCAGGCTGCGAAAGGATCGAACTCGTTCCACGGACCGAGGGTTTCGTATCGATTGAAGACACCTGCCGCCGGCTAGCCCGCAAACCGACGCGATGTGCTACCGGTTGCCAAGGGCCAGCAGTATGGTCGCGCCCGTCAAACACGAGAGGCCAAGGCTCACCAGCAATGTGGCACGGCGCCGAGCATGCCTCCACTCGCCTGTCCAGACGCCCGACAGGGTTGCGGTCATGATCATGAAGATCTGAAACAAACCCCAGCCAATCGAGGTTCCGAGAGAACCTAGATATGCAGCGCTCATGCCGTACAGCGCAAACGCTCCCATCCAAAGCGCGGCCATGAGAGACGACCAGAACAGGTCTGGGCTCACTGAATGAAATGAAGACCAGGTTCTGTTCCGGGAGAGCAGATAAAGGCTGTAGGCAATGTTTGGGAGAACCCCTCCGGCCAATCCCACAGGCCAGACGGCGTAGCCGGCGCGCAGTGCCGGATTTCCCAGGCGAATTGCTTCCTGAGCGATGCCCTGCCCAAACGCAAACGAGTAGTTCAACATCGGCGCCATAAGGCCGCAGAGAACGGCCAGCATGATTGCCGCAGTGTAGCCTTGATGCACCACCACCTGACCCGAGCCGGGAGTCGTCTGCTCCCGGATCTGACCGCCCCAAGCGGTCAAAGCAATTCCCGTCATCATTACGACGACGCCGACGAGGACATAGATGATCGCATGCTCTTTTCCGGACGCATGCTGGCCCACAAAAAGTGGCACCAGCGTTCCCAGAACCGCCCCCAGCCCAACAATGATGGCATATGCTAGGCCCAGCCCCAAGCGAACGACCGAGATACCGAAGAGAATTTGCGCGATCCCCCAGCCGGCCCCCAACAATACCGGGACCGCAACCTGGAACAGAGACAACGCACGATAGGTCTCGGCGAGATGGTTCACCAATCCGACTGCCAGGGCCCAGGGGAAGACAACCAGCGAAAGGACGCTGAACACCAACCAAGTGTTCTCCCACTTCCAGGAGCGTGTGAATTTGATCGGCAACATGCAGTTGCCGGACATCAGCCCGGCAATCATGGTGAGCACAATCCCCGCCAGGAGAGACTGTTGCACTCAGTGTCCTCCGCCGTCGGCAACCTTCAAATCACAAGAAGCCCCCGCCACTTGCGGCGTTCGATAGTAGCCGCCGCTCACCTGCGCCGGAAAAGTGAAATGATCGCGCAGATGAGGGATATGCTCGAGGAACAACACTTCGTGTCCTAATGCGATGTGGTTGAACAACACGAGATGCTGATGCAGTTGTCCCATATCTCCAACGTGCGGGGGAACAGGCAGGCCAAGCTTTCTCGCAAGGAAGCTGACTGTCAGGAACTCGCTGACGCCAGCCAATCGGGTGCAATCAGCCTGAACGTAGTGCAAAGCGCCAGCCTGCAAGAAGTTCTTGAATACAACACGATTCGGAATGTGCTCTCCCGCCGCGATTTTCACCGGCGCAATCTCGCGAGCCAGCACGACATGAGCGTGGAGGTCGTCGGGGTGCGTGGGCTCTTCGATCCATAGCGGCCGAAACTCAGCGAGTTCCCGACACATACGAATTGCGAGTGGGAGATTCCAGGTTTGGTTGGCATCGAACATCAGAATGCCGGAATCGCCGACAAACTGGCGCAGCATCTCAGCACGTCGCAAGTCACGTTCTGGAGCGGCCGATCCGACCTTGAGTTTGAAGGCCCTGAAGCCCTCGCCCATCGCCCGCGCCGTTAGTTCTCGGACCTTATCGTCGTCGTAGGCCATCCAACCTACCGAGGTGTCGTAGCCCGGATAACCAGTTTGCAAAATATGCTCACGCTCGGGACGGCTCGCCACTTGCGCGCGTAGCAACTCGATCGCGTCTTCCGCCGCAAGAACATCTTCCAGATAACTCACATCCAGGAGGCGAACGACCTCTTCCGGAGAGAGGTCAAGCAGCAGTTTCCACAAAGGCACGCCGCGGGTTTTGGCCCAGAGATCGAAACAAGCATTTGTAATTGAGGCTAGCGCCAGGTGAATCACGCCCTTGTGCGGTCCCAGCCAGCGGAGAGAGGGGTCATCTGCAAGGCGACGTGACGTTCGCCCGAAATCCGCCATCAATTCTTCAATCGCCATGCCCTTGAGGGGTCTCGCGAGCAGTTCAATGGCCTCACAAACCAGCCGATTCCCTTCGCCAAGTGTGAGCGCGATTCCGGTCCCGGATAGGCCCCTTTCGCTCTCCAGCAACGTTACAGCGAGGCAGTATTCAGAATTAGTATGGACAGAATCGGTGCCTGCCCCCGCGGGCAACGGGAACCTTGCATCGCTTGTTGAGATCTTGTTTATCGCGAAGGACGGCATGGTTTCTCCGTTTGTGTTATCGCCGGTATCCCAGCTCCGCCCCACCGCTGACTGGCAGAATACAGCCCGTAATGAATCTGGCCTTGGAAGAAAGGAGGAATACCGCTCCATCCGCGATGACGTCTCCACGAGGGCACTGCCCAAGCAGGTGGATGTCATCGAGGTATTGCCGGACGCTGCCCGGATCCCGCTGCTCCGAACACCATCGTTCCAGCATTGGAGTCCAAACTCCCGCGGGGCAAATGGCATTCACCCGAATGGAATATCGTGCGTAGTCAGCAGCCATGGCCTTGGTGAGTGAAATCATGGCCCCCTTCGTGGCGACATAGGCTGCGTGGTCCTGCTGTCCGATAAGCCCCACCATGCTGGCGGTGTTTAGAATTGCGCCTTTACTTGCGGAGAGCGCTTCAAACGCAAATTTTGTCGTCCAATAAACAGATTTCAAGTTGATGCGCTGGAGCTCGTCCCACTCCTGCTCGGTCGTCTCATGCAGAGGCTTTGAAGGACTGGCGATACCGGCATTATTGTGGACTGCGTCGATGCGTCCCATGCGCTCCATCACCGCGCCGATTGCGACCCGGACCGCTTCGCCATCGGACACATCGGCGTGCAGAGCGATACTCTCACCTGCAACTTCGGCAGCCGTGCGCCGCGCGCCATCGATGTCGCGGTCCAGAATGGCGACCACGGCTTCCTCGCGTCCGTAGGCAAGCGCACATTCCCTGCCAATGCCGTCAGCCCCTCCGGTCAGCACAACAACTTTCCCGGCCAGATCACCTGCCATATGAGATCCGTTTCTCCCAGTTGTCGTACGCGGTTTGTGCAAAGCGTGCCATGGCCTTTTTCACATATTGCTCCGCAACCTCACCCTCGCCCTCACGCAGAAGATCGACAATCCGTTGATGCGCTTCCAGGTCTCTATCCCACGCTGAGGTCTGCTGTCCGCTCGCGGTCACTCGCATCCGCACAAATGCAAAGAAGGGGAGCAAAATGCGGCGCGCATGCTCCAGCACGAAGGGGTTGCGTGAGATCTCGCATAGCTCGAGATGAAATCGTAGATCGTTATCGAGCAGGCTTTCGCAATTTCCCGACCTTGCCGAGTGCCGCATAGCGTCCACCGTCGCCTGCAAAGCCGTGAGATCCGAATGCGCGCTAACCGCGAGTCGAGCCGCCAGGCCCTCGACCGCCCCGCGCAACTCATAGAGTTGGGTCACCGCTCGTTCGCTTAAATGGATGACTCGCGCACTGCGACCGGACTCTTTCGTGACGAATCCGTCCTGCGCCAAAATGTTGATCGCTTCGCGAATGGAACCTTGAGCCACGCCAAATCGCGGTGCCCACTTGCCCTCAATAATCCGTGCTCCGGGGGGCAGCGCGCCGCTGATGATTTCGGCGCGCAACCGTTCCGCCAGATTGTTTTTCACCAATCCATCGGTGGCAAGGGCAGAGGGTGCAGGCATAAAGGTGAAAACTGAGTGCTTAAATACGCGATGACCTATGGTATATTGTAAACATTTCAATCGTCAACGACCGCTTTAAGCACTTATATTGGGCGATGTCTGTTACGCCCCGTGGGATGTCGCAACGCTTCGTTGTCCGGAACCCCGCGCCCCTTCCGCTCGACGGGGCGCACGTTGACCCGAGGATCGGCAACATGAATCGATTCGGAATGATGATCAGGTTGAAGCCCGGAAAGGCAAGCACCTACAAGCAGTACCACGCTGCGGTCTGGCCGGAAGTCCTGGAGAAGATTCTGGAATGCAACATCAAGAACTATTCCATCTATTTCAAGGATGACATCCTCTTCAGCTATTTCGAATATCACGGCTCCGATTTGAAGAGCGACTGGGCCAAAATGGCTGCACACCGAAAAACGCAGGAATGGTGGGCTCTCATGCAGCCCATGCAAGAACCGCTGCCCACGCGAAAAGAGGGGGAGTGGTGGGCCGAGATGGAGGAAGTGTTTCATCTCGACTAATGCGTTCGTAAGTTATTTCGCCTGCTTGTGCGAAAGAGCCTGCCAAGGAAACTACATATGAGTACCTATCCGACTGACCGCCGAGACTTCATCAAGCTTGCCCTCGCTGCGTCTTCTTTTCCGTTGGTTCGCCATCTGGCTTTCGCCGCCAGCCTCGCGGATGATCGAACGGCTTGGTACCGTAATGCAAAATTCGGCATGTTCATCCACTGGGGCCCTTACTCGCTCGCCAGCGTAGAAGCCTCCTGGCCCATCATGCGGCCGACCCCGGGCGGCATCAGCGAAGCCGAGTACCGCGAACTGCCCAAGCGCTTCAATCCCACTAAATTCGATCCGCACGCTTTCGTAGATCTGGCGCGCTCGGCGGGTCAGCAATACATGGTCTTTACCACGAAGCACCATGACGGCTTCTGCATGTTCGACACGTCTTACACAGACTACAAAATTACCAACACTCCGTATGGCAAGGATCTTGTTGCGCAGTTGTCAGCTGCGGCCCGGCAGGCTGACATGCCGCTGGGGTTCTACTATTCCCCGCCCGACATGCACCATCCGGCCTTCCGCGACACCACCAAACTCGCCAAGGACAATTGGGGCGGCGAACCCACCCGGCCGGAGTGGCCTCTCTACCTCGACTACATGCAACTGCAGCTCACGGAACTGCTGACAAACTACGGTCCGGTTGCGTTGATCTGGTTCGATGGCCTCAATCATCAGGAAAAATATGGCGGGGTTCGCTTTCTGGACCTCATCCAAAAGCTGCAACCCGCTACGTTAGTGAATGATCGAATCGGGGTTCCGGGAGACTATCAGACCCCCGAGCAGTTCATCCCCAACAAGATCCCCACGAAGGGTGTGCATATTTCGGGAATTGATCCGAATGTCCAGGACAAGCTGAAGGCGACCGTACCCAAGCCTGAGGATTTTCAGTTGTGGGAAACGTGCATGACGATCAATAACCAGTGGGCCTACAACATGCACGATCACGATTACAAATCGGCGCAGTACCTTATTCGAGCGCTGGTGGAGGTGGCAAGCCGGGGCGGGAACTTCCTACTCAACGTGGGCCCGCAACCCGATGGAGTCATTCAACCCGAGTTTCAGCAACGTCTCCGGGCGATCGGCGATTGGCTCAGTGTAAATGGGGAGTCCATCTACGGAACATCCTACGGGCCAGTGCAGGGAATGTCGTCTGCTCGCACGACGTCGAAGAGCAAGACGGTGTTTGTCCACATCTTCGACTGGCCGTCGTCTGTGTTTGAGGTAAATGGAGTGGAAGCGAAGGTCATCTCCGCGCGCTTGCTGGCAAGCGGACAACCGTTGAATTTCCGCCAATCAGAGGAGAAGCTGCAGATTGATCTTCCTGCGCAGCCACCCGATCCCAACGTCAGCGTCGTGGCCCTCAAGACTCTATAGCGGTGCGCTCGGGGACGTACGCCCACTTATTCCGCAAGATGTACCTTGGAACCCGAAAAGCCGTAGTAGGCAATGAACAAGTACGAACCGAGCGGCACCAAGTAGGCCACGGCGAGGCTGCGAAATGTCTCGGAGATCAGGCCCATCACCGGTGTGAGTACGGCCCCGCCAATAATGGCCATAACTAGGAGCGACCCGCCTATCTTTGTGTTGTCGCCAAGACCTTTCAGACCGAGGGCAAAGATCGTCGGGAACATCAGCGACATGAAGAAACTCGTCAAGAAAATCGCCCACAGGCCGATCCATCCCGGAAAGAGTACGCCGACCAAGATAAGTACAGTGTTAATGAGGCTATACGTGCCCATCAACTTACTGGGTTCAACAAACTTCATTAAATACGAAGAAGCAAATCTGCCCACACCAAAAGCAAATAGCGTGCCAGTCAAAAAGTAGCCCGCGATCTTTTCGGGCCGGTGAGTGTAGTCCTGAACATATTGAATGAAGTAACTCCAGGTTCCGACCTGAGCGCCCACATACAGAAACTGCGCTGCAACGGCCAACAGAAAGTGCCGATAGCCGAACAAGTGGCGGATCTTCCCGTGTGGCTCTTGCGCGGACGATGATTCTCCCCGAATCGCCGGGAACTTCGTGACCGCAATCCACACTGCCCACGCGAACGCCACCAGTCCGAGAACCGCGTACGGCCGGACCACCCGCAACGTCTCCTGTCGCAGATAGGCTTCGTATTGATGCGCCGCCTGCATTGTGCTGATTTGCTGCGGACTCAGCTCGATCCCAGAAAAAATAAAGACGGTCCCGACGAGTACTCCGGTTATCGATCCGATGGGGTTGAATGCCTGCGAAAAATTCAAGCGGCGCTCTGAAGTTTGCGGATCGCCACACTGGGCGATAAACGGATTGGAAGCCGTCTCCAGAAAGGAAAGCCCGCTGGCAATCACGAACAGCGCAAAAAGGAAAAACGAGTAGCGCCCTACCAGTGCAGCAGGCCAGAACAAGAATGCACCTGTTCCAAACAGCGCAAGGCCGGTGATGAATCCGGCTTTGTAGCCCAACCGACGCATGAGCAGACCGGCCGGCATCGCAAGAAGAAAGTACCCCATGTAGAACGCCGATTGGATCAATCCCGCCTGAAATCGTGTAATGGCGAACGACTTCATAAACTGGCGGATCAGCACGTCGTTAAGATTGTTAGGAATGCCCCACAGGAAGAACAACATCGTGACCAGAAAAAACGGAAGAAAGTTTCCTGACGGAAACAGAGGGGCATCGTGCCTTTCGCTTGAGACGGCTGCCGAAGTTGCAGGAGTGGATGTCAGCATCACACCGCCTTCCTTACCGCGAGTCCATACAGTTCAGATTCCCAGGGATCCCCGACACCAATTGCTCGATGGACGGGACATTCTACGTCAGCGAGCGGTCCAGGTGGACGTAGCCACCGTCGGCAAAAATGTGTTGCCCGGTTGTGTGGCCCGACCGGGGTGAAATCAAAAACACAGTGACGTCCGCAATCTCTTGCGCAGTGGTCATCCGCTTCTCAAACGGAATTTTTGAGAGAATCGTCTTCAGTTTCTCCTCGGGATTCGGGAACGTGTCGAGCCACTGGCGGTAGAGAGGTGTCATGACCTCCGCCGGGATGACTGTGTTTACGCGAATGCTATACGGCAGCAGTTCCACAGCCCACTCCCGGGTCAACGCCATAATGCCGCCCTTCGCAGACGCATACCCGGACGTTTCTCCCTGTCCCGTCACCGCGGTTTTGGAGCCGATGTTTACAATCGTACCCCGCGATCGCTTGAGGTACGGCAGAGCGTAATGGGCCATGCTGTAGTAATGGACCAGGTTTTGCTGCAGTGACGCGACGTATTCGCTCGGGCTGCCGTGCTCGAGGCCGACCTTGTCGTTGCGACCGGCGTTGTTCACCAGGGCATCCAGGCGTCCAAAACTTTTGAGAACCTCTTCAACGGCCTGCAAGCAGTTTTCTGGGGGCGACAGATCCACGGTAATCAGGCCACACTTGGCACCGCTGTTCTGCAATTCGCTCTGCAGGCGACTACCCGCATTCCCATCGCGCCCGACGATTACCGGAACCGCCCCTTCTCCGGCGCAGGATCGTACAATCGCTTCTCCGATCCCTTTCGCGCCTCCGGTTACGATAATGACCTTGTCTTTAAGTTGCAGATCCATACCTTAGGCTCTCAAGTCCCACACGACAATGCGCTGGCTCCGCAAACGAAATCAGCACCTAACCACCGGACTGACATTTCACAGCGAGACGCCCCTTTTCCAAGGGATAAAATCATTCTGGCCTTTCAACTCAGCCTTCGTCCTCTCGCCACTGGCAACCGCGATAACCGCGTCCAAAATCCTTTCGCCCGTGTGTTCGATCGTCGTCTCGCCTGAAATGATGCCGCCCGTGTCTACGTCTATGATGTCGCTCATGCGTTGCGCCAGGCTCGTATTGCTGGAAATCTTGACCACAGGAGCGATCGGGTTCCCGGTCGGAGTGCCCAGACCCGTTGTGAACAAAACCACATTGGCGCCGGCCCCCACTTGCGCGGTGACGCACTCCACATCGTTGCCGGGCGTGCATTGCAGGTTTAGACCGGGCACAAGCGCGTATTCCGGATAATCCAGAACCGCCGTGACCGGAGATTTCCCTCCTTTCTTCGCTGCTCCTGCGGACTTCATGGCGTCGGTAATTAAGCCATCCCGCATATTCCCTGGAGAAGGGTTCATCTCGAAACCGGATCCAACCGCCCGAGCCCGGGCTTCGTAATCGCGAACGAGCCGAACAAATCGACTCGACACCTCTTTGCTCACACTCCGGTTGATGAGTTCCTGCTCGACGCCGCACAACTCAGGAAATTCGGAAAGAATTGTCCGGCCTCCCAGGGCTACGAGGAGGTCAGCCGTGTGTCCAATCGCCGGATTAGCCGAGATGCCCGAGAATCCGTCCGAGCCCCCGCATTTCAGACCCACACACAATCGCGAGAGGGCCGCTGGCGTGCGCTTGGCCTTGTTGGCTTCGACTAACCCCAGAAATGTCTTCTGAATTGCTTCGGAGAGCATGGCAAACTCTGAGCGGCTTTGCTGCTGCTCGAGGATAAACAGGGGTTTGTCGAAATGCGGGTTACGCTTGCGAATTTGGTGTCGCAGGATTCCAGTTTGGGCGTGCTGGCAGCCTAAGCTGAGCACCGTGGCTCCAGCTACGTTGGGATGGTGGATATACCCCGCGATGAGGCCGCAAAGATTATCGGAGTCCTCGCGAGTCCCCCCGCAACCGCTCTCATGCAGCAGGAACTTGATCCCATCGACATTCTCAAATGTCCGGGCGGGTGGCGCAGCGGCGACCGGTTGGGACAAACTCGGGATCTTCGATTCTTCGAGTTGCCCGTCGCGATAGAGCTTCGCCAGTTGGGCGACCTGGCGGCGATACACCTGGGGTGCGGCAAAACCAAGTTCCTCGTCAAACGCCTGCTTTAGAACACTAATGTTCCTGTTTTCGCAAAAGACAAGTGGCACCACCAGCCAGTGGTTCCTGGTGCCCACCTGCCCATCGGACCGCTGATAGCCCAGGAAGCTACGCTGGGTCCAACGCGAAACATCAGGAGCCTGCCATCTGTATTCGGCTCCGTCTTCGTGAAAGATCGCGGCTGCATGCTGAACGTTGGTGGTGCTGAGTGCTTCACCCCGGCGAATGGATTTCGAGGCCTTACCTACAAGAACCCCATACATGATCACATCCGCACCGGCCGCGAGATCTTCAATGGCAAACTTATGTTTTGCCGGCACATTGGAAGCGACAATGCAGTCTTTATCCTGAAACTGGACAAGCTCGCCCTGATTCAAGTCGGCCAGAGCGATCAGAACATTGTCCCTGGAATCGAGCTGCAGGATCTTATTTTGCGTCAAAGTCGTACCCACACGCACTCAGGATACCGGGCCTGCGATCTTGAGGACATAGGCATACCGCCCAGGAAGGGTCGTAGGCAAACTGACCCGGATGTCCGAATCCTGCTTGGACCAAACCAGCGGTTTGTCCTCGCCGATCAAGTAGATCTTCGACCCTTCTTTCAGCGAAAGAGATTTCAGGGTAACGCTGGCGGCTTTCGGCTGTCCGAGCAGCGTGGCGTAAACTACCGTGTCCTTCTGGGTGAACCGCACCCGGATCCCCTCTGCCGTCTCCCCGGTTGCCCGCGTCCAGGGATGGCTGCCATAGATGGCTTCACCGTTTTGCTGCAGCCATGCTCCCAGTGCCTGCAGGCGCGTCATCTGCACGGCTGGGATCGTGCCGTTGGCCTCCGGTCCCACGTCCAGGAGAAGATTGCCATTTTTGCTGACAATGTCCACCAACAGGTAAATCAGTTCGTCGGGAGCGATGGTCTCCGCTTCACCCTCAGCCCGGTTGTAACCGAACGATCGCCCTAGACCGCGGCACTCCTCCCACTTGGTGGGGCTGATCTTGTCCAGGGTCTCGTACTCCGGAGAATTGAAGTCAGAGTGTTTGACCCCAAAGCGGTCATCGATCACTCCATCTGGCACGGTGTTGTAGTACTCGGCCATGATCTCCAGCGGGTGGCCGGACTTGGGGTAGTCGATGTCGTTCCACAGCACTGCCGGATGGTACCGCTCCATCAGTTCCCGCATGTGTGCATCCGCATACTTGCCGTAGGCTTCGCTTTGCGGCTTTACTTTCTGGTAGTCCGCCGCCACGCGGATCGGGCCGGGCACGAACGTCCAGTCATAGCCGCCAGAGTAGTACAGGCCCATGCGTAATCCCTGTTTCCGGACAGCAGTGGTCAACTCGCCAACCAGATCGCGCGCAGCGTGCTGCCGGTCTGCCGGAAGGGTCGGATTGGGCGTAGAACTGGGCCACAAAGTGAAGCCGTCATGATGTTTGGTCGTCAGCACGACATACTTCGCGCCGGCGTCGTGGAAAATCTTGGCCCAGGTATCAGGATTCCATTTTTGAATCTCTTTGTTAAAGACGGGCGCAAAGTTGTAGTAGTCATAGTCAGCACCGTAATGCTCGCGATGGTAGGCTTGGGTCGGAGAGCCATCAAGGCGCATGCTGTTCAAGTACCACTCAGCATACGGGTTGTGCGTGATGTAGTC
This sequence comes from uncultured Acidobacteriaceae bacterium, assembly GCA_964641665.1. Classification (GTDB taxonomy): domain Bacteria; phylum Acidobacteriota; class Terriglobia; order Terriglobales; family Acidobacteriaceae; genus Gp1-AA133. Next base: position 76,428 of record CAZXKO010000021.1, read on the forward strand.
TTGCGAAGCAAAGTCATGTTCCGGATGGACTAGCGGCGCCCAACCGGGAACAGAGTAGAGGCCCCAATGAATGAAAATTCCCAGCTTGGCGTCGGAATACCACTGTGGAACCGGGTGATGATTCAGAGACTCAAGGGTCGGTTCATAATGCGTGGGCGCTTGCGCGTGGAGGCTCGGGAGAACGAAAAGTACGAGAGGTACCAACAACATTCTGATTGACCAACCTGCCCGCGAAAGCATCATGCAGCGTCTCCTCATTTTCCGGTGTGGCTGTTACCATCACCGCCAAGCATCGCAGATCCGGATCTCGCCTGGCGACAGGGTTCCCGTTTGCGCCGGGCTAGGTTCGTCGTCTGAGATTGTCAAGAACCATTTGAGCGCTTATTATGCGATCGAATCGGGCTATTATACGCTAACTATGCCGGTCCGCAAACATTCCTGAGCGCTCACAGCTGCTTGGGGCTTAATTGAGAGGTACGTGTTTTCAGGCATCCAGTCTAGACTCGTTTAATTGCTTTACTCTTAAAGTTGTGCGGACTTAACGGCCGCCGCGGATCTACGCGAGTACTGCTTTTTGACGATCGCCAAGACCGAGCCCTTGTTTTCACCTTTGTTGAACACGGGTACTGGAACCGTCGTGCGTGACCACTGAAATCGACGCCAAGAATTCTCGAGACGGACGCACCGAGCCACGTGGTTTGCTGAAGGAGAACCTCGCGGTTCAGCTCCGCGAGATGATACTTTCAGGCAAAATCGCGCCTGGCGAGAAGATTATCGAAGGCCGGTGGGGACGCGAATTCGGCGTCGCACAGATCTCGATTCGTGAAGCCATCAATATCCTTATGACGGAAGGGTTTGTAACCAAGGGACACGGCCGCAGCGCCCGCGTGCTCCGTTTGCGCGACTCCGACATCATCCACATTTATCATGTTCGCGGGGCGTTGGAGGGACTAGCGGCGCGACTGGTAGCAGAGCGCCAACTGCCATTGCAGGATCTGGACCTAGCCCTTGCCCAGATGAGGGAGGCGGTCGAGATGGACGACCTTCGGAAGGTGGTGGACCGAGTCCAGCAGTTTCACGTCTGCCTCCTTGGAAAACCTGGCAACCCGTTCATTCTTGAGTATGGTCGCCGGCTGGTGGTCCCGTTGTATGCCTTTACTCTCATGCGCGCGCTCGCCAAGAACCTGGATGCCAGTCCCTGGGCACAACAACTTCCGAACCATCAACGGATCATCGACTCGATCCAGATGGGCAATCCTTGGTTGGCTGAGCAGGTGGTCATTCATGTGACGAATCTATTTCTTGAATCGGCGTTGAAGGTGTGGGCCCACTGAGCAGACGTCAGCCCTTCCGCTCCCCCCCAAAAATTAACACCTCAGCAGCTCACAAACACCCAGTCTGTCAACTCGCGAGCAGAATGCGAAAGCAGTACGCGAAGTGACCAGGAGCCGACCCGGGAAGATGAATGTGCAGCCCGTCGGGCTGCTGGTGAAACTCGATCTTCGCATCAGACCCAAGCAGATCGACCGACCTGACCTTCGGGACACCGGCGGCTTCGCTCCCAAGAGAATGGATGACCGCTTCCTCCGTGGAAGGCCAACCGAGTTCGATGGCGTATAGCGCGCTTCCCTTCGCAGTGAAGCGGAAGTCCTCCGGCGTGTAAGTTGAGGTATCGGTGTCGTGAAACGACCCGGCGGCCACTTTGGTAGGCCCCTCTCCGTAAATTCTCCAGGGCCGCGTACCGTAAATCGCGTCGCCATTCACTTTCAACCAGGCTCCAACCTCCCGCAACACCTGCTGTACTTCCTCGGGAATCGTTCCGTCCGATCGCGGGCCAATATTCAACAGCAGGTTTCCGTTCTTGCTTACGATATCGACAAGTTGGTGAACCACGAACTGTGGCGATTTGAAGGTATCCGCCTGAACGTAGCCCCAGGATTTGTTGCTGATCGAAGTGTCGGTTTGCCAGTGCAGAGGGTGAATATCGGCGAGCTGGCCGCGCTCCAAATCGAGCACCGCGGATTGTTCCTGTATCGCGTAGTCCTTGTAGTTGATTACACCGATATGGTCGCCGTACTGGAGGGATGAATTGTAATAAAAGGCGGCGAAGCGGGTTAGGTCCTCGCGAACCGAGGGCTGCCCGATCCACCAGTCGAAATACATGATGTCCGGATGGTACTTCTCGACAATTTCCGCCGAACGCGCCAGCCAGTCGTGCGTCCACGATTTCGAAACAAACGTGAAGTCGTTGGACAACGGTGTCCCTCGCTTAGCCTCGAGCCACTGGTGTGCAGGCCCGTAGAATGCGGCGTACTTGGGATCGTTTATGTCGGACGGAATCGTACGCCCGACACCCAGGAAGAAGTTGTGTTCGACGCGATGGGACGAGGCCCCAAGGTGCAGGCCCTCGGCGCGGATTGCTCTGGCCAGATCCCCCATCAGATCTCGATGCGGCCCCATTTTTGCCGCGGTCCAGTCCGAAAGGCCACTGTCATACATGGCAAAGCCGTCGTGATGCTCGAACACCGGAACCACGTACTTCGCGCCTGCTTCTTTGAAAAGGCGTGCCCATGCGGCCGGATCGAATTTCTCAGCTTTGAAGGAGGGAATGAAGTCCTTGTACCCGAACTTCTCCTGTGAGCCATACGTGGCCAGGTGATGCTTGTACTCTTCCGAGCCCTCGATGTACATCAAGCGCGGGTACCATTCGCTGCCAAACGCGGGCACCGAATAGACGCCCCAGTGAATGAAGATGCCGAACTTCGCGTCCTCATACCACTCGGGCACCTTGTAGTTCCGGAGTGATTCCCAGTCGGCGCGAAAGTGGCCTTCCCGGTTGACGCGATCTACGTCCTCGAGAATGGCAGAGCGCGCAGCGTCATACTTCGCGCTTGCTTTCTGCCAAGTCTGGTCAATGGTCAATGGATCTTCGGAGACCGTCGGCGCGGTGGGGCTTTGGGCGAGCATGCTGGAGGACAGTGCGGCCACAGAAAGAACGACCACAAACAACCGGGAGAATCGCGCTGGCCATTCTAGAGGCATAGCAATCAGCTCCTTCCCAGAATCAGCAATGTCACAGTTCGGAGCGCTTGGCAAAACTCCGTCACATGTGTCGTGGGACGGAGCACTGCCCAGGAATGCTGGGACCTCGACGATCTTTCCAGGGTTCCTGTTAGGCATTGATCCTTCCGCGCAAACGTATCTTCACTTTTATGGTCCCGGGGACTTCGTCTTCCGAAGCCACATACAGGTAGCCACCACCGCAGCCGGAGTACATTGCCCCCGGATATCGGGATTGGTAAGAAGCCAACACGCCGGGCAGGTCCACTTTGAGGGCCGGATGCCGGACAGTACGAGGCAGGAGTGCTTCCCAGCATCTCATGCACTCATTCATCGACTCGCCCAGTTCCTTTAAGTTGTTGGTGACGATCGCGTGGAAGCACATCCTACCGGATTCACCCAGCCGACGGACCCATTCTCCACTCAGATGCTGCTCCTCGATTGGGTCGTAGCCGTCCGGACGCGGAGCAACGGGAAGTAGGTGCAGGACCTCTTCCAGCCATGTCGCCACATCCTCATCGCTGCAGGATTCGATGTTGACGGGAAAGAGGCCTCCGTTATGGTCATAGTCGTAGTCGAGTCGGTTGACACCCGGCAATATCAGCCCCGCCATATCCTGAGAGCCCGATGGCTGCGCCGCCCCCTGGTTTTCGGCTTCGTACAGCTCCCGAATCAACTGCATTGGGTCTCCCTCCGGCAAGGTGCCGTTCCACAGCCTCGCAGCAGCAGCGCGCGTACTGGTCGCCATCCCCGCCCGGTCCATAAAGCGGATGGAAGGCTCCAGCCCGACCACGACCATCGACCCCGGCGGCCGAGGATTGACCCTAGACACGAACGGCTGGTCAATCCAGCCACCGGCCAGCGCCATCCGATAAGGGACCTTACTATCGGCTTCTATCATTCAGCGTTCCCTGTGCTACGCCGACCCCACAATCCTGTTGGAGTGTGTGTGTCCGGCCTAAACGTTCCCCCCTGTTCAATGGTCGACCGCGTAGGTCTGAGGTTGGGAGGGTTCCAAGTTGCCACGACGCGTCGCGGCCGCGGAAATCCTCGAGCGCCGGTTACGAAACTCCGATTGGTCCACCCGAAGCGCAATCTCAGAAGAACTGTATCGATCCGCATTGAGGAACCTGATTTTTTGCTCTTTCGTCGCGGATTCGATTTCCAACAGCCACAACCATTCGCGGAATTCTTGGTGTTCCTGCAGTGCGGGAAATACGCGAGCGCTCCACAGCGTCTGCGAACGCGGCGGTACTTCGGGAGGCCAGATATCAGCTGCCACCGCACCTATCGCGGTAAGCCACTTCACAAAAGGTAAACCACAAAATGTGCCGCCCTCTTCAGCCGAGTGTTTGAACGTGTCATCGATGTCGCAGTATCGGAGGAACCAAACCTTCTCGCCTTGGCGACTGACACCCGCTGACAGGTCTAAGCAAGCGCCACGGTGGAGCCGGAGAGGCTGCACCACGTCGAGCCCCACGACCGCATTGAATCCGTCGAGAGTGAGCGTGTCACCAACCAAACATCCCTCAATCCACACGTGGTCGCCAGTCACCTCAGAGTGGATATCGCTGTTCAGAATCAAAGACGCCGGCACAGACCCGTCAGAGTCTTCTGCAAGCAGAGCCAGCCCGCTTGTGACCAGCTGACGAGTCGTGCCGAAGTGGAGGAATCTGCAACAGGGCAGGATGTCGACCGTAAACGGAATCTGTCGTAACGCACCGAACCACTCCTCGAGAAGCTGGCTATCGAGCGTCGAACCGGCCCTTCGGACGCTGTCGACATAGTCACCGAGTGTCGTGTCTGTGCCGAGCGCGCAGCAGATCTCGCGATACAAGTCGATGCCATGAGAAAACATCGCCGCGCGCGTCTGAGCTCTCAATGACAGGGCCGGTTTGCCATCTGCTCCCGAGCCTGTGTCGTAGAACGCACGCATCAACCGCACGGCCGCGGCAGCGTCACAACTCATTACGCCCAGATCAAGTAATGCTTTTCCCTCGTCATTCACGGCCCCGGCTGCGACTTGCGCGTGAGGCGACGGCTTCTGCAAAAACCTTCTCACCGCGCCGCGCTGGTTGGAGCAGAAAACACCATGATGTGCCGCCTCGTTTGCCGATGCGAAAGATCCTAGGGCGGTAACGCCGGGACGGTTGAACTTCGCCGCCGAAGCTTCGAACAAGAGCAAGGCATCCCCCGACGCAACCACGACCTGCCCCGGATGCGCGTCCGGAAGCGTGAGAAAGGCCGGTACGAGCCGGTCAAAAAGTGTAGTCGCCGTTGAAGACTGGGCCTTAGCAGGGAGAGGAACAAACATCTTGCCGCAATGAGAATATGCCGGAAGACGGCGGGAGTCCCCGCCCGCGTGCACGATTAGAATGCGGAGATCGCTGAGAATGGCTTCCGCTTCCTCGAAACTGCCAGGGCCCGCACCCGGCCGCTCACGCTGCAGGACACTCCATAAACAATGGAGAGTGCTTCCGCCGCTGCCAATCCGCCGACTGTCTGTATCTGAAATTACTAGACAATTACGGACCTGTGGGATTTCGCCCGCTTCCTGGCGTTGCCGAATCTGGAAGTCGTAAGCCTTTGCTTGCTGGTCGTTCGCGGCCGTAACGATGAGATAGTCCCACGGCTTCGTCATCTTTGGCATGTGCCCCACCTGGCCCTGATCCCCAAGTCTTAAGATGACGTGGTGGCGAATTCCCTCACAACCCCCGCGGCACCCCTCTCCCGGGCTAGATACTGGTCGTGGATCCAGGCGTAGGTCTTCTCCAGACCGGTTTGCAGCGGGAGCGTCGGCTCCCAGTTGAGATATTTCTTGATCAGTGTGTTGTCGCTGTTGCGTCCGTTGACTCCCTGTGGCGCATCAAGATCGTACTTACGCTCCAAACGGATGCCCGCAATTCCTTCCACCAGATCGACCAACTGGTTGATACTGACGGCTTCGCTCGATCCCAGGTTGATCGGCTCCAGAATTTCCGAATTCATAATCTTCTGAATGCCCGTCAGACAATCGTCGATGTACATGAAGCTACGGGACTGGTGTCCAGTGCCCCAGATTTCGATCTCGTGCTTGCCCGTCAGCTTGGCTTCAATCACCTTCCGGCAAATTGCAGCCGGGGCTTTCTCGCGCCCACCGAACCATGTCCCCCAAGGACCGTACACGTTGTGGAAGCGCGCAACCCGGGTGTAGAGCCCGTAGTCTTCTCGAAAATGCCGGCACATGCGCTCGGAGAACAACTTTTCCCATCCGTATCCGTCTTCGGCAAGCGCAGGGTAAGCATCTTCTTCTTTCAGCATCGGCGCTTCAAAATTCTTTTGCTTGTCGCCGTTGTAGACACATGCTGACGATGAATAGAAATATCGAGAGACTCCGTTCTTCGCGGCCGCCTGTAGCATGTGGGTGTTGATCAGCACTGAAAGCATGCATAGGGCTTTGTTGTTCTCGATGAATCCCATGCCCCCCATGTTCGCTGCCAGGTTGTAGACCTGGTGCGCGCCCCGAGCCGCTATCTCGCAGTTCTGCTTCTCATTGAGATCCAGCGACAGATTCTCAACATCCTCAAATCGCTGATACCAGTGGTCCAACGGCTTAATGTCGATGGCGCGAATGCGCTTGTAACCCTGCTCCCGAAGCACCCCCACCAGCGCTCCGGCGATGAAGCCACCTGCCCCTGTCACTACTACTAAATCGTTGGTATTAGGCATACTTAGCAAATCTCCCAACTCGCCAGTTACCCATTACTGTAACGATATCGATCTTGCCCTGTCAACATGCAGAAAACTCGCCTGAGTCGCCGAGCAAGCGCAGCTTGCCCGACAGGCTGCGGAGCGCGTCGTAGTGCTCTCACTGACCAACTCTCAACACCCAAGCCGACTGTTGCCGCAACTCCTCGGGAAGCTCAGGCAGTTCAACCAACGTGCCAGATTTCGAAACCTTGAACTTCAGCGGAACGTCGGAACCGAGCAGTCGGACTGACTGGGTTTGAATCACGTCTTTGAGTAGAAGGCTGTGGCCCGACCAGTGTGGCAAAATCGCGTACAGATTCTTATCTTTCGCGGTAAAGAACGCTTCGATGTGCGCCTTCTCCGGCTGAGATTTTTCTATCAGCTTGGTAACGTCGTACGCTGACGAATATTCCTTGTTGTATTCCACTTTCGGGACTTCACCGGCGCTCCATTGCCGCGTCACCTTCCATGGCTTGGTTCCATAAATGGCTTCACCATTGATCTTCAGCCAGTCTCCCATCGCCAAGAGCCGCTCTTCCATAATCACTGGAATCGTGCCATCGGCTTTCGGTCCAATATCGAGCAGGAGGTTGCCGCCCCGGCTCACGGTGTCTACCAAAATCGCCACCAACTCGCGCGCGGTGTGGTAAACGTCGAGGCCCTCCGCGCGGTTGTAGCCGTAGCTCACGCCCATGCCACGGTTTTCCTCCCACGGATGGTCGATCCCGCTCATACCCGCCGTGTACTCGGTGGTCCAATATCCCCCGTGCTTGTGGCGCGTATCGCTGCCCCAGCGGTCGTTGACCACAACCTCGTCTTTGACCGGAGATTCATTGAACAGCCATGCCAGCAACTCTGGGCTGTGCCATTCCGCAGAAGTCATCTCCCACTCCCCATCGCTGAAAATAAACGCCGGCTTGTAGTTCGTGACCAGGTCCTTGAATTGGGGAAACATGTGTTCCCGGACATAGCGGGGCTTGTCGTACAGCCAGAGCGGGTTGCACCACTCGTAGAGGGAATAATAGAAGCCCATGCGCACGCCCTTGCGGCGCACCGCGTCCGTCAGATCGCCCAGCACATCGCGTTTCGGCCCAATTTCCACGGCGTTCCATGGACGTCCCCAGGTTGCAGAAGCTTCCTTGCTCGGCCACAAGGCAAAACCCTCGTGATGTTTAGAAGTCAACACAACGTACTTGGCGCCCGACCGGGCGAATACGTCCGCCCAGTGGTCCGGGTCGAAAAGCTCCGCTCGAAACTGCGGCGCAAAATTCTGATAAGGAAAGTCGGCGCCATAGACCTTCTGATGAAAAGCCCAAGTTCTCTTCTGAAGATCATCGGCTTTCGCGTCGTTCTTCCCGTGCGTCATCGCATTCCAATACCACTCCGCGTAGGCCAGCTTTCCCGGCAGCACCGGAGCGTATGCCGGCACAGAGTAGGTTCCCCAATGAATGAAGATGCCGAACTTGGCGTCGCTGAACCAGGCGGGCGTGGGCCGCTTGTCAACGGAATCCCAGGTCGGTTGGTAGGTTTGAGCCTTGAGGCTGCCGAGCACGAGAAAAAATACGAGAAACGGCTTCATGATTACTTCCCTTTCGTACTGGGGTTGCGGCGCAATGGCGTTCTTCGCTCGAGACCCACGAACTAGTCTGGATTAATGCTTGATCTCAGCAGGCACAGCGTGATCCCCCCCTCATTCGTGCGGTCGCCTAACAGGCTGCTGAAAAACTACTCCTAATCCACAGCTTTGTGTGATACCAGAAGGCATGCGCGGAGACGATCAGCAGCAGAGTCATATGTTCAGTTACTTGTCGCCGGAAGCGCGGGTGCGGAAGGATCATCCGCTGCGCGCCA
>CAZXKO010000022.1:0-62301 GCA_964641665.1 uncultured Acidobacteriaceae bacterium
CAACAGAGAATTCAGTGACTTGGTCCACTACGTCCGCAGCGGAGATTTTGTTCGTGAATTGCTGATCGAGAGCCAGGATGTCAACGAGTACGCTTTCGCTTTGGGTGCGCTGTCGCACTACGCTGCCGACATCGTCGGTCACCCTGCGGTCAACCAGGCGGTCGCGATCGAGTATCCCAAGCTCCGGGCGAAGTTTGGCAAGTCGGTTCGGTATGCGCAGGACAAGCCCGCGCATCTGAAAACGGAATTCGGATTCGACACGGTGCAGGTAGCGAAGAATCGCTACGCGTCGCAGCAATACCACGATTTCATCGGATTTCAGGTTCCCAAGCCCCTGCTGGAACGGGTCTTTCCCGTCGTGTACGGAGTCGAGTTAAGAGATGTGCTTGCCCACGAGGATATGGCGGTGGGTTCGTATCGTTTCGCGATCGGCCGACTGATTCCGCAAATGACCCAGGTCGCGCTGCAGACGCACAAGAAGGACCTGATGCGCGAGACGCCGAATTTCGCGAAACAAAAGTTCCTGTACCGTCTCTCCCGCTCCAACTATGAAAAAGAGTGGGGAAAGGACTACGTGAAGCCGGGCTTTGGTACGCGCGTACTCTCAACACTCCTGCGGTACATGCCGAAAGTCGGTCCCCTTAAGGGGTTGGCGTTCAACAGTCCGACCTCGCAAACGGAAGATCTGTATATCAAGAGCATCAATACGACTGTCGACGAATACCGGGTCTTTCTAGAAGAAGTGCGCACTGACACGCTGGTGCTGCCCAACTGCGATTTTGATACTGGGCAAGCGACCAAGGCAGCTGAATACTCGCTCACCGACGACTCCTACGCGAAGCTACTGGCTCAATTGTCGGAACACAAGTTCGATCGAACGTCGCCGGAGCTGCGCGAGAATATCCTGCAGTTCTATTCCGACCTCTCGGTGTCGATTGACACGAAGAAGGACCAGGTTCGCTGGCAGGGTGTGCTGACTGGCCTGGACCAGTTGAAGTCGGTAGCGCCGGTGCCGACACTGGCCGGCACTCCGGCACAGTGATCCCCAATTCCCGCCGCCCTGGAGGGCATATGGCAGACAAAGAATGGACCGTGAAAGACCTGACGGAAGCCCTGCAACAGTTCCCGCCAGACGCAAAGGTTTATTACGAGATGGGGCCCAATGGCCCTGGAACGATCGGCAAAGCGCAGTACGTCAAGGCTTGGGGAGCGAACGATGAGATGGGAGTCCTGCTGGACCGGTAGGGTCGGTCAGTAGCACGGGCACGCCAGTCTTCGTTACAGGGTCCTGGGTTAGTCCAAGAACGCGCCACACTCGTTGCGACAGCTCAGCGACGGGTTCCACTAGTAGCTCATACAGCAGGGTTCTCAGTGGGTGAACCACTATTCCACCGCTCTGGTCAGTGGCATAGTTACTAAGTGCTCGCTCAGAAACCACATCTGCAGCTCGTTGGTTCGCAGGACTTGACTGACGAGGAGGTCATTGGTACCGTCGTCCCCGAGCTTGGAAGCGCGCCGAGCCGTTGTCCGGACCAGGGAAACGATCGTCTGGTGTGCGTCAACTAGGCGGGAGAGTTGGACGGGCACTTCTTCTCGACCGCGCGGTGGGCGCTCGATGCGGGTTGTTTCGGCCACGTCTGGAGCCATGGCAATGCTGACGCCTCCAAGGAGCTGGATACGCTCCGCGATGGCATCCACCAGATCGGCCTGTTCACCATGGTGCTTGTCGAAAAGGAGATGGAGCTGATAGAAGGTTGGGCCCGCCACCTGCCAATGTGATTTCTTGTACAGGTCGCGCAGGGTCATGGTATCAGCGACGATTTGGTTGAGCTGCTCGCTCATCTCGAGCCTCACGGGCTCTTCGAGGTCGAGTGGCAGCATCGGTGTAACGGTGCCGTAGCGTTGAATCTCGGCAGCCCTCTGATGCAGCCGGGGCTGAGCGGTGATTCGTCCTGTTGTCCGTCCATTCGTGCCACCCACGATGTTCGCAGTTGTCACCATGATCGTTCTCCTTTGCGATCGATCTACAGCCTGATCGGAACCAGTGAGCGGTTCCGATCGGGCTGAAATCGTATCTTCCAGACGACATCCAGGCTTATCTACTACTTCTTGTCTTCGTTTGCTTCGGCAATCCGTGCCTGTTGGCGCGCTTCTGACACGGCCTTCATGAATGCGTCCGCACTTTGCGGGGTTGCCACCTTGCCCGACAGAATATTGCGGAACTCCACGTTCTTGCCGTAAATAGCATGCGTGGAGTCGTTATCCTGTTGCACGACCGCACCTTCGAGGGTAAGCCCCGCAAACGCACCCTTCGAGCGCGAGTAGGTCAGCACTTCAGTGCTCATTTTCCAGTCTGTTCCTGCGGAGGCATGACGACCGACCGGACCGGCCGCAGCCGATGCTTCTCCCGTCAGTTCGAATTTGCTGGAAAGCAGATGCTGGAAGCCCTGATCGTTCATGACCAGCATGACCAGGTCTACGCCTTCAACTCCGATCTGTAGTCCGGCGCTGCCGCCGCCAACGGAGACGAAGGCAGGTGCGCTCCAGCCGTTGGAGGTGCGGCAGGACGCCACTCCACGTCCGTGCTTACCACCAACGATGAAGCCGCCTTTGATCAGGTTAGGTACGACGAGGATGCACTTTGCGCCGTTCAACACCTCTTCCGGGATCCCTTTATCTGGGGTCGCCATAATGGCCTGTATGACTTCGACGGACGATTGCAGGCGTGCGACCGAATCTTCGCGAGCCGAACTGGCCCATGCGCCGGTTCCAACCACGCTCATAAAGCCCATCAACAACAGTGAAGTTGCCTTTTTCATGAATTGTGCCCTTTCGATGCGGAACTAAGAGGAGAGGATTTCAGATGGGCTGACTTAGTTCAGAGGACCTGAATAGAGAGAGAAGAAGAGCTCGTCTCCAGTGCCATGATCGCTCAGAACCGGAATCTTAAATGGTCTGAATTGCTCACTTCCGTCTTGCCGGCGGAGCAGATTGGCGAATTCTCGGCCGGTTCCTGAAATTCTTTGTGCAATGTGAGCAATCCTGCACAGAATCGTCCGCCCTGGCGTGTCATTGTTAGCTGTCGGTGACGCTGCGTGTTTCTTGATCATTTTGGCGCCTTCGTTCCCGGGCGGCACATTTCCCATCAACTGGAGAAAGAACGAGGGTGGATCGATGGAGGCCGGCTTACGTCCGCTCCGCAATCGCATCCGCAGACGCCTCACTTCCGTCATTGGTCTGTTCGGGAAGCTGTCCGCGATACTCAGGCCGCAGACGCCGGAAGTCCGATTGCAAAGGATGTGCCCGTTTTGCGGCCTGATCACGTTACGCCACAAGACCTCTTGCCTGGAATGCGGCCGGTCGCTGAAGCCCGCTTAGTGTCTGATCAGTAGTGAACAGATGTTCCAATCAGCGCGGCCTACGATGTGAATGGTGGGATGTTTAGTGTGTTCGGGGGCACCGATGAGAAAACAGTACCTTCACCTCTCCGTTTACTCCTGCGACAAGTGTGATGGCCCGGTCGTGGCGGGCTCGCTGGCAGTGCGCGAGAATGAAATCTCGAAAGAGACCGAGATCCGGCAAGTCGGAGCAATTTGCCTGTCGTGCGGCCATCGCTGTGACAAAACGATGGCTCTCGAAATAACCCGTCAGTTTCTACCGGTCGAATGGGAATCGGCGAAACGCGTAGACTTGCCACATCTTGCTACCGCGTTTCAGGAAATGCTGAACCGCACGACATGACGATCGAGCGTTCGACAGGAAATAAACAAAACAAGTTGACGATTTCGTGAGTTACGACGCAAGCCACGTGACCGCACTGATCAAGGAGTGATTTATTCTGAACAGGGCAGAGACGGCGCCGGTACCTGATGCTCCGAGCACGGAGCAACCCGGAGACCGGAAGTCCGAGCGGAAGAGAATCAGGCAAGAGTTTGTGCAGATTCTCTCTCGTCGAGCCTCCCGCCGGGACTGCTTAGTCATGGAGAACGACATCAAGCAGTGAACTGTGAACCTGCAGTCCGCCGTCTACTCCTCCGGCATAGTCGATAAAGCCCATTTTCCGGAACCGGTTCATGAAAAAGCTCACCCGGGAGCGTGTGGTACCCACCATCTCGGCCAACGTCTCCTGACTGATCTTCGGAACCACGGTCTCGGGCACTCCTTCCTTGCCAAAATGCGCGAGCATCAGAAGGACGCGGGCCAGCCTCTTTTCGCTGGAATTGAACAGTTGGTCGACCAGATCCTCTTCATAACGGGTGTTGCGGGCGAGCAAATACGCCACGAACATATCGGACAGGGCATGTTCGTGGTGCAGGGCGTCCATCATCGCCTTCTTGTCGATCCGCAGAATCTGGCAGTCTGTCATTGCGGCTGCCGATCCCATGCGGAGAGCCTGGCCTGCCAGCGACCCTTCGCCGAAGAAATTCTGCTGGCTCAATATGCCGATCGTGGCTTCCTTGCCGGTTTTCGATACGACGGTGAGCCGCACTTTGCCTTTCTGAATATAGAAGACAGCATCCGCCGCATCCCCCTGAGTGAAGATCCTTTTCTTCCGAGCAACATTGAAACTCTTCCTGCCCTGGCCAATGGTGGCGAGGAAGCGGTCGGGGTCGAAGGCGCGATTTTTCTTGGTTGCCGCGGTGGGGCTCATGTTCTCTGATTATAGTCCGGCAGACGGGAATCTCCTGCGCATCGATCGCGGCACCCAAGGTGGTTTGATCCAGATTGAACACGGTTTCGCTGCGAACGGCGCATCTCGGCCGGCAAGGACTGCTCCAACTGTCAACGCCTATGCAAGAAGAGGGCACAGCGGCAACCACAGTGGGTAGAAGAAGCCCTCGAACCTCTCGGCTAAGCCCTCCTGGGGCCTGTGCTGGCCTGAGATCTCAGGACATTCACGCGAAGGATCCTCCAACATGGTACGGTTGTCCCGTCTGTGGGGCTGCCCCTGTTATTTTCTCGAAACGGCCAAGCGTCGATCTCGATGCGGCTCTGTACGGGGCTGGCCCGTGCCAAGCTCACATTTCTCTCCCCGCCTAGCGCCACAAGTGGGACACCGCACCGCCAGCGCTTGTTTCTCAGTGACTTTCATGGCTCTATACTGCTGTTACCCGGCAAACAAGCTGCTCAATTGTGAACAGCGCATTCAAAAGGGTTCGGAAATCGGCAACATCTGGGGCGAAACCGAATCGCAGGGCGAGCGGATCGTGCTTGATGTGGGCATGCCCCACGATATGGCTACCCCGGAAAACGCTGGGGCATCAGCTCCTGATGCGCAGGTCGGCTTCCGCGTGTCTGCCGCGAATGAAATGCAAAATGAGCGACACCGCGGCCAAGACAAGAAGAATGTGAATCAGCCCACTGGTCACGTGAAAAACAATCCACCCGCAAACCCAGGCAATCATCAGAACAATGAACGCTATCATGTAGCTACTCATAAAACCTCCAGAACTGTCCCACAGCGCAATGGCCTGCACTTTGCACTGCTGCATCACCACCACGGTCGCTCATCTGCTCTTCCCGAACTGTGCGGAATTGCTCACATTCCACACAGAGAGATCCACCAGCTTTAGGAACACCAGGCCTAAACCTCCCTCCAGCTAAGCAGTCCCGTTGTTCTGCTTCTCAATTTGGGGCTTGGAAAGCGACGCGGAAGAAGGTGGCGGCTCTTTGCATGGCTTCAGAACTTCCGCCGTCTCACGACTCGTTGGGAACACCGCCTCGACAATTTTCTCGGAATGCTTCATCTCGCATGCGAACTCATCCTGCTAAGGCATTATGAGATGGGTTCTAGATTCGGCTATGGCTCGCGCCGAGAAGCCGAGTTGGTGGTTATCCTGCCCCGCAACACATTGATCGAGGCCGGCGGCAGCGTGTATACCAGGCCGGGGCCACCCGTGGCAGTGGAAGTGACGGGCGGGCCATCGGGGTCGGCGTAGCCGTTCTTGCGCGCGGGATGCCACACGTACTGCGCCTTTCCGAAAGTGATCATCGTCGTTCCGTCCACGAAAGAAGAGTCGGAGTTGCTCCCGGCATCGTGGAACACGATCTTCACCCCATGCGGATGGTCGTGGTCTTTGTTGATGAGCAGCAGTGACCACTGGCTGTCGGGACGCAGCAGAGCGTACGCGGTGACCAGAACGTGGCCTTCAGAATCCCGGACGTCGCTCGCGGCGGCGAACAGCTTGTGTTCGGCATCGCCAGCCTCGGCCCACTCCTGCGTGAGCAGTTGTGCGGCGAAGAACTGCGATGTTCGCTTCGTGATCTGGTAATCCTTGTCGACCATGAACATGTGGTAGGTGCCCCAGCTGTTGGGACATGCGGGGTGTGGGGGAGAGTACGGCAGAGCGTGGTAATAAAAGGTGGCCGCGCCGCCCGCGGCGAGGAAGCCGGCGAAGGAATCGCCCAGCCAGAGCGCGCCAAAAATGTCGACCGCCGCCTCGCCACCGTGATCGTTGGTTTCGGTATCGAGCAGCGGGACCCCGGGTGGAAGGCCATCGTCCCGCCAGACCTGCATGATGTGCGTAATGAGTTCCGGTTCCTGGTAGAGATTCTTCCACGGCGTGTCGCAGCCGTCGTATGGATAATGCTCGAACGACATGAAAGCAAGATCCTGCAAGCGGCCATGAGCCTTCAGGTAATCAAGAAAGCGTCCGAACCAAGAATTCTTTCCCTGAGCGTCGGGCCAGACTTTGATGTCTTCCGTGACTCCTTGAAAGACCGGGCCACCCAGCTTAAACATGGGATCGACTCGATGAAGCGCGGTCGCCCATTGCAGGTACAGGGCGCCATAGTCTTCGGGCAGCATGTATTGGCCATCCGGTTCCTCGCCCATTTCAACGTAGGAGATCGGGTAGCCGCGTTTCTTGAGGTAAGTCATTTGCGCCCCCGAGTCTTCGGGTGTGCCGTACAGCATCGCGATCGGAACAACCGCGGGGAGTCCGCGCGTGATGCCGCTCGTGAAAAACAGGTCGAAACCGGGTTGGTCACCGGACTCCATGCGGTCCGGCGCGACGTATAAGTCGGATGGTTCGTGCCAGGGATCGACTGAAGAACAGTAGGTGAGCGACTGGTGCTGGTCGGGCGAGTGGCGGAGCAGGTCCTGAAAGGCTCCCTTGTCATCCAGGGTCCCCGCGAAAAGTTCCTTGATCGCGTAGCCAACGCAGTTGCGGGGATCTTTGGGCCCATGCGTGTCGCAGGTATTGGAAGATTCGGTCATCAGGATGCGGAGATAACGGGTATTCACGGGAGCGGAAACGAGTTTCAGCGTTACCGTACCGCCTTTACCTCCAGTGACCGCGCCGGCGCTGAACTTGTTCCACGCGCCTTTGTCCTGTTCGTCCATCGCATCGCCTGCGCCCGTCCAGTACTGAACTTCGTAGGAGCGCGCGTACGGTTCCGCCCATGCAATCCGGATCGCGTTTACGTCTTCTTTTTTCTCCAGGTCGATGACCACCCATTGTGGATGGGCTGAGTCTTCTTCGCCGGTGAAGGTCTTGGTCAGATAGGCATTGCTCTTCCAGTAGGTGTTGATGTCGCCGTCGTCGAGGCGGGAGAAGCCGTCGAACTCGGTGCCTCCGTTGCGGGTGAAGCCGCGATGCTGCAACGAGTAGCCATAGGAATGGCGAATCATTTCTTTCGTGGGCATCGCATCGCCAGTGAAGTAGCCTTTCCCGGAAGGGTCGCTCCACTTTCCCTTGGGATTCCAATGCCAGGCCTGGACGAACAACTCCGTGTTCTGGCGGTAGCTAACCACGCCCCAACCGGCGGAGAGAATCTGCTTCACCTGATCGGGCCGGAAGAAGGTGTCGGTGGCGTTGCTGGGCACTCGGTCGACGGTTGTCCCCAGCGCGTACAAAGGGCGGAAAGTATTCACGACATGGCTGGGAGTCGCGTCCACCCGGACGGTCTGGGCAGAGCCAGAACGGACCACAGCCGAACTCACCGAGAGCGCGAGCATGAGGCTGAGGCCGCGCTTGAGGACGGGAATGATCGACGAGTACGAATTCGTTCTTGCAAGGATCACAGAATCTCCTTCCCCCATCAGGGGGTGTGCTCCGCCTTCGAAATCGTTGCCTCGCCCAGCGAGCCGCGATCCGCTCCTCGCTGATCGATGAGGTGCAGCGAGACCCGCGCGTCGACCGAGGAGCCGGGGATTTCCTGTTGCACGTTCACGAGCTCGAGCGGGCTGGCTGGCTGAATCGGCACAACGGCTGTCTTCACGCCGCGCGCGTCGAACACGTAGGCAGCCAAGCTCCCCGGAAAAAACACCCCGAAGGAACCGGTGAGCAAGATGCTTTGCCCGCTGGCAGTGGCGGCGAGCGCTCGGTTCACCACGCCAGCGTCGGTCACGGTCTTGAAGTCGGCTGTCGCGCGGGTGGGAAACCACTTCGTGTCGAAGGCGTAGGTCTCGCCGGGTTCCAGGCGGACCATGGGGCTGTTAAGCTCCGCCTCCATGTAGTAGGGCATCTCGACTGGATCTGAAGATGTCAGGAACGGCATGCCCTTGTCGTTGTATTCGACAGCCGGACCATTGGTATAGAAGATGACGGTGGCCTTCCCCGGATAGTCCGCCTGAACGTGGGCGGAGCGCTCCACCATCGCGTAGCGGGCTGAGCCGTCTACCAATGCAACCCAGCCGTCCGGGGAGTCGAGCCAGACTTCCCTTTCGAAATAAAGCCAGTGCAATGCGAAGCGGCTGTCTTTGATGGAATACGCCGGATCGTTCGAGGGGCCCAGGCGGGCGCGATATCCGTCGCCGTACGCGCTGCTCGGGTTGATCGGCGCGAACGCCCAGAAGTTCCGGTTGCAGGAGTTGGCCGAATCGGCCGACGCCGTGCTGTACTGGGTTACCGATTGCACGGACCAGCGAATCGGATGGCCGCTGGCGTTCTTCATCACGGCATGGAACGAGATTTCGGGGGACTCGCTTCCTAAACTGATTTCGCGGGAATACTGCAAGCCGGTGTGAGGATCGGCTGGGCCATCGAGCCGTATCGTGCAAACCGCTCCCTGCGCCAGCACCTTGAATTCGTAGTTCCCGGCATCGAGCGGGTCCGACCCGGGACCGGGCCAGTGTTGTTCATCCTGTTCGCCTTCCGGTAGCGGCCAGATCTTGTCGCCGCCGTAGTTGTACCAGCGACCGGGGGTCGTGCCTTCCGTCGGCGGGAAATACTTGCCTTTCAGTTTCGGATTCACGAACAGGTACGGATGTTCGCCGAACCCGACTTGCATGAGGCGTCCGCCGAGCTGCGGCACGATCGTCAGTCGTATCCATCGGTTCGAAACTTGTTGCGCCTTCCAGCCTTCGAAAGTCACCGGTTGGATTTGGCAGATTGAAGAAGAGGACGATGCCTGAGCTGCCCTCGCCAAACCCCACGCGCCCATGGTTAAGACAGCAATGAGAAACGCTCGTACTCGCAAAACACTCGCCTCCCCAACCAGCCTCATGGCACAATTCATAACGCCGATTCGGCCGATGAAAATATACTTGGTGCAAGGCGGGTTTGTCGAAGTTACAATGTGGCCGTCATTGGACATTAAAACGATTTAAAGCGGGACTTCCCGCATAGATCATTTTCAAGACGAATGCTCTAGTCTCACTTGATGAACAGTCCGGCATTCTGGAAATTCAGAACCACGCCGGAACTTGTTGGGAGGGTTTCGGGCATGCGTAATCGTAGCTATTCCGCTCTAGCAGTCCTCGCCGGTCTCATCCTCAGCGCCAGCTTAGTTTGGGCGAGCATCACCGGCAGCATCTCAGGCATCGTCACCGATCCCAGTGGTGCCGTAATATCGGGCGCCACCGTGGTGGTCACGGACACCCAGACGGGGATCAAGTCGACGGTCACCAGCGACGCCCAAGGTTTTTACAGGTTCCCCGCCCTTGCGGTCGGCACCTATGACTTGCAGGTGAGCCAAGTCGGTTTTAAGAGTTACACCAAAACAGGGGTCGTTATCGATGCCAACTCGTCACTACGCGTTGACATCGCGCTCCAGGTTGGCGCCATCAACGAAAAGGTGGAAGTGCGGACCGACATGGTCCACGTGGAGACAGAAAGCACTCAGATGGGCGAAGTGGTTACCGGCAAGACCATAACAGCAATTCCTCTGAATGGTCGGGCCTTCACGGACCTGCTGGCGATGCAGCCTGGCGTCTCTCCATACAATTCAACCGACACCGGAACGCCGGGCATCAGTGATCGATCCGTGGACGGTGGCCTGAATGCCGGCAACCAATCGGTGAACGGCCAACGGGAGACCGCCAACGGTTTCATGGTGAACGGGTCGAACGTGGAGGAAGGCAAAAACAACGGTGCCGCGATTATCCCCAACCTCGACTCGATCGCCGAGTTTCGGATTATCACCAACAACTTCGACGCCGAATACGGGAACTACAGTGGCGGACAAGTGAACGTGGTGACCAAGTCGGGAACTAATGGGTGGCACGGAAGCGGTTTTGAATTCCTCCGCAACACGTCCCTGGATGCGAAGAACTATTTCGCCGCGCCGACCGATGCGACCCCTGTGTTCCGTCAGAATCAATTTGGAGGAACCTTTGGCGGGCGGATTCGCAAGGATAAGACCTTCTTCTTTCTCGACTACCAGGGGACCCGGCAAACGCAGGCTCCCACGCAGAACCAGCAGATGCCGTCTACAAACAACTTCACGGGAGATTTTTCGGACTCGGCTGCACTTCTGACGGGTAGCGTAAATGGTCCGGGCTTTGCAACTGTTCTGAATCAGAGGATGCAATTACCGGGCACTATTTTTGATGGTGAGCCTTACTACTCCTCGACGTGCGCGGACCAGACTCAGTGCGTCTTTCCAAATGCCCAAATCCCCAAAACAGCCTGGTCGCCGGTTGCCGTCAACATGTTAAGCTTGGGCCTCATTCCCCAACCGAACGCCCCCAGCAACTACTTCAACACATCGAAGTATGCGCAAACGTTGCGGGATGACAAGGGTGGCATTCGAATCGATCAAAATTCGCGGTTCGGGACGTTTTTTGCCTACTACTTCGCCGACGACTATTTGCTGAATTCCCCGTTTCCGAATGGCGGAGCCAACGTTCCCGCGGCCACCTTCGCCTACAACGCGAGTACCGCAGGACGGGCGCAACTGGTAAACCTCGGCAACACCAGGAACATTGGCGTTTATTCCGTCAATGAGTTTCGGTTCAGCTACGTTCGCAACACCCTTGCCCTGACAACTCCGCAGGGCGGCGTGGGATCAAATTTCACTTTGGACAAGTTGGGATTCATCACACCTTGGAATGCAACCACCGGGGGCATCAGCGCGATCGCGCCTTCGCTTGAGGGTGTGCCATACATGTCATTTAACCACTTCAACATCGGAGTGCCTCAGGTCAGTACGCGCCAGTTCAACAATTCGTTTCAATGGCTCGACAATTTCACCAAGGTCGTAGGGACCCACACGCTGAAATTGGGCGGACAGTTTCACTACGACCAGATCAATGAAAGAAACTTCGCCGGAGAAAACGGTCAATATGCCTTTACCGGCAACGAAACCGGCATTGACTTTGCCGACTTTCTCATCGGGGCCCCAAACAGTTTGACGCAGGCGAGTCAGCAGATATTGGACTCCCGTAGCAAGTACTACGGGCTGTTTGCCCAGGACAGTTGGCGCGTCACCTCAAGTCTGGTGTTCAACTACGGCCTGCGCTGGGAAGCCAGCATGCCCTGGTACGACACCCAGAATAAAATTGAGACCATCATCCCTGGAAAGCAATCGGTGAAGTTCCCAGGCGCCCCCCTCGGCTACGTCGTTGCGGGCGATCCGGGCGTTCCGCGAACCCTGGGGCCAACGCAGTGGCACAATTTCTCCCCGCGTCTGGGGTTGGCGTACTCGCCGGGTGCTTCCTCCGGGTTGTTGGGTAAACTGGTCGGCGGGCCGGGGCGTACAAGCATTCGCATCGGTGCCGGTCTTTACTACACTTCGGTAGAAGACCTTTCGCAGTTCCTCGAAGTGGGTGACCCGCCCTACGGGCTTTACTACGGCAGCTCCAACCCGCCCTTGCTGGAAGCCCCTTATATAAACCGTTCTGCGGGCACGAGCGTGGGACAACGTTTTCCGTTCCCGTACCCCTCCACGGATGTCTCAGTATCAAACCCAAATACCACGTTCCCGTGGGCACAAGTGGAACCGCTCTCCTACGACTGGTCGTTCGATAACAGGAACAAGCTTCCGTATTCCGAACACTACGAGTTCTCCATCCAACGCCAGTTGGGCGCGAATAGTGTCATTACGGCAAGCTACGTGGGCAATCAGGGTCACCGGTTGGTCAGCGGCGTCGAAGCCAATCCGGCCAACCCGGCAGCCTGTTTGTTCGTGATGAACAACACGGTGCCGAATGCGCCCACATGCGGCCCGTTCAGTGAGACGCCTCCATTCACGGTGACAGTCTCGGGTGGACAATCAATCGGAACCAGTACGCCGTGGGTAACGACATCCGGGCAGGTTATCCCTTCTGTCCGGCCGCTCGGGCCGCTGTTTGATACGAACCCCTTTGTGTCCACGGTGGCGAACTCGAGCTACAACTCGCTGCAACTCAGCCTGAGCCACAACACCGGCTCGCTGAGTTTCATGGCAGGCTACACGTACAGCAAATGCATGGACAACGCTTCCGGCCTGCAGGACTCCACTTACCCGTTCGATCCACGTCAGAGCATTGGTCTTTGCAACTTCGACGTGACACAGAATTTTGTCTTTAGCTACAACTGGCTGCTGCAGTTCGATAAACTCGTGACCCCGGGCTGGGCAAAGTGGCTGGCGGGCGGTTGGAGTCTCTCTGGCATCACTAACTTTGCGACAGGACTTCCCATCAGTCTAAGCGAGAACGATGACAATTCCCTGATCGGCGCGAATGCCGCCCCGGTTGACGTACCAAATTTTGCCGGGGGGCACGTTCTTGCGGACACAAATCCGCGGCACGGAAATCCGTACTTCAATTTTGCGCTCTTCAGCAACGAGCAGCTAGGACAATTCGGAAATTCCCGACGCCGGTTCTTCCACGGCCCCGGATTGAACAATTTCGACATGGCGCTACTAAAGTCTACGAAGATTACCGAGTCGAAGACGCTGGAATTTCGCGTAGAGGTGTTTAACTTGTTCAATCATGCGCAGTTCATGAACCCCGACAGTGAAATCAACGATGGCGCTCCGGTCATTGTCAACGGCGTCAATAGCGGCGGCACGTTTGGGATGGTCAGCGGTGCTCGGGACCCGCGCATTATGCAGCTGGGACTGAAGTTCTTCTTCTAAACGTAACCGAGCGACTCTTTCGCCAGAAACCCCGTCCGGGTGCGCAGGGAAAAATATGTCAAACGGAATCATGCAGTGGTTTAGCGCGGCAATCCTCGCCTTCGGAGTGATGCTCGCAACGGCGCGGGCGCAGACCATCCACGTCGAAACGGATCATCCCGTGAACTCTCTTGTTCCCAACCAGGCGCTGGGCGCGGGGATCGACCGCATGCCTGCTGCCGCGGTGGAGAAGTACTTCAGTCAACCGCCGTCAGAAGCGGTCTTGTCAGCCGGATGGCAGCCGGTCACGTATCGCCAGAACACGGAGCTTGCCGTCGAGGCGTGGCACTGGAATCCGCAGGGCATCTGGAGCGATCCGGCCGGGAAAGGCTATTTCACCGGCAGCACCACTCCCGGGGAAATGATTCGCCATTCGTATGGTTATCCCCTGCCGCATCGCGGTTTCACGCGCAACGAGGGCACCGACACGCGCGGCTTTGGGCGCTTGACCGACGGCGATCTGAATACCTACTGGAAGAGCAATCCCTACCTTACCAAGAAATACACGGGGGAAGAAGACTCGACGCTTCCGCAGTGGGTGGTAATCGATCTCGCGGTGGCTCAACCGATCAATGCGCTGCGCATTGCCTGGGCCGAACCGTATGCGAAGCAATATCTGGTGCAGTACTGGACTGGCGACGAGGCCGTCAAGCAGCCGACGAAGGGTTCGTGGGTCGCGTTCCCTGCGGGGATCATCACGAACGGTAAGGGTGGCACGGTTACGCTGCAGCTGATGCAGGCTCCGATGATGGTGCGTTTTGTCCGCATCTGGATGACCGAGTCGTCGAATACCTGCGACTCGCATGGGCCCAGTGATCCGCGTAACTGCCTGGGATACGCGATTCGCGAGCTTTACATCGGCATCACGGACGCGAACGGCTTCCACGACATCGCACGGCACACACCCGATCAGGACCAGACCACGACGTTTTGCTCATCGATCGATCCCTGGCACGAACCGTCCGATCTTGGCTCAACCCAGCACGAGCAAGTCGGACTCGACCTCTTCTATACGAGCGGTTACACCCGCGGCTTGCCGGCGATGATACCGATCGCGATGCTCTACGCTACGCCCGAGGATGCTGCGGCCGAGATCGCCTATGTTGAGAAACGCGGATATCCGATTTCCTATGTCGAGATGGGCGAAGAGCCCGACGGCCAGTACGAACTCCCGGAGGACTACGCACAGCTTTATATGCAGTTCGCCGCGGCCCTGCACAAAGTCGATCCCAACCTGAAGCTCGGTGGACCGGTTTTCACCGGGCAGAATGAAGACATCGTGGTCTGGGCGGATGCGAACGGAAAGGTTTCGTGGACGCGGCGTTTCCTCGACTATTTGAAAGCTCACGGGCGCATTCAGGACCTGGCTTTCTTTCCCTTTGAGCACTATCCCTACGAGCCCTGCAAAATCAGCTGGGGCAGCCTGTACGACGAGCCAACGCTGATGAGCCACATCATGCAAGTGTGGCGGGACGACGGCTTGCCCGCGAATGTTCCGATGTTGGTGACTGAGTCCAACGACACGTGGAATACGGGCGAATCGGCGGTGGACATTTTTGGCGCGCTTTGGCTGGCAGACTATGCGGGATCGTTCTTTGCTGCGGGCGGAAGCGCGCTCTACTACTTCCACTATCTCCCCCTGGGGATTCATCCTGGCTGCAATGAATCGATGGGCACATTCGGGATGTTCACCACCGACAAAGCCCACAACGTCGAGAAGCCGACCTCGCAATTCTTTGCCAGCCAACTGATCAACACAGAATGGGTGCTGCCCGGTAGCGGCGCGCACAAGGTTTATGCGGCTTCCGGAGATCTGGTCGATGCCGCCGGCCATTCGCTGGTAACCGCCTACGCGCTGGAGCGGCCGGATGGATCGTGGTCACTGATGCTGGTTAACCGTGATCAGGAAAATGCGCACAGCGTTCACATCGAGTTTGACGACGGGCGCGCGGGCGGGAAACGCTTCTTCAACGGACCGGTGAGCGTCACAACATTTGGCAGCGCGCAATACCAGTGGCATCCGACGAATCAGGGCGGATTCCCCGATCCTGACGGTCCGGCGGCGAAAGCCACGATCACGGGTAACCCGGATTCGGTTTACGAACTGCCGAAAGCCTCGATGAATGTGCTTCGCGGAGCGATTGCAGGACTTCCCGCAAAGGCAAAGACTCGCTGACCTACAAGAACGTCAACTTGCGCGGTGTGAAGTGGGCCAGATTCGGAAACACCTTGGTCAGCGAATCGTCGGCAACGCCGAACCACGACGCGAAGGTCGCTCCGTACTGATCCAGCGAAATGCTGGGCAACCACACTCCGCGGCCGGTGACGTCATCGGGCCCCTGCAGGCCTAGGACCGGAAATGTCCCGTAAATGTCGGCGGCTTTCACGGCTCCGCCTATCACCATGTGATGGCTGCCCCAGGCGTGATCGGACCCGGCGCCGCTGCTTGGCTGCAAGGTGCGTCCGAATTCCGACTCCGTGAACGTGAGCACCTGCTTGTCGAGACCCATTTCCGCCGTGGCGTCATAGAACGCCGACATGGCTGCGGCGACCTCTCCCAGGAGGGCATGCTGTCGCGGCATCGCATCACTGTGAGTGTCGAAGTCTCCCAAAGCGACATAGAA
Source organism: uncultured Acidobacteriaceae bacterium (assembly GCA_964641665.1). Classification (GTDB taxonomy): domain Bacteria; phylum Acidobacteriota; class Terriglobia; order Terriglobales; family Acidobacteriaceae; genus Gp1-AA133. Next base: position 15,948 of record CAZXKO010000022.1, read on the forward strand.
TATCTGGCGATTCACGCCCAGATTCTTGCGGACGTTGATGATGCGGGCTACCTGCTGCAGTTGCTGGCCGAGCTTGGAGTCCGGGAACGGAGTCTTCGGCGGTGCACCGAGCGACAATGCCGCATTCAGTTCTTTCGCGGCATCGAGGCCGTCTGCCGCGACGCGATTAGCTTTCTGGATCAGTGACATTCCTGTCTGAAACTTCAGGATCTGTTGGAACGCGACGTCGCGGGCGTTTGCGGCGGGCGACCCGTCGGAGCCATCGAGCCCCAGCGAACCGTTGATCAGGGACACTTGGGGCTGCTCACTCGTGAGAAACAGGCTGTTGCCGGCGGTGGAAACACCCACCGGAAAGGTCGAAGGCGCGTTCAGTGCGGAGATGATCTCGGCGGCACGTCCTGCCCAGCCCTTGTGCGGAGCGCCCGGAATCGTAGCCATCTGCCACTGCTGTTGCTGGTCGGAGTGCGAGAATAGATTGAGTGGCACAGGCCCGCCCTGCTGATACTCGGGCTTGGTGATGGGCTTCACCAGCGTGCCCACGTTCGCCACGATGGCAAGCTTCCCGCGATCGTACAGTGCTCGCAACGGACCGAGCTGCGGATGGAGGCCATAGGCGTCTTTGCCATTCGTTGCCGGGATCACCCCGAGGGCTTTCTCCGCCAGTCCCAGCGTTTCGCCGCGGACCGCGAAGTAGTCCCTGTAACCCTGCGCATCCGTTTTCACGGGCACGACCAGGTTGTTGCCATCGTTGCCACCCAGCATGAAGATGCAGACCAGGGCCTTGTAGTCGTCCGCCGGAGGCACCGCAGCGTAGAGCCGGCTGAGACGCCCGAGGCACGCGCCCGCACCGAGGATTCCCAGCGATTGCGCGCCCACCTCGAGCAGCGCTCTGCGAGTGATCAAACTCATTCCCTCTCCCTAATGCTCCACCTGATACAGAGCGGAGCTTGCGACCAGGTAAATCGCGTGGCGTACCCGCAAGTTGTAATCGTGCGTGGTAGAAATCGCGGTGACGATCTCGGGTTTCAGCGTCGCCGGCAACCGGCCGTACAGAAAAGCATGATCGACGGCATCCACCAGATCGGGCGGCGATCCGGCTAGCGTCACGAAAGGTGCGAGATCGAACTCCGCGTCGCCGTTGAGCCCTTTTTCCACGAGATTCCGCACGACATTCGCCCGCATGAGCGCGGTGCCGGAACTCAGTAGCTCAAACTCGGGCGCCAGCAGGCCGGTCGACGTCCGGTACAGCGGCGAATAGTCGTTGAACACGCTGGCGGGATAGAAAACCCTTTGACCCAGATTGGTGGGAAAACGTTCCAGCCGGTTGTCGGCACGGACGCTCGCGTGCAGTTCGCGCATCATCGCGATGACCGACAAAACAGGCTCGCGCCAGTGACCGCTTTTGACCTCGGGCCCTTCTTTTGCCTCATCGCCTCTTCGCGCCTCTGGATCCATCAGGATCTGCGTGACTACCGCTTTTAGGTCTCCGTTGCTCGACGTGAAGACCTGGCTCACTCGTCGCAAGTAGTCCGGGCTCGGAGCGCTGGTGACGAGGTGCTGTATCAGTCGAAGCGAAATAAAAGGCGCGGTGTTGGGGTGCGTGGCGAGGGCATGCAAGACATCGTTCAGATCCTGATCCGCAGACTGTCCTGCCGGCAACGCAACCCCACCCACGATGACCTTCTTCTGCTCGTCATGGTTGGCTTCTACGGCCACCATCGGACCGGCGTAATTCTCCGGATTGTGGCCTTGGGGAATGGCCTTGCCCGGATAGGTCCAACCGGTCAGCGCCCGGGCCACGTCGGTGATGGTGTGCTGGTCGTAGGTGACCTTGCCGGTCTCGCTGCCATCCGGGTTCAGGCCAACCGTACCGATGCTGAACAGCTGCATCAGCTCGCGCGCGTAATTTTCGTTGGGCGAAGTGCCCTGCTTCGGATCGCCCTTGTCATCGTTCACCATGTCGAGGTAGACACCCATGGTGGGGCTGAGGGTCACGTCACGCAGCAGATTCGCGTAGGTCCCGAAGGCGTCGCGCAGCAGCATGTTCTGGTACGGGACCATCTGTCGCGGCTGTCCCGTCTTCAAACCTGAGACGACGAAAATCTGACTCAGGGCAAACGCGATGCGCTGCCGCAGTTGGTCGGCACCCGTGGTGGCGTGCACGAAGAATTCGCTTTGCTGGTCGGTCAGGTTGTCTGCTGAACTGGTCGAGTCCTTATACATGGTGGGGGGCTGAGCGAACTGCTCCCTCAGCCACGCTTCGAGGCCGACGTCTTGCAGCTGGGCAATGCTTTGCGCGTCCGGTCCCCAAGAGGCTTGTTCCAGGAAGCGCGCGGCACCGAGAAATCCAATCTTCGGATGCGAGGGTCCAACCGGAACGACAACCGGCGCTGAAGTGTCGCTACCAGGGTCAGGATTGAAAACCGTGAATGCGACGCGCCCGCCCGGAGTCGGACCGACGGTCGCTGTCACCTTCAGTTGTGTGTTCGATACAAACTTGGCGGGAAGGATCGCCTCGTGCATCTTTACTTGGGAGCCCGACAGGAAGCCACTGCCGTGGATCGCGATCACTGAAGTTCCGTAAGCGAGGTTCGTGGGATCGACGGCAGTGATTCTGGGGGTCGGATTCAGCAGAGTCACAGAGGCCCTGCCCGTGACGGGCGGGTTGTCGGCGCTTACGGCCTCGATCTCAACCTGATTGTTCGCGGGCGGAACGACGGGAGCCGTGAAAGTTCCATCTGCGTCGATCGTTCCCGAAGACGGGCTTCCACCCTTTACTCCGTTCACCCGCCACTCAATTTTTGGATTATGCCCGCTGACCTGGGCAAAGAATTTTCGGGTGCCTCCCGACCGCACGTTCGCCTTGGCCGGGCTGACCCTCACCGGAGCGTCGGTGGCTACTGCCTGTGCAATTAGCAACCCGAAGACGACACAGAACCAGACTGGCTTTCGTGACATACAGCGCTTTCGATTCTATGCGGGAAAAAGAGACGGATTCAACCGAAGAGGAGTCGGAAGTTCATCCGGGAACAACCCGACGCACGATGAGGATTCAGAACTCACTGTCGATCGGGAAAGTTCAAACCAGGATTCTTGTCTTCAACTCGAGCCACGGCATGGCCCCGCTTCCGCCGAAGTGCTTCGCTTTGCTCGAGGCTCCTGCAGCGAGAACTTGACGAGGCACCAGATGGCGCGGAAGCCGTCTCTCCATCCGATCTTCTTGCCCTCTTCGTACGTTCGTCCCGAGTAACTGATCCCCACTTCGTACACGCGCAACCGCCGCTTGGCAATTTTGACGGTAACCTCGGGCTCGAACCCGAAACGGTCTTCCTCGAGGGGAATGGACTGGATCACTTCCCGCCGGAAAACCTTGTAGCAGGTTTCCATGTCGGTCAGGTTGAGATCGGTGAGCGCGTTAGAAAACAGCGTCAGCAGCCAGTTGCCCACGGAATGCCAGAAATACAGAACCCGATGCGGCCGGCCTCCCAGGAAACGCGAGCCGTAAACCACGTCTGCTTTTCCGTCCATGAGCGGCTCCAGCAGCAGGGGGTATTCGGCGGGATCGTATTCCCGGTCGGCGTCCTGGATCACGACGTATTCTCCAGTTGCCTCTTGAATACCACGCCGCAGGGCTGCGCCTTTTCCCATGTTGCGCGGTTGCAGGAGAACGCGGATAGCCGGATGCTCTTTTTGCAATTCGGCAAGAATTTCCCGAGACGTGTCGGTCGAGCCGTCATCGACACACAGCAGTTCGATCTCGAACGGAAACGAGATCGACAAGACCCTCTCCACCACGACCCGCAAGGTGGCGCGCTCGTTGTAAACCGGCATGACGACGGAGAGTTTCATAGCCATTGCGTTTGTCTAGAACTACCTTACTATCCCGAACGTTTCTCGTACACCCGGCGAACCAAATGACGTAAGAGTCGTCTCAGCTTTTCGTATATAGCTGGAAATCTTGGACTTACTTGGATCTTTCTTCGCCCCTTGACAATCCAGGGACCCGGTAGCAGAATCCTCAAAGGCGAATAAAAAGCGAAAATACGAATGCTTGCCCTTCGCCCGATGCCAGGGATTCCCCGCCCGCGTTCCCTGAAATTTTTGAGGATCCTATGTCTTCTTCGCTGGTCCGTATTGAGGCCGAAGGCCTCGGTTTTCCTTTTGTTGCCGAGCCCAAGTCTGCGGCTCTCTTAAAACAGCTCTCGCGAACCCTCAAACTCACAGGTGTAACGGCAGCTTCCCGCCTGGAGATACGGCCTGCCCCGGAAACAATTTCCTGCGGGATCGCGCAGGTTGACGCTATAAGCGGCGGCCTGCCCCGCGGATGCCTCACCGAAGTCTGCGGCCCCGAATCTTCCGGACGCACCAGTTTGCTGCTCGCCGCGCTGGCTGCGGCGACCCGGCGCGAGGAAATCTGTGCACTCATTGACGCAAGTGACGCGTTCCATCCGCATTCCGCCGCGGCCGCTGGCGTAAACCTGGAACGGCTTCTCTGGATCCGCTGCGGAGCCCATTCGCCATCTTCTCTTTTAACGCGGCGGCGCCGGAACGCCACCAGCCTGGAAGAATGGGAGCGCCGCCGCCGGGAGGATCCCGTGGAACAGGCCCTGCGAGCCGCCGATATGATTCTGCAAAGCCACGGCTTCGGCCTGGTCGCGATCGACCTGGCCGGTGTCCCGCTGAAAACCGCCCGCCGCATCCCGCTGACCACGTGGTTTCGCTTTCGCCGTACGGTGGAGAACACCCCGACGGTGCTGCTGGTGATTAGCGAACAGTTCTGTGCGCAGTCCTGCGCATCGCTGTCGTTGCAGTTGAGAGGCAGTCGCCAGTCATCCGTCGTCAGTCATCAGCATTCAGTTCTCAGTTCTCAGCGCTCAGTTCTCAATGGGCATACGGCGAAAAATAGCCACGACGGCTCCGTTGAACAATATCCATCCCATGCCGAACTGCTAAGCGGAATGGAAATTCGCGCCGAAGTGCTGCATTCCCGCACCGAGCGCAAGCCGGTGCAATCGGCGAACGCTGCTTTTCAAACCAAAGCCGCATGGACGGGATAAGTTACGGTGGCTGCAAGTTGCGCTGCGTCACCCGCCAAAACGCAGGTTCGCTAACGACTAATGACGAACGGCCAACGACTGGTTTTCCATGTCTTTTGCCTGCATCTTCGTGCCCGACTTCCCCGTGGAAGCGTTGCTGCGCGCCGAGCCGGAGCTGCGCTCGCAGGCCGTGGCGGCGCTCGAAGGCAAGCCGCCGCTACAGAAAGTATTCGCGGTCAACGAAAAAGCGCGCCGCCTGGGCATCGATCCCGGCATGACCAAAATTCAGGTCGAGCCTTGCACCGAACTTGTGCTGCGTCCCCGGTCGACACTTCAGGAGACGGCAGCGCATGCCGCGCTGCTCGACTGCGCGCAATCGTTCTCTCCGCGTGTTGAAGACACCGCGCCCGACACCGTTCTTCTGGATCTTTCCGGCCTGGAATCCCTGTTCGGTTCGCTCCCCAAAATTGCGCGCGGCATCTCGCGCCGCACGTCCGACCTGGGACTCGAAGCCAACGTAGCCACCGCGTTCAATCCGGACACAGCCCGGTTCGCCGCACGCGGCTTCTCCGGAGTGACTGTGGTCCCCGAAGGCAAGGAAGCCGAGCAGCTGGGAAATTTGCCGCTGGACGTCTTGTTCCCGGAACTCATTTCCCCGAACCCCTCCGAAGAGGCCGTGCGCTTCCTGGAAACATTCGACTTATGGGGAGTGCGCAATCTCCGTGCCCTGTGCGCACTCCCAGAAGTCGCGCTCAGCGAGCGCCTGGGACAGCCGGGGATCCGACTGCAGCAGTTAGCACGCGGTGCGATCTCGCGCACACTGGTTCCCGTTGACCCTCCTTTAGTTTTTGAAGAAGCCATGGAACTGGATCATCCGCTTGTGTTGCTCGAACCCCTGGCGTTTCTGCTGGCGCATATGCTCGACCAGCTTTGCGCCCGTCTGGCAGCGCGCGCGCTGGCAGCGCAGGAACTGCGGTTGCAACTGGAACTCGACAATGGATTCCAGTTCGTGGAAGACCTGCCTGTAGACACCACACCTCACGTGGGGACGGGCGCCCTCGCGAGCTTGCCCCGGGCGGAGTCGAGGGGTCCAGGCCGAGCGCCCGCTCGGCAACAAAATGCCGACATCGCCTTGGAGCCCACCCTCATGCATTCCTCCAAATTCACCCGCACCCTCCAGCTCCCAGTCCCGATGCTCGACCCCAAAGTCTTCCTCAAGCTCCTGCAACTCGATCTCAAAGCGCATCCTCCCGGTGCGCCGATCCTGAAAGTTCATCTTTCCGCCACTCCGGCGCAGCCCCGCAGCATTCAGGGAGGCCTGTTCCTGCCCCCCACGCCCGAGCCCGAAAAACTCGAACTCACCCTGGCCCGCATCGCCGCCATGGTGGGCGAAGATAAAGTTGGCTCCTTGCATTTGCTGGACTCCCATCGTCCCGAAGCCTTTCGCATGCAGCGCTTCATCCCCACTGAACCCGAAGGACAAAAAGAAAAGCCAGACAGCATTTCTTCGAGCGCTCCGATCACGGCGCTGCGCATGTTCCGTCCACCGCTGCGCGCCACGGTCACGCTAAGCGACGGCAAACCCACTCACGTTGTCTGCCACAAACGAAAAGACGTGCAGGGGGAAATTCTCTGGATGGCTGGCCCCTGGCGCTCTTCCGGTGATTGGTGGGACCAGGATGGCTGGGCCCGCGATGAATGGGACATCGCAATACCAACAACAGTCGCCGGCCTTCAGTCGTCGGTCGCGAGCCATGCATTGTCTCTTTATCGCCTGGTGTACGACCTGCTCAGCGGCGGATGGTTCGTGGAGGGAACGTATGACTGAAAAAACAGTTCTCGGTTCTCAGTTCAAGCCCCAGAGACGGAGGAAGCTCGATTCACTCTAGTGAATTCGCCTTAACTGAGAACTGAGAACCGACAACTGAGAACTGTTTTCCGATGTACATTGAATTCCATTCCCGTTCGGGCTTCAGCTTTCTCGAAGGCGCTTCCCTGCCCGAGGACCTGATCTCCGCCTGCGCCCAGCAGCATATGCCCGCCATGGCCTTGCTCGACCGCGACGGCCTCTATGGCTCCGCACGCTTCTACCTGGCCGCCGAGCGAGCAGGACTGAAAGCGCACGTCGGCGCCGAGGTGACGTGTGAACAATTTTTAATCGCCAATTTTCAATTGCCTATTGAGAAACGAGTTCGTTCCGCTTCACAACTCGGCATTCGAAAATTGGCAATCGACAATTCATTCCGTCTTCCCGTGCTCGTAGCCTCACAAACCGGCTACCAGAACCTCTGCCAGCTCATCACCCGCATGAAGCTACGCGCGAAAAAAGAAGAAGGCGCCGTTCTAGAGCACGAACTGGAACAGCATGCCCCCGGTCTCATTTGCCTGACTGGCGGCGACGCAGGCCCCCTGGCTGCCGCTCTAAAGAAAGGAGGCTCTGCCGAAGCACACCGTTGCGTCGATCACCTCGTCGGAATCTTCGGCCAAAAAAATGTCTACGTCGAATTGCAGCGCCACCTGCACCGCGAAGAGGAAGTCCGCAATCGCGTCGCCATCGAAATTGCCCGCGCTTTCCATCTTCCTCTGCTGGCGACCAACGGAGTCTGCTACGCCACGCCGCAAGAGCGCGAACTTTGCGACGTCCTCACCGCCATCCGCCATCACCGCACCCTGATGACCGCCGGACGCCTGCTGGCCCGCAACTCCGAACGTCACCTGAAGTCCTCTGAAGAAATGTCGCAGCTCTTCGCCGACGTGCCCGAGGCCATCGCCAACACTGCCGAACTTTCCGCGCGACTCGAATTCAAGCTCAGCGACCTCGGTTACGAATTCCCTAGATATCCCGTGCCCGAAGGCGAAACCATGAACTCGTTCCTGCGCCAGCGCACTGACGAAGGCGCCCGCTGGCGCTATGGCATCTCGCTCTCCGGCGCCCCTGTTCCCCAGAGCGGTTTTCACAATAAAGACCTGCAACAGCGCGCCCGCCGCCAGATTGAGCGCGAGCTCAAACTGATCGAGAAACTCGATCTCGCCGGATACTTCCTCATCGTCTGGGACATCGTCCGCTTCTGCCGCGAGCAGAACATCCTCGCCCAGGGACGCGGTTCGGCCGCCAACAGCGCCGTCTGCTACTCGCTCGGCATCACCGCGGTGGATCCGGTCGGCATGGAGCTGCTCTTCGAACGCTTTCTTTCCGAAGAGCGCGGTGAGTGGCCCGACATCGATATCGACCTGCCCAGCGGCGACCAGCGCGAACGCGTCATTCAGCACATCTATCAGCGCTACGGCCAGCGCGGCGCTGCCATGACCGCCAACGTGATCACGTATCGCAACCGCATGGCCGCACGCGAAATGGGCAAGGCGATGGGTTTCGATCCGGAGACGCTCAACAAAATCTCTGCCGCCGTCGCCACCTGGGAATACAAAGACGCCAATGACGCGCTCGATCGCCGTCTCCACGACGCCGGCCTGGACCTGAATCATCCCCGTCTGCGCAAATATTTCGAGCTCTGCACCGCCGTGCAGGATCTTCCCCGCCACCTCGGCCAGCATTCCGGTGGCATGGTCATCTGCCAGGGACAACTCGACTCCGTCGTGCCGCTCGAGCCTGCCTCCATGCCCGGCCGCGTGGTTGTGCAATGGGACAAAGAAGACTGCGCCGACATGAAGATCATTAAGGTCGACCTGCTCGGCCTCGGCATGATGGCCGTGCTGGAAGATTCGATTCAGCTGATCCGCAACGACTATCACGAAGAAGTCGACCTGGCGCATTTACCTCCCGACGACCCCGTGGTCTACTCCACGCTGCAAAAGGCCGACACGGTCGGCATGTTCCAGATCGAAAGCCGCGCCCAGATGTCGTGCCTGCCGCGCCTGCGTCCGGAACGCTTTTACGACATCGTGGTGCAGGTGGCCATCATTCGTCCCGGCCCGATCGTCGGCCAGATGGTGAATCCGTTTCTAAAGCGCCGCCAGGGCCGCGAAATTGTCACCTACCCGCACCCCTCTCTTGAACCCGTGTTGAAGCGCACGCTGGGCGTCCCACTCTTTCAGGAGCAGTTGCTGCGCATCGCCATGATCAGCGCCAACTTCACCGGAGGCGAAGCTGAAGAACTACGCCGCGCCATGGGATTCAAACGTTCCCAGGCGCGCATGAAAGAAATCGAAGCCCGGCTGCGCGCCGGCATGACCCAAAACGGCCTTACGCAGGAAGCCCAGGAGCAGATCATCCTCTCGATCTCGTCATTCGCGCTCTACGGCTTCCCCGAATCCCATGCTGCCAGTTTCGCTCTGATCGCGTATGCCAGCGCCTGGCTGAAATGCCACTACCTCGGCGCCTTCACTGCTGCTCTTCTGAACAATCAGCCCATGGGGTTCTACCATCCGGCAACGATTGTGAAAGACGCGCAGCGGCACGGCCTGAAAATTCTGCCCATTGATGTGACGAAGTCGGATTGGCCATGCACTTTAGAAACAGTCGTCAGTCGTCAGTCCCTTCGCTCAGCTCAGGGCAGGCTAGGAACAGTCGTCAGGGAAGCAGCGATCAGCCATCAGTCGTCAGCTCTCAGCCAGACAAAATTTGCCACGCCAAACGTCGTATTAATCAATCGGTTCATAGCAGGACCCGGCTTCAGCAGTGCCGTTGAAGATTTTCATTCACTGGCGGCTGCACCCGCTGAGGCAGAAGCCGTCAACCCTCAGCCATCCACGGTTCGCCAACCGACCTGGGAAGAAATCGGCTCCTACACTCGACCGCGCTCTGGCCCAACCGTTCCTGCATCAGCCGCGCAGCGGCGAAAGAATGAAGCCCACGGCGCAAGCCGTGGGAATCGCCCTACAGAAGAAGATAAAGCCCCGGAGGGGCGAAAGAAAACGCCTCGGGAGAGCTCTTCCGAACTTGCCCTGCGTCTCGGCCTCAAATATGTTCGTGGCCTGCGCGAAGCCGCCGCTCAGGCCCTCGTCCGCGAACGCAGCCTTGCTCCCTTCCAATCCATCCATGACCTCACTCGCCGCGTCCCCGAACTCCGCAAGGACGAACTCACCACGCTCGCAGAAGTGGGGGCGCTGAATTTCGTTGGAGCTGATGCTGGCAATACGACTTCCAGATCAAGAATTCTCTCCGTGTCTCCGTGTCTCCGTGGTGAAAAATCGTCCCCCTCGAAACCTGAAACTCGAAACTCGAAACTGACCTTCCACCGTCGCGACGCTCTCTGGCAGGTCGAGAAAGCCGTGCGCCGTTCCGGCCCGCTGCTGGAGGAATTTCCCGAGCCCGATGCCCCATCTCCACTCGCTCCGATGACTCACGAAGAGCGTCTGGTTGCTGACTTCCACGGCACGGGTTTGACCGTCGGCCCGCACCCCATGGCTTACCGCCGCGCGGAAATGAAGGCACTCGGCATTCATCCTGCCTCCACCCTTAAATCCATTCCCAGCGGACAGCGCCTGCGCATCGGCGGATGCGTTATCGCGCGCCAGCGTCCTGGTACCGCCAAGGGATTCGTATTTCTCAGCCTCGAAGATGAAACCGGCATCGCCAACGCCATCGTCACCCCAGACATCCTTCAGAGTAATCGTGTACTGCTCATCTCCGAGCGCTTTCTGATGGTCGAGGGCATTCTGCAAAACCAGGACAACGTGATCTCCGTAAAAGCCGAACGTGTGCTACCCCTTTTCGTCACCCGCGCAGAAACCAGTTCCCACGACTTTCACTAAATCTGTTTCCCACTCGTCAAGCTAAGAAATCGCCACACGTTACTTTCGAGGTTTCCCCTCGTCGTTTCTCGCTGTCCGGCGCGCGCGGCAGCGTTATAGTACGAATATTCTCGCCACGAAATTAGAGGTTCCACGCCCGATTTTGTGACGGTTTCGATGTGGCCCTTGCGTCCACTTCGATTCAATTCTTCGTTGGGAGATGTAAGGAGTACCGATCATGGCAAAAGCAAAGACCCCTCGGAATGGCGCATCGAAGTCGAATGGCGGAAACCTCGAGACTCCGGTCGCTGCCGCCGCACAATTGGAAACCAAACCGAAAGCCAGAAAAACCAGCAAAACTCTGTCGGAAGTTCGGAAGAACGTCGTCCCCATTAATTTGGACGAGGAAATCCGCCGTCGCGCCTACGAACTCTGGGAGCAGCGCGGATATGAGCCCGGCCACGAGCATGAACATTGGCTGAGCGCCGAGCAGGAAATCCTGTCTCGCTACCGCCAGGAGTCCCAGCACAGCGCGTAGCCGGAACGCGGAAACAGGGACCTGCAACCGCCCTGACACGCTGTTGTTTCGCAGGCGTCTGCGTAGAGCCCTGCCTCCCAGAATTGTGGACACCCAGATCTTTCCATTGCTGGGGCGCGCCCAAGCGCCTGTACCCCAAGGCATTCGCCCACTTGTACTTCTGGTACTTGTCCTTCCGGTCGGGGTTTGACAAGATTGCATCAATTACCCCGGATGCCGTAGTGTTCTAACAACGCGATCGCGTCTCGAACCGAGTCCCCTGGGGCAGCCTGAGTTACCGCATAACTCCAGATTGATGTCTTTGGCATAAGGCTTCTGTGGTTGCTCTAGCCGCTCGTTTCTGAAAAGATATGCAAGGGTTTTCCCATGTCCCAATTCAGTGGTGCTGCGCTCCCACAAATCGGCAGCTTCGTGCTCTTATTGGCCCTCGCTCTAGGGGCTTATTCCTTCCTGGTAGGTGCCTTCGCCCTCTTCATCGGCGGGAAGGAAGGGGAGTATCTCGGAGAAACCGCGCGCCGCGCGGGCATCGCCACCTTTGCCGCCGTCTTTCTCGCGGCCGTCGCCCTTGTGACCGCGGCATTCACCGACGATTTCTCGATTGCCTACATCTTCCACCACAGCAACCGGGACCTGCCTGGACCCTATAAATTCGCGGTCCTCTGGTCCGGCCAGGAAGGCTCCCTGTTGTTCTGGTCCCTGCTGCTGGCCACCTACGGATTCGTGCTGCGGCTTCGCTACAAGACCGACCCCCGGTTGTTTGCGTACGCCTCGGTCGTGATCGCCGCCGTGCAAGTGTTTTTTCTGATGTTGCTGAACTTCGCGGCGCACCCGTTCGCGATCCTCCAGGGGCAACTCCCCCCGGACGGCAGCGGTCTGAACCCTCTCCTTCAGTATCCGGAGATGGTCATCCACCCGCCGATGCTCTACCTCGGCTACGTCGGGTTCACGGTGCCGTTTGCATTCGCCCTCGGCGCCTTGATCATGCGTTACCCCGGCGAGAAGTGGATCCACATCACGCGCCGCTGGACCATGGTCACCTGGGGCTTCCTGACCATCGGAATCTTTCTGGGCGCCCACTGGGCCTACGCCGTCCTCGGCTGGGGCGGCTACTGGGGATGGGACCCGGTGGAGAACGCCTCTCTCATGCCCTGGCTCACGGGTACGGCGTTTCTGCACTCGGTCATGATGCAGGAAAAACGCGGGATGCTGAAGACCTGGAACATGTGGCTGGTCTTCGCCACGTTCTGGCTCGCGATCCTGGGCACGTTCCTCACCCGCAGCGGGATCATCAGTTCCGTCCATGCCTTTGCGCAATCCTCGATTGGCGCGTGGTTCTTCTGGTTCCTCATCGTGAGCCTCGCGACGTTCGTCTTCTTCTACGTGCAGAATCATTCGCACTTGCGCAGCGAACATAAACTCGAGTCAATGATTTCGCGCGAATCCAGCTTCCTGTTCAACAACCTGCTCTTCGTCATCGCCTGCTTCACCGTACTCTGGGGCACCTGGTTCCCCAAGATCTCTGAACTGGTGCAAGGCAACAAAGTCACAGTGGGCGCGCCGTTCTACAACAATGTCGCCGTCCCAGTGGCCCTGCTCCTGCTCCTCCTCACCGCCGTAGGCCCGCTGCTCGCCTGGCGCAGGACGTCCCTCGAGAGCCTGAGGCGCAATTTCATGTGGCCTGCGCTCGGCGGCTTGGCCGTCGGCGTCCTGATGATGATCCTCGGCGTGCGGCCCTGGAAAGACGTCGCGTATTTCTATTCGCTGATGGCTGCCATGCTGGCCACGTTGGTCATGCTCACCGTGATCTCGGAATTTATCAGAGGCGGCCGCGTGATCGCTCGTCACACAGGTTTCAGCTTGTTCGGCTCCATGCTCCACCTGTGGCATCGCAACACGCGACGCTACGGCGGTTATATCGTGCATTTCGGCGTCGCCGTGGTGATCATCGGGATCCTGGGCACTCCCTTCAATCGTGACGTCGAAAAGGAAATGGGCTTCGGCGACAAGATGAACCTTGGTCCCTATACGCTGGTCTGCCAGTCCTATACCCAGGACGACAACGCCAACTACAGCAATGAGTGGGCGATCATCAACGTCTTTAAGGGCGACCAGCAGATCACGACCATGTATCCCGAGCGCCGCCTCTATAAGGCGAGTTCGCAGCCGCAAACCATTCCGCGGATCTACCCCACCTATGCGCAAGACCTCTTCCTGGTCAGCGATCTTTATATCGTCTACGAGGGCCGTAACGACACGACAGGACAGCCCATCATCAAGGCGCACCTGAATCCCCTGGTCCCCTGGATCTGGACGGGTTTGATCGTCATGATCTTCGGCACGATCACCTGCCTGATCCCGAACACGGCTCCTTTGCGAGCCACCGTTCCGGCGCGGATACAAACTGCCCCAGCGGTAGGAGCGGGTGACTGATGCGGCTTCTCACCAGACCGGAACTCAAGCGCCTTGCTCAACTCGGCTTGCTCGTATTTACCGTCTTCACCCTCCTGGGCGTCGGCGATGACGACGCTCGCTTCAAAGACCTGGGCCATCACCTGATGTGCGTTTGCGGCTGTAACCAGATCCTGCTGGAGTGCAACCACGTCGGCTGCCAGTACTCTGATCGCATGCGCAACGAACTGTCCGCGGCACTCGACCGCGGCGACAACGACGATTTGACGCTGCAGTCGTTCATTCAGAAATACGGGACTACCGTGGTCGCCGCCCCAAGCACCACCGGTTTCGGCCGCGTCGCCTGGATCATGCCCTTTGCGGCCTTGCTGGCTGGCATGGGAACGTTGGTGTGGGTCGTCCGCAGCTGGCGGATGCGCCCTGCCCCTGCCCTCGCCGACGGCATCCGGCCTGTTAAAGGACCGGAACTTGAACGCTTCCGCGAACAAGCGGACAAGGAGACGGACCTGTGACGCTTGAAGTTTTCCTCATCTGCGCCTTGTTTACCGTGGGGGCGCTCGTCTACGTCTTCTATATCCCCGGCCAGATCTACACCGGCCCGGTAAAAACGCGCCTCATCTACCTGCGCGAGCGTAAGGAAGCGGTCTACGACAACCTGCGCGACCTCAATTTCGAATTCAAGGCGGGCAAGTTTCCTGACTCCGACTATCAGGAAATGAAGGCCTCGCTGGAAGAGGAAGCCGCCGCTATCCTCGCGGAAATCTCGCGCCTCGAACAGGCGGCCGCCGCGGCTCCTGCCCCACGCGACCGGAAAGGAGCGAGGGTTTGAGACTCTCCCCCAAGTTTGCAGCATTGATCTTGACCCTCACCCTGGGCGATTATGCGGCCGCCGAGACCATTACCGGCACCGTCAAGAACGCGACCACCGGCAAGCCCGCCGCGGGCGACGAAGTCGTTTTCATCAAGCTTGGCAACGGCATGGAAGAGGCGGCGCGCACCCAGGCCGACTCCAAGGGCAACTTCAGTTTCAAATACGACGATCAGGGCCCGCACCTCATCCGCGCGATTCACCAGGGCGTGACCTACCACCGCATGGCCCCTCCCGGAACCACTTCGGTAGAGGTCGAAGTCAACGACGTTGCCAAGAAAGTGGATGGTGTCTCGTTGACCGCCGACGTCATGCGCTTCCAGGTGGAGCAAGGCCAGCTCGAAGTCATGCGGCTGTTTGCGGTGAGCAACACCTCGAACCCGCCCAAGACGCAAATGAACGACAAGAATTTCGAGTTCTACTTGCCCGCTGGGGCCAAGATCGTTCAGTCGACGGCGACCACTGCGGGCGGGAACCCGCTCAACCAGGCTCCGGTACCGCAATCGGAGAAGAATCGGTACGCCTTCATCTTTCCGCTGCGCCCCGGCGAAACTCGCTTTGAGGTTGCCTACCAGTTGTCGTATCCCGGTTCCATCACCATCGACCCCAAGTCGCTCTACGGGATGCAGCACTTCGTCATCATGCTGCCCAAGACGATGCAATTCTCCGCCGAGGGCGGCGCTCAGTTCCAGTCGATGAACGATCCGCAGCAGCCGGACGCAAACGTTCAGGTAGCCACCATGACGCAGGTTGGCCAGCCGCTGAGCTTCAAGCTTTCCGGAGAGGGCATGTTGGCCGCCTCTGCTGGCGGCGGACCTACCCAAGGTGGTGGCGGCGGAGGTGGCAGCTCCTCAATGGGACAGGCTCCCGAAGCGCGGTCGGGCCCCGGTGGCGGCCTCGGTCCGCCGATTGATGCACCCGATCCTCTGCAACAATGGCGCTGGCCGATCATCGGCGGATTCGTTCTAGCGCTGGCCGGAGGCGCGTTTTACATGACCAAACGCCAACACGCCGCAGCTGCCAGCGGCGGAGTGGTCACGGACTACGAAGTCCCCGAACCGCCGCAACAGCCCATCACGCCGAGAGTGTCCCGACCGGCGACGCCCGCTCCCGCCCCGAAAGTTGCGCCGGCTGCTCCAGCGGCGGCGGCCGTCACGGCACCCGCGGCGGCAGCCCCTCGCGCCTCCATGCTGCTCGAAGCTTTGAAAGAAGAACTCTTCCAGTTGGAAGTCGAGCACAAGCAGGGAAAGATCGCTCAGCAGGAGTACGAAAAAGCCAAAGCAGCGCTCGACGGCACTCTGGCCCACGCCCTCAAACGCGACGCGCAAAAGAACTGATCGCAAAGGGACTCCAACTCCTCAGGCGCAGAGTTAGCAAGTCAGCTGGGTTTTCAGTCTCTGCGTCCTTCGCGAACCTTTTGCGATCTCTGCGGTTAAGAGCTTTGCGCTCTTTCTCACCTATGCGGCCAGTCATCTCTCTATCTGCTTGATTTTAATTGCCTTATTTCATCGCTAAGCCAACCAGTCGGTCCGAGCATCTCCCGTAATTCTGGAACATCAAAGGAAGTGCCGGATAGAGGTTTCACCTTATGGGAAACACGTTGAAAACCACCTTTTTGCTGACCTCGCTAACCCTGCTGCTGATGATCATCGGCGGCTACTTCGGTGGAGAGCGCGGATTGCTGCTGGGCCTGATTCTTGCCGGCGTGATGAACTTCGGCTCCTACTTTTTCTCCGACAAGATCGCGCTGGCGACCTACCGCGCCCAGCCGGTGACGCGCGAACAACTGCCGCGCGTGTTCCAGGTGGTCGAGCGGCTGACCCAGAAGGCCGGCCTTCCTATGCCGAAGATCTATGTGATTCCGACCGAGTCGCCCAACGCTTTCGCCACCGGGCGGAATCCACGGCACGCGTCGGTCGCCGTCACCCAAGGCATTCTCAATCTTCTCAACGACGAGGAACTCGAAGGCGTGCTGGCGCATGAGCTGGGCCATGTGAACAACCGTGACATTCTGATCAGTTCGATCGCGGCCACGCTGGCCGGAGCTATCACCTACCTGGCGCGCTTCGCGATGTTCTTCGGCGGCGAGCGCGACGACCGCCGAGGCGGCGGCCTGGGCGCGCTCTTCATGATGATCCTGGCACCGATCGCGGCTATGTTGATCCAATTGGCGGTATCGCGGTCACGCGAGTACCAGGCGGACGAATCCGGAGCGCATCTGACGGGCAATCCGTATGCGCTGGCGAGCGCCCTGGCCAAGCTCGACGCCTATTCCCGGCGAGTGCCGATGGCGGCAAGCCCGTCGACTGCACACCTGTTCATCATTCAGCCGCTGTTGGGAGTGAACGTGGGCAACCTGTTCTCGACTCATCCGCCGATCGCCAAGCGCATTGAGCGCCTGACCGGCCGCCCCGCCGAGTTCCGGAGAACGGCGTAGCAGTCGAAATTGCGGACCGGCAGTCCCACGACTCATCCGGGAAGTTCAGAGACGCTTTTCACCAGCGTTCATACGCCGACGTGCTTCGTCGTGCGCCTGGCGCGGATCGCGCCCGGTAACGTCTTTGTACCACGAGGGATGGAAGGTCCACGCCCACGCTTCACTCACCGCTCCCCGGGTCATGGCCTCGAAGGTGCCCGGCTCGCCAATCGTGCTCAGGTAGATGTGGATGAAAATTCCGCCCAGCATGATGAGCGCGGAAATGTCGTGCAGCACGTAGCTCACCGCGACCGTCCAGCGCCCGAAGGTGCCTGCCCCCACCCACAGGATGATTCCAGTGATCAGGAACACTAGGGACCCGCCGAGAATCTCCCAGAACTGGACTTTCTGGCCGGCGTTGAAGAATCCCGTCTCGGGCGGATCCAGCTTTTCCTCGCCGCTGATGACTTTGCGGATGTTGCGCATCCACTTGGTATCGGCCTGCGTCCAGCGCATGGGATTGACCCAGTTCAACACCTGCAGCCCGAAGAACACGACAAAGCCGAGCCCAAACCACGGATGCATCGACCGGCTCAACGCGCCGCCGCCGAAAATCGGCGTGAACCAGCGAAACAGCCAGGGCAGATTATGCCGAAACCGGAGAACAACGCGAGGAAGAAGAACAGCGCCACCATCCAGTGCAGAAAGCGCGTGTAAACCGGATGGCGCAGCAACTCGCCGGCGTAGACGTCGTTCTTGCCGATCTTGTCGAATGCCCGGCGGGCTTTGTCGTCGAAGCTCTCAACCGCGGTTGCCACTGGCATCCTCCTTCGGCAACGGCTCGGGCTGCGGCCGGCGCGGCCCCACTATCACGTAGTGCAGGAAAACTCCCAGCAATCCAAACAGCGCAAACGTGCCCAGAACCGGCTTGGCCAGCCACTTCCAGATGGTGTAGCTCCAGGGAATCTGCGGGTTACTCGGCAAACCACCGTACAGTTCAGGCTGCGTGGCATCGTGCAGCACGTAGATCACGTGCGTTCCGCCGATGGACGAAGGATCGTAAACCCCGGCGTGCTCGAATCCGAACTTGTCGCGCAGTTGATTGGCGCGCTCGTTCGCGATGAACTTCATATCGTCTTTCGACCCAAACTTCAGGCAGCCCGTCGGGCACGCCTTGATGCAAGCCGGTTCCAGCCCCTGCCCTACGCGGTCGGAACAAAGCGAGCACTTGTAGACCTTCTTCGTCGTCGGGTTGAACTTCGGAATGTCGAATGGACAACCCGAAGCGCAGAACTCGCAGCCAATGCAATTCTCCTGCTGGAAGTCCACGATGCCGTTCGCATACTGCACGATGGCCCCGTCGGCCGGACAGGCGCGCAGGCAGCCCGGATCGGCGCAGTGCATGCACTGGTCCTTCCGCATCAGCCATTGCACCGTGCCGTCCTGCCGGACGTGTTCGTTGAACTTGATCAGGTTCCAGTAGTTCCAGCGGGTTTCGGGCATGGTCTGGTAAGTGTTGTCGAAGGTAGTCGGACCGAACGGCATGTCGTTCCACTCGACGCACGCCACCTCGCAGGCCTTGCAGCCGATGCAGGTGGTGGTGTCCACCAGCTTGCAGACCTCGAACTCGCGCTGCACTTCATGCCCGGGCTCGCCGCCCGGAATTGGTCCAGGATGGGCCGACATCTGTTTGATCTGTAGCGCTCGTCGATCGCTCATAGTCTGCCCTTATGCCTTCTCGATCTTCACCAGAAAGCCCTTGAACTCTGGCGTAAACGCGTTGGGATCGATCACCGTCGGCGTCAGTTGATTGGTCAGGGTCTTGGCGGTTTTGCCCTCGTCTTCAGCGATTCCCCGGAAGCCCCAGTGAATCGGGATGCCGATCTGGAAAGTCTCCTTGCCATCGATCTTCATCGGCCGGATGCGCCGGGTCACCATGGCTTTCGCGATGTAGTGGCTGCGAATGCTGCTGACCTTTACTTTCTCGCCGCCGCGGATGCCCATCCGGTCGGCCAGTTCCGCGGGAATTTCCACGAACGGCTCCGGCACCAGCTGCACGTTCATCGGGTTGTTCTTGGTCCAGTAGTGGTAGTGCTCGGTGAGGCGGTACGTGGTACAGACGACGTTGTATTCCTGCTGCCCCGGTGCGGCGTACTTGTCCATGTCGGTCTTGTAACGCTTGACGACCGGATTGTTGGACTGGTTCGGATGCAGCGGATTCAGGATCGGGCTCTCGATCGGCTCGTAATACTCCGGGAACGGGCCATCGCTCATCGCTCCCAGCGGCACGAACAACCGCCCGATGCCTTCCGGATTCATGATGAACGGCCCCATGTGATCCTTCGGAGCCGAGTCGGCCTTGAAATCCGGAACATCGTTCCCCACCCACGATTGCTTGCCTTCATCCCACCAGACCTGCCGCCGCTGCGGATCCCAGGGCTTGCCTTCCAGGTCGCACGAGGCGCGGTTGTACAGCACGCGGCGATTCGCCGGCCACGACCACGCCCAATTGGGATAGATCCCCAGCCCCGAGGGATCTTCCGTCCCACGGCGCTGGATCATCGCCCCGGCTTCGGTCCACGATCCGCAATACAGCCAGTTCCCCGAAAGCGTAGTACCGTCGTCCTTCAGCCACGCAAAGCCCGGCAGCTGCTGCCCCGCCTTGATGGTGACGTTCGTCTTCGGATCGGTCAGGTCAGCCAGCGCCTTCCCGTTGATCTCCTTCGCAACTTCCGAAAGCGACGGGTTGTACGGGTCCGAATATGCGAATGTCGCGTTGAGAACGGGGTCAGCGAACTTCCCGCCTTCTTTCTTGTACAAATCGCGAACCTTCAGGAAGATCGTGGCCAGGATTTCCTGGTCAAGCTTGGCCAGCCCCGGCGGCGGCACGGCGACGTTCTTCCACTGCAGCCAGCGCGCCGAGTTCACGAACGTCCCATCCTTCTCGGCGAAACCGGCGCCAGGCAGACGATAGACTGTCGTGTTGATCTTCTTCTGGTCTTCGGCCGTGATCCCCGGCGCGCGCCAGAATTCGCTGGTCTCGTCCGGATAGATTTCGCACACCACCAGCCAATCGGCCTTCTTCAGCGCGTCGATATTCTTCTGCGAGTCGGGCCCGATCATCACGCCGTTCATGCCGAAGGCAAAGATGCCCTTGACCTTGCCTTCGTACATGTCGTTCCAGATGTTCACCCAGGAATAGTTCCGATCGATCTTCGGCAGGTAGTGGAAGGCGAAGTCGTTTTCCTTCGTCGCCGCCGGACCGTACATTGCCTTCAGGAACGAAACTGCGAACTTCGGCGTATTCGACCAGTAGTTGAACGAGTCCCATGGGTCGGGCTTGGCCGAGGTCGGCGTGATTCGCTTCAGATAGGCAGCCAGGTCGGCGTCCGTGGGGCTCGGCATCTTCAGGTAGCCGGGAAGGATGTCGAAAATCCCCGCCATGTCGGTCGCGCCCTGGATGTTCGAGTGCCCGCGCAGCGCGTTCACGCCGCCTCCCGCGCGCCCCACGTTCCCCATCAGCAATTGCATCATGGCGGCGGTGCGGATGATCTGGGTCCCGAAGCTGTGCTGGGTCCAACCCACCGCGTAGATGATGGTCGCGACTTTCTTCATGTCGCCGTCTTTGCGGACGGACGTGAACAGGTCGGCAGCTTTAAGGAACTGCTCCTGGGGAATGCCAGTGATGCGCTCGACCATCTCCGGCGTATACCGCTCGTACTGCTTCTTCAGAAGCTGGAACACACAACGCGGATGCTGCAGCGTCAGGTCGTAGGCGACCTTCGGCGGCAGTGCCGGTGGTGGAGGAGGAACCCCGGGCTGTGCAGGCGGGGCCTTGTGCTCTGTATGCGGCGCGGCGGTCGCCTTGCCCGCCAGGTCGCCGCCCTCTTCGTAGTTCCACGTAGCCTTGTCGTAGGTCTGCTTCGCCGGATCGAAACCCGAATACAACCCGTCGTCGGGAAGCTTGAAACCGTCCTTGATGATGAACGCAGCGTTGGTGTAGTTGACGAGGTAATCCTTGGCGATTCGGTTGTTCTCGAGTGCGTAGCGAATCAGCCCGCCGAGGAAGGCAATGTCCGCGCCGGCGCGAATCTGCAGATACATGTCCGCGTTGGCGGCGGTCCGCGTTAGCCGCGGGTCAACCACGATGGTCTTAGCGTTGCGATGGATCTTGGCTTCAATCGCCCACTTGAAACCGCACGGATGGTTTTCGGCTGGATTGCCACCCATGATCAACATCATGTCGGTGTTCTTGATGTCGATCCAGCCGTTCGTCATTGCCCCGCGTCCGAATGTTGGCCCCAAACTGGAGACCGTGGGGCCGTGTCAAACCCGGGCCTGGTTTTCCAGGTAGCAGACCCCCAGGCTGCGCATGGTCTTGACGACCAGATAGTTGAACTCGTTGGTGTCGGTGCAGCCGCCCGTGAACGCCATGCCCTCGCACCGGTTCACGGTGTGGCCCGCCGCGTCTTTCTCTAGGAAGGTGTCGTCGCGCGTCTTCTTCACCTTCTGTGCGATTTCGTTGTAGGCGTCCTCCCATGATATGTCTTGCCACTCCGTCGCCCCCGGACGCCGCACCTGCGGCTTTAGCAGACGGCGGTCATTGAGGATGTCCTGCTCGAGCGACGAACCCTTCGGGCACAGCGTGCCCCGATTGATGGGATGATCAGGATCGCCCTCGACATGCACCACCTGTGGGATCGCATTCTTCGCCTTGTCGCCCAGCGTGTAAATGATCACGCCACAACTGACTGAGCAATACGGGCACGTGCTTCGAGTCTCAGTCGCGCGCGAAATTTTCAGGCTTTGCGTTTGGGCGTATACGGGAGTGAGATCGAATCCCAGGGCGGATAAACCCACGCCCCCCACTAGACTGCTCTTGAGGAAGGTACGGCGCGAGAGCTCCATACTAACCGCCTCCGCAGTGACATGGGAACGGAGGTTGAAGGTTTCGACCGCCAAGAGACGGCCGGGCTTGACCCCAAATCGCAAGGAATATAACTCCGCGCCGTTGACTCCGTCAAATGCGTCCCGATCCGACATTGCACCCCGGCTGATGCCCATCGATAATCAAACCATGTCGCGTAACCAGTGGCAGCGCCGTGTCGACCGCGCGCAAGAACTATCCAGGAAATACCCCTTCGCCGCCGAGATCCTGCATTTCTATGCTGAGATCGCTCGCTTCCAAAAGGACCTGCACAACCGACTCGAGGAATCCACACGTCAACCAGGCGGAAGCAAGGCACAGCTGGCCGGTCCCCCAGAACTGGGGTTACTGCTTGCGCGTTTCCGGCCGTTCCTCTCGGTGGTCGAGAAGAGCGGGCCCGCAACTCTGGCCCAGGTTGCCCGCCAACTTGAAACCGGCTCCGCCGACTCGCACGCCCAACTACTGAACGAATTCTGGGACGGAATAAATGCTGCGGAAACCCCGACCGGCCCTGATCAGTTTTTCGCGCGCGCCTTCTTGCAGCCCTATGCCGAATTCGTCCGCTCGCGGTCAGATCTGTACTGGGACGGTTACACGCAATCCATCTGCCCGTTCTGCGGCCGTCAGCCGGGGTTGGGCGTTCTGCGCCCGCTGGGAGAAGGGGGACAGCGTTCGCTGGTTTGCTCGTTCTGCGCCGCCGAATGGGAGTTTCGCCGGATTGTCTGCGCCGGCTGCGGCGAGGAAGATCACCGCAAGCTACCGGTTTACACCGCCGACGAACTGCCCCACGTCCGCGTGGAGTGTTGCGACACCTGCAAGCGCTACCTCAAGACCGTAGACCTGACCAAGACCGGTATTGCGGAACCAGTAGTCGACGAGATCGCCGCCGTCCCCCTCGACCTATGGGCGCAAGAACGCGGCTACACGAAACTGCAGCCCAACCTGATGCAGCTGTGATCAGGGATTAAGCAGTTATCTACTTGAGTCTGTCATCCCGAGCGCAGTGAGGCGAAAGCCGAACGCGGTCGAGGGACCTTGCGTTTCACTGTCTCGCTCTAGAGTCAACCCCGGACCTCAAGCCTCCCCCTCAACCCCCGCCCCATCCGCCGGCGAGCAAACAAACACATCCGGCTGCACGCCCACTTTCTCTCGATATCGCTCCGCAACGCGCTTCGCAAATGCCTCGGCATCCGATGCATTCACCAGGTTCACCGTGCATCCTCCAAACCCGCCTCCCGTCATGCGCCCGCCCCAACAACCCGGCAGGCCCTCCCCCGCCTCCACCATCGTGTCCAGTTCAGAGCAACTCACTTCATAGAGATCGCGCAGGCTGCGATGCGACGCCCTCATCAACTCGCCAAACCGTCGCAAGTCTCCCGACTTGAGCGCCATCTCGCTTTCCATGACCCGCTCATTCTCGCTGACCACGTGGCTACAGCGCTTGTAGATGACCTCCGGCAGGTCGCGCGCGTGCTCCTGCACCTGCTGGCTCGTAACATCCCTCAGCGCGCGAATTCCCGGATACCACTTCGTCAGGATCTTGACGCCCTCTTCGCATTCCGCGCGGCGCTTGTTGTACTCCCCGCCGGCATTCTCATGCTTGACCATGGTGTTGCAGATCACCAAACGCACGCTATCGGGGATGGGAACCAGCCTGTAGTTCAGCGAGCGGCAGTCGAGCAACAGCGCCTGGCCCGCCCGTCCGAGGCAGGAGATGAACTGGTCCATAATTCCAACGTGCGCCCCCACGAACGTGTTCTCGGCGCGCTGGCAGAGTTTGGCCACTTGCGGCATGGGTAGGCTCGCCCCATTCAGGCTCATGAAGGCCAGCGCGCTCGCGACTTCAAGCGCCGCCGACGAACTCAGCCCCGACCCGATCGGCACTTCTCCCCGCACCAAAACATCCGCCCCCGAAGTCGTAACCCCAACTTCGCGCAGCGTAACCAGCACCCCGAGAACGTAGTCGCACCACGCCCCAACCTTTGTGCCGGGAAGGCGGCCGAGATCGAATTCAAATTGCTCAGAAAATTCCTGGGACTGCAGGACAAGTTTGCCGTCCGTACGCGGCGCAATGGCCACCCGCGACTTGAATTCAATAGCACTCGGGAAAACAAAGCCATCGTTGTAGTCGGTGTGCTCCCCGATCAGGTTCACCCGGCCGGGCGCGCTGAAAATCTTGGGCTGGACTC
This sequence comes from uncultured Acidobacteriaceae bacterium, assembly GCA_964641665.1. GTDB lineage: Bacteria > Acidobacteriota > Terriglobia > Terriglobales > Acidobacteriaceae > Gp1-AA133. The sequence goes on from CAZXKO010000022.1 coordinate 40,022, forward strand.
CAAACCTGGCTTTGAAGTCCTGCGCCAGTTCGGCCGAGGAGATGTGGGGCTCTAGGTTCATTGGTTTTTTCCCGGGGCTTTCCGCCCCTGGACTGGCGCCAGCAAGCGTTTACATTACAATGACCCGCGACTATAAATCGAGTCGGCGCTATGTCCAACACCCCTGGCTTAAATCTCACCCAGGATCCGCATCGCAGGCTGAATCCGCTCACGCGAGAGTGGATTCTCGTGTCCCCGCATCGCGCCCTGCGTCCCTGGCAAGGCGAGGTCGAGAAACTCCCTCCCGAGCGGCAGCCCCAATACGATCCCACCTGCTACCTGTGCCCGGGAAACGACCGCGCCGGAGGCCTGCGCAACCCATCCTACGGCGGCACCTTCGTTTTTGATAACGATTTTGCCGCGCTCAAGAGCGGCACCCCGAAACAGCGATGGGACCTCGGTGGCAAGGGCTTGGTGGTCGCCGAGGGCGAGCCCGGGGTCTGCCGCGTGATCTGCTTCTCGCCCCGGCACGACCTCACCCTGTCCACCATGCCGACTGGAGAGATCGAAGCGGTGGTCCGCACTTGGACCTCGCAATTTCAGGAACTCGGCTCGCGCCCCGAAATCGGCCATGTGCAGATCTTCGAAAACCGCGGCGCCATGATGGGTGCCAGTAATCCTCACCCGCATTGCCAGATCTGGGCCACCAGTTCCCTCCCCGAAGCCCCCAGTAAAGAATTGGCCGCGCAGAAGGACTACGTCCGCGACCACGCGGGTTGCCTGCTGTGCGATTATGCGAAGTTGGAACTAGAGGAAGGAACCCGCATCGTCTGTAAGAACGAAGGATTCGTTGCGCTAGTACCCTTCTGGGCGGTGTGGCCGTTTGAAATCCTCATCTGCTGCCGCCGCCACTTGCCGACGCTGCTGGAGCTCACCAGCCAGGAACAGGCGCAACTCGCAGACATCCTCAAGCAGGCGACTTCCACCTACGACCGAGTCTTCGAGGTGCCCTTTCCCTACTCCATGGGATTTCACCAGGCTCCCACCGACAAAGTGGCACACCCCGAGTGGCACTTTCACGCTCACTTTTACCCGCCGCTGCTGCGCTCGGCGAAAGTTCGGAAGTTTATGGTGGGATTCGAGATGCTGGGAACTCCGCAGCGCGACATCACGGCGGAAACGGCCGCCGAACGGCTGCGCTTCCTGGCTTCCGGAAAGTAGGCAAACCGCTGTTTTCCACACGCAGGCGCTGTTTTCCACAGCTTTTTCGTCGCGACGGTCAGCGCTCAATGCCCTTCCTGCCAGTTGGCGGGTGGGGCGCGACTGGGTATACTTAACTCGTCGTTCCGCCCAGACCATCGAGGTTCCTCAATGGACTCCTATCATCGTCATCTGCACCACTCTGACGTTCGCACCGGCCGCGACTGTCAGTTCTGCGCACGGCTTGACCCTGATTTCTCCAAACGTAACCCGGTGGACCGTTGGGTAACCGACATACCCGGGGATTCCGCCATGTCGCACCTGAGCGAGAATGGTCACATCCGGCATCGCATCTTCGAGATAGCGGCTAAGCGCGCTCAGGCGATTTCTGCGGGCAGAGAGTTGATGGGCAAGTCGGCGTAGAGACTTTCGATCAGCTGCCGTGACCCGACGCCGCGAACTTGGCTTCTTTCGGCCCAGCAGTGGTGATCAGGAAGGTCTGCAGTTCTTCAGCCGTCAGTGGAGTGTCGCCATCCTTCGGTAATCCTTGTCCGTCAACCGGGAGAACTCCAATCGCGCGGTTCCTTCCGGCCTGCTTCGCCTTGTACAACGCCTGGTCGGCGAGCACCACAACCGTTTCATAGCTCACCGCCCCCGGAACGGCCGGGAACCAGGGAAACGCGGCCCACCCGATCGAACAAGTCCTTCGAATCGGCTGGGAGGACTCGCGTATCCGAAACGGTTTGTCCCCGATGGCGTGAAGAATCCGCGACGCCAGCGCAGTGGCTTCCGTGCGGCTGCTCGCGCGCGACACCACCATGAATTCCTCGCCGCCCCAGCGCACCAGCACGTCCGACATGCGCGCCGCCGCCTGAATCCGTCGAGTCATCTCCCCGAGTATTTCGTCCCCAGCCAGATGCCCGTAGAGGTCGTTGACTTCTTTGAAGTGGTCGGCATCGATCAAGTAGAAAACCAGGTCGCGATTGCGCGTGTCCGTGCTGCCCGCGCCCGTCCCGTAGGAACGCAGCACCTGGTTGATGTCGGCCTCGATCGTCATCTGGAAGAACCGCCGGTTGCGCGCGCCGGTAAGTGGGTCGGTGAGCGACGCCTCGCGCAGTTCCTGGTTCGCGTGCTGCAGTTGCTGCCCTTGCCGGGCAACGGCCAGTTCCAGACGTCGGCGTTCCTTCTTCAAAGAGTAGGTGCGCAACTGAAAAAGCGCATATAACAAAGACAAGCCGAGCGCACCGGCCAGCCCGCGCGCCCACGACTGCTGCCACCAGGCGGGGAGCACCTGAAACGCAAAATGGGCAGGCTCGCCCGCGACGCCGGACGCTGACCGGCAGGAAATTTCCAAATCGTAGTTCCCGGGTGAGAGCGCGGGATAGCGAACTTCTCGAACTCCCGTTTCCGTCGCCTTGCTCTCCAACCCGTCCAGCCGGTAGGCGCATCGCAGACCCGCCGATTCCCGGTACGACAGCACGCCAAACTCGGCATACAGCGTGTTGTCATCGTGGCCCGCCCGCGGCCGCGCGTCGGTCAGCAGTTCGTGTCCGCCGAGCTGTGCCGAGGTGATTACCACCCGGGGAGCCGACGGCGGCAACGATGCTTCCGCCCGCGGATCGAAACGTGCCAGCCCGCCGCTGGTGCCAAACAAGATCGTCCCGTCGATTTCCCCCCAGAATCCACCCTCGCTCAGATCGTCCCAGAGCAACCCGTCCGAACGCTGGTAGCGTCGAATGCTTCCGGCCGGTGTGATCTCGGCGACGCCCTTGTCGCCACCCGCCCACGCATTCCCGGCGTGGTCCAGGCCGAGCATGAAGACCTCGTCCGAGGCTAATCCCTGCGCAGCAGCGAAGTGCGCCACGTCCGTGGTCCCATGGTGCACGCGGAATCGCGTCACCCCGGGCGCATCGGCGTAGCGTACCCACGCCTCGTCCGGACGGTTGGAAACTACCTCCACCAGCGCGTTCGACAGCAGGCCATCGTCCCGCGTGAAGTGCGACCAGGTCTTGCCGTCGTACCGCGCCAGCCCGCCCGTTCCACTAGCCCACAGGATGTTGCCCACTGCCGGCGCGAAATACTTGATCGCCGCCAGAATGTCCGCGGGCGCTCCGACGTCGTCAAAGACTAAGGGACGCTGCCCGCTGCGTAGCGCCTTAAGGGAATGCGCGGCGGAGACCCAGATCCGGCCGTCCGGCCCGCGGCCCAGAGCGATCGGATCCGGCATGGGCGCAGCAATCTTCTCTGGCTTCAACGTCGCAGCATCGAAACGCGTCAGCCCCCCGGGATGGCACAACACCCACACCGAACCGTCGGCCGCTAACGCGAGCTGGCGCGCCGCGGATCCGTTGAGCCCATCCTTGGGCTTCCAGACCCGGTAGTCGTGCAGGCCTTCGTCCCACATCGCCACGCCGGTGTTCGTGCCAATCCACAAGCGGCGCTGGGCATCGCGTAGCTCAGCCCAGACCACGTTATCCGGCAAGCCTTCCGCGTCCGTCCAGCCCGACCAGGTCCGCTCGCCTTGCCAGCGCTGCAGTCCGTTCCCGCCCAGCCCTAGCCAGTAGGAGCCTTCGCGGTCCTCCATCGCCGAGATTACCGCGTTGGTGGGCAGGCCCCGGCGCCGGTCAATGACGTCCCAGCGGTTCTCGTTGCGCAGATACAGTCCTGCGACCGTTGGGACCATCAGCCGCCCTTGCCGGTCGATCGCAAACGCGCCAATGTCGTTTGCCGGTGGCAGAATCACCGGCTCCTGGACTACCCGGTTGCTCCCGGCATCCAGTCGCAGAAGTTGCCGTGCCGTCCGCATCCAAGTCCGGCCTTTACCGTCCTGCGCCAGCGCTAGGATCGTTTCGCTGGCAAAAGCGTTCCAGACCGGCAGCGTGTGCAGGTGCATCGTCGGATCCACCCAACCCAGCCCGCTTCCGCTCGCGAACCAGACCTTCCCGTCCGTCGCTGCGTAAACCGCATCGACCCGGTCGGTCGGCAGACCGTGCTCTTTCGACCAGAGCTCCGCGTGCGAGCCGCCGAGTCCCTCCACGATCCACAATCCACGGCTGGTGGCTGCAAAGATTCGTCCGTTCGTCTGCAGCGCCATCGGCTGCCGGCTTATCAGGTGCGGAACCCGGTCGGGGAGGGGAAGCATCCGAAAAGAACCATCGCCGCCCACTGCGAGTCCATGGCGGGTCGCCACCCAGATGTGCCCGTCGCTCGACTGCGCGACTTGCAGAATCGCCGTGGTCGGCAGCCCCTGTCCGGGGCCGTACTTCACTAAGTGAGTACCGTCATAGCGGAGCAGGCCGCTCACTGTGCCAATCCAGATGAACCCGTCGCGGTCCTGGAAGAGGCAGGCCGGCGTCACCGTCCCCAGGCCGCTGTCCTCGCCTACACTCTGGAAGACATAGCGCGCACGATCGGGAATGGAGAGTGGAGCGGAAGCGCAGGGAGCGGGAGGGGCGACGGCGGCGAGCGCCACACTGAGGATCAGTACGAACTTCCTGGCTCGCCCGGCGTGCATGCAACTCCGCTGCAGACTGAGATTCTCGCAAGACTGGCGGACGACCGGCGGCGCGGTGCTGTCGCCAATCCTGCAGATTTTGCGGGGAGGGCTGCTAGATCCCTTGCTTCGACCAGTTTACGGACCGTATGCGGGCCGACGTAGATTACGCGCGGACATGTCCCGCAGGCGACAGCGGCTCACTACCTTCGAAAAGGCACGAGTAGCGCCGTGGTTATGGTGGGGGCAGGCTACGAGTCAGGCAGAGCTGCCCCTTGCCCGGAAGGTGAATCCGTGCAAGGTTGTCCTTGTCATTCCGACGCACGAGCGCAGCGAGACAGGGGGAATCCGCCGTTCATCGCCGATGGCACCTCGGGGAAGGGCACGACATCAAGTCGTGCCGTTAATGCCCGAAAGGCGTTGCGCGTTAGCGCCTGAGGTTGGCTTTCTCCGTCAAGCGCCCTCCCGCAACCTCATCTGCGGGGACGGCGACAACGTCCAACAAGCCCGATTTGTCGCAACCACAAGTGACAGGCTAAGATCGCCTGACCCGCAACGCCCGTATTCGAGGGAAACAGCTTCAAATGAGCTATGCGGAAATGCTCGCGGTCGCGCTGGCCGAGGCCCGCAAGGGCCTCGCTGAAGGCGGCATCCCTATCGGCGCGGCCATCTTCGATTCCTCCGGCCGCCTTGTCGGAGCCGGACACAACCGCCGTGTCCAGAACGGCGACCCCTCCTTGCACGGCGAGACCGACGCCTTCCGCAACGCCGGCCGCCAGCGCAGCTACCGCGACCTTATTATGGTGACCACCCTGGCTCCCTGCTGGTACTGCAGCGGACTGGTCCGCCAGTTCGGTTTCCGCACGCTCGTAGTCGGCGAAAGCCGCAACTTTCAAGGTGGCGTCGACTGGCTGCGCTCGCTCGGCATCAGCGTAATCGATCTCGACTCCGAGGAATGCGCCTCCTTGCTGGCCGACTACATCGCGAAAAATCCCCAGGTGTGGAACGAGGACATCGGTGAGGAGTAAAGGTAATTGTCGATGCCAGGTCGCCTCAGAACCATTTCGATGGAGCAGCTCTCACTTTGTTCAGATCCGAACCACCAGTTTGCCGTTCGCTTGATTCGCCTCCATCACGCCATGGGCTTCCTGTACCTCTTCGAAGCGAAATATGCGGGTTGGCTTGGCCTTGTAGCGGCCATTCTCCGCGCCCTCGATGATGACCTGCATGGGAACGTCGGAAAGCGGAAATTCCGCCGTGCCGAACATGAAACTGCCGAAAAAGCTGAATTGCACTCCGCTGGGCATCTGCAGCAGCGGGTTAAACAACGAGATTGGGGCCAGGCCACCCAGGAATCCACCCAGGCATACATGCCCGCCGCGCCGAACCATCGCCGTCGAATCCAGCAGTGTGCTGTTCCCCACGAGTTCGAGCACGGCATCGCAGCCCTCTGGCATCTGTCTGCGGATGCGACGCGAGAGTTCGGGACCCTCCAGCTCGACGCATTCCGCTCCCATCGCTTTGAGCTTCGAGATACGCTCCGCGTTGCGGGTCGTCGCAATCACCTTTGCACCCGCTTCTACCGCGAGATTTAACGCCGCTTGTCCCAAGGCCGAGGTCGCTCCCCGTATGACCAGCGTCTGGCCGTCGCGCAATGCCAGGTTGCGGTGTAGACAAGTCCATGCCGTCGCATAAGATTCCGGGATAGCTGCCAGTTCCTCCCACGGAAGCTCCGATCTGACAGCCACGACATTCGACGCTGGCACGCGAGTGTACTCCGCATAGCTGCCGTTGATCGTTCGTCCCATTCCCCCCATCAAGGCAACCACCTTCTGCCCAACCTCGAACTCCCCGTCTGCGCGAGCAGCAACCACGCCAACACACTCGATGCCACTCACCTTTGCAACCTCTCCCCACTCTCCCTTTCGCATGTAGGTCTCCGCGTGGTTGATTCCGAACGCCTTGACTTCAATGACAACTTGCCCGGGCAGAGGCTCAGGAACTGGAACCTCCCGAATGACCAGCTGTTCTGGACCGCCAAACTGTTCTCTGACAATCGCTCGCATAGACAATCCTCCAAACTCTTTTTGGAAACGGCTGAAGCTGGACGAAGGTGCGGGGCCGCACCAGCCGGCCCCGCAGTGGTTAGAGCTTCAATTCGAAGAACCCCCGAAGCAAGCGCTCACCTCACCCCAGCTTTTGCCTGAGACTGATCGCGGGGCGCCGTCACCGTCAGCTGCCGGGCGAGGAAGTCCAGGATCGCCTTGGCGATATCGTTGGCATGGGTTTCAAGCGCGAAATGGCCCGTGTCGAAGAAATGAACTTCAGCTTCAGGGTTGTCGCGCTTGAACGCCTCCGCGCCGGGAGGCAGGAAAAACGGATCGTTCTTGCCCCACACCGCGAGCAGCGGAGGCCGGTGGGTGCGGAAATATTCCTGAAACTTCGGATAAAGCGCGACATTGCTCGCGTAGTCGAGAAACAAGTCGAGCTGAATTTCGTCATTTCCGGCTCGCCCAAGCAACGCTGAGTCCAGTTCGTAGGCTTCCGGCGCCAGCAGCGTCTCATCGGCCACACCATGCGAGTACTGCCACTTGGTCGCTTCCGGCTTCAGGAAGGCGCGCAGCGCTGCGCGATTTTCGGGTGTAGGTTCCTTCCAGTATTTCTGGATCGGATTCCACCCGTCGCTGAGTCCCTCTTCGTATGCGTTCCCATTCTGCGAGATGATCGCAGTGATACGCTCGGGATGGGCCAGGGCGAGGCGCAATCCGACCGGCGCGCCGTAGTCGAAAACGTAAATTGCATAACGGGCGAGACCGATCGTCTGCGTGAACTTGTCAATGGTCTCCGCCAGATTCTTGAAGGTGTAGCTGAACTGCTTGCGATCGGGCGCCTCGGAGAAGCCGAATCCCGGCAAGTCCGGCGCGACGACATGATGGCGTTCCGCGAGAGCGGGGATCAGGTTGCGAAACATGTGTGAAGACGTCGGGAATCCGTGCAGCAAGAGAATTGCGGGAGCGCTCTTGGGCCCGGCTTCGCGATAAAACACCTTGCGGCCGTCAACGCTGGCTTGCAGATACTTGATCATGAAAGACCTCCTTCGAAGGGACCGTTGCCGGGCTGCCGATGAGCGGCCCTTGCATCGCGGCTCCTCTTCTCAGCATCAGATGTGCTAACCGATATAAAGATTCATTATCGGTGTTACAATTCTTGTGGCACGGGAGGCATCAAATTACGCCGGAGGGTAAGCAGAAGTCGGACTGGAAGGATGGATTCCTCTTCCTGGGCAATCAACTGGCGCTGGATTTCCTGAATACGCGTCCCGTCCAAAATGGGGAGCCTCTGGAGTTGCTCCCGGATTTCAGCGCAGTCCTGCGCTGGTTTCAGGCAGCCGATCTGCTCAGTTCCGGGGAAGCCACGCGCCTTCAACAGCATTGGGGAAAGTCGGCGCGTGCCCGGCAAACCGTCAAAGCCATGCACGACCTGCGCGACAGACTGAGAATGGAGGTTGTTGCGTGGGAAGCTGGCGGCACCGTTCACTCCTCCACGGTAGACGAACTCAATCGACTGATGGCGGAACATCCCATGCGGACCGGCCTGGTGATGAGTGGAACAGGAGCGTCAACGCGACTGTATGTCACCCCGCGACAGCCAGAAGACCTGTTTGCCCCCCTCGCCCACAGCGCCGCCACGTTCTTCTCCAATGCGGATCGAGAACGCGTTCGAAAGTGCGATCAATGCGTCCTCCACTTTTATGACATCAGCAAGAAGGGAACGCGGCGCTGGTGCAGTATGCAGCTTTGCGGAAATCGCCTTAAGGTCGCGGCCTACGCAGCCCGCCATCGTCGGCGGCGTGGCTGAGTCTCGCTCCTGACTCGAACCCTGCCATCCGATTTCGCCATCACCCGTCGCCCTTCCTCACCGAAGAACTTCGTATTCGCTGGTCACCAACCCGCTTTTGTACTGCCGGGTACCGATGTGACGTAACTGGATGTCCCGTGCCACACGGCCGAATAGCGGGATGCCCTCTCCAATCAACACCGGCACGCGCGTGATGATGACATGATGAATCAGCCCGGCGCGCAGGAATTCCTGGACCGTGATCCCGCCATCGACATAGACGTGCTCAGCGCCGGTCGCCTTGAGCTGGCGGACGATCTGTTCTCCCTCGCCGCTCATCTGTTCAACCCGCCCTTTGATTCCCGACAAATCGAGCGGACGATGGCTCAGAACTACGACGCGCTTGTCTCCGTAAGGCCAGCTGGGCAACTTCAAGACCACTTCGAATGTGTTGCTTCCGATCAGAATAGTATCGACGCTGGCGATGAACTCGTCGTACCCATGCGGCTCGCCGCCATCGACTGGAAGAAAATCGTAGGCGCCATTCTTGCGTGCAATGAACCCGTCAAGACTGGTGCCGACGAACACCGACAACTTCATGAGCCCCTCCGAGACGCGCAACAGCAGGGCTTAGTTTACATTTTTGAAAGGTCCAGAAAAACTGCAAGCGTCTCGGTTCTCAAGAAGGATGCTTCCACATCTGTCATCCCGAGCAAGTGAGGCGAAAGCCGAACGCAGTCGAGAGCTTGCCCTGAGCGGAGTCGAAGGGAACCTTGTGTTTTGCGTGGCAATCGACGACTCGAACTCCCCCACCTACTTCCCCTTCAGAAATTGCAGCGTATACGCCGTCGCCGGATCGAACGATTTCTCGATCACCTTCAATTCTTGGAGCTGCTGGTACATCGTAGCCCAGCGTGCCGCGTCCATCTGCCCCAACTGCGTTCCACCCGGTGCATCCCCCGCGACAAAGCCGCCGTCTCGCAGTGCCTGCCAGCTGAAATGCATCCACTCCTGGTTGAGCGCCGGATTCAGCCTCGCGATCGCCACGTTCGCCGTCGTCGGATCGCTCAGGTAATCGCGCCACCCCCGCAAGGACGCGCGCACAAACTTCGCCACCACGTCCGGATGCTGCTGCAGAAAATCGCGCGTGGTAAACATCACCCGGTACGGGTTGTATCCTGCGTCGCTGGTTAGCAACACTCGCGCCTCGATCCCTGCCTGTCGCGCGAAGAAAGGCTCCGAAGTCGCAAAGGCTTGCTGAATGTACTCCGGGTCCTTCACAAAATTGGCCACGCTGAACGTCGCCGGAATCTCGTGAACGCCATTCAACTGGTAGCGCTTGACAATGTATTCAAACCACGTCGACCCGGGCTTGATCGCAATTGCGTGCCCCTGCAGGTCGGGGAAAGACCGAATCGGCGATTCCTTCCGCACCATGATGCCCTGTGGGTCGCGCTGCAGCGTGGCCGCCACCGCCACCAGCGGCTGGCCATCGGCGACCGCTTCCAGAACCTGGTCCGACCCGCCCATGCCGAACTGCGCCGCACCCGCCGAGACCTGCTGAGGAACCGCGACATAGGGCCCACCGGGCTGAATGCTCAGGTCGAGTCCCTCCTCCTTGTAGTACCCCTTGACCAGCGCGTTGTAGAAACCGCCATGTTCCGGCTGCGGATACCAATCCGCCTGCAGCGTAATTTTGGTTAGGCCCGCACCCTGATTCCCCGATTGGCGGCAGCCAAGCAGCCCACTGATCGCAAAAACCAGCAGGAAAATCGTGCCCGGAAATCGTCGTTCTCGCATGTTGACCAGCTGGGGAAGAGCGTCTTGCAGTCAGCCTAGCATGCGCCGTGCCCGCTTCCATAGCGGTCCCACCCACGAGAATTAGTGATAGCATGATGCCGATTTTCCGATTGTTCCCTCTTGTGACCCCCATGCTAAAGTTCGCCATGGCGAGCCCGGCAGCCGCACGCAGTCGTGTGACACGGCTGGATGAGGAGCGCATGCGCGAGCTTTACCGCTTCACCGCGCGCACCCTTGAGACCGCGCGGCCCGTGCCTTTCGGAGCGCTCATCGTTCACAGCAAAAGTGGCAGACTTCTCATGCGCGCCACGAATGCCGTCATGCGCGAATCCGATCCCAGTTCCCACGCCGAAGTTCGCACGGTTCGGCTGGCCTGCAAGAAACTCAAGAGCCCGCGATTGAACGGCTACACCATGTACTCGACCTGCGAGCCCTGTCCGATGTGCATGGCGAACGCCCTATGGGCGAGGCTCGACCGCGTCGTCTTTGGCGCCACCATCGCCGACGCCAACCGTCATTGTTTGCAGATTCGTGTTCCGGCCAAGGAGGTAGCGCGCCGATCCGACTTCCGCTGCGTAGTCGAGGGCCCCGTGCTGCGGGAACTCTGCAACACGCTCTTCACGCATCCCAACATGCAGAAGGCTTTTCGCAGTTGGAGCACGAGCAAGAAAATTCCGGAGCGGCCTTAGCTGCACGCAACCATGAACCAGGTCCACGCCAGCGCGCTCGCTTCTGTCCTCGGGACCAGCTCCCGCGTGCTCACCCAGCCGCAGGTCGTGGAGCGCCTTTCGCGCGACTTCTACTGGTACTCCCCCGTGCTGCGCAAGCAACTCGACGGCAAAGTCGGTGATCTCGTGGTGCAGCCCCTGAGCGCGGCTGAAATTCAGAGCATCCTTCGCTACTGCCATGCGCAAGGTCTGCCGGTTACCGCGCGCGGCGCCGGAACCGGCAACTACGGACAAGCCGTCCCCCTGCAGGGCGGAGTCGTTCTCGATCTCGTCCTGATGGACCGAATCGAAGCCATCCAGCCCGACGGCGTCGCCGTCTGCCAGCCCGGCGTTCGCCTCGGCGCGCTCGAGAACGAAGCCCGCAAGACCGGCTGGGAGCTGCGCTGCTACCCCTCCACCATCGTCAAAGCCTCCGTAGGCGGATTCCTGGGCGGTGGCTCGGGCGGTATCGGCTCGGTGGCCCATGGAGGCCTGCGCGACTTCAACACCGTGCGCGCCCTCGAAATCGTCACCATGGAGCCGGAGCCCCGCATTGTCCTTCACGAGGGCGAAGCAGTTCACGACATCCTGCACGCCTGGGGCACCAACGGCATCATCTCGCGCATCCGGCTCGCCCTCGCGCCCGCTGTCGAATGGTCGCAATGTGTCGTCGCCTTCGACACCTTCGCCGCCGCTTTCGACTTCAGCGAGCGCGTCGCCACCGGGGCCCAGTGGACCAAGCGCCTGGTCACCACCTTCGAGTGGCCCATCTCTTCCTTTTTTACTCCCGTGAAGCAATACGTACCCCAGGGGAAATCGCTGATCTTTTTCCTGATCGCATCCGACCAGCTCTCCACGCTGGTCGACGCCGCGCGCGCGGCCGGCGGAGAAGTCACCTACGCCGCTGCCTATCTCGGTCTCCGCGCCATCCCGCTGCTCTCCGACTACACCTGGAACCACACCACCCTGTGGGCACTCAAGACAGATCCCGCCTACACCTACCTGCAGTGCGGATTCGACCCGGCCACCGCGCGCGACCAGATGCGCCGCCTGCGCGAGCGCTTCGGCCTCGAGATCCTCTTCCACATGGAGTTCATGAAGAACGGCACCGGCCAGGTCTTCCCCGGCGCGATTCCTCTCGTCTACTACACCACCGAAGAGCGCCTGAACGACATGATCAACTTCTGCCGCGAGATCGGAGTCTTCGTCGCGAACCCGCACGTCAACAACATCGAAGGCGGAGGCCGCTACCGCCCCGACAACGTGCAACTGCTGGCCAAAATGCGCTACGACCCCAAGGGACTGCTGAATCCGGGTAAGATGGTCACCTTTCATCCCGAGGAGGCTACTGCCGAAACGGCCAGCACACGATGAAAACCTGGGTCCCCGACGCTCGCAACTTTGCCTACCTGAACTGGAAGCAAGTCGACGCGCTGCCCCGCGCAACCACGCTACTCGTGCTGCCCACGGCGGCCATCGAGCAGCACGGTCCGCACCTGCCGCTCGCCACAGACACGCTCATCAACAATCTCCTGCTCGGCCACGCGCTGGCGAAGCTTCCTGCCGACCTGCCGATCTACGCCCTGCCTCCCGTGCACTACGGCAAGAGCAACGAGCACATCGGCTATCCCGGAACCCTTGCCGTCAGCGCCGCCACCTTCATGGCCGTTCTGCGCGACCTCGGCGCCAGCCTTTCCAGTGCCGGATTTCAGAAGCTCGTCCTTTACAACACCCACGGCGGAAACACCTCTTTGATCGACGTGATGGCCCGCGATCTGCGCGCGGAATTTGGCCTCCGCACCTTCGCCCTGCACGGTTCGGGCGGAATCGCTTTCGAGGGACTCAGCCCGCAGGAGCGCGCTTACGGATTCCACGCCGGCGAGGTCGAGACCGCGCTGCTCCTCGCGTCGGTGCCCGAGCTGGTCGACCGCTCCGCCTACACCGTCAATTACATCGCCGACATTGCGCACCCGGAACTGCTGCTGCCCGAGAACGCCCCGGCCACCTTCGCCTGGCTCACCCGCGACATCGCCCCCAGCGGCGTACTCGGCGATCCTCGCCCTGCGACTCCGGAAAACGGCGCACGCTGGCTCGATCAAGTCGCCACCCGTCTGGCTGCAGCGCTCGCTGCGATGTCAAGTTACCCCAACCCGTCCCAGCCATGAGCAGCGCGCACTGGGTCGACTGCGGCAACGGTGTGCGTCTCGAACGTGGCGTCCGTTGGTCGATGTCCGACGGCGTGCAACTCGTCTCCGACCACTATCACCCGCCTCAACCCGGCCCCCATCCGACGCTCCTGATGCGCCAGCCTTACGGGCGCGACATTGCATCGACGGTCGTCTATGCCCACCCCGCCTGGTTTGCCAGCCACGGTTACAACGTCGTCATCCAGGATGTCCGTGGCCGCGGCGACTCTGAAGGCGAGTTCTATCCCTTCCGCCATGAGGCCAACGACGGCGCCGCTACCATCGCGTGGCTCCGCACCCGTCCCGAGTCGAATGGCCGCGTCGGCATGTACGGCTTCTCCTACCAAGGGACGACCCAATTGCTGGCTGCAGCCCAACAACCCGAGGGCTTGGCATGCATCGCTCCCGGCATGGCAGCCTGCGACCTCTATCACGGCTGGTTCTATCACCAGGGCGCTCTGCGCCTGGCATCAAGCTTGGGTTGGGGATTGCAAATGCTCAAGGCAGACGCCCGCCGCCACAGGCTTCGCGAGGCCAGCGACTGCCTCGAGCGAGCCTGGGCCAATCTCGCGGCGCAAACTAGCGTGTTGCCTTTCGGAGACCATCCCGCCCTCGGCGGAGACAGCAACCATGCCTACGTGCTCGATTGGTTCGAGCACGACACACCCGGCGAGTTTTGGTCGTCGATGGACGTGAGCCAATCGCTCGATCGCATCCTCGTACCCGCGCTGCACATCTCCGGCTGGTACGACACCTATCTCCGCGGCACGATCTCCGGCTTCGTCGCACTCTGCCACCAAGCCGGCAGCTTCGCGGCCCGCAAGGCTCAATATCTTGTCGCCGGGCCCTGGCAGCACATTCCCTGGGGAGATCGCAGCGGCGCCGCGGACTTTGGTGCCGCCGCCCTGCTCGACACCGACGCGCTCCTGTTGCGCTGGTTCAATCACTGGCTGAAGGATTCAGGCGAATTCGACAACGAACCCCGCATTCGCCACTTCGTCCTGGGAGAAAACTGCTGGCGTCAGACCGAAGCGTGGCCGTCGCAGCCGGGCAAGCCTTTCTTCCTGCACAGCGAAGGCCGCGCGAACTCGCGCAAGGGCAACGGCTCCCTAACCGCAACCCGACCCGCGACCGAACCCGCCGACATCTTTATTTATGACCCTGAAGTGCCGGTCCTTGCCCCCGGAGGACCCAGCGCCCTCACCGGCCAATTCGACCAGTCGCCGCTCGAGCTGGGCAACTACGTTCTGGTCTACACGACACCGCCGCTCGCCAGTCCAATCCGCATTTTCGGCACGGCCCGCATCTCGCTCTACGCCGCCAGTTCTTCCGCGCACACCGACTTCACCGCCAAGTTAGTGCGCCTGCGCCCGGACGAAACTGCCGAGTTCTTGTGCATCGGCATCGCGCGATCCAGCTGGCTCTTCGCAGAAAACTACACGGCCGACACCGTCCATCGCTGGGAGTTCGATCTCGAACCCACCTCGTGCTATTTCGCGATCGGCGACTCCATCCGGCTCGAAATCGCCAGCAGCGCCTTCCCTCTCTACGACCGCAACCCGGGCGCGGCCACGCCTTCTCACCGCGCAACTTCTTGGGACTGGCAGCGCTCGACGCAGATTGTCTATCACGACGGCGAACATCCCTCGGCGCTCTACCTGCCCGTAAGTGAGGACGCCGCATGACCCAGGAATTCATCGCTCCGCAGGTTGAATTCGCCGGCGTCACCAAGCGCTATCCCAACGGCGGCCTCGTGCTCGATGCGCTGAACCTGACGATCGCCAAAGGCGAATTCGTCACCCTCATCGGTCCCTCCGGTTGCGGCAAATCGACGGTTCTGAAGCTGATCTCGGGCCTGACTCCGCCCACCGCCGGCACCATCCAGATCGACGGCATGACCCCAAAGAACGCGCGCGAAACCGTCTCCTACATTTTTCAGGACGCCACCCTGCTCCCCTGGCGCACCGTGCGGCAGAACGTCGGCTTGGGGCTCGAACTCGAAGGCGTAAACGGCACCCGCCGCGCGCAGAGAACAGCTTCCCTGCTCGAACTCGTCGGTCTCGGTCACGTCGCCGAGTCCTACCCGCGCGAACTCTCCGGCGGAATGAAGATGCGGGTCTCCATCGCCCGCGCGCTCGCCACCAGCCCGCGCCTGCTCCTCATGGACGAGCCTTTCGCCGCGCTCGATGAGATGGCCCGCGACCGCCTCAACGAAGAACTGCTACGCCTGCGCGCAGAACAAAAATGGACCGCCGTCTTCGTCACCCACTCCGTCGCGGAAGCAGTTTTCCTTTCCACCCGCATCATTGTTCTCGCGGCCCATCCCGGACGCATCCACGCCATCATCCCCGTCGAGCTTCCCTTTCCGCGCACGGCTACTCTGCGCGCCGCTCCCAAATTCGGCGCTTTGACGGCGCAAGTCTCGCGCACGCTGCGGGAGGCGATCCCCCAATGAAAGCCCGTCTCCTCCCTCTCGCCAACGCCCTCGCTGTCTTCCTGGCCATGCTGGTGTTGTGGCAACTAGTGCTCTGGATCTTCCACGTCCCGTCCTACATGCTTCCATCGCCGTGGGCCGTGGCTCGCGCGGTGGTCGTGCGCTTCCCCTCGCTGGTCAGTTCGCTCGCCATCACCGCCGGGGAGGCCGGCGGAGGCCTCCTCGCCAGCATCGTCGCCGGCGTCTTCATCGCCCTCGCGTTCGGTCAGTTCCGCTGGGTGCGTCGTATGCTCTATCCCTATACCATCCTGCTGCAGACCGTGCCCATCGTGGCGATCGCCCCGCTCATTCTCATGTGGGTCGGTGCTGGTGCGATCTCAGTCACGGTCATCGCATTCATCATCTCGTTGGCTCCCATAATCGCGAACACCACCCAGGGCCTCATCAGCGTCGAAGAGAACCTGGTGCATCTCTTCCTCATGCACAACGCCTCCCCGGCGCAACTGCTGTTCAAACTGCGCCTGCCGCACGCGGTACCTTCGCTGTTCGTCGGGATTCGCATCGCGAGCGGCATCTCGGTCATCGGCGCTATCACCGGCGAACTCTACGCCGGCTCCAGCCGTGTCGGAGAGGGCGGCCTGGGCTACGCCATCCTCTACGCCTCGTCCCAACTCCAGACCGACTACCTCTTTGCCCTGGTGCTGGCCGCCACCATCCTGGGCTTCAGCTTCTTCTTTATTGTGATGTTTCTGGAGTGGTATTTCCTGCATCGCTGGCACGAATCCGCGCGTCTGCCGGAGGAAGAATGAGCATTCTCCGCTTGCGAGGAGGACAAACATGCTGCGCTTAGAAACCGACACTGGATGGTGGCTGGTCACCCATCCCGACCACGCCCGCCTCGCCGGAGCTTTCGCCGAGCACTGGGGCAACGACCGTTTCCTGCCCCCCGAACCCCACGCCAACGTCGTGAAGGGCATCGCGCGCCACGACGACGGCTGGGCCGCCCGCGACGCCGCCCCGCAAATCACCCGCCAGGGCAAGCCCAGCGCGTTCTCGGTCGAACTAGTCGGCAAGTACTCGGCCTTCGAAGAAATCGACCTCGCCGACTACCTCGCCGTGCGGGACCGCGCGGTTCGCCTGATCGCCGCCGAAGATGCCTACGCCGCCGTGCTCATCTCCATGCACACCTATAGCCTGCTCACCGACCATGCCGACCGCTCAACCATCGCCCCCGATCAACTGCCCCTACTCGACGAATTTCTCCGCCAGCAGAAAGCACTACAGGCTTCGCTCATGCGCGAGATCGCCGCGAATCCCCGCTTCACCAAAGAACAAGCCAGCGAGTCCGCCATCCTCGACCACTTCCGCCTCTTGCAGGCCACCGACAATCTCTCTCTGCTCACCTGCGTCGACTTCCGTGCCCCGGCGCACCTGCTCCACCCCCTGCCCCTGCGCGACGGCGGACACTCTCGCGTCCAGGTCCGCCCTGTGGCCCCGCGCCACTTCGCCCTCGATCCCTACCCCTTCGCCGAGCCCTCCCTGACCGTCCAGTTCCCGGCGCGCCAAGTGAAGGGCAAGCTGTTCGCCACCGCCGCCGACTTGCAGAAACAATTCAACGACGCGCCCGTGGAGATTCTCTCCGTCACGGTAAGCGCAAACTGACCAGGCCACTCCCCAGCGATTTCGGGACAAAGAAAACGGCGGCCAAGTCGGCCGCCCGAAACACGCATCTTACCTGTCGGGAACTCGCAAAGAGACCCGCTTAGACCCGCTTCCTAAGTCTGTCATCCCGAGCGAAGTGAGGCGCCAGCCGAACGCAGTCGAGGGACCTTGGTGTTTCGCGACTCCGCCACCTGGTCGAAAGCGCCTCCGAGCCGGCGCTTCGTGTTCGCTCTGCCTACCTAGAACGTCAGGCTCAGCGACATCTGAATCTGCCGCGGGCTCCCAATGGTCTTGTTGGTCACGCCCAGACCGCCCAGCGTCGGGCACACATAAAGCGAACCCGAGAAGCTGGGGTTGCATTTGCTGGATGCTGAAGACAGCGTCGCAGGTGTACCGACTTGCGGGAACCCGTTGAAGTTGATGTTCTGGCTCACATCGTCGATCGGAATATCGAAGCTTGCCGTGTTGGTCAGGTTGAAGATGTCGAAGCTGTACTTCAACGCGAACCGCTCGGTAAGCTGCGTCATCTTCCCGATCGACAGGTCCGCCCGCCTCTGCCATGACTGCCGGAAGATGTTCCGCTGCCCGTGAGAGATGAAGTTCGTCTCGTAGGGATCGCCCACTCCCAATGCAGAGTCGGCAGGGATGGCGCCGTTCAAGTCGCCCGGATTCAGCAGCGGCAGTCCGAAACAACTGGCATTCAAAGCTGGCTCGTTGCCTGCGCCCGTGGCCCCGGTCAGCGCCTGCTTCGCCGAACATCCCGAGAGCGGGACCACCGGGTTCGTGATCCCATCGTTGACGCCATAGAAAATACTCCCGACTGCGCCTGAGTAGTCAACCACGCTATAAGGCTGGCCGCTCTGGAGGACCGTCAACCCGGAGAGGGCCCAACCGTCGGCAAGCTTACCCGACAGCGAAGATACCGGGAAAAACTTCGGCAGTTCGTACCGATAGCTGAAGTTGAACACGTGCTTGCGATCGAAGTCCGACAGGCCGTACCCCGAACGCAAATCCTGGGGATTGTTGCCGTTGTAAAAGAGCCCCATGGCGCTCTGCTCGTCGGTCGCATGCGAGTAGGTGTACGACATCCCGACCTGGAATCCATGACTCATGCGCTTTTCCACGTGCGTCTGCAGCGCGTGATAAGCGGAGATCCCGGCCGCCGTGTACGATTCCGACTCTGCCGAATAGCCGATGTACGGGACGCGGAGGTCCACGTTTCCGCCTTCAAAGCTGGTGAGGTATGGAGTTCCGTTAGGGAGCTTCGCCGGAATGAAGTTCACGGGGTCGATCATGACGGAATACCCGTAGGTGTAGTCCTGCTCAATCGGCGTGCCCTTCCACAAAGGGTTCGTCGGCGAGGCAATCCGCGCTTGGTTGAAGGGTAGCGGCACCACCGCATGGCGGCCCAGGTTGCCCACATACCCGATATTGATGGCCAGGTCGTTCCGCGGCTGCCACTGGATATCAAGCGTCTGATTCATCGTGTACGGAAGCTTGTTCGCCCGGTTGTACACCCCGAAGGAGAACAATGGTGCGCCTCCGATAATGTCAGATGCCGTCGGCAAACCCAGGAATTTCGGATTCCCCGAGGGCCCAGGCCCTAACGTCGTGCCCCACGGGGCCTCGAAAGTGCTGCAGTACGTGTATCCGAAGCTATTGCACTGTTGCGTGTTCACCCACGGTGGTGTCTGGTTCACGCCGAAGGGCCCGCCGGCAATCACCCCCGACGCAAATCCCGGAGAGAGGTAGGTGAACAATTCGCCGCGGTCGTAGTACATCCCCCAACCGGCCCGCACGACCAACTTGTCGTTGAACATCTTCGGGCTCCACGCCAGCCCGATTCGCGGCGCCAGTCCCCACTGCCGCCCTGTCAGCGTCGAGTCGCTCACGCCCTTGGTGGGAAAGTCCGGATTGTTGCCCGCCACAATGAACCCGTTGGAGTTGATCGAATCGGCCACCGGATCGTAGCTGTATTGCGACGGATCGAAGTTGAAGATCCGCCCGTTCTTTTCCTTCAACCCGCCATGGTAGTCCCATCGCAAGCCGGCGCTGATACTCAAGTTCGATCGAACCTGGAACTTGTCCTGCACGAACCAGCCCGTCTCGTTCGAGCGGAAGTAACGATTGGCATCGCCCTGCAGAAAGCTGGTCGTGATAAATCCGTTTGCCGTATAGGTGATGGGTTGTCCAGTCAGGAAGTGCGCAAAATCAACAAAGCCAATCATGCCCGCATTCGTGCGCTCATCGCGGGCGTTCATTTGCGTGTAGGAGTAACTGCCGCCGAACGTTACCGTGTGCTTGCCATGCGTCCAGACCGCGCTCACCGAGGGCATCCACCGGTTCTGGAAAATCCCGGTGAACGCGCCCTGCGAAGCCGCTGTGGAACCGATATTCATGCCTGCGTTGAACGGTGCGCCGCACGCCGCCGGATTCTGACCCGGTGCGCAATTGCCCGTGTTTGAAGGGGAGAAATTCCCCATGTTATCGACGATCGTGATCCCGGGGAAAATGCTCGAGCCGAACGCATTGATGCCGGCGCCGCCCGGAGTGAAAGGCTGCCCAATCGTGCTGTAGATCTTCTCCCGCAGAAACCCGAACACCTCCGCCAGGCTGAACGTCGGCGTTATGGATTGCGTGTTCGTGATGCTGGCCACCTGGCTGCCTGCGTCCAGATGTTGCGGGAAACCCTTCACCGAAGAGAATGCGAACGGAGCCGTCGTCGGGTCGTGCTGGTAGTAATACTTCAGCGACAGCGTATCCTTCGGCGTAGCCTGATAGTCCAGGTTTGTCACCGCTTTATCGGCGATGAAATAGGCCGGTTGCGTGAGGAACACGTTCTCGGGAAAGTTCACCGTCGGAATAAACGATGAATTGGCCGACGGGATCATGTATTGGCCGTTAGGCAACTTTGCGGTCAAGAGTTGGTACGCTACCGGATCAATGTTTAGATTAGTGGTTGCCCCGGCTGGGTTGGGCGC
Organism: uncultured Acidobacteriaceae bacterium; assembly: GCA_964641665.1. Lineage (GTDB taxonomy): Bacteria > Acidobacteriota > Terriglobia > Terriglobales > Acidobacteriaceae > Gp1-AA133. The sequence continues at coordinate 60,301 of CAZXKO010000022.1, forward strand.
GACAACCGCATTCACGGTGGTCCCCCAGTCGTTGGCAACGACGGTCGCCAACGCGTTGGGACTGCGATCATCCGTCAGCCCGAACGGAACCGCCGTGCGCGACGTCCCGATCTCCAGGTCCGAAATGTGCGTGTGCTCGTAGCTGGCGTAGCCGAACAGTTTATCCTTGATCAGCGCCCCGCCCACCGCGCCGCCCGCCACGTAACGGTCCAACTGCGGCACTTTTTCGTTCGCCGGAATGTTGTTGTCCTGCTTGTAAAAGTAGGGCGCTGCATTCAGCGCATCCGTCCCGCGGTGCCCGTAGAGCGTGCCGTGTACGACATTGGTTCCCGAAGCCGTGCTCATGTCGATGTGCGCGCCGCTGGTGGAACCCTGCTGCGCGTCGTACATCGAAGTATTCACGCGGAATTCCTGCACCGTCTCCGGCGCCGGAGTCGGCAATGCCTGCCCGATCGCCAGATATGGCGACGCCGAACTCTGCAGCACCTGCGCCGTCGTGCTCGATGCGCCTGCGATTCCGGTATTGTTCACGATGCGGGCCGAAGCCACGCTGCTCGTGCTCTTGCCGTTGAACAGATTGCTCGCGTCCACGCCGTTCAGCAAGAACGTGTTGCTGGTGTCGCGCTGCCCGTTCGCCCAGATCGGCTGATTCCCCAGCCCCGCGTTCGCGCCCGTCCCGCTCGGCAGTTCCGCGTTCACCCCGGCCGATAAAATCGCCAGCCCGGTAAAACTCCCCGTCGGCAGCGGCACCGCTTCGATCTGTTCTTTCTCCAGAATGTAGCCGTTCGTCGTATCCACCGCATTCATCAGCGGCGCGGCCGCGACCTCGACGACCGACGAGACCTGGCCCACCGGCAAGGGCACGTTCAGCGTGGCGGTGCGGTCGCCCTGCACCTGGATCGATGAAATCCTCTGCGTCTGGAAACCTTCATGCGTGAAGGTCAGCGTGTAGGTGCCGATGGGCAGGTTCACGATGTCGTAGCTGCCGGTCGCGCTCGTCTTCTGCGTGCGCGTCAGTCCGGTCTGATCCCCCACCACGTTCACTGTCGTCTCCGGCAGCACGCTGCCCGTCTTGTCCGTAACCGTGCCCGTGATGCCGCCGAGCGTCTGTTGCGCGTGAGCGCTGGGCGCAAAGGTGAGTGGAACTACCAACGAAATCAGGAGGAGCACTGCGACGCCAATAATTTTCTTCAACATGTCAGTTGTGAACCTCGCAGCTTCAGGAGATACACTTCTCCGGGACTCGATCAACGAAACAGGGCTTGCAGGTCTGTGAACTTGCGGCAGAGATGGTTCGCTGGCTTGCTCTGCCCCCTACAGCGAAAACAGGTTGTCGTGTAATCTACGCTAACTCCCGCGCAAACGATAGCCGGACCTGCAGTGAAATTTTTTTTGCCCGCGATCAGTAATTTTTATCCCTTGGACAATAGGTCGAACGGCTAATAAGCCTAGGTAGGTGTTAGTGTTATCGCAACACGACCGAGGGACACAAACCCCGGTCCGCCGCTCACAGAGCGAGCTGCGGCGTTTTCAAAGGCTGCAGATTCGGTGCTCAGAGGGTTGTGAAGGCCGGCAGGAGCGTCAATCGGCGGATGCGATTGCCTGGCGGATTTCCTTGCTTAGAACAATTTCCGGGCTGGCAACACCCGTTTCGAGATCGCAGCGCTCACGGTAAACATCGGCTCGTTCACCACCTGGCTCAGCCGCAAGTTCATGGCGACGCTGCACAACAGGTAGGCATGGACGTCGCTGAAACCCCAGCGTGCCACCAGCAGATCGATCATGCGCGAAGTTGCCGCGCGGGCGGCGGCGACCCCATCAGTCGCCGATTCGACCACGATCCACTCTTCCCCGGCCGACTCCCGCGACGGCCCCGATTCCACCAGCGGCCCCTGCAGCGCCCCCTGCTTGTGCAGATGAAATTCCAGCGTCACGTCCGCCGGGCACTCGATCCCGTTGATGCAGACCTCGCCGTCCCCCTGCGCCGCGTGCGCGTCGCCA
>CAZXKO010000023.1:0-112847 GCA_964641665.1 uncultured Acidobacteriaceae bacterium
CCTATGCGACCCTCTACACCGGAGGCTCCGGCGGCTTTGTTGCCTCCACCGCCGCTCCGATTGCTACCGGGTGGAGCGATCCAGTTCCCGGGCGGGTCTTTCTCCCGCTGTGGACCAGCGCCTTTTCACGGCGCACCAGAGCCGCTTGGTTATGAGCGCCATGGAAATATTTGGTCAGATATCCACGGTAGGCCTTTGACGCGGAGTTGCTCCGGGCAGGGTGGGGGGACGGAAACTAGTCGTGGAGAATGACATTTAGGAGTGAGCCATGCACTTTGTAACGCACTCCCCTGTTCATAGTTGATGAAGCCTAACTTCTTGAACCTTGTTCATAAAAAAAACTGATTCTTGGGGCAGGTGTCGGGTGGCCCACTCAAGCCCGGTTTTGGCTTGAGTGGGGCAGCTCGACAGCTGGACAGGGTATTCCCGCCGCTCGTTCGCGCTTTCGTGCCGTCCATTCTGACTCGATCTCGACCCGTCCCTCACAGCGGGTTGCGTGGCGGAAACTGCTCCACGCCCAGTCCTCCGGACGTTCGCACATGCCCCGCTTGACCGGATTGCGATGAATGTAGCGCAGCGCGGTGCCCCGGGTTCGCGTCCGTTCTGTGGACGCTAACCTGGGTTCACTCCCCACCCTGGCCGACCGAACTAGAGCCACGCAGCGGCGGCAGAGGATAGCCCCCCAGACGTTAAGTCCGGGGTAAGCTCGCCCGCCCAATCGCCACTCCCGTGGGGACGACACCCGGTGCAGCTGGCATGAGCCCGCCAGCGGAGGTTCGATTCCCCCGGATGCCGTGTGGGGCGGACACTACTTGTCCGCCAAAAGCAATGGCCCATCCCCATCCATCTCCGATCCATCCAGTAGTCCGTCGGTGGCTGCCCCAACCTTCGCGGTTTTCGAAGAGTGGGGAAGCACACCCCCGCGGAGCCGAAGGCGATCTGCCGTTGGCAGATACCCCCCCTCCCCCATGGTCTTGTGGAATGAGACACATGCAGGCGAGAGCGGGCTGAAATCTTTGGTTTCAAAGAACTTATAGACAAAATATTCCGGACAAAGGACTTAGCGTCCGGAGGTTCTGTCGTCGAGAGATACGCCCGGCGAGTTAGCCTTATTCGGAACGGATGAGGGAAAAGATTAGGACCGTGATTACGCTCCAGTGTGACGGGTGAACATTGCGTGCCTTCGAGATCCGGCGAAGGGTGCCCGCCGGCAGCCCGGAGCCAGCCAGAACGCCATCGTCGCCGAAATCGACGAAAACGCGGTTGCCCGTCATCTGCTGGAGGCACTCAACCTTGGACCGCCGCCCGGAGTCAGGTGAGGCGGGTGGCGCATTCATTCGCGCCGTTTGCGAATGAGTGGGGCTACGACGCGACTGAAGGTGGGATATGGTGAACTGGCGGATCGGCTGCGCTCGACCTCACGCGCCGAACTGGCGCAGGTGGTGGTCCATGTGGAGGTAGGCCAGACGCATCCATTCGGCGTCGGACATCCGGCCAAAATGGGGATGAGGCTGCCACTCAAAGTCTCGGGGCTGGCGCGCGAAGTGGTCTACGAGGTTCTGCAGTTCGCGCAGATTGGCGGCGAACACGGTGGGGGGCGTGCCGCCGGCCTGCTGGTCCAACTCGGGCGCGGTTTTGTATCCCTTGGGCCAGGGGATGGGAGCCCAGAGCGCTGCCCACTTCAGGAAAATGCGGGGATACGGAACGGGGACGGGGCGCACCGGTTTCAGGCTCATGTACATCCGGAATCCGTCGGACAAGTGACAGACCATCTGGTGCGCGGACATCTTTCCCCAGCGGCGCGGAGTGGTGGGATGGACGGATTGCAGTCGGGCGAGGACTTCGTCTTTGTCTTTGGGGTGCAGGAGAGTTTTCATTGCAGATACGCCAACGCAGGCATTTTTGAATTCAATGCCGAAAGTGTTCACAATTGCACAGTTTTAGGTGCATTCATAATGCATTCTACAATTGCTGACAGTTTCGTTCGCAGTGGGGTGTGTTATGGACATGAACGAACGGCAAATTGCGCTCTCCGTGCTCGAAAGTCTAAGAGAAGACCTGGCTTACGTACGTCTCAACAATGGGAGCCGCATCGTCGACGTAGCCGACTTTCGGCAGTACCTCTATGAACAGATGGGCCGGATCCGGACATCCGCGCACGTCACTCAGGCGCTGTTCGGGACCGGAAGTGGCCCCGGGCAAGACCTCATCAACCGCACCGGCGATAACGGTAAAGCACATCTATAGAGCGGGCGTCGGAGTCCTCCACTCATTCGCGATTGGCACGAATCAATTGGGGACTACGATGCTTACGGTGCCCCTACTACGACGCTACGGCGACTTGCGATCCGCTCTTGTCGGCGCGGAAGCGCAGCAGCGCGGCGATGTTGCCGACTTTGTCGAACTCCTCGTCGTTCTTGACGTAAAACAGTTCGATGTCGCGGCGGATCGCCATGGGAACCATGGCATCGCAGACATCCTCCAGATCGCGCGTCGCTTTGCCGCAGACTACGCAGTAGGGGACCATGTGGGAATCGACGTGGCCGCAGCTGCCGCATTCCACCGCGCGGGCGGTGTAGTTCTCACCCAGCAGCAGAACCTGTACTTCTCCTAGTTCTAACGAGCGCAGCACGCGGCGCAGGCCGGTGACTCCGCGGCCGTTGCCTTTGGCCAGACTAAGAGTCTCGCGGACGAGGGTTTCGCGGCGATGGTCCTGGGCCAGGCGCAGGGCGTGATTGGCATGCTCGCGGATCTGGTCGAGGGTCAGGGTGGCGACGTCGGCGGGAAAGTGGCCGAGCAGGCGCTGTTTGACGTAGGGGTGCAGGTGCGATTCGAACTCCGACCAGTTGGTGTCGTGACAGCCGATGACCAGTTTCTCCCATAGGCCGCGCTCGAGTTCTTCCTGCAGTCGGTCGGCCACGGCTTTGTAGTGCTGGCGGGCTTCGTTGGCGACGCGGCGCTGCACGTGGCCAGCATCGTATCCGGCGTAGCCGTCGCTGCGGCTGCGCGGCAGATTATGGAAAAGGGCGCCGCGTTCCTTGAGGTCGTCGAGGCGGAGGTCGAAGAAGCGTCCACGCTGGCGGTCGACCAGGGCGACGCACAGTTTGGGTTGCGCGCCCAGCAGAGCGGCCAGGGGCTTCAGGTGGAAGCGGCGGTTCACGAACAATTGCGTGCCGGGCAGCTGCGGAGGCAGGTCGAATTCGCGCCAGATCTTTTTGGTGGCGGAGGCGAACACGGCCTTGGCGCGGGCCTGGTTGCCGCGCAGGTTGTTGGCAATTTCGAGGATGCGGTCCAGGTCTTCGCGGGCGCAAGGGCTCTTGCCGTGCTTCTCGGCTTCGCGCAGCGCCTGGCGGACGAGGTCCTTGGCCAGGATGGTTTCTTCCTTGTGCGACCGGTTCTGCGGAGTGTGAGGCTGAAAGTAAAAACTCAGAGCGCAACCGTCGCCGTTGGACTGGAATGCGGCCAGCTCTCGGATGTCCTCGCGGGTGATCATCACGATTTTCTCCTGCGTGCTGAGAAATGAACTACGCGGTGCTTCGTGCTACCAGTGTTTGCTTGGACGGAGCGGCGAACAGGGGGGACTTGCGCAGGTGCTCGCTGGCAACCAACACGGAAGCACGGACGTCATCGAGCTTACGGTCGGTGATGACAGCGATTTCGTCGTGGGTGAAGCCTTCCACCGCATAGAGGATGAAGGCTTCCCGGGCGGAGCGGTCGGTGCCGCGCAGGGCGACTTCGACCAAGCGGAGCAATTCGTCCGAAGAAGCGATCTGCTCAGGAGTGGAGACGCGCTGGTCGGCAATGACGGTCGCTCCGAGGATGGCCTCGTCCGGTTGATGAAACTGGAGCTCGGCTTCGTCGCTGGCCTTCACGTTTCGTTTGCGCGCGGAGTCTTCGAGATGGACGCTGCCGTTGTGTTCGTGCGCGCGGCGCGCCAATTCGTCCATGGAGTGGAGAGCGAGCCGGTATAACCAAGGTTCGAGCGCGACGCGTTCGGGCTTGTCGCCGCCGCCCAGAGCGCGGGCGATGGCTTCGTCGATGACTTCGTCTTTGGTGACCGATTCGCCTTCGATCTGCTCTGAGGTTTCGCGGAAATAGAGCTCGCGCTCGACGAAGCGTTCGAGGCGCGCCAGGTTGATGTTGACGTAGGTGCGGACGTCGTCGCCGCAGATGAGTGGAGCCTGCACCGCGGCGAGCGTGTCCTCGAAGGGGACTTGCCGTTCGGGGCGCGTTTCGGTTCCCCGCCGCCAGCGTGGCCACTTGTGGGTGGAGCGCAGAAGATCCTTATGGCGGATGATCTGCTGCAGGAGGTCGTCGAAGGCGGCTTTTACGGCCGAGGAGGGCGTGGAAGCTTTCTTCTCGGCGGCCATCTGGCCGGAGGGCAGACGAAGATTCAGAGAAACGACGACGCCTTCGCGAGGGGAGTTCTCCTCGATGAGTCCCTTGAGATGAACGAGTTCGGGGCGAAAGGCCTGCAGGCGTTTTCGCAGTTTTTCCACCTGCTGGTGTACTTCTTTTTCAATGTCAGGAGTTTTGCGGACTTTATATCCAATATGAACGTTCATGAGAGCCTCGGAAACCGGGAGTAGATCCCGTGAAGCTATCAATTTCTCTTTACAAGTCGGATTCTACACCCACCGGGAATGGTGCAATCGTGCTTTTGAAAAAATTTACCTCACCGCGGGCCGAAGTAGTGTGATCCCTGTACTTGCGAAAGGCAGGTCTCAGGTCTTAGGTCTTAGGTCTTAGGTCTTAGGTTTTGGGTGTCAGGTTTTTGGTAGGCGTCGAATCGGAGGCTTGCGGGGAATCCGGCGACACGGCGGTTGTGGCGCGGGTGGAATCGGCGAGGGCTTTCTTGACCGCTTCGTTTTCCATCGGATCACTCTTCAAGCGCAGCACCAACACACCTGAAACGATCAGGATGACTAAAGCGGCGATCGCGAGAATCGTCATGTTCTAAGCCGATGGCTCTTGGTTCATAGCTCGTGGCTTTTAAGCTTGGCTCTTCCCTGCACTCATTTCTCGGACCTGAAACCTGAGACCCAAGACCTGAGACCCGGTTCTAGACCGCTACCGTAACTGAAGTTTCCGTACGCGTTACGTTGCGATAGAGCGTGTCGCGTTCGACCGGTTCCCTGCCCGCTTCGGTGATGAGGCGGACAAGTTCTTGGCGGCGCATGCCTTGCGGCGTGGTGGCGCCGGCGTCGTGGTAGATCTTTTCTTCGATCACGGTGCCATCGATGTCGTCGGCGCCGAAGCGCAACGCGATCTGCGCGATTTTTGCGGTCATCATCTGCCAGTACGCCTTGATGTGCGGAAAATTGTCGAGCACGAGGCGGCTGACGGCGATCTGCTTAATGTCGAGCATGCCAGTGGTTTTCGGCAAATGCTGCAGCGGCGTGTTGTCGGGATGAAACGCGAGCGGGATAAAGGTCTGGAAGCCGCGGGTTTCGTCCTGCAGGGCGCGCAGTTTGAGCAGGTGGTCGACACGGTCTTCGTCGTTCTCGACGTGGCCGTAGAGCATGGTGGCGTTCGACTTCAGGCCGATCTGATGGGCAATCTTGGCGGTGTCGAGCCACTGGTCGCCGTCGATTTTGTGATCGCAGATGATGTGGCGCACACGGTCGGCGAAGATTTCTGCGCCGCCGCCCGGAAGCGAGTCGACGCCGGAGGCTTTGAGTTGTTCCAAAGTCTCGCGGGTGGAAAGCTTGGCGCGCTTGGCGAGGTAGGCGACCTCGACCATGGTGAAGGCTTTGAGGTGCACTTGCGGAAAACGTTGCTTGAGGCCGGAGCAGAGATCCAGAAAATATTGAAACGGCAGATCGGGATGGAGGCCGCCGACGATGTGAAATTCGGTGACGGCTTCGGTGTATCCGGAAGCTGCCGTTTCGAAAGCTTCTTCGAGCGCCATGGTGTAGGCGCCGGGCGTGTCTTTCTTGCGGCCGAAGGCGCAAAGGCGGCAGGCGGCGACGCACACGTTAGTCGGATTGATGTGGCGGTTGACGTTGAAGTAGGCCTTGTCCCCGTGCAGGCGCTCGCGGACGTGGTTGGCCAGCCAGCCGACGGCGAGGATGTCGCCGGCGCGGTAGAGGGTGAGCGCATCCTCTTCGTTAAGCCGCTCGCCGGTGAGGACTTTGTCTTTGATCTCGTGGAGACGAGTGTCGCCGGTCTGAAATGGGTGCACGGTCGGCATACACCTTGATGATAGCGCAGGGGGGAGGGGATGTCACAGCGGGAGGCTCTGGGCTTTGGGCTTGGCCTAGGAAACGCAAGGTCCCTCCACTCGCTTCGCTTCGGTCGGGATGACAGAGTTACCGGGAGTACCGCGTCAAACAGGATCAGCGACGCAGCAATAAGTCGGCGGCGATGAAGACGAAGAATACGACCGAGATTACCCCGTTCATGGTGAAGAAGGCGGCGTTGAGTTTCGAGAGGTCTGTCGGGTGGACGAGGGAGTGTTCGTAGGCAAGCAAGAGGGCCACGGCGACGACTCCGACGATGGCCAACTTACCCAGGCCGAAGGCGAGGAGCAGCGCGATCAACAGGAGGAGCATGATCCCGTGGAAGAGGCGGGCGACGACGAGCGCCCCGCGGATTCCGAGGTGGCGTGGAATCGAGTGGAGGCCGGATTGGCGGTCGAAATCGTAGTCCTGGCAGGCGTAGAGAACGTCGAAACCTCCGACCCAGAAGGTGACCGCCGCAGTGAGCAGAAGGATGCGCGGGTCGAGCGCGCCGCGGACGGCGATCCAAGCGGCGGCAGGGGCAATGCCCAGGGAGAGTCCGAGGACCAGGTGCGACCAGCGAGTGAAGCGTTTTGTGTAGGAATAGAAAAGGATAACTGCGAGGGCTACGGGAGAGAGGATGAAGCTGAGGCGGTTCAGTTGCGAAGCTGCCAGGATAAAGATGGCGCAGGAAGCCATGACGAAGGTGGTGACGAAAGAAGGAGTGAGAGTTCCAGCCGGAAGCGCGCGGGTTTGGGTGCGGGGATTGGCGGCATCGATGGAAGCGTCGGCAACGCGGTTAAAGGCCATCGCTGCGGAACGGGCCGAGACCATGGCGACGACGATCCAAGCAAGTTGATGGGCGGCGGGCAGGCCTCCGGCGGCGAGCATTGCGCCGCAAAGGGCAAACGGGAGTGCGAAAATGGAGTGCTCCCACTTGATCATCTCCAGCGTCGTGCGGAGATTGTGGAAGAGCGGCACGGGCTTATTTTAGCAGCAGCGCCAGTCCGGATTGTGTACGCGATGTCTCGATCAGACTTCTGGTTGCAGCGCTATTGCGCTTGCACCACCCGCCCGCACAACAAAAGTAACCGCCTCCGGGGAACGACCATCTAACAGGGAGTGTGAGAGGCGTGCAGAACGGACGCTTCCTTTCTAAGTATCGGACGAACATGCCAAATTCCAAATCCGAAGTTGCCGGGTTGCGCACCCGAATTGCGATCTTTGTCATAGTGATTCAATCGATTCTTTTTCTTGCCCACTGGTTCGTCTATAAGACCTGGACCGCGTTCCGTCCCGCTCCCGACCTGCCGGGGATTCGTGGGCTGCAAGTCACTCTCGGCTTGTTGTCAGTAAGCTTTGTAGCAGCCACTCTGCTCGCCTTTCGCTATTCCAACGTTCTCGTGCGGGTGGTTTACCGCGTTGCGGGCATCTGGCTGGGAATTTTGAACTTCTCGTTCGTGGCAGCCTGTTTCTGCTGGCTGGCGTACCTGGGAGTACGAGTGTCGGGAGTGCACGTGGGGCGCCCCGCGATTGCGGACCTGATGTTTGGACTGGCCATTCTCACCAGCATCTATGGCGTCATTAACGCGGCCTGGGTGCGCGTCAGAAGGATCCGGGTCAAGTTACCGAACCTGCCTCAGTCCTGGCGTGGCCGTGTCGCCGCAATGGTATCGGACGTTCATCTAGGCCCGGTCAACGGGTACAGGTTCATGCGGCGTATCGTGACCAAGCTTCGGCGATTGCGGCCGGACGCGGTTTTCATCACGGGCGATCTGTACGACGGGAGCAAGGTGGACCAGGATGCGGTAGCCACACCGTGGAAGGAGATCTCTCCGCCATTTGGCTCCTACTTCGTGACCGGGAACCATGAGGAGTTTTCTGACTCGAGTAAGTACCTTGACGCCGTGACTCGATCCGGGATACGGGTGCTCAACAACGAGAAAGTGACGATAGATGGTTTGCAGATCGTGGGGGTGCAGGACCGCGATCTCGCCAACCCCGAGCGCTTCCGGACGATCCTGAAGCGGGCGGAGGTTGACCGTAACCGGGCTAGTATTCTGCTCGCCCACGCGCCGCACCGCGTGGCGATTGCCGAAAAGGAAGGCATCTCCCTGCAGCTTTCAGGGCATACCCATGGCGGACAGATCTTCCCATTCACGTGGTTTACGCGACGCGTGTTCCGGGAGTTTACGTACGGGCTGAAGCGGTTCGGGAAGCTGCTGGTGTACACGTCGAGTGGAGCTGGAACCTGGGGACCTCCGATGCGCGTGGGAACACAGCCCGAGGTTCTGCTGATCGAGTTCGAGTAGTCCGCTCACCGGGTGCCATTGGCTTTTGTGAGGCGGTTTGCGACTCTACCAGTCGCCTCGATACTAATCTCCTAACTAGTCTCCTAATTCCAGAGTGACCTTGAAGTTCGAATCACCCCAATTCACGTATCGGGACCGCCTAGCAGAGAGTCTTGACAATACGGAGGGGCGGCGATGGATACGAAATCCTCGACAGCGGCGCAACGCCGCGCGTGGAATTACTGGTTCGAAGACGGACTGCCGACGTTGGTGGGCGGCGTCGGTTGCCTCTTTTTTGGATTGTGCTTCATGTTCAGTGGGCGGCGCTGCGGCTGCTATTTGCGGCGCTCTACAACATCGTTCTTTTGCGCCACCGGCCGATTGTCGAGTGGCTCAAAACCAGGCTCACATACCCGCGCACCGGGTACGTAACGTCGCCCTACTCTCCGCAAGACGAACTGCCTCAACTGCCGGACCTGGCGGCGCTTTGCCTGCAAGCCGATCCTGTCCGATTGGCGAAGACAGGGCGCGATCAGCGAGAACGGAGGAAACGGATGATCCTGGTGCTAGCGATGCTGCTCGCGGCAGTATTCGGGAGGATGTTCATCGACCGCCCCTGGGTTTACGCTGCCGCGGGGGGCGACCTGGCGCTGGCTTTGTGGGTCATGAACGGAAAAGACTTCCGGCTTTCACGGGTCGCGATTGGCGGCATTCCGTTGGTCGGCCTCTCCACGGCGATGTTCCCGCCGGGGTTGGTGACACCCGCGCATCGCCTGGGATATTTCGTAGCGGCGGGCAGCCTGTTGATCGTGGCGGACGGATCATGGGCGCTCGGGCACTATTTGTGGCGGCATCCGGCGACGAGAGTCCTGGCGGAATGACTCCGGACTTGCAGGAACTGGCAACTCTCGACCGCGTGATTCACGAGCCGGCACGGCTCATGATTGTGACTACGCTCTTCGCCGTGGACGAGGCGGATTTCTTGTACCTGCAGCGCGAATGCGGCCTGACGCAGGGAAACTTGTCGAGTCACCTGGCCAAGCTGGAAGAAGCAAAATACGTGCTGATCGAGAAAATGTTCAAGGGGAAATATCCCCTCACGGTTTGCAGCCTCACCAAGAAGGGACGCAAGGCATTCGAAGAATATGTGCGAAAGATGCGCCTGGTAGCGAACGCTACGGCTCGCAATTACTAACGGTCGCAGCGTCCGAATGCCGCACGACCCCATGGGTCCAGTTCTCACCCGGTCGGGTAACCTTTTTCACCAATCAAGGGGACGAAACGGCAACCGACTTCCCGGGTAATGACCGGGCTTGCCGCCTGTTTGGTAATGAGTTCCAATTGCTGGCACTCGATCGGCCCTACTGGGACGACGAGGCGGCCGCCTTCGCGCAGTTGCTCGAAGAGCGTTCTGGGAAATTCGGGAGCAGCGGCGGAGACGATGATGGCGTCAAAGGGCGCGAGCGCTGGCAGGCCGGAGGTGCCATCGCCGACCAGGAGCGTGATGTTGGAATAGGCGAGCCGTTGGAGAACGACCTCGGCTTGTGCGGCCAACTCGGGGTGACGTTCGATCGAATATACGTGCCGACTGAGTTCGGCGAGTAGGCCGGTCAGATAGCCGGAGCCGGTGCCAATTTCGAGGACGGCATCTTCGGGTTTGAGGCTGAGAAGCTCGAGCATGAGGGCAACGATGTAAGGCTGTGAGATGGTCTGGCTGTAGCCGATAGGGAGCGGGTTATCGTCGTAAGCCTGATCGCGGTAGGGCTCGGCGACGAACTCGTGCCGGGGGACGCGGGCCATCGCCGCGAGGACACGCTCGTCGCGAATGCCGCGCTGGCGAAGTTGCAACTCGAGCATGCGCTCGCGACGGTGGGCGAGGCTGATGTCGGCGGGAGTGGAGGATAAAGGTTTCAAGGTTTCAAGGTTGCACAGATAGTTTCAGGTTTCGGGTTACGAGTTTCAAGTGGGTTGGTGGTGATCGCGGCCTTGGCGACGGGAATCGACTGGGCATTCGATCCAACGACAATCTTTTGAGAAGGAGCCGGTCCCAAGCAAGGCGGGACCGGCTATTTTTTGCGGAGTTCGGGACGTGTCAGAAGTTGAGGACGATGCCGGTGGAGAAGCGGGCGTTGTTCTGGGTGTTGCTGAAGAAGCGGGTCTGGAGGTAGTCGCCCTGGAAACGCCAGGCGAGGGTGGGCACGAGGTGGTAGTCGAGGCCCCCTCCGATGGCGGTGGCTAACGAGGTATCGGACGCGGTGAACCCGGGGGCGCTCACGCTTGTGTGGCCGGCACCGATCAGGGCGTGGGCAAAGGGGCGGAATTTTCCGATCGAGCCCGAGACGCGAGGGCCGAACATGAAATTGTGCTCACTGCCGTTGACGTGAATGATCTGGGTGCTGCTGGGGAAGTTGTTGGAACCGTAGTGGCCGCTGAAGTCGGCGACGATGCCCACAAAAGGTAGGACCTTGCCTTCCAGAGAGCCTTCCCACCCGTTCAGGTTGGAGCGGTCGTTCACGTTGAGGTCCGCGGAGACGTAGGAGTATCCGAAGAAAATGTTGCCTTTGGGGACTTGGGCTGCAGCGAAAGAGGTCAGAGCGAAAAAGGACAACACTACGATCAGTTTGTTTCTGCGCACAGCGACTTCCTCCTGTATGAGATGCTCCGGCTTAGATGCGGGCGACGGAGTGAGAGATGGCGGCAAATCACCGGGGAATTAACTCTTGAGATTCCCGGCCATGAGTCGGCCTGGAGAAAATTCTTTATGGGCTTCGGGTGCCGTCGGCGGTATGGGGTCCCCTTCGACTGCGCTCAGGGCAGGCTTTCGACTCCGGCGCAGCTGATGCTGCGCCTGCGCTCAGGATGACAGTTATTTGAAACACCCACTTAGGGCGGATGACAGGTTATTTCTTGCGCTGACGGATTTTGACGTCGAAGCTCACTACGCCGTTCTGGTCGCGGGTGCCGACGATGGAGACGTTTCTCTTGAGGTAGTACTCACCCTGGATGATCTGCTGCGAGGCCTGGGAGACGTTCTGGCTGTAGGTCAGCGTGAACATGTTCGAGATCTGCTGCTCGATGGTCACCTGAGGGCCGCGGGTGGGGTTGGTTTCGGTGCTCAGTCCCTGGGGATCGATTTTGATTTTGCTGACGCCGAACAGCTTTTGAACCCGATTGCTGACGGTGGCGTTAAGCGCTTCGCTCAGGATCAGGTTCGATGCGGTCTCGCTAAAGGGCGAGCTTCCCGACTGAGCGAGCTGGGCGGACTGCTCGCGGGTCTGGCCTACAGCGAGGAGCGCGACGATGTCGGCTTCTGGCAAAGGCGGATCGGAGCGGTACTTCACGCTGAGCGGCTTGCTGGTGTCGCCATTGACGCTGACGGTGATGTCGTAATCTCGAACGCGGGTAGTTGCCTGCAGATCAAGCACGGGGCGAATGCTCACCGGACTCTGGAACATGACTTCGCCGCGTTCCAGGCGGTATTTGGCACCATTGAAATTAATCTCTCCTTCCAAGACTTCGACTCGGCCGAGAAGAGCAGGTTTGGCGGCGGTGCCGCGCAAGCGGAGATCGGCGTCGCCGGAGAGGCGGGCGATGGCGGTCTGCATCTGCAGGTCGGGCGCGGTGGTGACGTGGACATCAAGCTTCACGCGATACAGCGGTGAAGTTGCAGGTGGGACCACGACCGACTGCGGGCCACCGGACGCGTAAGCGGCGAAGTCGAAACCGGGCGTGATAGCCAGCTTGGTCACCATCACGTCGCCACTGAGGGTGGAGCTTTCGCGGGTACCGAAGAAGCGCACGTCAGCGTTGGCGGTGGAGCTGACCCCGGGCGGATAGCGCAGGCGGACATCCTGTGCCTTGGCGCTGAAATCGAAGTTGATCTGGCCCGCGTATGTGGAGGCTTCGCCGGTAAGGTTGAGAGTGCCGCCCCCGCTGTGCGCGGTGAGGTTTTCGATCTGCAACCGGTTCCGGTTGAAGACGAGCGATCCGTTCATATCGCTCAGGCCGCTGGGGAGATCGAGATAGGCGATGGATCCATGGCTGACGTTAACTTTTCCCTGCAGGAGCGGATCGGCGGCTGAGCCGGTTACCGTCATCGCGACCTCGACCATTCCGGAGGAGGTGAAGTCGGATTTGAGGGTTTGGATGAGCTGGAGGTTGAGGTGCCCGTCGGCGGCGAGGTCGAGATCGTGATTGCCGAGCAGTGAGGCGGTGCCGTGTGCGGAGAAGTCGGTGTCCTCGCCCAAAATGTGTAGTTGTTCGAGGCGAATGGTTTGCTGCGCCATGGACAGGCGGATCGGGCCTTGATTGTTGAGCTTGACCTCGTCGACATTTATGTCGACGCCGTCGAGCGTGGCCACGACATTCAGCTCGCTGGGGCGGCGGAGCGATCCGCGGAGTTGAAGCTGCCCGGTAATGCCCGAGTGTCCAGCCACCCGACCATGGAGGTACTCGCGCAGAACGGCATCGAGGTCGAGGTGGCTGAAGTGCACGTTGATGTCGGCGAGGTAGTCTTCACGCGGACGGACGGAACCATCGAGATCGAAACTGGCGTGTTCGAAGTCTGACTTGGCGGTGAGGTGGACGGTTTCACCCTGTGTGGCGGCGTCGATGTTGAGATTGCCGGCGCGCTCGTGGTCGAGAGTAAGGTCACGCACGAAAACTTTGGCGTTGATCGCAGGGGCCTCGGGAGTGCCTGAGCCTTGGGCCGTGAAATCGACACGCCCTTCCACGGGGATGCGCGTAGTTTGCAGCTTGGGGATGCGTGCCAGATCAAAGTTCTTGGCAGTTAAATTGAAATGATAGGTGCGCGTGGCGGGGTTCCAGGCCGCTCCTCCGGTGGCCTGAGCGTCGTGGTAGCTGACGTGGATGTTGTTTAGAGAGGCTTCGCCCTCGAACCAGCGCACGTCGGAGTCGAACTGCTGGAGTGCTTCACCGTCAACAGTGGCGTCGGTAAGGTGAACGTGTCCGTCGGCATGCGGGTTTTGGCGAGTGCCCCCGGCTTGCGCGGTGAGATTCAGACTACCGGTGACCGGATACTGGTAGCCGAGCAGCGTTTCGAGTTCCGCGATGTCGGCGTTCTCCAGATTGAGGTTCGCCGTAAAGGTGTCGTCCGGGCCGAACGAGCCCCGGGACAAAGACGCACTGACGTCAAAATGCGCGGTGGCGTCGCCATGAATGGCGGTACCGTGACGGAGCGCAACGTTGTGGGAAGTGAGTTGGGCGTCGGCGGCAAAGGAGTCCCAGTGAAGCCGCTGTTCTGGCTCGCGATCGGTGGCGGGCAGGAGCGCGTCGAAGTCCTGAATCTGCAGATGACCGGCGAGGCTGGCGGCGGAGAGCTTTCCGCTGGCGAACCCGGTGAAACGCGCACTTCCATGCAGAATCACGGGCAGGCGAGTGGGGCCGTGGACAGCAACGATGAAGGGCTGCAGTTCATCGAGATTGGATGTGCTGGCGGAAAGTTGCAGATACGAGGCGGAGGCTAGTTTCCCGTTGGCGTGCACCTGGGTGGCGTGCGTGTTGGCGTCAAGCTGGGTGAGTTCAAGTTCATCCGCGGAGGCGCGATAGATGCCGCGAACGGTGGCAGTCAGGGGAAGTTGATGTGGTTGAGGATTTGAGGGTGGAACCAGGTTGAGTCCAAACTCCGCGTCCGCGCGGCTGAGCGAACCGGTCCAACGCGCTTCGATGGTGCCGTCGGTGGCGCCAGCCAGGTTGAGCCGGTCGAGGGGATTCTGCCTGGTGCTAAGAGCCGCAGCGATGGCGCCAGCCGAAACATCTTTGAGGTGTACACGCAGGATACCGCGCTGCTCTTCGGGTTTCTTCTCTTTTTGTTTGGTCTCTCTGGCGCCGTGCACCGGCAGAGGCGGAACCAGCCAGTTGGTGACCTCGGCGTCGCCGGTTACGGAGCCTCCCAGAAGGCGGCCCTGCGCCCGGCTCAGCTTGATCTGGCGTTCGCTGATGGAGAAGTCCGAGCTGAGTGTCGCATCGCGGAGCGTGAGCTGGTCGTCGCGGTACTCGAAATTCTTCAAGGCGGCTTTGCCGTCGGAGGAAAACTTTTCGGCGGTCCAGGTTCCTTTGCCGTTGAGGTCGAGCAGACCGGCGCGGATCTCGCGTTGCTTGGTGATGGAGGCAGCTTCGGCAAGGTCCACGGCCCCGCTATAGCTGGCTTCGATCTTCGGCGTCTGGAAGTCAGTGATCCGGCCGCTGGCTTCCAGATGAGAGCGGCCGGAGTTCCATTTCAAGGAACTGATTTCGACATCGTTCTTCCCCAGACTGAAATGCGCGGAGGCCATCCAGGAGAAGGGCTGGTAGTTCTGAAAATGGGTATCGACTTTTCCGAGCAGCAGGTTGCTCTCATAGCGGCCCCGGAAGAAGGAGTAGGTCATGTCAGCTGAGACGTCGGCGACATCGACGTCGAACGGGACCGGGTGATCGTTCCAGAAGAATTCTCCGCGGTGCACTTCCAACTGGCGGATAGACAACGAGAAGAGCTGTTCCACTGAGGACTGGGTGGATGCGACGCGAATCTTGGGCTCGGGCAGGTTGGTGCGACCGTCGGAATAAACAATGAGGTGGACGACGGGGTGGTCAAGGACCACCGACTTGAAGCCGAAGCTGGTCTCGAGCAGCGAGATTACTTTGATGCGAGCGACCGCCCGATCCACATGCGCCAGGGGGACTGCTCCGGGACCTTCGAGGCCGTGGACGGTGAGGTCGCGTATTTCCACCTGCAAGCGAAACGGAATGGTGTGGTAAGTGCCAAGTTCGACGCGGCCGCCGGTCGCCTTTTCCATGGCGGTGACGATGCGGCCGCGCACGTAGGCCTGGAAGGAGTCGGTGGTCATGTACCAGGCGGCGGCGCCCAGGAAGACCACTCCAGCGAGGAAGAGGATCAGGAGATATTTCCACCAGCGGCGGCGCGCGGGGCTGGGAGGGACATCAGTCACTGCCCTGGCCCCCCGAGGCAGTCGGCGGGTTGGAGCCAGCAACGGTGGTACGGATCTTGCTTTCCGCGCGGAGAGATTGAAGCCAGGAGGAGAATAGCTGGTTGACCTTCTCTTGGGTGAGGATCTCGCGGATCCTGGCAGAAACTTCGGCGAGCGGAACGTCCTGGCTGCCCAGTTGATGAAGTTTAGGCAGGAACTTGTCGTGGTAGTAGGACTCGATGCTCTGGGCGTCGATCTGCACGCTGGGACGAAGGCGGGCGTCCACCTGTCGCAGAACTGAAAGGTCGTGGGTGACGCGGGCCTCGAACTGTTTCTCGTCGAATCCGTAGCGGGCAAGGGCGGCCTGCCAAGCTTCCTGGGAAGTCGCAGATTTCTGAGCCTGAATTTCCTGAATGCGTTTCTTCACTTCATCGGCTGGGGGCTGCGGAGACTCTGCGCCCTGAGCCTGTTCGCGAAGCAATTCCTGGTCGATGAGGCGGTCTAGTGCGCGGCTGCGATCCCGGACGGTGAGTTGATCCAGCGGACGGCCTTCGACGAAGGCTTCGAAGCGGACGGCATCGTCCCAATCGCTCTGCAGGATCACATGGCCATTGACGGTAGCAACGATGCGATCGATGACGTCAGCCGCTCGCGCCTGGATTGCAGCTGCAGCCAGCAGGAGCAGCACGAAATGGGAGAACCTTCGCATCAGAATGCCTGACCAATACTAAAGAAGAAGTTGAAATGACTGGCCCGCTGCGGAACGAACTGGGTCGAGGTCGACTGTCCGTTCACGTCGTTGGTGACGGTATTGAAACTGGGAAACGCGGGCGGATTCAGATTGTACCCGAAATCGAAGCGAACTGGGCCGATGGGTGTCTTGTAGTGCACCCCGACCCCGACCGCGTGCGAGATATAGCTGAAGTCGCACTGGGTGTAGGTGTCCTGGTGCAGGCAGGAGTCGGGGTTCTTCTGGCGCCAGCGGAACAGGTGGTTGGCCATATCGTTGGCCTTGGCGAACACGTTGCCCATGTCGTGGAAGAGGGCGAAGCTGATGTTGTCGCCAACGAAGGGCAGGTCCGCGGGGGGAAGGCGCAACTCCACCTGGTTCAGAAACAAAGCACTGCCTCCCACGGGAAAGCCGGTCTTCAAGTCGCGCGGCCCTGCCTGATTTAACCCGAAACCACGATGAGAGTTGCCACCACCGGACAAAAAGCGTTCGGGGAGCGGGATCAGGTCCACGCCGGTGGGCGCGGTCAGGAGTTCGCTGGGCTCGAGAATCACGGTTGAGCCAAAGGGTGTTTGGACCCCGACGTGGGTTGATCGCGCGAAGACGAAGCGCTTGGCCTCGGGGCGGTGTTTGCCGAAGGCGTGGTAGCTGGCGTTCTGCACCAGGATGCGGCTGAAGTCAGCTTCCGAACCGAAAATGCTGGCCGCGACTCCGGCGTCGACGGTAGTGTAAGTGCCGCGTGTGGATTCGATGGGATTGTTCCGCCGGTCGCGAATGAAGGTGAAACTGGGGATACCGACCCGGGTAGGCTGGGACAGAATAGGGATCAGGTTGGAGCTGATCACCAGGTTGCTTGCCTGCACCCTGCGATAGGTCATGCTGTAGACCGTCTCGCTGGGTGGGCGGCCGCCGGGAGCGCACTGGTCGGTCGTGCCGAAACACTGGTGGATATGGGCGGAGCCTTCCAGCCGTTTCGAAGTGAAGGTGGTGACGTCAAGAGTGTTGTCGTAGAAGCCGGTGAAAGAGAGGGTGAGCTTATCATTGTCGAACCAGCCGGGCGCGTTGTAGCTGACGAGCGCGCGCTGCTGGAGTCGGCCCAAGTGTCCCTTGAAGGTGATGGTGTGATCGAGGCCACGGAAATTGAGGCGGGTGACTTCAAGGGAAACCCGCGGGCTGGCGCCGGTCTTGCCCTGGGGTACGTTGGCGCTGGCGGAGGGCTGCCCGGTCTGTACCTCGATGCCGAGTCCATAGTTGAAGGTGTAGCGCTTGGCTTCGCGGATATCGACCAAGATGTTCTTGGTGGGGTCGGCACCGTTGGGGTTCTGGACGGCGGTATCAACCTGGCCGAAAATGCCGAGGTCATAAAGGGACGCCTGGGTCTGGAGCATGTCCTCCTGACTGAGAGACGAACCCGGGGTGACCTTGAGCTTGCGTTGCACAACCGGGGGGCGGGTGTGAACCAAACCGGAGACCAGGACCTGATCGACAGAAAACTGCTCACCTTCCTGTAGAGTGAAGGTTAGGTCGATGCGGTCGGGCGTGTTTGGCGCCGGGCGGGCGGAGACCTCGAGACTGGCGTCGGGAAAGCCGTTGTTAAAGTAATAGTTGAGGATCCGGTCGCGAGCCTCAACCAGGTTGTAGTCGGAGTAAGGCTGGTTGGACCCGACTTCGGTAAGCGCCAACAGTTGCTCCTCCGGGATCCTGGCATTGCCAACGATCTTGAACGTCCCGACCAGGGTTTGCGGTCCCTCCACAACCTGCAGCGCCAAGGCCAGCTGCTTTTCCTTGCCGCCATAGTTGTCATCGACGTTGCTCTTGATGTGAATCTGTCGGAATCCGTTGGCGCGATAGAGATCTTGCAGGCCGTTGACATCGCTGGCCAACAGCGACTGGCTGAAACGGCCGTGGGTGAGGAAGCGGGTGATAGGCTGCACCTGCATGCGGGAGCGAAGGGCTTCCTGATCGAAGTATTTGTTGCCGGTGATGGTGACCTTGACCAGCTTGTGGCGGATACCGGCGTCAATCACGTAGATGGCGCGAAGTTCGTTGCGGGTTGGGTCGGATTGCTTCTTCACGCCGACTTTGGCGTCGAAATATCCGCGGGTCTGCAGGTAGTCGAGCAGGTTGCGGCGGCCCTCGTTGAGGAGGTCGTCGTCGAGGGCGTTCTCTTCGTAGACGGGAACTTTCTTGCGCAGGATGCCCTGGCGGATTTTGAAACCTTCGACGCCGATATCGACGGTGGGACCGGGGTCGATGAGGAAGGTGAAATCCAGCTTATTGGCATCGGAGCGGTAGATGCGCTCCGCAACGGAGACCTGCGCGAGCAGGCGGTTCTGCTTAAGGTACTTTCTCCGGATCCGTTGCAAGGCGCTGGTGACGCGATCGGCAGTCACGCGATCCCCGGAGTGCATCCGGGCGATGTCCTCGATCTGGCCCTTGGAGTAGCCGGCGTCGCCCCTCACGGAGACTTGTCCGATCTGAGCTGGGGCCCCGGGCTTGATGCGAAAGACGACGTCGACCTGGTCGGTTTCGGGATGCAGACGTTCGTCGTGGGTGAGCGAGGCGCGATAGAAGCCGTTGTCGGACATCAACTGGAGGATGTTCTTTTGAGCGCGGTCGAGTTTCTCCTGCGTGTAGACCTCGCCCAACTGGAACTTAGTAGCGCTGATGATCTGGTTGGCACTCGGCCGGCCGGGGTCGCCTCCGACGTTGACCGAACCGATGAAGTAATTATTAACGGTGGCGAAAGTCAGGATCACCTGGTCGTCGGCTTTTTCGGCCTGGACCTGGATGTCGGCAAAGAGCCCGCTGTCGTACAAGACCTTCACGCTATCGCGAATGGAGTCGCGGCTGAGGGGCTGCCCGACCTTCTGGGGAAGCAACTGCCGGAGATGGTCCTTCTCGCGCTCAGCCACACCGGAGAAGCGGATCTCGCGGACGGGGAGATCCAAGTAAGCGGACACGGGACCGAGCGGGGGGGCCGATTGCGGCGCCGACGCCGAGGAGGTGGGAGTTTGCTGGGACAGGGCGGGTCCATGGGTGGGGACCTGCTGCGCTGGGGCTCTTGCAGGCAGAAGCGACACTCCCACGATCACGCACCAGACCGCCGCTGCTCGCAAAAAAGGCCCTCGACCCGCTTCTGGATGGCTCACTGTTTCGATGAATCGCGGAAAAGCTGCGTTGTATAGAACCCGAACCGGCGCCGTTCGCTGCGGTTTGTCATTAGCGTACGAAACAGCGAATCCTCCCCGTCGACCACTCCGACCCGATGTCCGCAAGTCCACTGTGAGCTGGGACCTTATTGGTTTCCCGGCCAGCGGACTTGAACTGAGCCGCACCTCGCGTTCTGCCGGCGATCAGGCACCGGGACTTATAATAAAGGTTTCGCGGGCCGGGATTGGTTATGTCTTGGGAACTGGACGAGCGATATTCGCGGCAAATCTTGTTTCGCGGCGTGCGCGCGGACGGCCAGCGGAGGCTGGCTGCGGCGCGGGTGGCGATTGTCGGGTGCGGAGCAACGGGATCGGCCGTGGCTTCCCTGCTTGCGCGTTCGGGAGTGGGGACGATCCGGATCATCGACCGCGACTACGTCGAGCCCAGCAACCTGCAGCGGCAAACCCTGTTCGATGAGAACGACGCCCGGGAGTCTCTGCCCAAGGCGGTGGCGGCGGCGCGGCGGATCGCCGCCTTCAACTCCCAGATCGTGGTTGAGCCTAAGGTCGCGGATCTGACTCCGGAGAACATTGAAGGGTTACTTGAAGGGATGGAACTCATCCTGGATGGAACGGATAACTTTGAAACCCGGTACCTAGTCAATGATTACGCGGTGAAAAATTCGGCGCCGTGGATCTACGCGGCCGCCGTAGGGAGTTACGGGGTCACGCTCAACGTGCTGCCGGAAATGACCGCGTGCCTGGCGTGCGTATTTCCGGATTCCCCACAGGGCACGTTTGAGACCTGCGAGACGGCAGGGATCCTGAATTCGGCGGTGAATCTGGTGGCGTCGATTGAGGCGGCTGAAGCGCTGAAGGTGCTAGTCGGCGCGGTCGAGAGCACGCGACGAACGTTGTTGTCGTTCGACGTGTGGTTGAATGAGCGGGCGGAAGTCGGCGCGGCGAAGCCTCGACCCGGCTGCCGGGCCTGCGGGGATCGCGACTTTGTTCATCTGGCTGGAGAAGGACGACCGCACATCACCTTGTGTGGACGGAATTCGGTGCAGATCCACGAGCGGCACCGTCCGGTGGATTTCGGTGAGATGAATGAGCGGCTCAAGTCGCTCGGGACGGTGCGCCACAATGACTTCGTTCTGAAGTTTTGGCACGACCCGTACGAGATGACGCTGTTTCCAGACGGCAGGGCGATCATCAAGGGGACGACCGATACAGGGGTGGCGCGAAGCTTGTATGCAAGGTACGTAGGCAGCTAGCGCAGCCTCCGTGAAACCGTTGTTTTTCTGCATCTTGTGCGCATCTTCTTGCGCATTAGGTGAACAATGCTGGAGCGCGGACCCAGCGAAAAGCCTGAAAAAGCGGCAAATCGCGGCCAAATCCTCGAAGTCTCTCGTCCTGGCATTTCACCTGCTCCTACTCCCCCGAGGCTTCGTCTCCCTGGAGGTCGGTATGCGCGGATTCACGGTAGGTTTGGTGGTTGTCATGTTCTCGGCGCTGGCGCTTGGTCAGGTTGGAACCCGAGGGATTCCTGGATGCCAGAATACGTGTGGTCCCTACATCCCTCTGATCACGACGCCCGAGGTTGCGTTTGAAACCGTCTCGTCGTCACCGGTGGGAGCCAGCAACGCAACAGGCGGCTTGCAAGCTGGAGCACGGAATTCGACGTTTTCCCTGATCCCTGGAAACACGGACGCGGTGCACACCCAAGTGGTGTGGTATTCGGGGGGCGGGAGTCCGCTGGTCTCCCCGGCGGTGCGGCTGCCGCATCCGGAGCCGATGGCGATGCACGACGAGCACATGATGCACATGATGCAGGTGGAACATGAGCACGGAGGGCAGGCTCGCGCGAACTGGACCTACTATGCAGGTCCGGCTGCGAGCGGCAGCCCGGTCGAGGCGTCGGCGGCGGCCAAGAGCGGCAAGCGGGCGGCGCGGACGTACACGAACGACGACGTGGATCGGGTGGGTGCGAAGAGCGAGCCGTTCCGCAGGAAGTAGGTAAAGCCGAAGGGTGATGTTCGGATCTTGAAGGCCCGGCAGGGATGCCGGGCTTTCGTTTTTGCGTCGGCCGTGAGGTCCGGGTGAGTTGGCGAGGACGCACTTTGGTCCGTGCGACCACGACTTCAATCTGCTATCTTCACTGCTTCTGACGCCTTAGCGTTGTACTGCTTCGTCCAAAAAATCATGACGGAAACCGTGCGCCCTGAGCCTTCCCGAATGTACCGGTGGATGGTGCTGATCTTTGTCAGCCTCGCGATGTTCGGGAACTACTATGTGTACGACGCCCTTAGCCCGCTCGCCGACGTTCTGAAGCAGCAGCTTGGCTTTTCGGATTCGAACATCGGTCTGTTGCAGGCAATCTACAGCTTCCCCAACATTTTCACGGTCCTCATCGGGGGATTCATCATTGACCGGCTGGGACTACGAAGGTCACTGCTGATTTTCGGCATCCTGTGCGTGGTTGGGCCTGCGGTCACGGCAGCCAGTCCGCATTTGTGGCTGATGGCCACCGGGCGACTTCTGTTCGGAATGGGGGCAGAATCGCTCATCGTTGCGGTCACCACCGCCTTAGCCAAGTGGTTTAAGGGCAAAGAGCTTAGCTTCGCATTCGGAATTAACCTGACGATATCGCGGCTGGGCTCCTTTACCGCCCTGAATTCGCCCACATGGGCTCGGGCCGCCTATGCCAATTGGCGTGCACCGTTTTTGATTGCGCTGGGTTTCTCAAGCCTATGTTTCTTGGGTGCTTTGATCTATTGGGTGATGGAAGTACACGCGGAGAGGAACTTCCACCTGGGGGAAGCGTCGACAGACAAGGTCATTTTCGCAGATTTATTCAAGTTCGGCTTGAGTTACTGGTACATCGTCGCTCTGTGCATCGTCTTTTACTCCGGGATCTTTCCTTTCCAGACATTCGCCGTCAAGTTCTTCATGGAAGCTCACCACACGTCGCGGGAGGCAGGGGGCTTCTTGTCGAGCATTCTGACTCTGTTCGCCATGGTGGCCACGCCGTTATTTGGGTTGATGGTCGATCGGATAGGCAAGCGGGCGTTATGGATGATGATCGGTTCGGTCCTGCTGATCCCGGTTTACCTCATGATGGCCTACCTTCCCTCCGCTCAGCGAGCACTGCTCCACGTACCTTTTTTTGGCGTGTTGGAACTGCCCTTGCTCCTTCTGCTCACGATGGCAATGATGGGCATCGCGTTTTCTTTGATCCCGGCGATCATGTGGCCCTCGGTTGCCTACATCGTGGAGCAATCGAAGCTGGGTACCGCTTACGGGCTGATGACAATGATTCAGAACATCGGTTTGTTCGGCTTTAACCTGATGATCGGATGGGCTAACGACTATAGCCACGCCAGCGGCGCGAACCCGACCGGCTACCGACTGGGAATGTGGATTTTTTCCATCCTCGGATTTCTCGGGGTCACCTTCGCATTCCTGTTGCGGCAGAGGGAGTTGGGGCCGCACGGGCATGGGCTCGAGACCATTACGACCAAGACGGGGGCTTAGGTCTTTGGGTCTTGGGTCTTGAGCGGGGGCGGGGCCGAGTTGCCGAGTGCTTGGGTTACGAAGGTCATCCCTCAACGTCGAATCGGCAAGTCGAACCAGCGCAACGAGGTTTGCTATGCTGGATGGCACGTCCGGTGTGCGGGCGACCCGAAACTGGCTGCAACCAGTACAACGTAAAGATAGTTAGCCGCATCTGAAAACATGCGGCCGGAAAAGGCGACTTGACCGACCGAAGACAGCAGGGAGAAGGTCTATCCGAAGCTCAGGCCATCGAGCGCGCCAAGCAGGGGGACGCGGAAGCTTTCGAGTTTCTGTATAACCTGCACAAGCGGCGCGTGTACTCGCTCTGTCTGCGGATGACCGCCAATACGGCGGAAGCGGAGGATCTGACGCAGGAAGCGTTCCTGCAGCTGTTCCGCAAGATCGGGACGTTTCGCGGCGAATCGGCATTTTCGACCTGGTTGCATCGCATGGCGGTGAATGTCGTGCTGATGCACTTGCGGAAAAAGGGTCTGCCGGTGGTTTCGCTGGAGGAAACGACTGAGGGCGACGAGGACACGCCCAAGAAGGACTTTGGAGCCGATGACCCGAGGCTTGCCGGGTCGGTGGACCGGCTACGGTTGCAGAACGCGGTGGAGCGGCTGCCTCCGGGGTACCGGATGATCTTTGTGCTGCATGATGTCGAAGGATATGAGCACAACGAGATTGCCACGATGGTGGGTTGTTCGATTGGAAACAGCAAGTCGCAGTTGCACAAGGCGCGAATGAAGTTGCGCGACTTCCTCAAAACGAGCAGAGCCGAAAAGGCCGGATAGCCGTGAGGACCGAGCGCAAGCAGTAAAGCGGGAGTATTGCTGGGGAGAGGTTGTATGACCTGTGCAGAGTTTCAGAGTGAGTTGCCTGACTTCCTCGATGAAGGCGGCAATCTAGAGTTGCAGGCACACCTGAAGAGTTGCGCCAATTGCTCGGGATTGGCGGCGAGTCTTCAGTCGATTGCCCGGGAAGCCCGCAAGTTGCAGGCTTCGCAAGAACCCAGCCCGAGAGTGTGGAATTCCCTCGAGATTGCCTTGCGGCGGGAGGGGCTCATCCACGAGCCCCGGCCGCACGGTCACCGTCTGGTGCTGCCCTCGCTGACCCGACGCTGGGGCATGGCAGCCTGGCTGGTACCTGTGGCGGCAGCCCTGCTGGTAGGTGCGGCCATCCTGCTGTATCAACGTCCGAATACGAAGCAGGTGGCGCTGGATACTTCCCAAGCGCCGATCATGGCGGTTGCGGGTGACCTGAACGATGAGCAGTTGCTGCAGGAAGTCTCCACGCGCGCTCCCTTGATGCGGGCAGCCTACGAGAGCAACTTGCGGGATGTGAATGCCTACATTCGAGACGCGCAGGCTTCGGTGAACGCGGATCCCAACGATGAAGAGGCGCAGCAGGCGCTGATGGACGCTTACGGGCAAAGATCGATGATTTACGAGATGGCTTTGGACCGTTCTCTGCCATAATGGTGAAACTCAACCGGCGGGTTCGGGGCCGCCGGGCGCACTCCGCTCGGAGAAGAGGGTTTATGAAGCGCAGTCAGCAGGCCACGAGAGTCGTGATCGTTGTCCTTGCCACCCTGTCTGCATTGGCGGTTGCGGAGACGCGGAAGGAATACCGCTTTAACGTTGGAGTCAAGGCGACGGTTTCGATCGTGAACCAGTACGGAGGGATCTCGGTAAGACCTTCAACGGGAAATTACGTACTGGTGAACGCGACCACCTATTCCGACAAGGTCGAGGTGGATCAGAGTCAGAGCGGCAACCGCGTGGATGTGCAATCGCACCTGCTTCCGGGCGCGACCGCGGACAACGCGCGGGTGGATTACGAAGTGCTTGTGCCGGCCGATGCCAGTGTCACGCTCGAGTCCACGACCGGTTCCCTGCACGCCGAGAAACTGCATGGCGACGTTGAGGTAGAAGGCGCTGGAGCCACCGTCGATGTGCGTGAGATCTCCGATAGTCACGTGCACGTGAAAACCATGAACGGCCCGGTGACGCTGACCAATATTCGGGACGGGCACGTGGAAATTGATTCGGTCAGCGGCGACGTGACGTTGAACTCCGTAACCGGCCCGCTGGTGCGGGTGAGTTCGACCAGCGGCAAGATCCGCTATGACGGCGACTTTGGTTATGCCGGGGAGTACCGGTTTAACAGTCATTCCGGCGACATCGATGCGACGATTCCCGAAGACGCGTCGGTCGATGTAAAGGCCCAGTCGGTGCATGGCAAAGTGCAGGACGATGTGCCGCTCCAACCTAAAGCCCACACCTCGTTCCTCGTAAAAGAGGGGAGTTCCTTCGCAGGTACCATCAACAAGGCGGCTTCCTCGGTATGGCTGCGAACCTTCAGTGGTAAAATCCACCTCAAGAAACGCTAAAAACGGGCCGGAGAGCGCGGTAGCGCCGCCGGAAAAACGATCCGAATGAAGAGCACGCCGGGTTCGCGCCGGGACGTTGAAGCCCCCGCGGGCAGGGGCCCGACGGCGATGCGGGCCGTGGTCCTTGTAGGATTCATGGGTGCCGGCAAGACCAGTGTGGGCCGCGCATTAGGCCGGCGGCTAAGCTGGACCTTCGAAGATCTCGACGACCGGGTGGAAGCGAGAGAGCGACGCCGTATCGGAGAAATTTTCCGGGAAGCTGGCGAGGCGGAGTTCCGGCGCGCCGAGCATCAGGCTCTGCGCGAAGCGCTGGTGCAAGCCGAAACCGGTCCGGCGCGGATCCTGGCGGTCGGGGGTGGGGCGTTCGTCCAACCGGAGAACGCTTCCCTGCTGGATCACTCTGAGACACCGACAGTATTCCTGGATGCGCCAGTAGATGAGTTGTGGCGGCGGTGCGTGGCGGACGCGGTCGATCGGCCGTTGAGGCGGAAGGAAGACGAGTTTCGACGACTGTATGAAGCACGGCGTCCGCGATACCTGCACGCCAGGCTGCGGGTGGAGACCGGAGGCCGGGAGATCGAACGAATCGTGGACGAGATCGTGAATGGTCTGGGACTGAGCTACGTGGTTTCAGCCGAGGAGAAGTGACGTGAAGTTTGGAGTGATGATGCGCGTGGGACTGGCGGGCATCCTGCTGGCGCCCATCGCTGCGGGTGCGGGAGAAAAAGAAAAACCGAAAAGCAGCGACCAGTTGGTGGATTCTGGTTCGTTCGGCATCTTCATGAACGGCCGCCGGGTTGCGACCGAGACTTTTTCCGTTCAGCAGAACGCCAATGGAAGCGTTGTCAGTTCCCAGTTCGCGACGGACGACGCAGCCAACAAGGCGGCGCAGACGTCGGAGCTGCAGCTGACACCGGGGGCGGATATCCGGAAGTATGAATGGAAGGAACTCAGCCCGGGCAAAGCGCAAGCCACAGTTGCACCGAACAACGACTTCCTGATGGAGCATATCAGCGCAGGGCCGGACGACAAGCCGGTGGAGCAGCCGTTCCTGTTGCCTGCCTCGACCAGCATTCTGGATGACTACTTCTTCATCCACCGGGAAATTCTGATCTGGCGGTACCTGGCCACGGCTTGTAAACAGGAGAAGGGCACGATCCAGTGTCCGGCAAATCAGAAAACGCAGTTTGGAACGATGAACCCGCACCAACGCTCTTCGGTGCCGTTGACCCTCGAGTTCACCGGCCGGGATAAGGTTTCGATTCGCGGTGCGGAGCGGGATCTGAACAAGTTTGTGTTACGCAGCGAAGGGGGAGACTGGATGATGTGGGTGGACGATCAGTTCAAGCTGCAACGGGTCCTGATTACGAGCGACGCTACAGAAGTCGTTAGGGATTGAAGATACAGCAGGCTGGCGCCGATAGGGGAAGTAGCCGGGAGTGGGCCAGCCTACAATGCCGATGGCTCTGATTGACACACGCACCTCGCGCATTCTGTTTACGGCGTTGCTGTTTGCGCTGGGCCTGGGGTTTCTCTATGTGGCCCGGCGAACCCTGATTGCTTTCCTGTTCGCGATTTTCTTTGCCTACCTGATGGATCCCGCGGTATCGCGCCTGGAAAAATGGCTGCACGGGCGAGGACGGGCGATCGCGGTGATCTACCTTCTTCTGCTGGCGGGACTGGCTTTGTTCTTCTTTTCGGTAGGCCCGCGGATCGGGCGGGAGGCTGGAGTGCTCGGACAATCCCTGCCCAATCTGCTCACCCGAGTGAGCTCCGGAGATATCGCACACGATATCGGCAAGGAACATGGTTGGGATACAGCCACCCAGGAGAAATTCCGGCAGTTCCTTTTTAAGCATTCCGACGATATCAAGCAGTACGCGGAGCGCTTTGGACTGCGGGCGGCCGGCGCAGCGAAGGAAGCATGGCTGATTCTGCTGGTACCACTGCTGGCGATCTTCTTTCTGAAGGACGGCCGGACGTTCGGCGAAGTGGGGCTGTCGGTGGTGCAATCCCGGCCTCAGCGGGAATTTCTGCAAGCCGTCCTGGCCGACATGAATCAGATGCTGGCGCATTTCATCCGGGCGCAACTGACGCTGGCGGCACTGTCGCTGGTCGTGTATACCGCGTTCCTGGGGGCCACCCAGGCACCGTATGCCCTAGTTCTGGGGACGGCGGGCGGAGTGATGGAGTTTATCCCAGTGGTGGGACCGCTGGTCGCAGCTCTTCTGATGCTGAGCGTCGCGGTTCTAATGAGCTACCCGCACTGGCTCATGCTGCTGGTATTTCTGGTGGTATGGCGGGTGGTGCAGGACTACGTGATCTCGCCCCGGGTGATGGGCACGAGCATGGAACTGCATCCGCTAGCGGCGATTTTCGGCGTCATGGCCGGTGGGGAGATCGCCGGAGTATTGGGTGTGTACCTGTCCATTCCGGTGATGGCCAGCTTGCGGATCGTCTGGCGGCGCGGCCGAATTTACGTTGAAAAGAAACGGTTCGGGCCGCTCAATGAATATGCATTCGGGGGCGAGATTCAGCCGCGGCGGTAGAGATTCAGGTGTCAGGTGTCAGGTCTTAGGTTTCAGGTCTTGGGTGACCACTCACTCGGCCGCTCCTGCGGTCATTGCTTGCTGAGCTCCTACCGTGGTTTCTATCTTTACATTGCAGAGAAACTCCGCCGCAGCTTCGGGCAAGACCGTGTTGATGAACATGCCGGAGCCGAGTTCGAAGCCGGCGACACGGGTCAGACGCGGGATGATGCTCAAGTACCAGTGAAAATACTTCACCCCGACACATTCGGCTGGGGCGGTACGGACGGTCAGATTGAAGTCGGGGTCTTCGAGGCCGTGGTACAGCTTGGCCAGGACGGTGCGCACCATGCGGCCGAGGTCGGCAATTTCTTTCGCGCTGATGTCCCCGAAGCTGGCCATATGGCGGCGCGGATGTGCGTGCAGAACGGTGTGGGAGATGCGAATGGTTCCATCCCGACGAAGTGTTCCGTGACCAACACGACACGTTCGTTGACTTCCAACTCTTCTTCGATCATCTGACAGAACATGCAAACGCCAAAGTCGTCATGGTGACGGAGAGCCTCAGAGAAGCGCTGGCGAACCTGATACGAAATCACAGGGGCAGCGATCAACTGCGAGTTCGGGTGCTCGAGACTGGTTC
Source organism: uncultured Acidobacteriaceae bacterium (assembly GCA_964641665.1). Lineage (GTDB taxonomy): Bacteria > Acidobacteriota > Terriglobia > Terriglobales > Acidobacteriaceae > Gp1-AA133. Next base: position 28,439 of record CAZXKO010000023.1, read on the forward strand.
CGGCGTCGACCCCATGGTTCTTAAAGACGGTCACGTGGGCAATGCGCGGGTCGAGGCTGAGTTCGTCGTAGCAAGCCTTGTAGGTTCTGAGCACATCGGTCACGTGGGCGTCGGACATGAGCGCCATTGCCTGAGAGTGGTCGGTAGTTTCGACGATCACGTCGTGGACCCCAAAGCCCTGGATGGTTCGGCGGGTACGATGGATCGCGCGCACGGGCGGTACTTCGCCTGTGAGGGCGGCAAACTTGTTGAGCACGACGCGGATCCTCCAGGAGCCATCGCCGTTGGGGATGCGCAGCACTTTCGGCGGGGTAAGGTTCTCATTCCCAGGGCAGAACGGGCAGTTCGCCGAGAAGGGCGTCAGTTCGCGAGGCGGCCGATGCACGATCAGCTGTTCGGGGCGCTTGGCGCGCTCGGTGGCGGTCACCACCCATTCCTTGGTGAAGGAGTTCTGGCGTAGTTCGGGCATTGAGGCTCGCTCCTTCTGTTCTAAACACTCAGGCGAAACAAAGTGTCAGGCGTATCACCCAGTCAGCAAACGGCTGCATTCGTGACGCCTGGCGGGTCTGAGCAGTGGGTGTTGTAAAATTCCAAGCAACATCATGCAGACGAAAATCCCTGTCGGAATCCTGGGCGCTACCGGAATCGTGGGGCAGCGCTTTGTGCAAATGCTCGAGCATCATCCGTGGTTCGAAGTCGCCTGGCTGGCGGCCTCGGACCGTTCGGAAGGCCGCCTGTATGGAGAAGCGGCGCGCTGGCGGCTGCGAACATCGATTCCCGACCGCGTCGCAAAAATGACGGTTTCGCCCGCGAGTCCTGAGGGCTCACCCAAAGTTATTTTTGCCGCGCTGGATGCGAGCATTGCTGCCGAACTCGAACCTCGTTTCGCCGAAGCGGGCTGTGCCGTTGTGTCCAATTCCAGCGCGTTGCGCATGGCCACGGATGTTCCTCTGGTCATTCCAGAGGTGAACGCCGGACACGTCAAGCTCATCGAAACCCAAACGTGGCGGCGCAAGTCCGGCGGCTTTGTCGTGACGAACCCGAACTGCTCAGCCATCGGGCTGGTGCTCGCGCTCGCCCCATTGGACCAACGTTTCGGATTAGAGACGGTGATGGCTGTCACTATGCAAGCGGTCAGCGGTGCGGGCTATCCCGGGGTGGCATCACTGGACATTCTGGGCAACGTGATTCCCTATATCGCCAAAGAAGAAGAGAAGATGGAGGAGGAAACGCAGAAGCTGCTGGGCAAACTCAACGGCACGAAAATTGTGCCGGGCACGTTTGGCATGAGCGCTCAATGCAACCGCGTGGCGGTCGAGGACGGCCATACCGAGTCCGTTTCGGTGAAGCTGAAGAACAAGGCCACGCCGGAGGAGATTATCGCGGCGTGGAATACGTACACTGCCGAACCGCAGAAGTTGCGCTTACCAAGCGCCCCGGATCAGCCGGTGTTGTACCTCGAAGCGAATGATCGTCCGCAGCCTCGTTTTGACGCGGATCGCGGGGCGGGGATGACGACCACGGTGGGGCGGCTGCGCCCCTGCAAGGTGCTGGATTGGAAGTTCACGGTGCTTTCGCACAATACGATCCGCGGCGCGGCCGGGGCGGCGCTGCTGAATGCGGAGTTGCTGAAAGCCCAAGGGTACCTAGGGTGACGCGGAGCGGTTGCGTTTTCATGTGCTCCGGCGTTGCCAGCAAGGGCGGGGTGCCCTCACGACTGCCGGGGCGACGGCGGCGCCACTTTCCTGAACGGGATTCCTTTCGATGATCGTAATGAAATTCGGTGGCACCTCGGTGGAGGATGCCACGGCGATCGACCGCACAGCGGCTATCGTGAAGGGGCGGGTGGCGAAGAAGCCGGTAGTGGTGGTCAGTGCCATGGCCAAGGTCACCGACACGCTGCTGAAGATGGCTCAGGCAGCGGGGTCCGGAGATCGCGAGTCGGCTCTGGGTCTTTCGCGCGGGCTGCGCGAACGGCACTACAACACTGCGGGGGAACTTCTGGGGACCGGCGTCTTCACGAAGTTTCACGGCGAACTGGAAGCCGAGTTCGACGCGCTGGATGAACTGCTGCGTGGAATCGCAGCGGTGGGCGAGTTGACGCCGCGCACGACCGATCACGTGGCTGCGTACGGCGAGTTGCTTTCCAGCAAAATCGTGGCCGAGTCGTTCTCGGCCCGGGGAGTGGATTCCGCGCTGGTGGATTCGCGGGAGTGCATCGTCACCGATGGCACGCATATGCGCGCTGTTCCCGTTTTCGACGCTACCAACGAGCGGCTGGCCCTGCAGGTGAAACCGCTGCTGGAGGCGGGGCGCATTCCAGTGATGGGTGGCTTTATTGGGTCGACGCGCAATGGGGTAACGACCACAATAGGGCGGGGAGGTTCTGATTTCTCGGCGGCGATCGTAGGAGCGGGACTGAACGCCGAGGCGATCGAGATCTGGACGGACGTGGATGGAATGCTCACGACCGATCCGAATCTTTGCCCTGATGCGCACCGGATTCGCGTCATCAGCTTTGATGAGGCGGCAGAGTTGGCGTATTTCGGGGCGAAAGTGTTGCACCCGGCCACGATGCTCCCGGCAATTCAGAAAAATATTCCCGTGTACGTTCTGAACTCGCGCAATCCCACCTGCGAGGGGACCAAGATCACAGCGCGGGCGCCGCACTGTAAGAATATTTTCAAGGCCATTGCCGCCAAGAAACGCATTACGATTGTGAACGTAGCGGCGCCGCGCATGCTGCTGGCCCACGGATTCCTTAAGGCTATCTTCGAAGCCTTTGACCGGCACAAGGTGGCGGTGGACGTGGTGTCGACGTCGGAGGTCAGCGTGTCGTTGACGGTCGACTCGAATGAGGCGATTCCAGCCCTGGCTGCCGACCTGGCGAAGCTGGCGGATGTAAAGTATGAAGGGCGGAAAGCGATTGTCTGTCTGGTGGGAGAGAACTTGCGGGAGACGCCAGGTGTCGCGGCACGAGTGTTCGGAGAACTTTCGGACTTGAAGATTCGCATGATTTCCCAGGGGGCGTCGGAGATCAACCTGACCTTCGTAGTCGAGGAAGAGGATGTGCCGGGAGTGATCCGGCGGCTGCATACTGCGTTCTTCTCGGAGTTGGATCCAAACGTATTTGCGTAGGCGAAGCGACCCCTTACGCAACAGGGGCGCCGAGGTTCCGTTGAGATGAATTTGCTCGTTTTGGGCCGCGGGAAGACTGGGGCACTGGTGGCGGAGATCGCGCGGGAGCGGCGGCATCACGTTCACGTGTGCGGCAGGCAAGACAACCTCGACGGGTGCGCATTAACTCACGACACGCTGCGCGATGTGGATGTGGTTGTCGATTTCACGACTCCGAGCGCGGTTCTCGGAAATATTGAAGCCTGCCTTCGCGAAAAGAAGAACATGGTGGTGGGAACGACCGGCTGGCACGCCGAGATGACAACAGTCCGAAGGCAAGTGGAGAAAGCCGGAACCGGTTTTCTCTACGGAGCAAACTTCTCCGTTGGAGTAAACCTGTTTTTCGAAATCGCACGCGCCTCGGCGGAAGCAAGCCGGCATGGGTACCATGGGCAGATTTTTGAAAGACATCACCAGCACAAAAAGGACGCGCCTTCGGGCACGGCGGTGGTCCTGCAGCGAATTGTGAACGAAATCGGCGGGGCAGAACTGGAGATCACTTCGTTTCGCGAGGGCGATGTGGTTGGCATGCATGAACTGGTTCTTGATTCACCCAGCGACCGGATTTACCTTTGCCATGACGCCAAGTCACGGCGCGGATTTGCCGAGGGGGCCGTGCTGGGCGCTGAGTGGGTGGCAACGAAGAAGGGGTTTTTCGAATTTAAAGACATCTGGCGCGAATTGTAATGTGGAGAGCACGTCGTCAGCGCGATGGTATCAGCCAACCTCTTTCCGCGGAATCGCCATCTCGTGAATCGACAGGTCAGGTTTCCCGACAACGCCGGTTAGCGTTATCTTAATAATATGCAACTGCGTGGATGTGGAACTGCTCTGGTCACTCCGTTCCATCAGGACGGTTCGATTGATGAACCTGCCTTGCGCAACCTGGTTGCCTGGCAGGTGGAGTCGGGGATCGATTTCCTGATTCCCTGCGGAACGACGGGAGAAACTCCGACCCTTTCGCACGACGAGTGGCTGCGGGTGATCGACATCACGATTGAAGTCGTGGCTGGACGTGTGCCGGTGATGCCGGGGGCGACTTCGAATTCCACGCAAGATGCGGTGGCCAAGGCAAAGGACGTCGCGACGCGGACGGGCGTGGACGCGATCCTCACTGCGACGCCGTACTACAACAAGCCGACGCAGGAAGGCCAGTACCGTCATTTCAAGGCGATTGCTGAGGCGGTCGACAAGCCGATCGTCTTATACAACGTTCCCGGACGAACGGGAGCCAACCTTGAACCAGCCACGTTGGGGCGCCTGGCGGAAGTTCCAAACATAGTCGGCGTGAAGGAAGCCAGCGGCAACATGGCGCAGATCGCGGAAGTCTGTAACACGGTGCCGGAATCCTTCCTGGTGTTTTCCGGGGACGACGCGGTAACACTTCCGGTGATTGCGTTGGGCGGCGTGGGCATCGTTTCGGTGGCGTCGAATGAAATCCCTCGAGAAATGGCGGAGATGACGCGTGCGGCACTGAGCAACGACTGGGCGACCGCGCGCACGATTCACCGCAAGTATCTGCCCCTGATGCAGGCGAACTTCATCGAGTCGAGCCCGCTGCCAGTGAAGGCCGTGCTGGCCATGATGGGGCGGATCGAGGAAGTGTACCGGCTGCCGCTTCTTCCCATGCGACGGGACACACGGTCGAAGTTGCAGAAGGTCGCAACGGAAGTTGGGCTCATCGCGAAGCCCGCGGCGCCCGCGGCGGAAGCGGCCGAGTTTTATGTGTACGAAAACTGGCTGGCCGGGCCGCACAAAATTGTTTTGCATCGTTCCAGCTGCGGCCAATGCAATCACGGCAAGGGGCGACCCGCCGGACATGACGCGAACCATGCGAAGTGGCACGGGCCGTATCCAACCCTCTCCGAAGCGCGACAAATCGCGCACGACATGCAGGGGGTGCTGATCCGCAGCGAGTGCAAGTGCATTTGAAGGGCAGTCGTTAGTCTTCAGTCGCTAGTCGTCAGGAAATTCCCTTCCCATTCAGTACGAGCGGTGGCGCTCGATTTTCCGGGAGTTCCACGGGCTTACTGGACACGAAACCAAGCGGGTATACTGCTCGCCCATGAACTCCTTAAAGTCTTCCATCGAACGATTTGCCTCCATGGGCGAAGTCGAGCAGAAACCTGAGGCCCGGCAAGTCTTCCTGGAGTTTCGCGATGCGCTTACGCAGGGCAAGGTGCGCGCCGCCGAGAAGCAGGGCGGGCAGTGGGTGGTGAACGCCTGGGTGAAGCAGGGAATCCTGCTGGGGTTTCGGCTGGGGGTGTTGACCGAGATGGGTGACGGCGGGCTCTCGTTCGTGGACAAAGACACCTTCCCGGCACGGAAATTTGCGGTAGCGGATCGAGTGCGGGTGGTCCCGGGCGGGTCGTCGGTGCGAGTGGGGTCGTATGTGGCGGCGTCGGTGATCTGCATGCCACCGATGTTCATCAATGTGGGCGCTTATGTCGATGAGGGAACGATGGTCGACTCGCATGCGCTTGTGGGGTCTTGCGCGCAGGTGGGGAAACGCGTGCATTTGAGCGCGGCCGCGCAGATTGGCGGAGTGCTGGAGCCTGTAAATGCCGCACCCGTGATTATTGAAGACGACGTGCTGGTGGGCGGGAACTGCGGGGTGTACGAGGGCACGCTGGTGCGGGCACGTGCAGTGCTGGGCGCGGGGACGATCCTGACACGATCTACGCCGCTTTATGACCTGGTACGCGGAGAGGTGTACCGGGCCTCGGGAGAAAAGGTGCTTGAGGTTCCGGAGAACGCTGTGGTCGTACCGGGATCGCGGGCCGTGAAGAAAGGACCGGCGGCGGATTGGAATCTGTCACTTTATACGCCGGTGATCGTGAAGTATCGGGATGAGAAGACGGATCGGGGGATTGAGCAGGAGGAGTGGCTGCGGTGAGCGTCCTAGTGGGCGGAAAGCTCGCCCCGGCGGCTAACTGTAGACGGAGCCGCCCTCAGGGGCTGAAGCCCCCATTGAAGTGGCCCAAAATGGCACGGCTCAAGTCGTGCCATTCCCGTGAAGGAATTCCGCTTCGAAGACTGGAGCGGCGACGAACAGCAGATTCCTCCTGCCTCGCTGCGCTCGCGCGTCGGAATGACAAGGTGGTGTCGGTTGTTCGCAAGGTGTGAAGCCGCGCCCCTCCCCTTTCTTGCAGCTTCTAGTCAACTTATTGTCACCAGGAGCGGCGTGCGGCTGCTGGCACCGTCTATGCTGACCTTGATCTTCGGCAGGCCGGAGACGATTGCATCGGCCTCGTGGAGTTCTGAGACGGGATAGGTCGTCTGGAGCGAGATCACCTTCATGCCCGCGGCGTGGGCGGCGCGAATGCCGGCGGGGGCATCTTCCACCACCACGCATTCGACGGGATTCACCTGCAGGAGCTCGGCACCCTTGCGATAGGGCTCGGGGTCGGGCTTTCCGTGCTTCACATCATCGGCGGTTACAAGAATTTTCGGGATCGGCACCCCGAATCTTCGCATTCGCGTGGTGGCCAGATGGCGGCCGCCTGAGGTGACTACGCACCATCGGCCTTCTGGAATCGAGCCCAGGAGTTCGAGAGCGCCAGGCATGGCGGTCAGGTCGGTCGCGGCTACTTCACGTGCTTCGATCTTCCGGGTCTCGGCTTCGGCGTCCAGGTGCGGGGCAAACCTGCGAATGACCTCGATGGTGCGGACACCGTGGGAGGCCTTCAGAACCTGCGCAGGATCAAGCCCGTGTTCGTTCGCCCAGATGGTGTATTGCTGGGCAACAACACGGGTCGAGTCGAGGAGGACGCCGTCGAGGTCGAAGAGGATGGCGGAGCAGCGGAAGGAGGGCATGGGGTCTTTTAGAGCTTACATTATGGGTTGGGGACGACAGAAGATCGGGAGTTATCCGGCCGGTCGGTAGAAAGGGGATTTTCCGCCAATCCATTGCTGGACGATCAGAGGTATCGGTTCCTCATCCATCAATCGTGCCGTTCTTTACTTGGTCGAGGAGTTCGATGTGCCTTAAATGCTTCACGGTTCTGAGTGTGCCACACGACCCGACCTTGATCAATCGCTTGAGAACGTTTCGAAGGAAGCAGGAAAGAGCAGTGCGTTCATCACACTTGCGAGTGTTCAGTCCTAATTTTTTGGAATTAACTGATGTTGTACACAGATTTCGCCGCCTATGAGCTGGAAGACAGCTCCGGGGCCGCGGCGGTCGGCAACGTGTCTACTGCCGCCATACGACTCCGCACCTCCAGATGCTTGCGCCGGAAATGTGCCCGGGCGCGTTCTCCCCAAGTACGGACGAAGTAATAGTTGAGCGCAGCGCCGATCAGGGAACTCGCGACCGGGATCAGGCGTCCGGCCCACTTTTCGACCACTTCCCCGCTGGCCTGCACGGCGATCCGCTGGATGACTCGCGGAACGAAGCGGTTGATCACTTCTTTTTCGAGCAGCTCGCGGCTGATATCCACTCCGGCGGCGCTGGCGGCGGCGATCCAGAGTTCCGCCATTTCCTCGTCGGTGTTGAACTCGAAGCCGTAGACGAGGCTGAGCTTCTGGATGGTCCGCATGGTGATGGCGGAGAGAACGCCCATGTCGGGAACGACCGTGATGATTCCGCCCAGGCCGAAACCCGCTCCTTCGGCGGCGGCCAGTTTCATGTTGCTGTGGATGATCGAACTGGCGACGTCGTCCAGGTGGCTGAGTTCCAAACTGTACATGCCGCAGAAGCTGGTGATGGGGAGAGCGTAAGCGGCTCGCAACTGGATGAGGAACCTTGCGGGGTCGACTTTGACGGTTTCGTAGGCGCGGGTCAGGCCACGCACAACTGCCGTCTCAACGCGGCGGCGGAGCCAGGATTTCTGCTGTGCTTCCGTGATTGTCTCCTTGGGTGCGCGCCTAGGCGCAGCGGGGAATGATCCCTCTTCCACGTTACCGCAAAGGCGAGGGTGCTCGCAAAGCTGATGGCTCTGATTACGGGCCTTCGGAGTACACGCGGGAACACAAGGTCCCTCGACTCCGGATCGCCGCTCGCAAGCGAGCGGCAATCCTGCGCTCGGGATGACAAGACAGGAGAGAGCAAGCCTGAGCGAGCTCCCCGAGTTCCTCGCAGGCTGTGCTAGCATCAGTAGCGCGAATGCCATCTGGAAAATTGCAACTTGTACCCCTCGGCGGGCTGGGCGAGTTCGGCATGAACTGCATGGCCGTGCGCTGGGGCGATGACATCATCGTCATCGACGCAGGCCTGATGTTCCCCGAAGCCGAACTGCTTGGTGTCGATATCGTTGTCCCCGATATTTCCTATTTGATCGAGAACCGGCAGAAGGTGCGGGCGATCGTGCTCACCCACGGGCACGAGGATCACATCGGGGCGCTGCCATGGATTCTTTCCGAACTCAATGTTCCGGTTTGGGGGACGGAGTTTACGCTAGCGTACGTCGAGGACAAACTGGAAGAGCATGGCTTGCTCGACGACGCCGACTTGCGCGAGATTCGTGCCGGCGAGCGCTTCAAGGTTGGCGCGTTCACGATCCATCCTATCCAGGTGACGCACAGCCTGGTGGATTGTGTGGCGCTGGCAGTTCACACACCGCTCGGAGTCGTGATTCACACCGGCGACTTCAAAGTCGATCCGACACCCACGGACAACCGGCTATTTGATCTGCATGGGTTCGCCGAATACGGGAAAGAAGGAGTGCTTGCGCTGCTGCAGGATTCAACCAACGTCGAGCGCAAGGGGTATACACCGAGCGAACGGGCGGTGCGGCGGAAGTTCGACGAGGTGTTTGCACGGACTCAACGGCGGCTGTTCATCTCGTGCTTTTCATCGTCGATCCATCGCATCAAGCTGGCGGTGGAACTGGCGCACGAGCATGGCCGCAAGATCGCGTTCATCGGGCGCTCGATGAACAGCTCGGCGGAGATCGCCGAAGATCTAGGGTACGTCGAGATTCCGCAGGGGCTGCTGGTGCATCCCGGGGAAATGAAGAATTTCCCTCCGGAGAAGGTCTGCGTGCTGATCAGCGGCACGCAGGGCGAGCCGATGTCGGCCTTGTCGCGGGCAGCTGTCGACAACCACAAGCACGCAAAGATCGAAAAGGGCGACACGGTGGTGCTGTCGTCGCGCATCATCCCGGGAAACGAAAAGGCGATCTACCGCATGATCGACCACCTGTTTCGGCGCGAGGCGCATGTGATTTACGAGGACGGGTCGTCGCCGCCCATCCACGTCAGCGGGCACGCCAGCCAGGAGGAACTCAAGCTCATTATCAACCTGGTCAAGCCTCGGTACTTCATTCCGGTGCACGGCGAATACCGGCAGCTCAAGTTGCATGCGGAGATGGCGGGGGCTATGCACGGATCGGTCGGGAAAGTGATGCTGATCGAGAGCGGCGACGTCCTTGAGTTTGATGAACTGGGCGCGCGCAAGGTCGGGCGGGTCAACGTCGGCCGGGTATGCATTGACTCGGGCTCGCGCACGGACGTGGTGGAAGATCTGATCATCAAGGACCGGCGGCACATCAGCGAAGACGGAATCGTGCTGCCCATCATCGCCATCAACAAGCTGACGGGCGAAGTGGAAACGGCGCCGGAGATCGTCACGCGCGGATTCAATCCTGGCGAAGATGGCCTGATGGAGGGAGCGAAGCAGATCGTCATGCAGACGCTCGACGTTTCGAGCGATGAAGAGAAAGCCGACTATGGCGTGATCAAGGAAAAGATCAGGGCAGACTTGAAGCGGTACATTTCGAAGCAGACACAGAAGCGGCCGCTGATCATGCCGGTGATTCTGGAAATCTAGCTTTTGAGCTACGAGCTCCGAGCTTGGAGCTTCGCACGCGCGGACACAGTACGGCATGCCTATGGCTGGTGCACGAGTCCGCTCATAGCTCAGAGCTCGTAGCTCATGGCTTCAGTTGGAGTTTTTCCATCGTAACTCTCGACGACATTCGGCAGGCGCAGGCTCGCCTGCGCGGCATCACTGTGCGCACGCCAATCCTCCGGGCGGACGGATTGGCGTCAGATGGCCGACGCTTGTATCTGAAGTTGGAGAATCTTCAGCCCATCGGGGCGTTCAAACTTCGTGGGGCTTACAACAAGATTGCGTCTTTGTCTGAGGAAGAGCGCCGGCGGGGCGTGATTTCTTATTCCAGCGGGAACCACGCTCAGGGGGTCGCTTACGCGGCGCGAGCACTAGGGACCAAGGCCGTGATCGTGATGCCTGGCAATGCCCCGGCGATCAAGCGCGAGGCGACGGCTGCTCTGGGTGCGGAGATCGTCGCAGTAGGACCGGGCAGCCGCGAGCGGCAACTCAAGGCGGAGGAGCTGGCGGCGCAGCATGGATACATCATCGTTCCTCCCTACAACGACGAGAAGATCATCGCCGGGCAGGCCACGATGGGGCTCGAGATTCTCGAAGAACTGCCGAGCGTAGAAACCGTGCTGGTGCCGGTCGGCGGGGGAGGAATGATCAGCGGAGTGGCCACGGCGATCAAGCTCAGCAAGCCGTCGGTGCACGTGATCGGGGTCGAGCCGGAGTTGGCGGCGGATGCCCAGGCCAGCTTCCGGGCCAAGAAGTTAGTCGACTTTCCGGCCGAACAGGTCACGCAAACGATTGCCGACGGTTTGCGCACGCAAAGTATTGGGCCTATCAACTTCGAGCACATCTGCAGGTATGTGGACGATATCGTGACGGTTTCAGAGGATGAAATTCGAGAGGCGATGCTACGGTTGGCGGCGAATCCGAAGACCGTGGCCGAGCCCAGCGGAGCCGTGGCTGTGGCGGGATTCTTGTTTCGCCGAGACAAATTGCCTCGCACCACGATCAATGTGGCTGTGATCAGCGGGGGAAATGTCGATCCGACGATGCTGAAGGAGATCCGTAAGCAGTAGTTCTCTGGGACGCGGGCAAGAGTGCCCGCGCCACACCAAGACCGATCACAGTGTAAAATTCAGGTTCCGCTCTCATCTTCACGCTGAGGTCCATTCCATGCCGGTTTCCGCGAGTACGCGGATTGTCTGTGTAGCTTTTCTCCTGCTTCTTGTCAGCCTCGTCCTTAAGCCAGCGACCCAGGTTGCCCTCGCCGCCGGGGAACGCGGAGCGCTGGTGCGGGTGGCGAACATCTACCTGTCACCCGACGTCAATTCCACCAAACTAGCCGAGATCGAGCGCGGGCAGGAGCTTGTGGTTCTTGAGAGCTCGCGCGACTGGGCGCACGTGGAGGCATTGCTGGGCGAGGAGAAGACCGTCAGCGGCTGGATTCTGGACAAGGGCTTTGTGCGGAGCACGAATCCGGACGGCGACAAGATTCTGTTCGGGGAAGGCGCGAACGCAGAAGACGAGGCTAGCCGACGACATGGCCGGAAGGGGGCCGATCAGGATGCGCTGCGACTGTATTACCGCGTGTATGACTTCTTCCCTGCTTCCCCGCTGGCGGGGGAGGCGTTGTATCGTGCAGCCGACATCCGGTGGCAGGTGGAGCGAGCGGATGTGATGTCGCGACCTTCGGCGCGGGAGCGCGATCCCATCATGCGCGAAGGCATGAACGAGGAATGGATGAAGCAAGTCATGAAGAAGTTTCCGGGCAGCAAGTGGGCGGACCTCGCCGCCTTCCACCTAATCGAGAACAAACTCTGCGGAGACTGGCAGGGCTCGTCAAAATGCCCGGAAAAAGAGGCTGAACACTACGAAAAATATGCCGCCGAGCGCCCACAGTCTCCGACGGCCGCCGAGGCGCTTTACCTGGCAGCATTCCGCTGGGCGGCACTGGTCGACATCTACAAGACCGAAGAGCAGAAGAAGAAGTCTGATGAGTCGCGGGCTAAAGCCCTTGCGCTTACGCAAAAGGCCATCCAGCAGTATCCGCAGTCGGATTGGGCGGCGCGGGCACAGGCGCTGATGTTTCTGGTGCAAGGGGACGTGCCGACTTATGGGAACGCCATTGAGTGAGGTCTTGGGTCTTGGGTCTTGGGCCTCAGGTCTTAGGTCTCAGGTCTCAGGTCTTAGGTCTCAGGTCTTAGGTCTTGAGTATCAGCGATCAGGGTGTTGAGGTTCTGAATGCCAGACTTGCTCCCCTAAGGTATCTAACTACGTAATCTGCCCGTAACGAATCTCTGGGATACTGGTGCGTCCCTGGAGGAAGCTTGAACGACTACTTGCTGTCTGTGGTTCTCGGCATTGTTGAGGGGCTGACCGAGTTTCTGCCGGTGAGTTCGACGGCACACTTGAGGATCGCCGAGAGCCTGCTGCATGTTTCCCTGTCCGATGGCTACTGGAAGATGTACTCGATTGTCATTCAGTTGGGGGCGATTCTGTGTTTGCCCGTGTACTTTCGTGAGCGCATCGCGAAATTTCTCTCGACATTTCCCGGCGGCGAACGGGGCGATCGAAACCTGCTGACGCACCCATTGGGGCTGACAGCAGTCGCGTTTCTTGTGACCGCGATTCCCTCTTTTCTTCTGACCAAATTGATCGGTAAGAATCTCGAGAGCCTGTACGTGATGGGGACTTCCCTGCTGCTGGGCGGGATCGTGATGTGGGTGGTGGACGCGAGGAAGGCGCGGTGGGAAAAAGCTGGGGAAGGCGCGGCGGGAAGCACGATTCATGTCTGGAAGATGGAAGACATGAGTCTCGGGCAATCGATCTGGATTGGCGCGTGCCAGGTTCTTTCGGCAGTGTTTCCGGGGACGTCGCGGTCGATGTCGACGATCGCCGCAGGGCAGTTGGCGGGGATGTCGCGTGCGTCGGCGTTGGAGTTCTCGTTTTTCCTGTCGATTCCGACCATGGTGGTGGCCACCGGGTATACGCTGCTGAAGTCGCTGCGCGGCAAGGGCGAGAATCCGATCGGCGTTTCGCAGATCACTTCGCCGCAATGGGTGATCCTCGGGATCGGATTCGCGGTGTCCTTCGTGGTGGCCTATGGCAGTGTGGCCTGGTTCATGGCTTGGGTGCGGAAACGCGGGTTCGCGCCCTTCGCGGTTTACCGCATCATTGTGGGAATCGCGGTTCTAGCCTTCGCGGCGAGATTGTCGGGCTAGTTGCACTCGCAAGCCGCTCCTTCCATAAAACCTTCGCGAACAGTCTCATACGGACCCTGCCCTTCGCCCCCGAAGCTAATTCGACACGGGCGGCGGATTCCCTGATTGTCGGCTGGGTGGATTCTTGGCATAATCGTAAGGCTCTGGCGCGCTTCGGGCATTGGCGGCTGCTATGTCTCCCAAACGCAGCCATCGGTGCGAAATACGCCTAAATGAAGTTTTTTTCACGCATTGTTAATCCGACCAGCAACCGCCGGCTCAACGAGTTGGTCGGGTTCCTGCTGTGTGTCTCCGCCCTCCTTCTATGCCTGGCTCTCGCGTCCTATTCGCCGCTGGACCCGTCGTTCAATAGCGCCTCGGTGCTGACCAATGCTCGCGCAGCACGCAACTGGATTGGCATCGTCGGGGCAGTCGTATCCGACCTCTGTTTGCAGGGCCTAGGGATTGGAGCGTTTCTGCTGCCGGTGTTCCCTGCTGTGCTGGGGGCGCGCTGGTTCCGCTCGCGAAAGGTGCAATCGCCGGTTGCGAAGGCCCTGGGCGGAATCTGGCTCCTGGTGTTTGTGCCGGCTTTCCTGTCGCTGCTGCCGGGGAACCTGCGCTGGCTGCACGTGATACCGATTGAGGGTCTGCTGGGCAGGATTGTGGGGGACGTGCTTATCCACTACTTGAACCTGGCCGGGGCCTACATCGTTTGCGCGACCGTGGTGGCGGTTGCTCTGTATCTTTCTACGGCGTTTTCGTTCTCGAGCGTGCAGGTGTGGCTGCCCACGCGCTTTGCGTTCGTGCTGGCCCTGCGCGACCGCTGGCGCGATTGGCGGGAAGAGCGAGCCAAGCGCAAGATGCAGAAGGAACTGGAGAAGCGGCGTGCGACTAAACCGGTGGTGAATACGCAACTGGTGCCGGGGCGACTGGTAGCCACTCCTGCGGTGGAATCGCGGGCGGGACGCCCGCTGGACAGCCGGCAAGTTGCCGGCGCTATTCAAACCGGGTCGACGCGAACTGGGATTGATCGCATGCTGGCGCCCGAGCCAGAAAGTGTCGTGCCTGCGAGCGGCAACGCTTTGCTGCCCGCCCCGGTGGCGGAGTCCGGAGTGATTGTTCCCGAAGTGACAGCGCGCGCGGATGTCGGCCAGAAGGCGAAGACTACGATGCCGCGGATTGCGGGAGGCTACAAACTGCCGCCCAGCGCCTTGCTGCACCGGCCCGACGGTCAAAATTCTGTCGACGCGGACGAGTTGAAGGTGGTGGCGCAAATCCTCACGGCGAAATACGCCGAGTTCGACGTACACGGCCAAGTCACGCAGATCAACCCTGGACCCGTCGTCACCACCTTCGAGTTCAAGCCAGAAGCGGGGATCAAGTACAGCCGCATCACGAACCTGACCGAGGACCTTTGCCTGGCGCTGAAAGCCGAAAGCATCCTGGTGGAGCGCATGGCCGGCAAGTCGACGGTCGGCATCCAGGTTCCGAATCGCGAACGCGAGATTATCTGGCTCCGCGAAAACATTGAAGCGCCCGAGTTCGTGAGCTCGAAATCGAAGTTAACGCTCGGACTGGGCAAGGACATCAACGGGCGCATCGCGGTCGCCGACCTGGCGGGCATGCCGCATCTCTTGATTGCCGGCTCCACCGGCACGGGCAAGAGCGTGGCCATCAACGCCTTCATCATGTCGATCCTGTACAAGGCGACACCCGAGCAGGTGCGCCTGATCCTGGTGGACCCGAAGCGGCTGGAACTGGGGAACTACGAAGGCGTGCCGCACCTGTTTACTCCGATCATTACCGAACCGAAGCTGGCCGCGAATGCCTTGCGCAATGCCGTCCGTGAGATGGAGCGGCGACTGAAGTTGCTGGCGGAAAAGGGCGTGCGCAACATCGACCAGTACAACCGCCTGTTTGACGACGACGACACGCCCAGCCTGTTTGGGGAAGATTCGGAGGAACGTCCGATTCCCTACATCGTGATCATCATCGACGAGTTGGCAGACCTGATGATGCTCGACTCGGGCAACGTTGAAGAATCAGTCACACGCCTGGCGCAGATGGCGCGCGCGGTAGGAATCCACCTGGTACTGGCGACGCAGCGGCCTTCGGTGGACGTGATCACCGGGCTGATCAAGGCGAACTTCCCGGCTCGTATTTCGTTCCGCGTGGCTACCAAGGTGGATTCGCGCACGATTCTAGACTCCAACGGCGCTGAGGCGCTGCTGGGACGCGGCGACTTGCTGTACCTGCCGGCCGGCTCGGCGCGTGTGCATCGGCTGCACGCTCCATTCGTCACGGAGAAGGAAATCGCAGCGGTCGTCGAGTTCTGGCGCGCGCAGGGTACGGCGGAGTACCAGGAGTCGTTCCTGCAGGCACCACGCGAAGAGCGCGAACCCGGCGAGGCGGGAGCCGAGGCTGGAGGAGAGGGCGGCGAGTTGGAGAACGACCCGCTTTTCAATGATGCTGTCCGGTTGGTGGTCGAATTCGGCAAGGCGTCCACTTCCCTGTTGCAGCGACGGCTGCGGATTGGCTACGGGCGGGCGGCGCATCTCATCGATCTTATGGAGCAGGACGGCATCGTGGGCGCGGCCGATGGTCCGAAACCGCGCGAGGTGTTGAAGCGTCCGGACTGGCTCTCGGAAGTGGAAGAGTCGATGCGGTAGGAGCGCCTGCCCCGACCGTTGCCCGTCTCCGCCATCTCTTCACGTTCATCGGTCACACCCTGTGGAATTCCCTACCGCTATACTCCTTGCGTGAGTGCTGAGACCGATCTGCTCGCGTCGCTGCATCGCTATTGGGGATACAGCGCGTTTCGTCCGATGCAAGAACGCATCGTGGGAAGCTTGCTCTGCGGGCATGATACCTGCGTGGTCATGCCGACGGGCGGAGGCAAGTCTCTCTGCTATCAACTGCCCGCCCTAGCTCTTGGGAAAACAGCGGTAGTGGTATCACCGCTCATCGCGCTGATGCAGGACCAGGCCGCACAGCTGGCGCAGATGGGCATTCCGGCCGCGGTGCTGAATAGCACGGTTGCCGCGAGCGAGCAGTCAGTGCTCATGCGCAAGGCCCGCGAGGGCGCGTACCGGTTGCTGTACCTGTCTCCCGAGCGCCTGGCGCGGCAAGACACGATCGGGTGGCTGCAACAGGTGCCCATCGCATTTTTTGCGATTGACGAAGCGCACTGCATTTCAGAGTGGGGGCACGAGTTCCGTCCGGAATACCGACAGCTGAGCCGTTTGCGAACGCACTTTCCCGCCCAGCCGATTGCCGCCTTCACGGGCAGCGCCACGCGGCGGGTGCGGCATGACATTCTGCATCAACTGCAACTGCGCAATCCGGACAAGTACATAGCTAGTTTCCACCGCCCGAACCTTCGCTACGTGGTGAAGGAGTGCAACGGGGGTTCTCAGCCACAACTGCTGGTGCGAGCGTTGAAGCACGGGCGCGAGGGCAATGTCATCGTCTACGCGCCCACGATCGTCCGGGTTGAGGAGACTGTCGACTTTCTGGAAGAGCAAGGCATTCCCGCGGTTTCTTACCATGGCAAGATGGAAGCAGACGAGCGGCGGCGAAACCAGGAACGCTGGATGTCGGACGAGGTGCGGGTGCTGGTGGGGACAATCGCCTTCGGACTGGGCATCAACAAAGCGTCGGTGCGCGCAGTGGTTCATCTCTCGCTGCCGAAGTCGATCGAGCAGTATTACCAGGAAGCGGGACGCGCGGGACGCGATGGCCAGCCTGCCGATTGCATTCTGCTGTGGCAGAAACGCGACGCCGGGTTGCTTGCTCACTTCATCGAACAGGTCACTGACCCAGCCGAGAAGGACCGGGCCTGGCAGCGATACCGGAACATTCGCGACTTCGCCGAATCGAGCCGGTGCCGACACCGGCAGATCTGTCTACACTTCGGAGAAACTCCGAGGTGGAATTCGTGCGGCGCTTGCGATGTGTGTGGCTCGAGGCCGGAATGGATGGCGGTACCCGTGCAAACAGCGCCACGCCGGCGCGGCCGAGCCTTTCTGCCGACTGTCGCGGTCTCTGAACCGTCCCTGGCGCCGCAGGCTCCAGCGCTCCAGAGTGTTGACGCGGATCTGCGCGAATATCTTCGCGAATGGCGGCGAGCCACGGCGAAGCGGCAGAGTGTGCCGGCTTACGTCGTCATGCACGATACGTCCCTCGAAGAACTTTGCCGTGTGCGGCCTGGCTCGACTCTCGAGCTCAGGGCGGTGACGGGGTTCGGGGAGCGCAAGGTTGAGCAGTACGGGGAGCAGATTCTTCAGGCGCTGGCGGATTTTGAGCGGGGGGCGCGTCCGTCTCTGACAACCACCAAGAAGACTTCCCCGCCGGAAGAAACTCTGCGATTGCTTGCAGAGGGAAAGACATTGGCTGAGATCGCGGGCCTTCGGGAGCGGCAACTGAGCACCGTGGTGGGTACGGTTGCCAGCCTGGTGGAAGCCGGGGACGTGGAGTTTGACGACAGTTGGGTAGATTCTGGGAAGCAGGGGCAGATCGAGGCGGCCTGCGCCCGACTGGGAACGCAGTGGCTGAAGCCACTGAAAGAGGCTCTGCCCAAAGACATTACATTTGAAGACGTGCGATTGGTGGTGGCACGGCTTCGTCGGAAGGAATTCCTCGAGAAACATTCCGCAAGCGCCTAATTGCGTCCGGGAGGAAATGATTCGGCAGCTCTAGCTGCCGCTGCCGGGCTCGTTACGCAAGCCGCGGACCGCCAGTAGCGTCAGCACGGCCACCGCAACCAGCATTGCCAGCCAAAGAACCGATTTGTGGCGCTCGGACCAGGGGCGATCATCGGCACGACCGGTAAACGCAGGGTTTTGCGTGTCTGTGCCCAGTTGCGCCTGAGCCGCGCCGGCGTCTTCGCGAAAGAACTTGGCGTAGTCGTACACGGGAGCGGCAAGTTTTTCGTCGCCGTAGTAGAGCTTGAGGTTGGCCTTGCCCCGCGGCTCGAAATAGAGGCGTCGCTGCAGGGACTGGGGCCGGATGGCGGTGAAAGTCAGGGGCGAGTCGTCACCGTTGTCGATGGTGATCGTGAAATTCCCTGCGTGATGGCCGAAAACACTGACTGCCAGGTCTTCGGAGTCAACGGTCGTTCCGCCACGATTCATCCGGATCCGGCTGATGCTGCCAGCGGCGAATTGAACTCCCTTTTCGTCTGCATTACTCACGGCCCGCCGGAAATTAACCCTACCGGCCGGAACATCGAACTGGATCCGGTCGATGGGCGTTGCAGAAGGGACGTCGCAAGAGATGAGCGTGCTGCGCTTTTGCTGGTCGATGACCCGGCACGTGCCGGCATCTGTCCATAGCGCTGTCCTCTCTTCGAGATGAGCTACCGTCGCCCGCTTTACCTCCGCGGGAAGAATCCCCGGAGAAAGCCGCACGTGGACGTAGCGGAAGCTCCAAGTCGGCAGAGTGATGGTCGAATTCGAGCCGAGGTTCTCGCGGGAGAAATCGAACAGCGTGGAAGGACTGGGCCAGGGTGCTTCGGCGCCTCCAACGAGCGTGTCGTGGCCTTCGGCACTGGCCGTCACCAGAAAATCTTTGCGATCCAGCACCAGACGGATGCGGTTGTATTCGGTCACAGGCGCGACGTCAAGGTCGAACTCGGTGTGGTCGCCCCGACGGCCCAGGTTGAGGATCTTTGCCTCGGCTTCCTGGCTGGATGTCCCAGCCAACTCGGTCTTTAGCTCGTAAGGCACCTGGTTGGTGCCGTCGTAGAGCCGAGGGTCCGCAAGATCCGGGCGGGCATGGGCCCACACGTCGCTATCGACAACCAGGTAGTTTTGGCGGTCCGTGGTGGCGATGGTGATATCACGCATGCGCGTGAAATAGGGGATGCTCGGCTCAGGGTCGCTTACAGCGGCAAAAGCCAGTGCACACAGTAAAGCAGGGGCCAGACTCTTCATGCGCTGGAACTCGTCCCTTCCGATTTCCTGGGGCCGCTAGTCAGTTGCAGCCAGTCCCGCTGGTAGACGAAAGAAATCGCCAGCAACATGACACCCAGCACGATGAAGCTCACGATTCGGTATCCTCGGTCGAGTTGGGAGACGTCGTAGACGAATACTTTGACGGTGGTAACGGCAATGAGAGCGAGCGCCTGCCAGCGCACGAAAGCCGACCGGCGCCAGAAACCTACGACCATTAGCATCGCGCCATAGGCCATCCAGAGCGCCGAGTAGGTAAAACCCTCAGCGATCCTAATACTGCGCGCCGCAACCCAACTCGCCGAATTGTAACCACCTCGGAATGGACCATTGGCGGCCAACTCACGAGTGTAGTAGTCCGACACTTCCAGGCTGAGCGCGAGCAGTGCAAGCACGTTCAGAGTCACCACCGCGATGGCTGCGCCCTGGCGCCCAACCTCATCGGCGCGTCGCAAACCGTACCAAGCAGTCCCTCCCAGAACGGCGATGGCCACGGCGAACGTGCCGAGGCGGCCGTTGAAGACGAGGGTTGTCACCGTGAAGTCATCGAGTTTCGTCAACAATCTCAAGACCCCCAGCGCCAAGGCTGCGATGGCCAACCCGCTCATGAAACTGGACTTAATTCGGTCACCTAGCCACAACAGGACGCCCGCTTCGACCAGCCAGCCGATCGTGATCCAATGACCATCGAGGCGAATCGGGATCGCGATGGTGATGAAGCCGATGGCAACGGCAAGGTGAAGGAAATGCAATTTCCGAGCGTTGTCAGGGTCGGGAAACCGTTCGCTCGCCAGGCGGCTCAGCCATATGTAGACAGCCGCAAGTCCGAGGGCAAACCATGCCATGGTGTGTTTGTCGATCTCCTCGAACATCGCGTAGATCTGGAGGAAGTAGACGCCCGCGTTCACGAACGCCAGAATCAGGGGGGTGCCCGTGAAGGGCGCGGCTTCATGCTCAGGCCGCTGCGCGATCAGAGGGGCAATCGCGAAGATGACAAAGAACAAGGTGGCGAAGGCCAAGGTTGGGCTGATTTGTTTGCGGTTGTAAAACTCCGCATACCAGCCGACGTAGAGCACGAGAGTACCGAGGTAGCTGAGTGCCAGCAGGCGGCGCCAGGGCTTGCGGGCGACCATCACGACGGTGGCCACATCGAGCAGTACCAGATACGAAAAAAGCTGCAGTTCGTGATTCTCGCCGGTGGAGAGCAGGAAGGGGGTGGAAAAGCCACCGGTCAAGGCGAAAGCGGCGAGAATCTCGGCATCTTCGGCGATTGCCAGCGCGGCGGAGGATGCGGTCACGGCGAGCATCGCAACAAATGCCAAGCCGCTGGGGATGAGACCGTATACGTGGAAGGCAGCCCAGAGCGAAAGGTACATCACTCCGATGCCGACAGCCTTCAAAGAGTACGAGAAGAACTTGTAGCCGTGGGTGCGGAAACGCTCGCTCCAGATGACCACGGCGATCCCGGCCAGCAGGCCGATGGTGACGCGTCCCGCGGGACCGATCCAGTTGTTGTCGAAAGCAAACTTCAGGAAGTAGGAGACGCCGATCAGGACGGCGGCGATGCCAATCCGGTTCAGCCAGTGCGAGCCGATGCGGGATTCGAGATCGGCTTCATCTTGGGGAGACGCGGGGACTGGCCTCGGCGCAATGCTCGGAATGGGCACGGGTTCAGCTTGCAGTGGGCGTGTCGATAGCGGAGGGGGTGGAGGTGGTGGGGAGGCAACTCTTGCGGGAGCCGCCAGCATCGCGGCAGCCGAAGCCTCGTCCATCTTCGACTTGCGTTCGAGACGGTCCACCCGCGCCACCAGATCCCGAACGATCTCGCGGAGCGCTTGCAGATCGTTCTGCGTAGGGTCCACTGGACTCCTTGGGCTGATTTCTACGGCATTATCTGCGAAACTGGGGCCAGTTTCACGTCATTTCCTGAGGACGACCCATGAAAGTTCTTACTGAGTACCTGAAGTTCCATACCCGCACGCACCGGGCCTACGTGCACATCACGCCGCAGGTGGAGGAAATCGTGAGAAAGAGCGGCGTGAAGGAAGGCATGGCGCTGGTGTCGGCCATGCACATTACGGCTGGTATTTATGTGAACGACAACGAGAGCGGATTGATCGAGGATATCGATCGGTGGCTGGAGGGCCTGGCCCCGTTTCAGAAAGACTACAAACATCACGAGACCGGGGAAAACAACGGTGATTCGCACCTAAAGGCGCTGCTGATTCATCACGAGGTTATCGTGCCCATCACAGCGGGCAAACTGGACTTTGGAACATGGCAGAGAATCTTCTATGCCGAGTTTGACGGGCAAAGAGACAAGCGGGTCATAGTCAAGGTTATGGGGGAGTGAGGAACCAGTCGCCAGTCACCGGTCGTTCGTTTGCGCAAACCTCATCGCTTTCCTGTTTGTTGCCCGAAGGACGATGAATCCGTATCATGTGGCATTCTCCTCACGACCCCTCTGACGGGTCGAAGCCTGTTCGTGGTCAGTGTTTGGATGGTCCGGAGGTGGATTGCGCAGGAGGGAACATGAGTTCTGATGAGCTTCAGGAACTGCAGGAACACGCTGAGCACGCCCAACATGATCCTTCCCTGGCTCCGGTCTCCCTGACCATGGCGATTTTGGCAGTTCTAGTGGCGGTGGTCTCGCTGCTGGGGCATCGGGCCCACACGGAGGAAGTCATCCTGCAGGCCAAGGCATCCGACCAGTGGGCCTATTACCAGGCGAAGAACATCCGGGGGCACGAGGACAAAATCTTCGCCGGCCTCACCGCGATCGCCACCAGCAACAACCCCGAGGCACTGGCGAAGATGCGGGAAGAGTTCCTGCAGGAAACCGAGCGGTATAAGGACGACCAGAACGAGATCCAGGGCGAGGCCCGCAAACTGGAACAGGAAGTGGCCACCGAACGGAAACGGGCCGACCGCTACGATCTGGGCGAAGTGTTTTTGGAGATCGGACTGGTGGTGACTTCCATTACGTTGCTTTCGGGCCGCCGGGCATTCTGGTACCTGGGTCTGTTGATGGGTATTGTCGGCGTGGCCATTGCGGTCACGGGGTCCCTGGTGCACTAGCGCGAGCTCTTCGAGCAGTGGATCCTTCAGTCAGTCAGCTTCTCTTTCCCTACCGATCGAGGTTATACGAGCGAGGTCAGCTAGTATTTCGCCCTGCTGGGGCTTGTGTGTTTCCCCCATCTTTTCCCACGGCTTGCGCCGTGGGCTTCATTCTTTCGCCGCTCTGCGGCTGCACCCCAAAGCTTCGTTCCCGCGGGCTTAGCTGGCGTCTAGTGCTCTCGCAGGGCGTGTTCTGCGCTTGACCCCGACCGTGTCAGGGCGCACCTTCGCCCACGTTCTGGGTCACGCTCCGAAGTGACTCGAATCACAGCAGATCTAGCGGCAGAAGGCGACACTTAGGGACGCAGCCTGCTGAGTTCCGTTACAGCGTTTTTTCGCAGAAGGCTGCGCCGGTGGCCGATTTTCGCAACGGCAAGTGGAGTAACGAGGCGGTCACTGGGTTTCATCAGGTGGTGGAGATTTCACAGGAGAAGGAAGCAATCATGAAGACGACGAAACTGATCATCTTGGTTATGACGATCGCGGTGGCCTTGTTCATTCTGATCCCCAGCCTATCCTGGGCGGACGATGGAGCCACGGTTTACAAGACGAAGTGCGCGGCGTGCCACGGGGTCGATGCCGCGGGCAAGCCGGCGGCAAAGATTCCAAGCCTGGTTGGGGATGATGTCAAGAAGGCGTCGGATGCGGACCTGACCAAGGACGTCACCGAGAAGCCGAAGCATGCCGGAATCGCAAAGACTCTCACCCCGGACCAGGTAAAGATGGTCGTTTCTTATATCCGCGAATTGCAGAAGAAATAGGACCGGCTGTTCCCTTTCGCGCACCAGCCCGGCCGAGACTTTTCTGTGGTGGGGCTGGATCAGCCAGGGGGTGCCTCTTGAGAGCGATTTGCGGAACTCGGCGCGACGAACGAGAGCTTGGGCCGTTTACGTCGACCGAGGCGGCCAACCCCAGCTGGGCGCTCATCACAGGAACAGTCACCCCGGGTCCTGGCTTCAGTTTTCCAGGACCCGGGTCAGTCTTCCTCGAATCGCCTTCGGGGACCCGGCACCTGAGCTTCCACTCCAACCGTAGATTGGCCTCGTTCACCTCTCATCTCTGTGGAGCGGAGGCGCGGTGTGAGCGCGGGCTGGAGAAACGTCCGTGAGCAAAGCGTTGTTGTACGACGCGACCGTCTGCATCGGGTGCAAGCAGTGCGAAGGCGCGTGCGCGAGGCAGAACAAGCTCCCGTATGACGACAGGGTCGCGGCGGAAGAAATTCAGTCGGAACACAAGTTCACCGTAGTGCTGACGAAGGGCGAGAAGTTCATGCGGCGGCTGTGCATGAACTGTGCCGACCCGGCCTGTGCTTCGGTGTGCCCAGTGGGCGCGCTGCGCAAGACGGCAGCCGGTCCGGTGATCTATGACGAGAACCGGTGCATGGGATGCCGCTATTGCATGGTGGCATGCCCGTTCAGTGTGCCAAAGTACGAGTGGAGCAAGCTGCTCCCACGGGTACAGAAGTGCACCATGTGCCCGGACCGCGTCAATGCGGGGAAACCGACGGCCTGTGCGGAGATCTGCCCCACCGGCGCCACGAAGTTCGGCGAGCGCGATGATCTGATCGCCGAGGCTCAACAGCGCATTCGCGACAACCCCGGCCAATACGTCAATCACATTTACGGGATCAACGAGGTGGGTGGGACGTCAGTGCTGCTGCTCTCGAGCGTTCCGTTCGAGCAGTTCGGGTACCGCGGCGACCTCACCCGGGATCCCCTGCCCCTTTACACGTATCAGGTACTGTCGCGGATCCCGGACTTTGTCCCCCTTGGGGGAATGGTGTTGGGCGGGATTTGGTGGATCACTCACCGGCGCGAGGAGGTTGCGGCAGTGGAGGCCAGCGATCGCTCCGAGACGACGGAAGCAAGCGAGCACAAGCGATGAAGACCAAACTCACATTCTGGAAGCTGGTGTTCCTGGCGCTGATGGCGGTGGGCTTCTACGGCACAGTCGTGCGGTTTACCGAGGGCTTGGGACGGTCGACCAATCTGAATGATCAGTTTCCGTGGGGCATCTGGATTGGATTCGACGTGTTGTGCGGCGTGATGCTGGCCGCCGGGGGGTTTACGCTCACCGCGGCGGTGCACATCTTCAACATCAAGCGGCTGCGGCCGATCGTGCGGCCCACGATCCTGACGGCGTTTCTGGGGTACGTGCTGGTCTGCATCGCGCTGATGTACGACCTGGGGCGGCCTTATCGCATTTGGCATCCGTTGGTCATGCGCAATCCGCATTCGGTGATGTTTGAAGTGGCCTACTGCGTGATGTTGTACACGACCGTACTATCGCTGGAGTTTTCGCCGATCGTGCTGGAGCGGCTGAATCTGCAGAAGCCTCTCAAGATCGTGCGGGCGGCCCTGATTCCCCTGGTCATTCTGGGCGTGATTCTGTCGACGTTGCACCAATCCTCGCTGGGAACGCTGTACCTCATCATGCCGGAGAAACTACATCCTTTCTGGTACAGCCCACTGCTGCCGGTGTTCTTTTTCATCTCGGCGATTGCGGTGGGGCTGGCGATGACGATCTTCGAGTCGTCGATGAGCGCCAAGCATTTCGGACGGCAGTTGGAACTACCCATCTTGCAGGAATTGGGCCGGGTGCTTGTCGTGGTGTTGAGCGTTTACGGGATTCTACGCTTTGAGGATCTGCTGCACCGCGGGGTACTCAGGCTGACGCTGCGGCCGGGTTACGAAATGTATTTGTTCTGGTTGGAAATGTTGTTGAGCCTGGTAGCACCTTTGCTGTTGTTGTCTCGAAAGAAAGTGCGGACCAGCGCGCAGGGTCTTTACCTAGCCGCGGTACTGGTGGTGCTGGGATTCATCACGAACCGGCTGAACGTCAGCATCACCGGGCTGGAATCGGCAGCGGGCATGCACTACATCCCGAAATGGACGGAAATTGCGGTGACAGGCGCGATCATCGCGGCGGGGTTTGCCCTGTTCGGACTCGCGACCAAGTACCTCCCGATCTTCCCAGCGGAAGCGGAGCACCCGGAGTACGAGCCACCGGTCGTGCGAGGGGTTCCGGTGTTGGGCCATGCCGGAGACTGACTCAAATCGTGGCCAGTGGACGCACCTGACACATAGCCTTAGTGCCAAGCTGATCAGTTTGCTGCTGATTGTGATGACTGCGATTTTTGCTCTTTTGGGATATCTGAACATCCGGTTGCACCGGCAACACCTGGAAGCTGCGACGCTGACAAGCGCGGAAAGAGTCAGCGACGTTATCAAGCGCAGCACGACCTACTACATGCTTCGCAATGATCGCGTAGGCATGTATCACGCCATGGCCACGATGGCGGATGAACCGGGCATGGTGCGAGTACGCATCTTCGACCGCGAAGGCCGGATCAGCTACTCCTCCGACCCCACCGAGGTCAGTCACATCGTGGACAAGGGGGCGGAAGCCTGCTACGGATGCCACGCTCAGTCGCAGCCGCTGGCGCGTCTGAATCGCCCAGACCGGTTTCGCATCTATCGCGACTCCGGGCATCAAAGGATTCTGGCGGTCATCACACCGATCGAGAACCAACCGTCCTGCTCAAATGCGGAGTGTCATGCGCACCCGGCCAGCCAACAAATTCTAGGGGTGCTCGACACCCACGTCTCACTCGCGAAAGCAGATGCCCAACTCGCCCAAAGCAGCCGCCGGATGCTGGCATACACGCTCGTCGCCTCGGTAGCAATTTCACTGCTGAGCTGGGTATTCGTGTGGAGGCTCGTGGGGCAACCGCTGAAGCGCCTCACAAAGGGGACCAAGGAACTCGCCGACGGAAACCTCGGCTACCAGCTCCAACTCAGCGCCAGCGACGAGGTGGGCGAGTTGGCCGCATCTTTCAACCGGATGAGCCTGCAATTGCGCAGCGCCAACGAAGAACTGGTGGCCTGGGCCAAGACGCTGGAAGACCGGGTCGAACAGAAAACCCGTGAACTGAAGCGGGCACACGAACACGTGCTGCACGTCGAGAAGATGGCGACGATCGGGAAGATGGCAGCGGTGGTGGCCCACGAGATCAATAATCCGCTGGCCGGAATCCTAACCTACGCCAAGCTGGTGCGGCGCTGGATCGAGCGCGGTGAAGTAGCCAGCTCCAAAAAAGGGGAAGCGGAGCAATCCCTCGATCTGATCGCCTCTGAAAGCCATCGCTGCGGGGACCTGGTGAAGAACCTCCTCACCTTCTCGCGCACGGCGCCCATGAACATGGTTAGCACCGATCTGAACGCTGTGGTCGATCGTGGCATCCGTCTGCTCCGCCATCAGACGGAGATGAATGGCATCGAAGTGCACTTGGAGCTGGGGCAAGGCCTGCCGAAGATCCAGTGCGATCCGGGTCAGATTGAGCAAGTCGTACTGGCACTGGTCATGAACGCGATCGATGCCATGCCTCGGGGCGGGAACCTGTGGATTGGCACGCGCGCGAACGAAGCTGCGATGGAGGTTGCCATCGAGGTACGTGATGACGGCTCAGGAATTGCGCCCGAGATTCTCCCACGCTTGTTCGAGCCGTTCCTGACCACCAAGGAGAGCGGCAAGGGAGTGGGTCTGGGGCTCGCGGTCAGCGAAAACATTGTCGAACGGCACGAGGGGCGGATCGAGGTTCAGTCCGAACTGGGAAAGGGCACCACGTTTACGGTAACGCTGCCGCTGGCCGGCGGCGAAGGAAGCCTTACCGACAGAGCCGGAGAAACCGGCAAGGTGAAATCGAGGTGATGGCAGTGAACGCACAGGGAAAATTGCTGATCGTGGACGACGAGTTTAGCGTTCGCGACTCGCTGGGAAAATGGTTTCATGAAGAAGGTTACGAAGTGGGCACCGCGGAAAGCGCCAACGACGCGCTGACCCGGATGGCGGAGACACGCTGGGACGCGGTGCTACTGGACATCAAGATGCCGGGGACGGACGGGATCGAATTGCAGCGGCGGCTGCATGATATCGACCCCGAACTGACCATCATCATGATGACCGGGTATGCCTCAGTGGAGACCGCAGTGGCTGCCCTGAAGAACGGGGCTTACGATTATGTGACCAAGCCTCTGGATCCGGATGAGATGGCCCACGTGGTGAAGAAGGCTCTTTCGCACCGGAGGACGACGCAGGAGAACATCCGGCTGCGCGAAACCGTGGCCGAGGTAGCGAAGCCCGAGGACATCATAGGGCAAAGCAGCGCCATGAACCGGGTATTCGACGCCATCGAGACTGTGGGCCCGACCGACGCGACCGTGCTGATCACCGGGGAGAGCGGAACGGGGAAGGAACTGGTGGCCCGGGCGATTCACCATGCGAGCCCGAGGAAATTCCATCCGCTGGTGGTGATCCATTGCGGAGCTTTGACCGAGACGTTGCTGGAGAGCGAGCTGTTCGGCCACGAGAAGGGAGCCTTCACTGGCGCGCAATACCGAAAGAAAGGTAAGTTCGAGATCGCCGAGGGGGGGACCGTGTTCCTCGACGAAATCGGTGACATCAGCCTGAAGACGCAAACGGACTTGCTGCGCGTCCTGCAGGAGCGCGAGATTGTGCGGGTGGGAGGCAACCAACCAATCAAGGTCGACTTCCGTTGCGTTGCCGCCACCAACAAAGACCTGGAGAAACTGATCGAAGAGGGCCGGTTTCGCCCAGACCTGTTTTACCGCTTAAACGTGTTTCGCATCGAACTACCCCCTCTGCGCGACCGCCGGGATGATATCCCGATGCTGGTGAACCACTTCGTCCGGAAATTCTCGTTGCAGATGAATAAGAAGATCACCCGTGTGTCTCCGGGAGCGATGAACCTTCTACAGCAGCAGTCCTGGAACGGAAATGTGCGCGAGCTGGAAAACGCCGTAGAACGGGCGATGGTAGTTGCGCAAGAACCGGAGATTCGCGAATTGGATTTTGTGTTCAAGGTGTCGACGATTCCAAACGGAGCGCCGAAGAGCCTGGATGAGATCGAGAGGGCGCACATTCTACGGACACTCGAGACCGTCAAGTGGAATCAGACCCGGGCAGCCGAAATTCTGGGCATCGACCGCGTAACGCTCCATCACAAACTGAAGAAGTACGGGTGGAGTAAACCGACTTTCGAAGTGCGATGAACCTGCTGCAACTGCTGCCGATCGGGG
The DNA here is from genome assembly GCA_964641665.1 of uncultured Acidobacteriaceae bacterium. GTDB lineage: Bacteria > Acidobacteriota > Terriglobia > Terriglobales > Acidobacteriaceae > Gp1-AA133. The sequence goes on from CAZXKO010000023.1 coordinate 56,769, forward strand.
AGCTGGAGGGTGGACTGCTCCGCGCACTGGCACCCGCTATGGCGGACACTTTCGGTGTCCCTTGTGAGCTGGTGACCAGGCCACTGGACCCCACATTTGCCTATCACCGGGAACGCCAGCAATACCACTCGTCGGAGATTCTGCAGGCCATGCAGCACCGGTTGCAATCGGATTCCTGGAGGGTGCTCGGGGTAGCGGAGGTCGATCTCTATATTCCGATTCTGACCTTCGTTTTCGGGGAGGCGCAAATGGGGGGACCATGTGCTCTGGTCTCCACGCATCGCTTGCGGCAGGAATTTTACGGGCTGCCGACGGACCCGGACACTCTTTATCAACGCCTGCTGAAAGAGGCCGTACACGAGATCGGGCATACGCTGGAGTTGACTCATTGCGAAGACTACCAATGCGCGATGGCCCCTTCCCACGCGGTGGAGTGGATTGATCTGAAAGAGAGCACTCTTTGCGGTTCGTGCCGGTCGCGAGTGTTCGTCCCCTGATTATCGTATGTTGTAAGTTTAAACAGGATGTTTGCGAAGATTGTCGCCGGGAAGGGCCGTCCCGTCGGCACTCCTGCTGACTATTCGTCGGATTTCCGACCGAAGCTACGATTCCATTTCTTGCAGCAAAGAATCTAATTCCTTATTTTTCACTACCAACAAAGAGCTGTCGAGCAGTCAGAGTTTCGGAACTCCGCGTGCGACTGAGTCGACTCATTAGGTGGAATGGAGACCTTTCTTAGAGTCTCCTCACCGAGGCTTAGTCCAATGCTTTATAAATGCGCCAATGAGGCATGTTCGACACCCTTTCGGCGTCTGCGGGAGGGGAAACTCTTCCAGGTGGAAACCGAGTATTCGAAAGGCCACGGGCCTGCGCCGACATCGTCGCGCGTAAGACCAGACCTTGGCGACACGTGGAGCACTTCTGGCTATGCGACGCTTGCTCGCCGTTTGTGACGCTGATGTTTGACCGAGAACGCGGCGTGATCACAGTGCCGTTGCCGGACGGAGCGGGCAAGAAGACGGTTCGCCTCGTTTCTCTGGATGAAACGGGAGCCGTGGCAGGCACCAGCGAGCCCCGCGAGGGGATCGCTCAAGAGGTGACGAGATGAAAACCGCTGCCCCGGTGTGCTGCACGATCTGCGGAGAGTTGCGGACCCACGTGGACGGATGGTTCATGCTCACTGAGAACCAGTGGACGGACCGTCTGAAGATTCTGAGCTGGAACGAAACGCTAGCAGGTCACCAGGGAGGGCTGGCAGCGTGCAGTGCGGCCCATGTCCAGCAGATGGTTGTCCACTGGAGGGCAGTGGGAAGCCTGGAATACCCGCTGGCACGGGTACCATCTGATAAAGCCCGTTGGCCTCGCAAGCGCCGAGGAAAGGATTCAGCCAAGGTGACAGAACCGGATCTCAACGACTCCAGAGTGGTGGGAGAACTGGCGGCACACCGGCAGAGTTTGTCCCGCGTGCTGCGCGAGAATCCGGAATCGCTGGTTGGGATCCTGGAAGCGCTGGTCAGTTCGCTCACGGGTCACAAGCGTCCCATTGAAGCAGATCGGGAAGAAGAGGAAGCCGAGTCTTTTGCTCTGACCGAAGTCTAGAGAACGACGTGGCCAGGCACTGCGAAGTTGTCAGCCCACCCCGGATTTTCTCCACACCTGCCAATCCTGCCGGACCGCCTCCGCCATTCGGGTAGCTGCACCATATAGCCAGGTGGATTTCTGTTTACCCAGGTGTTTCCGGATACTCTTCACCGCCGGGAGATTTGCCAAGTGAACGTTTGCGGTCTCCCAACCGGCGGAAAATAGCAAGCGGCATTCCTCGCGGTTGCTCGGCAAGTCAGCGAGCTCGATGCGTGAGCAGTGCGGGGAGAGACGTCGGACAATCCAGCGACCGCGCAACTGCACGAACGGGTCGGAACAACGCACGGAGCGAGCAAGGATGGTCGAGTACAGAATCTCGGAGGGTCCGTTGAGGTCGTAAGCCCAATAGACCGAGGACGGGACCAGCATTTTGGCCTCGCGGGCAATCTTCCCTCCCTGGTAGTCGGCGATCGCAACGTAGCGGAGGTGCCCCAGGCTTCCCAAGCCGGCAACCCGGCGAGCGAGCCGGTAGGAAAGGCCCGCGCTCGGTAGTAGATGTTCAAGCGCGTCGAGAACCACTGGGGAAATCTCCCCACGGATGGTCGGGAGGACATCCATCTTTTTCCAAAAGCGCGCCGGATCCCGTAACTCATTCAGTGCGATCTGGCGGAGCCACTTGTTGCCTTCCTCGAGAACGAAAGGGCGCCCCCCCTCGGCCAGGGATTTGCCGTAGCCGTCGACAAGCTCAGCACACGCATCTTTCCCTTTGGCAGCCAGGTGGCCTTCTTCGATCGCGAGCAAAGCGCTGGCGGCCAATCGAACCAGATCGTTCGTGTAGGCCATCTGGCAGGACTCATCGAAATCGTTAACGCCCCAGATCAGCCGGCCTTCCACGTCGCGCCAGGTGCCGAAGTTCTCGACATGAAGATCCCCGACGCAGAGGATTTGGGGAGCGTCGGCCAAGTCGGGACAGACCTCAGGCCAGAGCTGTACCCAGCGGTAGAAGGTAGCTCGAAAAAACGGGAAGACGGCCTCGGCCATTCTGCGGTGCTTTAGCCGCAAATCGGGCATGACCAGGGGCGCGTGAGAAGCGAGCCAATGTTCGAATCGAGCTGTGGCTTTGACGACGTTCATAGAAACACGGCCAGCATATCAGGGCCGCGATTGCGGATCACACGCAGCTGTGACGGCGGTCACAGACCGGCTGTGGGTTTGTGGGTAGAAAAGGTCCAATAGAGACGCATGTACTGACCCCAGAAAATTGCCCGGCCTCCCTTCCAAGACCCCAAGCCGCTCCTCAGCGGCGGGCCGGGCATTTTTCCAAACCGCCTGCAGCAGATTCCCGCCTCTCTCGCTTGCTCCTGACCGTGTCAGTTTTGACACGACGTCCGTCTCAAGACACGGTTCATCCCTTCACGCACCCATTAAGTCCTTTTGTGTCAACTGCATGACTATGGCGGATGGCCTGCCCGCTGAACTGGTGCAAGACAAAACCAACCAGGAGGCGGGGGATGGGAAGGCGCGAGACCAGCAGCGGATTTCGGGTTCACGGATGGCTGCTCGTGATGGCACTGTCAACGGCTGGATCCGCCCAGCCTAATCTCTCCGTCGGGGCCAGTTCAGCACCCCGGTCTCAGCGCCAAGTCGTCGTGAGCCTTCCGGATCGAAAGCTTGTGGTGATGGAGAAGGGTGCGGTCCTGCGGATTTTCCGGGTTGCCGTGGGCGCGCCGGCCAGCCCGAGTCCCACGGGCACCTTTACGATTACGAGCCGCCTCACATCTCCCACCTACTACCACGCAGGCACCGTGATTGCGCCGGGCAAAGACAACCCGCTGGGGCAGCGGTGGTTGGGCTTGAACAAACAGGGATACGGGATTCATGGAACGAACCGTCCGGGCTCCGTCGGGAAGGCTGCTTCGCACGGCTGCATCCGGCTAAGCAACCGCGACATTGTGCAGCTTTTTGCCTTGGTCCGTGTTGGCGACTCAGTGGAGATCCGCGGCGAACGAGATGAGCAAATTGCGCAGATTTTTGGCGATGGTGCCAACACACCAACCGTTGTAGCGCAAGCCCAACCGGCCGCAACCAGCGCGGTGGGCGACGGGCAGTAAAGGTTCGAGAAGTTGGGGGTCATGGAGGAGAAGGTAATGCAATTAACAATCACAGCAATCGCGGTCGTGGCAGGGATGGTGTTTTCCCTTGCCATCGCACTCCTGGTGGAAGAGTTCATCTTTGGGGAAGTATTCCGCCTGTTCTTCGCCCGGCAGGCGGTACGAGTGAAGGCAGAGCAGAAGCGCTGAGCGCGAAAGGAGAACCACCATGTTGTTCCTGAAATGTGTGCTGATGACGGGCGGCGTCGGGCTGATCCTAGTCGCATTGGGAACCCTGGCGTATGACCTTACGCTGGAAATGCGGTATCGGCGTGCACTGCCGGTGGAAGGTTCGGGACCTCAACCAGCAGCACCGAAGATTCGCTGGCGCACTGTGATCGCGGAAGCGGCGTTAGCGTGGGTACCGATCCTGGTGGCTTTGAGCATCGTCGTGATCCCGAGCGGGACGGCGGGAGTTCGAGTGAGCCAGACCCAAGGAACGTTGGCCGGAACGCTGTACCCGGGCATCCATTTTGTGGCTCCGATGCTCGAGAAGGTCGAGCTGTTCGACACTCGCGATCAGTTGTTCACGACGGGGTCTATAGAGGATGGGAGGACTGCCGCCGGGGCACTGGTGAAAGCCCAGCCACTCAACGTACAGGCCAAAGAGGGCCTGACGCTCGGCCTGGCTATCACCGTGCGGTACCGGGTTGATCCGAAGCGACTCGATTATGTGGAGGCAAACCTACCTCAGCCGGTGGAGAAAGAGATCGTTCCACCGGTGGTGGCGAGCGTCTGGCGGGAACTGGTTCCCAACTACACAGTGCGTGACGTCTTCGCAGCCAAACGTGAAGAAGTGAGGACTAGAGCGGCGAACATCATCACGCAGAAACTGGCGGCTGATGGCATCGTAGTGAAGGAAGTCATGCTGCGGGATATCCAGTTGCCGCCCGAATACGCGAAGGGTTTGGAGGCACTGCTTCTGAAGGAGCAGGAAAACGACCGGATGGGAGTAGATACGGAGATTCAGCAAAAACAAGTGAAGATTGCGGAACTACAGGCAGAGGCGACTAAAGTCCAACAAGTGAAGCAGGCCGAAGGCGAAGCACAAGTGCATGTTCTGCAAGCCAAAGGCGAAGCGGATGCGATGCAGTACACGCTGCCTTTGAAGGAAAAGCAGATTCAGCAATCGAAACTGGAAGCCGAAGCGCGAAAGGAATCAACCATCAAGAACGCCGAAGCGGCTGCGGAAGCCAAGGTAATCGACGGCAAGGCAGAGATGGAACGACGCAAGTTGCTCGCAGATGCGGAGGCGGACCGGATCCGTGTAACTGCGGCAGCGGATGCGGAGAGAATGAAAGGGGAAGCGGCGATCCTGAAACAGAATCCGTTGTTGATTAATAAGATCGTTGCTGAACGGCTTTCCGACAAGTTGCAGATCATGATGGTTCCGGCGGACGGCAAGTTTTTCTTTGCCAATGATGTTCTGCGCAGCATGAATATGGCGAACCACACCAATCAAGCGGAGGCGCCCGAGGACCCGCAGGACAAGTAGGTTTATGCGCAGCTGCCGCAAGTGGGAGCCGCCATCGCAAGCGGCGGTGGCCCCCAGGGGTTCGGAACTGAAGATGACTTTGATGAGCACAGACTCCCATGATCAGTCCACGACAGCACGCGGTTTATAATTCGCCCATCGCGGAGATGCTCATCCCCTCACCAGGCTTTTCGAGTCGTGCCTCTTGCCTGTTGCTTGCGCTTTGCTTTTGGCTGACTCCGCTGAGCTATGGTGCTAATTGGTCAACCCCAGAGCAGGAACTGGCGAGGAAGATTGCCGCTGTCACAGGCCCGGCAACCGTGACCCTTGAGGTGGTGGATCGTGCGTCGCTCAACAAGAAAGATGTCGACGAGATCAGCCGCAGTCTTCGGGTACAACTTGAAACGCTGGGATTGCGCACCGTGAAGCCGGAGCAAGCGGCTGTGACGGTGCAGGTTTCGCTTTCCGAGAACGTGCAGAGCTACGTCTGGGTCGCTGAGATTCATCAGGGCGCGGGGGGATTCTCAGTCGTCATGGTTTCCGCGTTACACCCGGACGCGGAAACCTTTGTGCAGGAGCCGGCGGCTCTTACCATTCGCAAAATTCCTTTATGGTCGCAGGAGGAACGGATACTCGACGTGGCCGTGCTGGAAGAGTCCTCGGGTCCGTCGCATCTGGCGGTCCTGGACCCGGATAAAATCACGCTCTACCGGTTCACGAACGGCCGCTGGCAGAAGGAACAGGCAATGGAAATAAGCCATACGCGGCCATGGCCACGGGACATGCGCGGACGGCTCGTGATGCGTCAGGACCATCTGCTCGACGCATATCTGCCCGGAGTTTTTTGTCAAAGTTCGAGCAACGCGCCACTGGTTCTTGCATGCCGCGCGAGCGATGATCCCTGGCCATTGTCCAGCCAATTTACGCTGGGGGGATTCTTCGCAGGAAACAGAAATTTCTTTACCGGCGTGCTTTCACCTGGCATCGGCAAGCAAACCTCTACGGAAAAATATTATTCTGCGGCACCGATTCCAAGACAGAATTACACGTTGTGGATGTTTGCCACGGTGGATGGACAAATCCATCTGCTTGATGGCATCACCGACCAGACCGCGCGGTGGAACTGGGGCAGTGACCTCGCCACCGTGAAAACAGCGTGCGGATCGGGCTGGCAAATTCTGGCTACACGTGCCGGCGACAATTCGGGCGATTCGATCAGCGCGTACGAACTAGCCGACCGGGAACCAATTCCGGCCAGCCAGGCTGTGGATTTCGCCGGTGGTGTCATGGCGCTCTGGCCTGAAGCAAAGGGCTCAACGGCGATCGCAGTGTCGCGAAATGCAGGAACGGGGACCTATGAAGCTTTCCGGCTGGCAATCACTTGCGGTCAGTAGTCTTTTGCTCAGCGCGTTCGCGAAGGCCGAGTTGCGGCCCCAGTACGGGAGAACACTTCATGTCGCCACGCGGATCGCGCTGTCCTCCCTCGATCCGGCCGACGACTCCCAGCCTGATACGGTCGCCCGCCGAAACCTGACCCGACTCATGTTCGACACGCTGGTCACAATGGACAGCCAAGGGCGGGCGCAACCGTCGCTGGCGACGTCTTGGCAGGTCGCGCCCGGCAATCAAAGGTGGCAGTTCCACCTGCAGCGAGGTGTCAGGTTTCAGGATGGCTCACCGCTCACTCCCGAGGCTATCGCGGCTTCATTGCGAGTGGCGAATCCGGAGTGGAATGTCTCGGCCGGCGCGGAATCGGTAACCATCGAGCGACAGGCTCCTGATCCAGACCTGACCGCGGAGCTGTCGCGTGCGCGCAATGGGATCGCGAAACGCTCCGGAGGAAATGTCGTCGGCACAGGTCCATTTGGCGTTACGGATTGGCAACCGGGTAAGAAACTGAGCTTGTCTGCGCAAGAGGGGTACTGGGGCGGGCGAGCGTTCGTGGATGCGATCGAGATTGAAATGGACAAGAGTACGCGAGACCAGTTGATCGAGTTGGAACTCGGCAAGACCGATATCGCTGAGGTGGCTACGGAGCAGGTTCAACGTGTCAGTGCAGCAGGCCGGCGGGTGGTGACGTCAGCTTCGGTTGAGGAAATGGCTCTGGTGTTTGCGCGGGATTTGCAGTCACCGGAGGAGGGCAAGCTGCGGGAGGCCCTGGCTCTCAGCATTGATCGCGAATCCATTCGGACCGTTGTATTGCAGGGTGTCGGGGAACCATCGGCGGCAATCCTTCCGAATTGGGTTTCGGGCTATGCGTTTATTTATCCCGCTACCCAGAATCTTGAACGAGCGCGGCGGGAGCGCAGCGAGGTTCAGCACGCTCCTTCCTGGACCTTGGGATACGATACGGGAGACCCTGTTGCACGTGTGATTGCAGAGCGGATCGCGCTGAACGCCCGCGATGCGGGCATCGCCTTGCAGACAACGACGGCAGCCAATGCGGATCTGCGCCTTACAAGGTTGGTGCTGGCCTCTGCCAATGCGCACGTCGCGCTCAGGAGAGTCGCGAGAAGTTTGGGACTCCCCGAGCCAAAGCTGAGCAACTCCGTAGAGGACCTGTATCAGGCTGAAACGGCCATTCTGCAAACGCAGCGGTTGGTACCACTGTTTCAGCTGCCAACTAGCTACGCGCTGAGCCCAAACGTGCAGGACTGGAACCAAGATCGGGACGGTACCTGGCATCTGGAGGATGTGTGGTTGGGGAATAAGCCTTGAGCTTTCGGCGCAAATTGCTGTTGGTCTTCGCGCTGACGGTTTTCCTGTCGGTGACGGCGGTGGCATGGATCGTTTCGTTCGTAACCCGACGAGCGTTTGAGCGTTCCAATGACGAGCAGACGGCGGCGCTGGTCTCGCAGTTTCAACGCGACTTCCAACGACATGCCGACGATGTCGTGCGGCGCGTCGAGGCAATCACGCAGAGCGAGACGACGACGCATATGGCGCTGGCAATCAACCGCGGTTCCAGGGAAACCAGCGGATATCTGAACGAGGCCGGCCCGATTGCGGAGAGTCACCAATTAGACTTTCTGGAGTTCGTGGACAGCCACGGCCTGATCGTGTCCTCGGCACAATCGCCAGCGAGATTTGGCTATCCGGAGAATTCCCTTCCAAACCTGCCGTCACTGACCAGTAAATCGGCATTCTTGAAACCGGAGGAACTCTCCGACGGCAGCGCTCTCGGGTTGTTTGCAGTGCGCGCGGCGACCGTTGGGGAGCAACCGCTTTACGTTGTTGGCGGACGGCGTCTGGACCGAAACTTCCTGGCAGGTCTCGAGTTGCCCGCGGGGATGCGTGCCATGCTCTACCAGAGCGCGGGAACAGCCTTCTCACCACAGCTGCTAATTGATGACTCGGGCACAGTGAAGCAGGCGGATAAATTGTCAGGGCTCATTGTGCAGGTCGAGAGCGAAGGGCATGAGACCACCACGCTAATGCACTGGTCCGATAACCCTGCAGACGACGAGACTATCCACGCAATTCCGCTCAACGGCCCGGACGACAAGACCCTGGGCGTCCTCCTGATCGGCAGTTCGCGGCGCCCCTACGTGGAACTGAAGCGCCGAATCCAATCGGCTGCGTTGTTGGTCGGCGCCGCAGGAATATTACTGGCTATTCTGCTCAGCAGCTGGGCAGCGGCCCGCGTGACCCGTCCGATTGAGCGGTTGGCCGAGGCTGCCCGGTCGGTTGCGACTGGCAACCTGCACACAGAGGTCGAGATCACATCTAAGGATGAGGTTGGAGATCTGGCGGATGCCTTCAACCGAATGACGCGGGAACTCCTGGAGCAGAAAGAGCGCCTCATCCAGACCGAGCGAGTGGCCGCCTGGCGCGAGTTGGCTCGCCGATTGGCACACGAACTGAAGAATCCGCTTTTTCCGCTGCAACTGACGGTCGAGAACCTGATTCGGGCACGCGAACACAGTCCGGAGATGTTTGAAGAAATCTTTCGCGAAAGTTCCACAACCCTGCTGGCGGAAATCAACAACCTGAAGCAGATCATTGCCCGCTTCAGTGAATTCTCCAAAATGCCACAGCCGCAGTTTCAGCGTGTGCAAGTGAACGATGTTGTCCGGGGCGTGGCGCGACTGTTTCAGGTGCAACTTGAATCGAGAGACGGCACCGCGATCGTCTACCGGCTCGAGTTGGAAGAAAGCCTCGAACCTATCGCCGCAGATCCGGAACTGTTACACCGAGCCCTTTCCAACCTGGTGCTGAATGCCATGGATGCGATGCCGCAGGGCGGAACGTTGACACTTCGCACAAAGGGGGACTTGGACCTCGTGCGAATCGAGGTTCGCGATACCGGTGCCGGCCTCACGCCTGAAGAATGCGAGCGCCTGTTCACGCCGTACTACACCAGCAAACAGCACGGGACGGGGCTGGGCCTGGCGATTGTGCAGTCGGTGATCAGCGATCACGGTGGAACCATCAGCGTACGCAGTCAACCCGGTCACGGCACGAGATTTGTGATTGAGTTGCCGCGGAATCACGACAAACTGCGCACCCCGATCCAGGACGATTCCGCAGTGACAACGCCCCATCAGTAAAGGAGAACGGATTGCCGCAGAAAGCGCAGCTTCTAATCGTGGACGACGAAGCCAATACGCTGGCGTCGCTGTCGAGAGCGTTTCGTCTTGCAGGACACGAGGCGGTGGTCTGCGACAGTGCCGCCAAGGCGCTCGAACTGGCAAAGGTTCGGGCATTCGATCTGATTCTGTCCGACGTGGTCATGCCCGGCAAAGACGGACTCACTCTGCTGGAAGATCTGAAGTCGCAAGGCGTAGCAACACCGGTCGTGATGATGTCGGGCCAGGCGCACATCGAGATGGCGGTGCGTGCGACCCGACTCGGAGCGCTCGACTTCCTGGAGAAACCGATCGCCACGGAAAAGCTGCTCCTTACCGTAGACAATGCGCTGCGCTTGCAACGACTGGAGAGCGAGAACCGCCAACTGCGGGAGCGGTTGGGAAAACACGAAATTGTCTGGAAGGGCGAGGCGATGCGCCGGATTATGGCGCAGGTGGAGCGGGTCGCCGCCAGCGAAACGCGCGTTTGCATTCTGGGCGAGACCGGGACGGGTAAAGAACTGGTCGCGCGAACACTGCACGAGCGCAGTTCGCGAGCCTCGGGACCGTTCGTAACGCTGAATTGCGCGGCGGTTCCGGCAGAACTGATCGAGTCTGAATTGTTCGGGCATGAGAAAGGCTCGTTCACCGGCGCCGCCGGCCGCCACGTGGGCAAGTTTGAGCAAGCGGAGCGCGGGACCATCTTCCTCGACGAGATCGGCGACATGCCCCTGCACATGCAAGCGAAGTTGCTGCGCGTTCTTGAAGAGAGTGAGGTTGAGCGCATTGGAGGAGAAAAACCCGTACGAGTCGACGTTCGAGTACTGGTTGCCACCCACCGGGATCTGGAACAAGTGGTCAAGGAAAACAAGTTTCGGCAAGATCTGTTTCATCGGATTTATGTCTTTCCTCTGTCCCTCCCGCCCTTGCGCGAGCGCCGAGAGGATATTCCATCGCTGGTGGAGCACTTTGCCGCCCAGGTCAACGCGCAGAACGGATGGAAGCCGGTTCCCTTCACCGACGAAGCTCTTGCTGCGCTGCAGGTGCACACGTGGCCGGGGAATGTTCGCGAATTGCGAAACATGGTGGAGCGCCTGATGTTGCTGGCGTCAGACGGCAAAGTGGATCTGGCCACAGTCCGATTGGCCTTGCCTCAGGGAACCAGCAGCACTGGTTCTGCGATTCCGGAGTCAGGATCACTCGCCGAACGAGTTCAGGGTTTCGAACGTGAACTCCTTCTGGCGGAATTGAAACGGAATCACTACAACGTGACAAGTGCAGCGAAGGCCTTACATCTCGAGCGCAGCCATTTTTATAAGAAGGCGGAACAGTTGGGGGTCGATTTGCGCATCGTGCGCAGGGAACAGGATCCTTCTCACGATTGAGATCGTTGTTCCATCCCGGCAGGAATCACAGGAGGAAGGTTGCTTCGAACAGCACCGTTTCTTGTCCTGACGTTCTTCATAACTAATCTTTTCGCGGTCGAACCACCGTCTCCGCCGATTTATGGAGTCCGTATGGAGTCGGTTTGGATTCCCATGAAGGATGGCGTACGGCTCGCAGCCACGCTCTACATGCCGGAAGGAGCCAAGCCGGGTGAAAGATTTCCTGCGCTGTTGGACTACCTACCGTATCGAAAGGATGACGAGACGGCAGCGGGCGACTATCCGAAGAATGCGTATTTTGCCCGCCGGGGCTATGTGGGGGCGCGCGTCGATATTCGCGGTTTCGGGGCCAGCGAAGGGCGCCCTACCGACCGGGAGTACTCCGAGCAGGAACAAATCGACGGCGAGCAGGTCATCCGCTGGCTGGCCGCGCAACCTTGGTCGAACGGCAAGGTGGGCATGTACGGAATCTCCTGGGGCGGATTCAATGCGCTCCAGATGGCGATGCGGAACCCTGCCGAGCTAAAAGCGATCATCGCGGCCGATGCGACTGAGGAGCTCTTCCACGACGATATTCACTACATCGACGGGATGATGCATATCGATGAGTTCGAACTAAACATGGATATGGCACCCGGCATGACGGGGGCGCCTGATTACACGCTGGACGAGAAGGTGCTCGGGCCCCGCTTCGATGCAGCGCCCTGGTCGCTGGAGTATCTCAGGCACCAGCGGGACGGAGCGTTTTGGAGGAGCCCAGTCCGTCCGCTGAGCGAGATCAAAGTTCCCTGCTTCTTGATTGGGGGATTGGTGGATGGTTACCGCGACAGCATTCCGCGCATGCTCGAGCAGGTCAAGGCGCCGGTTCGCGCCCTGCTAGGCCCATGGAACCATTCTTATCCGAATGACGCTGATTTTGCGCCGCGCATCGAGTGGCGCGAGGATGCCATACGCTGGTGGGACTACTGGCTGAAGGGCAAGGACACGGGCGTGCTCCAAGATCCGAAAGTCGTGATTTATCTGCGTCACTGGTTCCCGCCGGATCCCAATCTAGAGTCTGTTCCTGGAGAGTGGCGTGCAGAGAGCGGCTGGCCACCGCAAGGCACGACCAGCGCGGTCCTTTATTTGCAACCCAACCACGCGCTCGCTGGGACAACATCCGACGCCGATGTGCATCGCCTGAAATACGTTCCCTCGGTTGGGGTTGAGGCTGGGTTCTGGTGGGGAGAACTGCTGTCCGATCAGCGCCCGGTAGACGCTTTCAGCCTGGTGTACGACTCGGCCCCTCTGACCGAGGAACTGGCGATCATTGGGCGACCGCATGCGCTGCTGCAAGCATCGGCGGATGCACCGCTCGCCAACTGGTTCGCGCGACTGTCCGATGTCGCGCCCGACGGCGGCGTCACCCAGATTACCGGTGCGGGACTGAGCGGAGCGCAGCACGAATCCATGAGCGCACCGCAGCCGCTGCAGCCGGGGAAGGTCTATCCGCTGGATATCGCGATGCACCTGACGACCTGGCTCTTTCCGAAGGGACATCGGATTCGATTGTCGGTCTCAAATGCGCTATGGCCCATGGTCCTTTCAACACCCTACAACATGACCACCAGCCTGCAGCTCGGTGGGGCCAGCGGTTCGCGACTCACGTTGCCGGTCGTTCCGCTCCATGGAGTGCAACCCCGAGTTTCGCCGCCACAGCCTTCGGAGGAACGCTCCGACTTGAAGTCCTTCGGGTTTCCGTGGCCGGGTGAATGGGTCGTGACCCGCGATGAAGGCCGTCAAAAGACGACAGTTCTGTGGAAGGGGAAGATGGGCGGAGAGTATCCGTGGGGAAACGAAACCGATCTCGAACAGCTCACCTATGACATCGATGACGCCCACCCGGAGATCAACGTGATTCGCGGAGAGGCAGAAACGACGCTAGACTTGAAAACCCGAGTGTTGGTATGGAGTGGGCACCTGTCCGTTTCAAGCGACGCGAACAACTTCTTCTACAAGTACACCCGGGAGCTCCGGAAAGATGGGAGTGTCATCAAAACGAAGACGTGGGAAGAGACGATTCCGAGGGATTTGCAGTAGAGGCGGGTGCAGCTAATTCGAGCCGCCCGCGGCCGGTTTCGTTTCCTTATAGACCGCGCCATCTTTCATGACAAAATCAACTTGCTCCAGCACCGAGATGTCGCGGATCGGATCTCCGGAAACTGCGATCACGTCGGCGTATTTGCCCGGCTTGATGGATCCGACTTCTTTCGAGTGCCCGAGCAGGTCAGCGGCGTTCGTGGTTGCGGCCTGGATGGCCTGCATGGGTGTCATGCCATACTTCACCATGAACGCGAACTGCTTTGCACTGGTGCCATAGGGGCAAACGCCGGCGTCGGTGCCGAACGCCATCTTGACTCCAGCCTTCAGCGATTTGCGGAAGTTGTCCCGTTGGAGTTGTCCGAGTTCGGCGTCGTGCTCGAGGAAATCCTTAGGCACGGTTCCATTTTTTCCGCCTTCCAGAATGCATTCCTCGTCATAGATGTCCATGTCGAAGTAAGTTCCGCGTTTCAAAGCCATCGCGATGGCCTCATCGTCGACCATTTCAGCGTGTTCGACGGAAGCGGCACCCGCCAGGATCGCGTTCTTGATTCCCTGGGTGGCGTGGGCATGGACAGCCACACGCAATCCGAAGTGGCTGGCCTCGTCCACTGCGGCTTGCAGTTCCTCCAGTGTGAACTCGAGCGACATCGGATTGCTGCCATGCGTCAGAACAGCTCCGGTATCAAGGACCTTTATGAGGTCGACACCGTCGTGGGCAAGCTGACGGATACGTTGGCGCACTTCCCAGGGGCTGTTCGCCTCGCCGTAGTGCAGGTCCCAGGGCAGTTGAATGTCGGGGGCCTGGCCGGTCATCGCTCCCGCGCCGCCGGTGATGGTGATGTAGGCGCCCGCAACGTACATGCGTGGGCCGGGCACGTCGCCGCGTGCGATCGCATCGCGCAAGGCGACATCGTTCAAGGCACGGTACGTGCCCACGTCGCGCACGGTCGTAAATCCGGATTCAAGCATCTTCCTGGCGTTGGGTACGGACTCGAGCGCGATCTGCGACGCCGTCTTCCTCAGAACGTTAAACGGTTCGCCGTCGCTGTGACCATCGGCGAGGTGGGTATGGCAATCAATGAGGCCGGGCAGAACCGTCATTTGAGATAGATCGATAATGCGGGCACCGGCTGGAATCGACAACCCTTTCCCCACAGCTTCAATTTTGTTCTGACGAATGAGAATGAGCTGCTCGGTAAGAACAGCCGAAGTATCCGGATCAATTAGTCGCCCGGCCTTAATCGCCGTGACCTGAGCGGACTCTGCCTGCGCGCACAGCAGCCAGAGAACCATCGCGAATAGGGGGACGCGTTTCACTGATTCCCTTTGCTTGTAGAGGAGGGGCCGATGCTCCACAGAAGCTCCGCCGCTACTTGTGCACTCAATCCGCAGCAATCGCAGAATGTCCGAGGCCACCTTTCAAATCAGCAGCCAGTAGGCAGTGGAACAATTGTTCGCCACCCTCGCGGCGAACCGACAAGCGTCCCGCTCCGTAGGCGCGCGACTTGAGTCCACGCTGCACGTCCTCGCAAATACCCAGGTCTTCGTCCTGTACCCGATCTCCGACTGCGATGCTCTGCATGTTGTATTCGCGGCGAGACTCGCTGACGTCGCTGAAGTAGAAGTCGAAGATCACTCGACAATGATCGACGTCGACGGGGATCACGAGATTCGTGTCCATGTACCCTTGATAGCAGTTGATCATGAAGTTGGGATATTGCCAGAAGTACCAGGCGCGATCACCTTGTCGGGTCGCGCCCGTGGCTGCGTCTTCGTCGGAAGCGACCATGGGGCTTGACTGCAGACAATATCGATCTTCGTTTTCGATGGTGTACTGCTTATAGTCGAGAACACTATTGAGGCCTTTGTGAAGATGGGGCACGTGGTAGCCGCCGTCGAGATAGTTGTCGACGAAGACTTTCCAATTACAGGCGATATCGTAGACCTTGCGATCAAAGAAATGCAGCTTGCCCAGTTCGAGAGGCTGGCATCGCTTGACCAGTCCGCCCAGGAAGGTGTTGAGCGACACCGCGTTGGGATCGAGGTTGATGAACACGAACGACTCCCAGGTTTCAACTTTGACGGGGACCAGCCCATTCTCCTGGCGGTCAAAGTTCTTCACGCCGTCGAATTCCGGCATGCCTTTGAGCGACCCGTCGAGACCATAGTTCCATCCGTGATACGGACAGTGCAGGATCGAAGCACTGCCGCACGGTTCGGTTACCACTTTGGCAGCGTGGTGACGGCAGACGTTGAAGAAGGCACGCAACTGGCTGTCTGCGCCACGCGCAGCAACAATCGGCTCGCCGGTGACGGTGGCGGTCACGAACTCGCCCGGCTTCTGAACTTGATCGGCTCGACCCAGAACCTGCCAAGTGTGGCTGAATACGGTGAGGCTCTCGAGTTCGGCGATGCGCGGGTCCACATACCAGCTCGCGGGGATGGTCGAGGCTTCCGAGAGTGGAGCCTCATCGTTATAGCTTGCCAGAATCGCTTCGATGGATTGGTGTCTAATCATTTACATGGCCTCGGGATTCACACTCCAATGGCTCGACGCAGGATTTCCAGAAACTGGTTGATGCGCGCTTCTTTCCTCTCACCCACTTCCCCGTGTCGTCGAAAAAGGCCGGGATCGAGTTCTTCGGTGAGGAGCGCGTCTTGAAAGCGTTCCATCGTCCAATCGAGGATCGAGACGATCATCTCCAGATCAAGGTCATGGCGCAGCTCACCTCGGTCCAAGCCAAAGCGCACGAAGGCCACGGTGCCGTACGGGTCTTCGGTCATCAGAAAACGGTTGATCTCACGCTTGAGGGTGAGATCGGTCCCATAATTCCCGAGCAAGGAAATACGGTAGGGGATCCAGTCCTCATGCAACAAGTGCTCGGTGCAGGCCAGCCAATAGCGCAAGACCTCGAAGAAGCCCTTTGACTGTACTTCCATGGGAGCGTCCAGGTAGGCCGGAAAGGCACGAACGGCCTTCTTGTAGACCTCAAAAAACAGGCCATCCTTGCTGCCGAAGTGCTGAAAGACTGAGCCCTTGGCAATGCCGAGTTGCGCGGCGATATCCCCAACGCGGGCGGCGTGATAGCCCTGTTCAGCGAAGTGTCGCATGGCCACCTCGATGATGCGCGCTCGTTTGGCCTCGGAACGCGGGCGTGGTGGAACGTGGCTGCGATATCGGGGTGGGCTGACCAGGCTGCTGGAAATTCCGCTCATATACTGACCTCAAGTCAGGAAAAGATACAGAAAAACACCTGCGATTTCAATTTCATTATTTCAACGTTCTGCGCTAATGTATTGGCCCATCGATGGGAGAGCGTTTGACCGCGAGTCATTGATCCTGTGGCCACTCCTACCAACAAAATCTACGATGCAATTGTCGCCGGTGGAGGCCACAACGGGCTCACGGCCGCGGCCTACCTAGCGCGCGCCGGACTGACCACGCTCGTGCTCGAGCGCCGGGAGATCGTGGGCGGCTGTTGTGTAACCGAGGAAATTGCGCCCGGGTGCAGAGCGTCGACCACCTCGTACATCGCAAGCATGCTGCGACCGGAGATTATCAGCGACCTGAAGCTGGCGGAACACGGGTTGCGCATGGTGCCGTGCGATCCGGCGATCCAAGTCGCATTCCCGGACGGACGTGTGGTGCCGTGGTGGGCAGGCCCCGATCGCGCCGTAGTCGAGTTTCGCAAGCATTCCGCGAAAGATGCAGAAACGTTCGTGCGCGTGGATGATCAGCTCAAGAAACTCGCACGGTACTTGCAGCCATTCTTCCTGGAGCCCCCTCCAGAGATCGACACAGCGAGCGTCGCGGGATGGGGTGACTTGTTGCGGGTAGGCAAGCGCTTCCGTGGGATTTCGAACAACGAGATCTCTCAACTGGTGTCGTTCTTGGCGGGGAGCCTGGGAGAGTTCCTGGATCGCAGCTACGAATCGGCAACCATCAAAACCATGTTTCTTGCCAACAATGTGTATGGCAAGCACGGAGGACCTTACCAGCCGGGCAGCGCAATCGGACTGTTATTCCACTTGTTGAGCGGGGGTGAACACGAACTGCAGGGTTTCTACGGACACGTGATGGGCGGAATGGGGGCGATCACGCAGGCGCTGGCTGCGGCGGGCCGGAAATTCGGGGTCGAGATTCGAACTGCCACCGCGATCGCGCAGATCAGCACCCGCAACGGACGAGCTCACGGTGTCGTGCTGGAGGACGGCACTGAGATTCGGGCGCGGATGATTCTTTCGAATGCGGATCCGAAGCGCACATTCCTAAAGATGCTTCCGGAAAGCGAACTTCCTCCAGAGTTTGTGCATGCGGTGCGCGGGATCAAGATGGCGGGCCCTTGCGCGAAGGTGAATCTTGCACTCTCGGAGGAGCCACGTTTCACGGGCACTCCAGCGAGCCACACGGCTCTGGAGCGTACGTTCTACACGCTCGTGCCTTCTCTTGAATTTGCAGAGCGATGTTATGACATCGCCAAGCTTGGCGAGATTCCTGAACAACTCTGGGTGGATTGCGTGATCGCGTCGAATGCCGATGACTCCCTGGCCCCCCCGGGTACACACATCATGACCTGCTTTGTGCAATACGTACCCTACCACTTGCGCGAGGGGACATGGGATGAGAACCGCGAGGTTCTGGGAGATCGGGTCGTTCGAAAGATTGCAGAGCATGCTCCCAACGTCTCTCGTTCAATTCTCGCTCGTCAGGTATTGACTCCTCTCGACCTGGAGAGGACGTACGGGCTTACCGAAGGCAACATCTTCCACGGCGATCTGTCGCTGGAGCAGTTGTTTTTCATGCGTCCGGTGCCGGGTTGGTCGCAGTACCGCACACCGATCGATGGTCTGTATCTGTGCGGAGCCGGCGCGCATCCGGGAGGTGGAGTGACGGGTGCTCCGGGTCATAACGCGGCACAACAGGCTCTGCGCGACTGGAAGAAGGGTCGATTTCGGACGGCGGCCGCATGAGTAACAACGGCACACGGACGGCAGAATTTGTGATTCTGGGCGCAGGGGTGATGGGCGCTTCCATTGCGTTCCACCTGGCCCAGCGTAAAGCGGGACGCGTGGTCGTCATTGACAAGGATCACGTCGGACGGGGCGGTAGCGGCCGCTCCTCCGCCCTGATTCGTATGCACTACAGCTTTCCGGCAGAAGTGCAGTTGGCGCTGGTAAGTCTGCGGATTTTCGAACGCTGGGAGGAACTGGTAGGGGAGGCTCCGCTATTCCAGAAAACCGGATTCATCCGTATTGTTCATCCCAACGAAGTAGAACGGCTTAAGCGGAACGTGGAGATGCAGCGCAAGCTGGGCGTGAATGTGAGCCTGATATCGCAGAAACAACTTCAGGAACTTCAACCGGATTGGGCCGTCGACGACGTGGAGCTCGCCGCACACGAACCGGATTCCGGCTATGGGGACGGCGCCGCCGTGGCGAACGATTTTCTTGCGCGAGCCCGGGATCTTGGCGTGTGTTACCTGCCTCGAACCCGGGCAACCGGGTTGCGAGCGGTGGCTGGCCACATTCAAGGTGTAACGACGGATCAGGGCGTCATCGACTCTCCGGTAGTGGTCACGGCCACCGGACCTTGGACGCGACCATTGTTTCAGCAAATCGGGTTCGATCTTCCCATCGAACCCGAGTATCACCAGGTTGCGATTCTGATCAATGCACCCGACATGAAAAGCGTGGGCTGCGCGTGCATTGACTCCGGCACTCAAACCTATTTTCGCCCCGATGGGGCGGACAAATTTCTAGTAGGAGATTTTTACGGACAGAGGCCGGCCGATCCGGACCACTTTCCGCAGCGGGCCTCCGACGAATCTCTGGAGGAAGTGCTCGAGCGTGCATGCCGGCGGGTGCCCAAGCTGGATAGAGCCGAGGTGATGCGCGGGGTCACGGGCATCTACGATATGACGCCCGACAGCCGACCCCTGCTGGGTGAAATCCCAGGGGTCGCCGGGCTTCATGTTTGCGCTGGTTTCTCCGGCATGGGATTCAAGATTTCTCCAGCGGTTGGGCTGGTGATGTCAGAACTGCTGCTGGATGGCACGGGCAAGACGGTCAATATCAGCGCCTTTCGTCCAAGCCGATTCGCCGAAGGCAAGCCGATCAGGGCCGAGTTCGAATACGTAGACGATTAGCGGAGAAGGAGCAAGAGATGAAGAAGAAAGGGATACTCGAGCGTCTGAAGGAAGGGCCGGTTCTGGGTGATGGGGGCTACCTGCTGGAATTGGAGAAGCGAGGATGGGTTCGGCCGGGGCCCTTCACACCAGAGGTCGCGATCGTCTATCCAGACGCGCTCCGTGAACTACACATCGAGTTTCGCGAGGCGGGTGCCGAGGTGCTGCAGGCTCTGACGTTCTACGCCAGCCGCGACAAACTGGCCACGGTTGGTCTGGAAGATCGGGTCGAGGATATCAACCGCTCTGCAGTACGCATCGCCCGGGGGGTAGCGGGCGACGATTGCCTGGTCGCGGGCAATCTGAGCCTTACATGGATGTACGAGCCGCACAGTCCATCGGCTGCTGACCGGGTGCGACAGACGTTCGATGAGCAGCTTCGGGTTCAGGTGGAAGAAGGCGTGGACTTCATCGTGGGAGAAACGTTTTCGTGGCTGGGAGAAGCTCTGCTTGCGGTCGAACGCGCCCGCAAGACAGGTCTACCCGTGATGGTAACAGTCTGCTTCGAGAACAAAGATGCGACCATGGAGGGAACGGGAGCCGCAGACACAGCCAAGGCCTTGCTGGACGCGGGGGCGGACATTGTCGGGATGAATTGCCTGCGCCCTCCCGAGCACATGCTCGGGCCGATGGAGGAGATGCGGAAGGCTGTTTCGGGCTACCTGGCGTGCCAGCCCGTCGGATATCGGACACCAAAAGAGAAGCCGGACTTCACCAGTTTGCCGGAATTTCCTTACGCGCTGGATCCTCTCCAGCTTACGCGCAGAGAGATGGGCGAGTACGCACTCCGGGCACGGGAGATCGGAATCAACTACATCGGCTCATGCTGTGGATCGGTTTCTTCGCACGTTCGCGAGATGGCGAAGGTGTTGGGCAAACTGCCGCCTGACAACCGCATCTGGAAGAAAGGCGGCTTGAAGCCGATGTCGGCGTTTGAATACTACCAGCACGACAAGCAGGAGGTGCCGAAGTAGAATTCTTGAATCCGTGGTTGGACCCGTAAAACGCAGGCCCGTTCCAAGGGAACGGGCCTTTTGTTTCTCCAAACGTCGAACCGGTCAATGGGCCTGATATAAGGGAGACTCCCCTTTGGCTCGCTAAGCAGCGGCGCCCGGTTCTGCTGCTGTCACCAGTGGCACGTTCACCAAGTGCTCGCTGATGAACCATACCTGTAGTTCGTTGGTGCGCAGAACATCGCTTACTACGACATCGTTGGTTCCGTCATCCCCCAAAGTGGAGGCGCGACGCGCTAGAGTTCGGCAGTGGCGAATTATGACCTGGTGCGCGTCTAACAGCCGAGAGAGCTGCACGGGGACTTCTTCCCTGCCCCGCGGAGGACGTTCGATCTGGGTGGTCTCGGCCACATCCGCCGCCATGGCCAAGCTGACGCCGCCGAGAAGCTGAATCCGCTCGGCAATCGTGTCGACGAGTTCGTTCTGCTCCCCGTAATGTTTGTCGAACAAGAGGTGAAGCTGATAGAAGGTTGGACCGGCGACCTGCCAATGGGATTTCTTGTAGAGATCGCGCAGGGTGATGGTGTCTGCGAGCAACTGATTCAATTGTTCCGTCATTTCAAGGCGAACCGGCTGCTCCAATTCGAGAGGAAGCAAAAACGAGACCGTGCCATACGCCTGAATCTCCCGAGCCTTCTGATGAAGGCGGGGTTGCGCGCTCACGCTGCCGGGGTTTGCGGATACTCTGTCCTTCTTTGCCATGGGAACGCTCCTTGCTGTGTGAAATGAGTTGCAAGTAAACGAATGGGCCGTAGGCCTCAGCGGAAATAAGTCGTTACAGGCTTGGATGATACTAGAAGGAGAAGGATGCGCCCTGATGGAAAAACGGATGCTCGGAGTCGCGAACCTCTTAATTTCAGCAACTTACACACAACATTTGCGAGTCCACATGAAGCCTCAGTCCGGGCCTACTTGGCGTCCAAGGCCAAATTCAATTCGAGCACATTTACGCGAGGCTCACCCAGAAAACCGAGATCGCGCGACTGGGTGTGTGCTGCCACCAACCGTCGAACCTGGTCAGAAGAGAGACCACGTTCCTTGGCTACGCGTGGAACCTGAAAATCGGCTGCGGCCGGTGAGATGTCGGGATCAAGACCGGAAGCGGATGTGGTCACGAGATCCGCGGGCACGGGCACGCCGGGATTTTCCGCCTGAACGCGGGCAACATCGCCGTTCACGCGATCGATGAACTTCTGATTCGTCGGTCCGTAGTTTGAGCCTTGGGAATTGGCAGCGTCGTAGCCAGCATTTCCCGCCGCCGAGGGTCGCGAATGGAAGTAGACTGGCCCAGTGAAAGGCTGTCCGATGATCCGCGAGCCGATGGTTACTCCATTGTGATGGATCAGTTGTCCGTTGGCCTTGTCCTTAAACAGGACATGGGCGAGAGCTGTGACCACCAAAGGATAGACGATCCCCAACAGAACCGTGGTCGCGATAGTCATCAATAACGATGTAATCAGATGTCTTTTCATGATTCTCCCTAGGCCAGGCCAATGCGCGTAATGAACATGTCGATGAGCTTGATGCCGATGAATGGCACGATGAGTCCACCCACTCCATAGATCAACAGGTTCCGGCGGAGCAAAGCCTCTGCACTCATGGGTGTATATTTCACACCGCGCAGGGCCAGCGGGATCAATGCAACGATGATGAGCGCATTGAATATCACCGCGGACAGCACGGCCGACTGGGGAGTCTGCAGGCGCATGATGTTCAACGCATTGAGCACCGGGAAAGTTCCGGCAAACATCGCGGGGATAATTGCGAAATACTTGGCGACGTCGTTCGCGATCGAGAACGTTGTGAGTGCCCCGCGAGTCATTAAGAGCTGTTTGCCGATTTCCACAATCTCAATCAGCTTCGTGGGATTGGAATCAAGGTCGACCATGTTTCCGGCCTCTTTGGCGGCCTGGGTTCCGGTATTCATGGCCACGCCAACGTCGGCCTGGGCCAAGGCCGGAGCATCATTGGTGCCGTCGCCCGTCATCGCAACCAATTTGCCATCGCCCTGCTCGCGTCGAATCAGGTCCATTTTGTCCTTGGGGGTGGCTTCGGCGAGAAAGTCATCGACTCCCGCCTCGCGCGCAATCGCGGCAGCTGTGAGCGGGTTGTCTCCCGTAATCATTACGGTCTTGATGCCCATGGCCCGCAGCTGATCGAAGCGCTCGCGCATGCCCCCTTTAACGATGTCCTTGAGGTAAATCACGCCCATTGCCCGGAAGTTCTCCGCGACCACTAGGGGCGTGCCGCCTGATCGCGCAATCTGCTCGACCGAAGCCTGGACTTCTTTGGGGAGAACGGTGCCGTTTTGTGTCAGGTACTTGGTGATGGCGTCGACTGCGCCTTTGCGGATCTCGCGGCCGTCCAGGTTTACACCCGACATGCGCGTTTGGGCGGTGAACGGTACGAAAACGGCTTCGTGCGCAGCCAGTTCGCGACCACGGAGGTTGTAGCGCTCCTTGGCAAGAACCACGATCGACCGGCCTTCCGGGGTCTCATCGGCAAGCGACGAAAGCTGGGCGGCATCGGCAAGATCGGCTTCCACGATGCCGGGCGACGGAAGAAACTCGGCGGCTTGGCGGTTCCCGAGGGTGATCGTTCCAGTCTTATCCAACAGCAGAGTGTTTACATCGCCCGCCGCTTCCACTGCTCGCCCCGACATGGCCAGCACGTTGTGCTGGACTAGCCGGTCCATCCCGGCAATCCCAATAGCCGAGAGCAGTCCACCAATGGTGGTCGGGATCAGGCAGACCAGCAACGAAACCAGAACGAAGACGGTTTGGGGAGTGCCCGAGTAAATGGCAAATGGTTGAAGCGTGACTACAGCCAGCAAGAAGATGATGGTTAAGCCTGCCAGTAGAATGTTGAGGGCAATTTCATTCGGTGTCTTTTGGCGCTCGGCTCCCTCGACCAGAGCAATCATTCGGTCAAGAAACGTTTCGCCGGGGTTGGAAGTAATCCGGACTTTGATGACGTCCGACAGAACCCGGGTACCTCCGGTGACGGCAGAGCGATCTCCGCCCGCTTCGCGGATCACGGGAGCCGACTCTCCTGTGATGGCCGATTCATCGACTGAGGCGACGCCCTCGATCACCTCTCCGTCGCCCGGGATAAATTCACCCGCTACCGCGAGTACAACGTCACCGGCCCGCAACTTCGCACTGGCAACGCTTTCAGTCTTACCGTCGGGCAGCAACCGCTTTGCGATGGTCTCTGATTTGGCCTTGCGGAGCGTTTCCGCCTGGGCTTTTCCGCGGCCTTCGGCCATGGCCTCGGCGAAGTTCGCGAATAGCACTGTGAACCACAGCCACAGCGTGATCTGGAGATTGAATGTGAAACTCTCCTTGCCACGAAACAAGAGCAAGGTTGTCACCACACTGCCAACCTCGACCACGAACATGACGGGGTTCTTCATCATGGTGCGTGGATCGAGTTTCAGCACACAATCGATCAGGGCCCGCTTCAGGATCTTTGCGTCCCACAGGCTCTTACCTTTCGATCTGTCTTTCTTTGCCATTGACACCTCAGAAGGTCTTACCCGTCATCATCAGTAAGTGTTCAAGCACCGGTCCCAGACTTAAAGCCGGGAAAAACGTGAGTGCGCCCACGATGACAATCACGGAAACCAGCAGGATCGCAAATAAGGGAGTGGTCACCGGGAACGTGCCGGCGGAGGCTGGCACAGTTTTTTTCTGCGCCAGATTTCCCGCGATGGCCAGCATAGGGATGATCATGAAGAATCGCCCCACCAGCATGGTCAAAGCGCCTGCGGTGTTGTACCAGGCGGTGTTTCCGTTGAGACCAGCGAATGCGGAACCGTTGTTGCCCGCCATGGACGTGAATGCATACAGGATCTGGGTGAGACCGTGGGGACCGGCGTTGCTGATGCTTGACGTACCGAACCCTTCAACCGCGGAGATACCCGTGAGCACCAGGATGATCAGAGGGAATACAAGCGTGACCAGCATCGCCATCTTCACGTCGTAGGCCTCGATCTTTTTGCCCAGGTATTCCGGCGTCCGGCCAACCATAAGGCCGGCAATGAACACGGCCAGGACGACGTAAATCAGGATCCCGTAGAGCCCCGCTCCTACCCCGCCGAATACCGTCTCACTGAGCATGATGTTGACCAGCGGCACCATCCCGCCCAGCGGGGTGAAGGAGTCGTGCCAACTATTGATCGCACCGCAGCTCGCGTCGGTGGTGATGGTGGCGAACAAAGTGGAATCTGCGATGCCGTAGCGGACTTCCTTGCCCTCCATGTTGCCGCCCGACTGGCGGGCGCTGGCGCGCTGATCCACTCCTTTGAGTAGAGGATTCCCTTTCGATTCGGCCCAATAGGCAACCGAGGCACCGCAGAGGAACAGGATCGCCATCGCTCCCCAAACGGCCCAACCATGACGCTGCGACCCAGTCATGCGGCCGAGCGTGTACGTCAGTCCCGCGGGGATGGCAAAAATGGAAAGCATCTGCAGGTAGTTGCTGAACGGCGTGGGGTTCTCGAACGGATGAGAGCTATTGGCGTTGAAGAAGCCCCCGCCGTTCGTTCCCAGCATCTTGATCGCCTCCTGCGAGGCCACCGGGCCTTGGGCAATGGTCTGATCCGTTACCGTGTCCAACACCGGCTTGCCGTCCGGACCTATAACGGGACTACCATCAGTTCCGGTTCGCTGCACCTTCTGCGGTTCGACCAACTTCACCGTGTCGTACGGCCTGAAGTTCTGCACGACGCCCTGGGAAACCAGGACCAACGCGTAAACGATGCACATCGGCAGCAGCAGCCAGAGGGTCGAGCGCGTCATGTCGACCCAGAAATTCCCGATCGTTTCCTTTTCGCGGCGGGCGATACCGCGGATGAACGCGATCGCCAGCGCGATCCCGATGGCTGCCGAAGCAAAGTTGTGGTACGCCAACCCAGCCATCTGAGTCAGGTAGCTCATCGTGGTCTCACCTGCATAGTTCTGCCAGTTAGTGTTGGTAGTGAACGATGCGGCGGTATTGAACGATAGGGTCGGAGGGACAGCACCAAACTTCTGGGGATTCCAAGGCAAGAGCGGCTGCACGCGTTGAATCAGGTACAGCAGCAGCATGGTCGCGCCGCTGAACAAAAGCATGGTCAACGCGTACTCCGTCCAGCGCATCTCATGGTCTTCATCCACACCCGTCAAACGGTAAAGCAACCGTTCGATGGGCCGAGCCACGGGATCGAGAAAAGTGCGCTCGCGGTTGAACGCCCGCGCCATGAATACGCCGAGGGGTTTGGTGATCGCAAAGATGACCGCCAGGTACACGACGATCTGGAGCCAACCATTCGCAGTCATGTTCAGAATTTCTCCGGACGCAGCAACGCGTAGAGCAAATACACCATCAACCCGACGCTCACGAGGAGCATGACGATGGATTCGGAACTCATCTCGGTTTCACCTCAGCGGATTCGATCGCAGAATCGCACGTAACCAATCGACACCGCGAAGAACGCGATCGTGATTGCGGCGAAGACGAAGTCTTGCATGGGCGCTCTCTCTCCTTCGAGCTTTTCGGGGATTGGCGAGTGTCAGTAGAACGCGCGGGTCGTAAGACGGGGGTAAGGTTTTTATAAAGAATTCGTAAAGACTGTATCTTTCGGCGCTGGCAGGGTTAATCGTTACCGGGGTCGAAGCGATAGCCCACCCAAGGTTCGGTCACAATGTACCGTGGGGAAGATGCCTCCGGCTCCAGTTTCTTGCGAAGTTGGCCGACAAAGACGCGAAGATACTCGACCTGCTCGGTGCTCTGCCCACCCCAAATTGAGGCTAGCAGCGAGCGGTGGGGCACAACTTTGCCGGCGTGGCGGGCAAGGTAGACCAGGAGATCAAACTCTTTGGGGGTAAGGTGAACCTCTTTTTCCCGGACGAAGACTTTGTGCGCGGCCAAGTCAATGCGGAAGTCGCCGATTTCGATCTTGGGAGGTTCGACCTCGTCGGGAAGGGGAATTCGTCGCAGCGAAGCGCGAACGCGTGCTAGCAACTCCACCATGCTGAAAGGCTTCGTGATGTAGTCGTCGGCGCCGGCGTCAAGAGCTTGCACCTTGGTGCGTTCCTCGCCGCGAACCGACAGCACCAGGATCGGGACTTTGCTGCTGGACCTGAGCCGTCGAGTAAGCTCCAGACCATCCATGTTCGGCATGGAAAGATCGGTGATCACCAGATCGGGTGTCCAGTCCTTCATGATCTCTAAGGCTGTTTCACCGTCGTTGGCCACCCGGACGTCATAGGCATGACTGGAGAGACTGGTTCGCAGCACTCGTGTGATCTGACTCTCATCGTCCACCACCAGAATCTTGCGGTGTTCGGTACCGGTCAATGTGCAGGCTCCTGGGTAACGATGTGGACGTCGACCGCTGGGGCGTCCCGCAGGAAACGGTGGATGGCGGATATGTACAGGTACCGCTTCCATCCAGTTGTCGCGGATCGGCCGAATACCACGTGAGTAAGGTGCTTTTCGTGCACTACTTCGGCAACAGCCTCAGCGACCGTCTTTCCTTTCACACGAACAACGGTTGCGCCGACATTCTCGGCGAACTGGATATTGGCCTGCAAGGTCTTTTGATTGCGTTCGTTCTCGTCCTGGCCGCGATCGACATAGATCACGTACAACTCCCCATCAAGCGCTTGCGCCATCCGGGCGCCGCGCGCAACTAGATGTTGGGCAGCGGGATTGGAACTGATGCAGACGGCGATGCGCTCGCGCACGCCGAGATTCCTGCGGCTCTCCTGCTTGTCGAGATACGTCTCGAGGCTGCGGTCAACCGCGTGCGCAACCTGGCGCAATGCCAATTCGCGCAGCGCGATCAGGTTGCCGGGGCGGAAGAAATTACCCAGGGCTCGCTCTACTCTCTCCAGTGGGTAAACATCCCCGCGACGCATGCGGTTCTGCAGTGCTTCAGGAGTGAGGTCCGACATCACGACTTCGTCGACGCGCTTCAAGACCCAGTCCGGCACGGTCTCCCGCACCTGGATTCCGGTGATGCCCTGCACTGTGGGGGTGACGCTCTCCAGATGCTGAATGTTCATCGTGGAGAGAACATCGATGCCTGCGTCGAGAAGTTCGTAGACGTCCTCGTATCGCTTACGATGTTTGCTGCCTTCGATGTTGGTGTGGGCGAGTTCGTCGACAATTGCGACTGCAGGCTTGCGAGCCAGGATCGCATCTACATCCATCTCTTCGAAGAGTGCGCCCTTGTAATCGACCTTCCGGCGCGGAACCTGTTCCAATTGTGCTGCGAGCTCCGGGGTGGCTTTGCGGCCATGAGTCTCGACCACGCCGATCACTACGTCTTCGCCGCGACTGTGGCGCCGAATGGCTTCACTGAGCATGCTATACGTCTTCCCTACGCCCGGTGCGTAGCCTAGAAACAGCTTGAAGACGCCGCCCTTTTTTGCCGGTGCGGCCTCTTCGAGCCATTGTTCCGGAGTCTTGGTCATCGCGAGTATTGTGCTTTAGCGGAATGAAAATGTCGAACGTCAGCTACAATCGCCACGTGAAAGAGAGATGGGCTAGGCACGCGGTGCGCTACGTAGTCTCTACAGGCGCAGTCTTTGCCATCGTTTTTGCGTACCGCGGGATCCACGTCAGCAATCCAACCACCGTAGCACTCACCTTCCTGCTGACCGTGCTGATTATCTCGACTGTATGGGGTTTAAGAGCCTCGGTGTACACCGCAGTGGTTGCGACCCTCGCTTTCAACTACTACTTTCTGCCTCCAGTTGGGACGTTTACGATCGCCGATCACCAGAACTGGGTCGCATTGTTTGCCTTTCTGATCACCGCTGTAATCGCCAGTCAGCTTTCGGCGCGAGCGCAAAGGGAGGCGCTGAATGCGAACGAGAGACGACGGGAGGTCGAGCGCCTGTATGGCTTCAGTCAGCAACTGCTCTCCGCCGACAATGTGGTCGAGCTGCTGAACGTGCTGCCGCGATACATCGTGGACGCGTTTAATGTAAAAGCGGCTGCCATCTCCTTGCCGGAGCGGCCCGACGTGTATCGCTCCACCCCGGATATCGGCGAACTAGAGGCTCATGCTCTGCAGCTCGTGTGCAGCCGCGGTGAACCTCGGATTGATTCTGAAAAGCACCTGGCGATCATGCCGTTGCGCATGGGAGTGCGCACGGTCGGGGCGCTCGGCGTGTCGGGCAGCCGGTTGTCGCGCGAGACGCTGGATGCGATCAGCAGCCTGATCGCGATCGCCATCGAGCGTGCACGCGCGATGGAAAACCTGAGCCGCACCGAGGCTGCCCGCGAAAGCGAGCAACTGCGCTCCGTGCTCCTCGACTCCGTGACTCATGAGTTCCGTACTCCGTTGACGGCGATCAAAGTATCGGTGACATCCCTTTTGTCGAACCCCGGAATGAACGGAGCGCAGAAAGAAGAACTGCTGACGGTCATCAACGAAGAAAGCGACCGCCTCAATCGCCTCGTCGGGGAAGCCGCCGAGATGGCACAGCTCGATGCGAACCAGGTGGAATTACATCTAGCTCCCCACCCGATCCGCGAAGCTCTCGACGCCAGCATCGAGGATTGCAAGCAAGTCCTGGGCAAGCACCCTCTGGAGATTCGACTGCCTGACGCTCTGCCTCCTGTCCGCATGGACGTGACCCGCATCAAGGAAGTGTTTATGCATTTGCTCGAAAATGCGGCCAAGTACTCGCCGCCGGAGTCGCCCATTTACATCACGGGAGAAGTTCGAAATCGAACCCTGATGACGAGTGTGTCGGACCGAGGGCCTGGAATTGACGACTTTGAGCAGGCGCTGATTTTCGACAAGTTCTATCGCGGTCGCAACCAGAGGCTCGCGGTACAAGGCACGGGCATGGGACTGGCGATCACCAAGGCGATCGTGGAGGCGCACGGAGGAACGATTGGGGTCACCAGCCAGCTTGGGCATGGATCCGTGTTCTATTTCATGCTGCCTCTGGCTTAGAGCCCACCATGCCTAGCAAGCAGACTGTAGAGCAACACGACCAGCACGATGGTCGAGATACCCACGTAGAGCCAATCCCGCTCCATGGCAAACGCAAATGCGGCAAACGCCACCCGGGCAACCGGCGTTGCGATCAAGAATAGCAACCCGAGTTGGATGATGCCGCGGCCTCGGAGAGAGACAGCGGCGCGCAAGATGTCGACCCAGTGCCGGAGATCCGCCGGCCGTCCGGCGAAGACGCTGTAGTTGGCCGGGGCAAGGCCATGTCGAATCACGAACACCAGCCCTCCGGTAAGCACCAGGGAAGCGGCCAGGGTCACACCCGCGCGTAGCAGGTTGGCGATGATGACTTCGAGCTTTTGGTCCGTCCAATCCGCTTTGCTGAACATCAGATCTTTCCTGTAAGCGCGCCGTAGATCATCTCGCCACCGAGGACAACAATGACAGCGCCAAATACCCAGCGCAGCTGCTGAGTTTTCGTCCGTGCCAGAACGCGCGCTCCAGTCATCGCGCCAGCAAGTACACCTAACATGACCGGCATCGCGAGGCCGGGGTCGATATACCCCCGGCTGAGATATACTCCGGCACTTGCCGCCGCGGTCACACCGATCATAAAGTTGCTAGTCGTGGTGGAAACCTTGAAGGGGACACCCATGGCCTGATCCATCGCGAGGACTTTCACGGCCCCAGATCCAATCCCGAGTAGTCCCGACAGGGCCCCAGCGCCAAACATCAGGCTGAACCCTGCAGGAACACGCCGCACGTTGTAGTGCTTGGGTCCGCTCAAGGAAGGGTAGGTTCCGTTCATATTCAGCCGCGTGGCAAGGGCATCGGCCTGGTCGTCACCCGCTGTCTCAGGGGGCGGTCGAACTGAAGAATAGGCGGAGTAAAGCAAAACGAGGCCAAAAATGATGCCGATGGCAGTGGTGGAAACGCTGGCCGCGAGATAGGCGCCGAGAAGCGCTCCCAGCGTAGTCGCGATCTCGAGAAACATCCCGAGGCGAATGTTGGAGAAACCGTCCTTCAAGTATGCCGCGGCCGCCCCGGACGAAGTGGCAATTACGGAAACAAGCGACGCACCCACGGCGTATCGAATGTCTACCTTGAACAGCAACGTGAGCATCGGGACGAGCACCACGCCGCCGCCGAGGCCGGTGAGTGCCCCCAGGAATCCCGCGATGAACGATCCCAGTCCAACCAGTATGGTGAACTCCAGAATGTCCATTCCGCCTCCGGAACAAGTGTGCCACAAGGCGGAGCATCTTGATCACCGAGGCGAGCTCGAATCGGGACGTTCTAGTAATCAGTCTGAGAAGCAACGTTCGTCTGGCGTGCGTGGGGGTTTGACAGTGATTCCCCAGCAACAAGGCGGATCAGGATTCACGATTGACGTTCAATTGGACAAGCGGGGAGGAGGCCACCACCGGTTCCGCCAGGTGCAAGCCACATTCGGTTTTCTGCGATCCGGCCCAACGTCCTGAGCGCGGGTCGTCACCTGGACGCACGGCGCGGGTGCAATGCGTGCAACCGATGCTCGGGTAGTTGAAGTCATGCAGAGGGTTGTAGGGAACGTTGTGTGCCCGCACGTACTCCCACACGCTCTCACTGCTCCAGTCAACGATCGGGTTGATTTTTACGACTCGGAATTTCTGGTCCCACTCAACCTTTCGCGCCTTGGCCCGGTGGGAAGTCTGGTCGCGGCGGATGGCTGTGATCCAGGCGCGCACGCCTGCGAGTTTCTCCTTCAGGGGTTCCACTTTGCGCAGGCCGCAGCACTGATCCGGGTTCGAGGACCACAGCGCGGGACCATAGATTTCTGCCTGATCTTCGGGGCTCAGAGTCGATCGCACCTTCTCAACGCTGATTCCGTAGCGTTTTTCTACCCTCTCGATCAACTGGTATGTCTCCGGAAAGAGAAAACCGGTGTCGATCGTGAAAACTCGCAGATTGGAGTTGACGCGGGACGCGATATCGATCAGGGCCATGCCTTCTACCCCAAAGCCCGAGGCTATTTCCACCGAGTTACCGAAGGTTTTGAACGCCCATTGCAGTACTTCCTGGGAGGTCCACGTCTCGGCTAACGTTTGCGTTCTTTCCAGGTTCTCGATCACGATCTTCTCCTAGTCACCCCAAAAGATCTGGTTATCCACAAACAGGTCGAGCGCAGCTGGCGGTGGAACGAAGGCATGCACCGGCAGTCCCGACGAATTTCTCCCTGAGTGTTGCTCCACGGTGTCCCGCAAGCCGACTGCGTCGCCGACCAGCAGGAGTGTCGGGGACTGTAGTCGTGGTGCGGAGGGCAGGTTCTGAACAGTAGTGCGATGAACTCTTTGGTCTTCGTAGCCGGCCCGTGAAACGAGGACGCAGGCAGTCTCGGCATTCATGCCAGCCGACCGAAGCTGCGACGCGGTCTGCGCAAAATTGAAGCCGGGCATGTAGATGGCAAGCGTGGCGCCGGAGGAGACATACCCCGCCCAGGAACCCGGCTCTTTTGCGCTCGCGTGATGGCTCGTAAGGAAGACCACGGCGGAAGAGGTTTCCCGCTGGGTTAGAGACACGCCAGCGGCAGCCGCAGATCCCAAGGCCGACGTCACTCCTGGGACTACCTCGAATCCAACATTCGCCTTACGCAGTGCCACCATCTCCTCACCGGCGCGGCCGAAGATCAGAGGATCTCCGCCCTTAAGCCGGACGACGTTTAGTCCGAACGTGGCAAAGGCGATCATCTGGGCGTTGATTTCTTCCTGTTGGACGCTCTTACGGCCGCAGCGCTTGCCCACATTCCGGATCTGCGCGGTTGGCGGGATCAACTCCAGAATGCGGTCACTGATCAAGTCGTCGTGGAGTACAACGTCGGCCGCCCGCAACACTCGCAGTGCTTTCAGAGTGAGTAACTCAGGATCACCGGGGCCGGCGCCGACCAGAAACACTTTGCCTTTCATGAGCGCCCTCCAGATACAACGGGCTCAGCCCGGCGTGCGTCAAACGATTGGCGGCTCGCCGCAGCATGCAGCAGCGCGCGACGATGCTCCGGATCCAAAGAACTGGCGAAAAGCTTCTTCCTTGCTTGCCCCAACTCTTCGAGCCAGCCCGCATAGATAGGTGCAATCTGCGCTTCGAACTCGCGACGCAGTCTCTGCGCGAGGGCTGGGCTGTGTCCTCCAGTCGAAATGGCGATCTGCAAGTCCCCGCGCCGAACGACAGCTGGATAGTAAAAATCACAACGCTCCGGATCGTCGACGACGTTGCACAGAATCCCTCGAAGCTGAGCGTCGCGATAAACGAGATCGTTGACATCAGGGATGGAAGTCGCGACCACCACGAGGAAGATCGAATCCAAATCTGCTGGCTGAAAAGGACGCGCATCCCATTGCAGCGCCCCGGCTCGCGCCCAGGAGAACACCGCCGGAGTGGCCCAGGGCGCCACTACGCGGACTTTCGCTCGCGAGATGAGCAGGCTGCGGATCTTCGACTCCGCAATCCTCCCCGCTCCGACAACCAGGCAAGATCGGTCTTCGAGCTTTAGAAAAATGGGAAAGAGGCTCATCGCTCGGTCTCCGGCGCTCGTCGGGCTGCTATCGCACTACCCTTCCAAGCCATGGGGCACCCTTCCCGGCGAAGCATCGCGCATGACGGCGGGTATCACATCGCCCGCCAGGAATTCGCGCAACTCCTCATTACTGTGCCGCGCGAAGAATTTGCGCAGGTTCTCTCCCGGAATACGAACGTCGCGATACCGCAGCAACAGGCGCTCGATAGCATCGGGTACTTCTGTCGCGAGGCAGCGATAGCCGACGGGGCGCGCAATCGATTGATGGAGACCAACCGCGCCGCCTACGCAAAAGTAATAGGCGTCCTCCATCCGGTTCCCAATCTTGATTTTCTTGCCTTCGATCCCGATGTCGGCAATCCAATGCTGGCCGCAACTGTTGGGACATCCGGTTACGTGCAGCTTCAAGTGCTGTTCAAATCCAGGCAACCGCTCTTCAAGTTCCTCCACCAGCCAGCGGGAGAAAGTCTTGGTTTCGGTGATCGCCAGCTTGCAGAATTCGGATCCGCTGCAAGCAACCGTCCCCCGCCAGAAAGCCGATCCGCTGACGCGCAAGTTCGCTGCGTCCAGCTCCTTCACCAAGGAATCGACGTTCTCTCTCGGCACATTCACAATCAGGAGGTTCTGCATGTTCGTTGCGCGCAGTTGTCCGCCGGCGAAGCGTTCGGCGAGATCAGCGGCCACTCGCATTTGCTCGGCCGTGATGCGCCCGCGGAGGACGGCCGCGCCAACATAGAAGTAGCCTGGTTGTTTCTGGGCGTGGACGCCGACGTGATCTCGATAAAGGTCGTTGGGGGGCTGTTCGTCCGCGGCGGGTTCCATCTCAAATCCTAGCCGGGTTTCGAGCTCCTTCTGGAAGGTCTCTACGGTCCAGCCATGGCGAAGGAAGAGGAATTTCAGGCGAGCCCGCTCGCGGTTTTCACGGAGTACGTCGCTGTCGCGAAATATCTGGGCAATCCCCTTGAGAACAGGAAGAACCTGATTGGGACGCACGAAGGCATTGAGTCGCGCGGCGAGAAACGGATCTGTAGAAAGGCCACCGCCCACCCGCAACGAGAAGCCGACCTCGTCCCTGCCCCCGACTCGCCGGTTGACCGCCGTGAAACCCACATCGTTGATTTCTGGATAGGCACACCAGGAACGGCAACCCGTGATGCAGACTTTGAATTTGCGGGGGAGGTTATAGAAATCGGCATTGCCGACAAAGAACCGGTTGGCTTCGAGAGCGAGGGCCGACGCGTCGAAGGTCTCGTCCGCGTCCACCCCCGCGAGCGGGCATCCTGTGATGTTGCGCGTATCATCGCCGCAGGAGCCCTTGGTTGTGAGTCCAGCCCGCCAGAGAACATCGAGGACTTCGGGGAGGGCTTCGATGGTCACCCAGTGAAGCTGGACATTCTGTCGAACCGTCAGATCGGCGCTGCCGCGGGCATAGCGCTCGGTGACTTCGGCGATCGCGCGGAGTTGGTGCGCATGGAGCAGGCCGTTAGGAATACGAATGCGCACCATGAAGCAAGGGAGCGCCTTGCCTTCCCCACCCTTTCCGCCCACGACCCCGGCACCATCTCCCTGGGTGTAGACGCCCCACCAGCGGAAGTAAGTGCCGATCCATTCGGGGGGAATGGACGCAAAACCATCCCTTGCAAAACGGCGGATTTCGTCCAAACCGTCCCAAGGGTTCTTCTCGCGCTTTAGCCGCTCAACCCGCTGGGCTTTCGTCTCTTTGATGGAATTTGTCATAAAAAGCAAAAACCCACCGCCAGGTACGCTCCTGGCGGTGGGTTTATAAGTGCTGATTATTTAATAACTTACTAGGTCAGCAGCCTCCCCGAGCCAGAAGACACACGCGTGCGACAACAAGTACAACAACAACACACGGTGCTCGTCTGGCAAGAAGGCAACATGACTCCGCGATAATAGGGGCGCGCCGAGATTCTGTCAATGCGGATATGGGGCTCCACCATTCAAATTTTGGATAGTTTAAATCGGAAAATTGGAGAGGCAGGGTGCAGTTCAGCGTTTGACTCGATGGTTTTTCTCTACTAGGCTGGCACTGTCTTATGTTGACTCACAAGCACCACCGCCATCACCATCACGCGCACGGCGCGTCGGCGGGGGTGTGGTCCTGAGATAGGCTAGCACTCATGGAAGTTCGGCCCGCTGAAGCGCAAGAGCTCAGCGGGCTTTTTGTTTCTGCGTGAAAAGGATGCCTCCGATGAACCTGGAAATTGACTTCAACAAGATGCAGGGACTGGTACCCGCGATCGTGCAAGACGCGGGATCGGACGAGATTCTGATGCTCGGCTTCATGAATCAGGAAGCTTTCGAACGAACTCTGAACTGCGGGTATGTCACCTTCTTCAGCCGGACGCGCAATGAACTCTGGACGAAGGGAGAGAGTTCCGGCAATCGCCTGAAGGTGATTTCGGTCAGCACCGACTGCGACCGCGATACGTTCCTGGTGCGAGTGCAGGTGGAAGGCGCGGGGGTGGTTTGCCATTTGGGGACACGCTCTTGCTTCACGCAGGAAATCCCGCTTGCCTCCATACAAGCGTCGGGGCAGGAGATCGAACGATGAAACTGCGACTCGGTATTCCAAAAGGAAGCCTGCAAGAGGCGACGCTCCAACTTTTTTCTCGCGCGGGTCTCGAGGTGTACACGAGCGCGAGGTCTTATTTCGCATCCACGGGGGACGCTGAGATTGAGTGCATGCTGATCCGCGCGCAAGAAATGGCCCGCTACGTCGATCATGGGGCGCTGGATGCCGGCCTCACAGGACTTGACTGGGTAGTGGAAAGTGGACTGGAGGTCGTCCCGGTTGCGAACCTGATCTACGCGAAGCGAAGCCGCGGCAAGGTGCGGTGGGTCCTGGCGGCCCCGGAAGACTCCCCCTTTCAGCGCGCAGAGGATCTTGCCGGACGAATCATTGCCACAGAGCTTGTGAATGTCACACGCAATTATTTTCGGAGTAAGGGGATCGAGGTACAGGTCGAGTTCTCATGGGGCGCCACCGAAGTGAAACCGCCGATGCTGGCTGATGCGATCGTAGAAGTGACAGAGACGGGCAGCTCCTTGAAGGCAAATCGTCTGCGCATCCTCGATACCGTCCTCGAATCGAACACCCAGGTGATCGCGAACAAAGCAGCATGGGCAGCTTCGGAAAAGCGGCGCAAGATCGAAAACCTGGCCCTCATGTTGCGCGGAGCCATGGAAGCCCAAGACCGGGTGGGCCTGATGCTCAACGTGCGCAAGGAACACCTCGAGGGCGTTCTGGCCGTGCTGCCCGCGCTGAAGAATCCGACGATCTCGACGTTGAGTGACGGGGAGTGGGTGGCAGTAAACACGGTGATCGAGGAATCAGAGGCGTGGCAGGTAATTCCGCGCCTAAAGGAAGCCCAGGCGCAAGGCATCGTAGAGTACCCCCTGAACAAGGTGGTGATGTAATGCGGATTCTGACCGGAGCCGCCGCCTCGCGCCGGGTGGACCAACTTGAAGCGCGTGGCTCCGCGTTCTGCACCGTGGAACCGAAGGTGCGCAGGATTGTGGAAGACGTGCGTCGCGAAGGTGACCGGGCAGTGCGGCGATATGCCGAGAAGTGGGACAGCCTCGCTCGTAACCGCAGCCTCCGAGTTCCCGAAGCGGAGTTGGAAGCGGCATGGACGACGGCGACTCCGCGACTGCGCGCAGCACTACGGGAGGCAGCCGCGAATATTCGCCGCTTCTGTAACTGGCAGCGACCGCGGGAGTGGAAGCACACCCGAGGCGGGATGACGTTGGGACAGATCATCCGTCCCTTGAACTCGGTCGGATGTTACGTTCCGGGAGGCCGCCATCCACTGGTTTCGACACTGCTCATGACAGTCGTTCCAGCGCAGGTTGCTCAAGTCCGCGAAATCTGCGTGGTTTCGCCGAACCCGCAACCGGAGGTTCTAGCGGCAGCGTACATGCTTGGGGTCCGAGGCTTCTACCGGATCGGAGGTGCTCAAGCGATCGCAGCACTCGCCTTCGGCACGCGGAGTATTCCCCGCGTGGACAAGATCGTGGGGCCCGGCAACCAGTTCGTTACGCTCGCTAAGAAATTAGTGGCGTTTGATTGTTCAATTGATTTTCTCGCTGGGCCAACGGAGGCCGTTATCCTGAGCAATCGGGGCCGGGCTGAGTTCATCGCGGCAGATCTGGTGGCGCAGGCAGAACATGACCCGAATGCGATCCCCGTCTTTATCACAACGTCAAAGCATCTCGCTTATGCGGTGAAAACAACGGTGAAACGACTGACGGAACCGAATCCCACAGCTCGCCAAGCGGTAGCGCGCAACGGATCTGTACTGCTCGCACGTTCCCAAAAGCAAGCCGTCGAATGGGCGAATCGAATCGCTGCTGAACACATCACCGTTGAGCGCCAAGACTTAGCGTCGATCACGAATGCCGGATCTGTCTTTGTTGGCGACTACTCGGCTCAGGCGGCCGGTGACTACGCATCAGGGCCCAATCACGTATTACCAACGGCTGGAGCCGCCCGCTTCCGCGGAGGACTTACAGTGACGGACTTCGTGAAGGTCATTACCGTGCAGGAACTCTCTGCGCGAGGACTTGAAAGTATCGGCAAGACGGTGACGTACCTCGCCGAAACAGAAGGTTTGCAGGCTCATGCTGCTTCGATACGAGCGAGGTGTCCCGATGCTTAGCCCGCGCGCAGCCGTGCGCCAGCTTCCGACATATCACCCGCCCCTCGCTGGACGGACCGGGCTGCGCCTTGACTTCAACGAGAACACGGTCGGATGTTCTCCACGAGTGTTGGAACGCTTGCACAGGATCGACGTGGAAGAGTTAGCGCGCTACCCCGAACGCGAACCGGTCGAGGCAGTCGCGGCGGGTTGTCTTGGAACAAAACCCGAAGAGCTGCTACTGACGAATGGGGTCGACGAGGCCATTCACCTCTTGGCGGAGACATACCTGGAACCCGGGGATGAAGCGTTTATCGTAGTTCCGACCTTCTCGATGTACGAAATCTTTGCCGCGGCAACGGGTGCGCGCATCGTCAAGATTCCAGCGGGAAAGGATTTCTCCTTTCCATTAGTCGATGTTTTGCGCCGCGTCACCAAGGCTACGCGGTTGATTGCGGTCGCCAATCCCAACAATCCAACCGGTTCGGCGGCAAGCTTAGATGATCTGTTGCGACTAGCCGAGGCGGCACCCGAGGCTGCCTTGCTGGTCGACGAGGCCT
The DNA here is from genome assembly GCA_964641665.1 of uncultured Acidobacteriaceae bacterium. Taxonomy (GTDB): domain Bacteria; phylum Acidobacteriota; class Terriglobia; order Terriglobales; family Acidobacteriaceae; genus Gp1-AA133. Next base: position 94,937 of record CAZXKO010000023.1, read on the forward strand.
ATTTCGAGTTTCATGGAGAGACGCTGCTGAGCCGATGGCAAGATCGGCCCAACATCTTTGTGGCTCGTACGTTTTCCAAAGCATACGGATTGGCAGGTCTCCGCGTGGGAGTGCTGATGGGCGAGGCGCAGCAGATGAGCATGGTGAGGAAGGTCGCTTCCCCTTACAACGTCAACAGCGTGGCGCTGGCATGCTTGCCGGAAGCCCTCGCCGATGAAGCTTATGTGCGACGCTACGTGTCCGAAGTCCGTGAAGGTCGAGAACGCCTTCAACTGGAGCTCAATGCTCTTGGTTTTCCCTACTGGCGCAGTCGGGCGAACTTCGTGTTGATGCGACTCGGAGCTTTGAATTCTGGGTTCATTCGACGGATGCGCGAGCAAGGCATTTTGGTCCGGGATCGTTCTCGCGATCCGGGGTGCGAAGGCTGCGTCCGGATTACGCTCGGTTCCACCGAACAAACGGATAGATTGTTGCCCGTGCTGCGGGAGAGTCTGCGGGAGATCGGCGCCTTGGCTCACGAGGTTCGCCCATGAGAAAGGCACGCATACATCGTCCGACCAAGGAAACTGACATTCGTGCAGCCCTGAATATCGATGGGCGAGGACAATACAAGATCTCGACCGGCATCCATTTCTTCGACCACATGCTTGAGTTGTTTGCTCATCACGGAGGCTTTGATCTTGACCTGCAGGCCAACGGCGACCTTGAAGTGGACCAGCACCATACTGTAGAGGACGTCGGGATTGTGCTCGGGCAAGCGTTCGATAAGGCGCTGGGCAGCAAACGAGGCATCCTGAGAGCGGGCTACTTCCTCATGCCGATGGATGAGACTCTTGGGCTGGCTGCCGTCGACTTCTGTGGCCGGACATCGGTTTCTGTGGATACCAGAGTGCGAGTGCGACTGGTGGGCGACTTGCAGACCGAACTGGTTCATGACTTCTTCGAGGGCTTCGCACGCGGCGCGAAGGCGAGCGTCCACGCGCGGATTCTGTACGGCCGCTCGAACCATCACAAGATCGAGTCTCTCTTCAAAGCTTTTGCCCGAGCGGTTCGCGCGGCTTGCTGGCGGGATCGGCGTATGGCCCGATTTATTCCCAGCACGAAGGGAGTCCTGTGACCATCGCACTTGTCGACTACGGCGCCGGGAATCTGACCTCGGTAAAGAAGGCGCTGGATTTTCTGGGGCAATCTTCGATGATCACGGCGGATCCCGACCAGGTTGTGCGAGCAGACAAAATGATTGTTCCCGGGGTCGGTCATTTTGCAACCACCGAAGCCCTTTGCAGCAGCGGACTGAAGGACGCCGTTGAGACGGCTATCGGCCGGGGCACACCTTTCCTGGGAATCTGCCTCGGGATGCAGTGGATGTTCAATTCGAGCAGCGAGGCGCCGGGCGTAGCTGGCCTTGGTGTGTTTCCTGGGGAGTGCGTGCACTTCCCCGCGGAGGTAAAGTCGCCTCACGTCGGCTGGAACGCACTGCAGATTCGCGGCGCTTCGCGCCTATTGCGCGGCTTGCCGGCGGAATGCTTTGTTTACTTCACTCACTCTTACCGGGTACCCGTGGTCGCCCCAACGGTCGCCACCTGTGAGTATGGCGGAACTTTTTCCGCCGTGGTCGAAAGGGACAATCTCTTTGGTGTCCAGTTTCATCCGGAGAAATCCGGCGCGATCGGTATCAAGCTACTCGAGAACTTTTGCGGATTGTCATGCTAACCAAACGTATCATTGCCTGTCTCGACGTCGACGGCGGTCGTGTGGTGAAAGGTGTTCAGTTCGTGAACTTGCGGGATGCAGGAGATCCCGCAGAGCTGGCCGTCGCCCACAGCCAAGCCGGCGCCGACGAGATCGTACTGCTGGATATATCGGCGACCGCCGAGAAGCGCAAGACGCTTCTCGAAACGGTTAGGCGGACGGCACGAGAACTCTTCATCCCCTTCACGGTGGGAGGTGGTATTCGCACGCTGGATGAGGCGGCGAGCGTGTTTGAAGCCGGAGCGGATAAGATCAGCATCAATTCTGCAGCGCTTACCGACCCTAGCCTCATCACCTGCATCGCCGACCGGTTTGGCTCGCAGGCCGTCATCGTGGCTATTGATGCGAGGCGGAGCAACGGTACAGGCAATTACGAAGCGTTTGCTCGAGGTGGCCGAACGCCCACGGGCCGCGACGCCGTGGTCTGGGCGCGTGAAGCGGAATCGCGGGGCGCTGGTGAGATTCTTCTCACGTCCATGGATCGCGACGGCACCGGCAGCGGGTTTGAGTGCAGGCTGACGCGCTCGATTTCCGATGGCGTCCGCATTCCGGTGATCGCTTCTGGAGGGGCAGGATCGGCTCAACACTTTGTCGAGGTCTTCCGCGAGGGTCACGCCGACGCGGCCCTCGCGGCCTCGATCCTGCACTACGGGACAACTCCCCTTGCCGAGCTGAAGCGAGATCTGGCGGCCGTGGGAATTTCTGTGAGGTGGCCGTGCTGATCCCTTCGATCGACCTCATGGGCGGCAAGATCGTGCAGCTGATACAAGGCGAGAAGAAGGCGCTAGAGTTTGATGACTTCGAGGCCTGGATTGAACGATTCACGAAGTATCCGCTGGTCCAGCTGATCGATCTCGATGCGGCGATCGGCAGCGGGAACAACCGGGCGCTCTTGCGCCAGTTTACTAGGCGTCTCGCGTGTCAGGTAGGAGGCGGGATACGATCCATCGAGACTGCGCAGGAAGTTTTAGAAACCGGGGTGCGGCGCGTAATTCTCGGTTCGGTTCTGGTCCGAAACAATGAAATGGACACCAGCGTTGCTAAACAGTTCGCCGACAGACTCGGACAAGATCGACTGACGTTTGCGATCGACTCGAAAGGCGGCAGGATCGCGATCAAAGGATGGCGCGAACGGACAGCCATCACCCCGTCTGAAATGATTCAGGCGCAGGAACCGTACTGCAGCGCCTTCCTCTATACGCACATTGACACGGAAGGACTCTTGAAAGGCATCCCGCTTGAAGTTGTTCGTGAGCTGCGCAGCCTAACTACCAGACAGTTCATTGCAGCCGGCGGAATCTCTAGCCAGATCGAGGTCGACCAACTCGACAAGATGGGTATTGACGCGGTGGTTGGGATGGCCATCTACACGGGCAGGATGAAGCTTGACCCACGCCCAGCTTGATGGCCTCAGTTGCGAGGGCGATACCTGGCCATGGCGAGATCAACGATCTCTCCAATCAGTTGGGTATATGAGCGCCCTGAAGCCTTGGCCGCCATGGCGAATTCCTGCTTGCTCGACAGCCACGGATTTGGATTGGCCTCGATCACGTAGACTTCGCCTTTCGCAGAAAGCCGCATGTCGATGCGACCATAGTCGCGCAGTTTGACAGCCCGGTGGGCGGCAAGAGCGGTCTCGGTCAACCGAGTTGTTGTCTCCTCGTCGAGATCTTCCGCGACGCCCGACTTGGTCAGCTTGTACGCTTCGGCCTCCTTCTCGAACTTGACGTCGTAGCTGGCGATCCGGGGAGTTCCCTTCGGCAGCTTTGAGAAATCGAGTTCGACCAGTGGAAGTGCCTGCGCGGATTCGTAACTGCCAAGAATCGCGGCATATATTTCCCGTCCCTCGATGTATTCCTCGATAATCGCCGGGGAATCGAACTCGTTCTGTATGCTCTCCATCCGCTCCATCAATTCTTTGACGCTCGTGACCACCGCGTTCGCATTGATCCCAATGGAGCCGTCCTCGGCCAGAGGTTTAACAATGAGGGGAAATGAAATGTCGTGGGCGTGTTCGATGCTGCCTCGGTAGGACGTTGCAAAATAAGGAGTGCGGATGCCGTGAAAGGCAAACATCTTTTTGGCAATCGCCTTGTCTTGGGCCAGGAAGCTCGCGTGGGGGCCGGCGCCGGTATAGGGCTTGCCCAACAAGTCGAGATAGGCGGCGACGTGCATCTCTTTCGTGTCGTCTCCGGCGAACGACTCGGTCAGGTTAAAGATGAGGTCGGATTCGCACTTGGCAAGCGAGTTCAGGCATTGCGGCGTGCCGTCAAGAACCTGATAGAACGGCTCGTGCCCGAGCTTTTCCAGCGCCTCGAAAATCTCTTCCCGATCTTCTTTCTCTCGCTTGGCTTTCTTGCGGGATCTTTTCTTGCGCGCGGGCGGCTTCGGCTCGGGCGGTTCAGCCGGAGCCGCTTCCTCCTCCCACACGTCGTAGAGAACGGCAATCTTCATTGCAAGTCCCATCCAATGATGGCGCGCACAGATCTCATCATATCGCGTCCTCTGCAAAAATCACGGTTGCACAAACTTTCCGCGCATCATGTAGTTGGTGGCAAGCGTCGTGGCGTACACAGTGACTTCCGCCAGATGCTCCGCTTCCCTTCTGGTATCGGCGCGCAGGCCGAGCTCACTGATCCGCTTCTCGATCGCTTCAATTAGCTTCTTGATGAGCGGGCGCTGGACTCCGGTCCAATAGGCCACCTTGTCGACGACCGCTTTCCGATGCTGGTGAAGAAATTCATGCGCCGGACGAACCGTCTTCTTCTGTCTCTTCGATACGTTGAAAATATCTCCCAAATCACTGTCCAGCGCCAAGTCCACAATCGGGATCTCTTCTGCTACTGACTGATGGTAGAACTCGGCCACGGTTGATTCCATCTCGTCGACCGTAACGTCAGGATATCCGCGGCGCCGCACTGGGTCGGTATTCCCTAATTCACGAGCAATGCGATCCATGTAGCGGAGTTTTGTCATCGCGCCCCAGCCGCGATAGCGTTTACGCCAAGCTGAACGCGGAGTGAGCCATACGGCAAAGGTTTCGGCAAAATCCTCGTCGGGATGTTTTTGCGCATACCACCCCGCCAGATGACGCACGTAGTTTCGCGAAAATGGAACCGGGCGGTAATTGTCGAGATAACGACGGCGGAAAGGGCCGAACAATGTTTTCCATTCCGGCGTACGGTAGAGCTTGTACGCATAATTGAATGCGTGGCCCGCTTCGTGCCGCAGGTACATCATGATCTCGCGTTTGTCTTCGAGATCGTTCACTTCCTTCTCGAGCGAAGCGAGATCCGGGTTTGCCAAGTAGAAAGGAATGCCGATGATGGGCTCGCCCGATGGACATCCCCACTCATCAGTGAGGTAACAGGGAGGACGAAACTTCGCGAGCCCCTTGCTCGCGAGTTCCACGTACAACTGGTGCACGAACCGCTCGACGGGCGAACCTTCCAGTTTTAAACCTAGGTCGCGGATCGGCTTCCCGAGTATTTCCTGCAAATTCGTGCGAGATTGTTCCGAAGCCGGCATCAGATTTTTGTGTAGATGAAATAGGACTGTCGAGCCGCGAAGCAGTACCCCAACCCGCCTGCGCACAGTATAAGAGGATCGCACAATGTTCGATGGATCACCCAGGATCAAGCACTGCCGGCGAGACACCGGGCGCGATCAAAGTCTAGCACCAGTCTATCTATTTCTTTTTCAATGTCTTCCGAGACTTCCATCCTGCATCGCTGGAGGTTACTTCCGGGCCGCCTCCGCACCATCGAAGCCGACTGCGAGTAAGCAGATCCGAGTGTCTTCAGTGGGTGCGAAGTTCCATTCGCGGGACGTGACTCGCGGACACACTGTGTCGTCAAAATTCACGCAGGCTGCAACGTTCGCATGCAGGTCGTGGGATACACTAGGAAACTTTGATTACTCCCAGGAGGATTTCGTTATGTCTGAAGCCACGCTGAGTGGCGCCGAATTCAAAAAACAACTGCGCGAAGGTAAGCCAAAAATGGGCCTGTTCCTGAATGCGCACAGTCCGACGGTAGCCGAGCAGTTGGCGCACAGCGGATACGACTGGTTGCTCGTCGATACCCAGCACGGCCCGATGGGCTACGAGAAACTATCGGCAATGCTTTCCGCCATTTCCAACGGAGGAGCGAAGTCGATGGTCCGCGTCGGAGGCTATGATGACCGCCCGGGGATCCAACAAGCCTTGGATATGGGAGCGGACGGAGTTCTTGTTCCCTACATCAATACCGCAGAGGAAGCCCGCCAGGCAGTGAGTTGTACGAAGTATCCACGCACAGGGACCCGCTCCGTCTATTTCCCGCAACGCAGCATGAACAAAGCCGGTCTTCTTGGATATGCAGGAAACTACAACAACAATGGGATCGTGGCTTTGCAGGTGGAAACGGCGTCTTGTATCGAGAACATGGCGGAGATCGCGGCCGTACCGGGCGTGGACATTCTCTTTCTCGGACAGAACGACTTGTGCATGTCGATGGGGCTGTATGAGAAATACGAGTTTCCTCATATGTACACATCTCCAGAACTGGGAGCAGCGACGCAGAAACTCATCGACCATGCGCGGAAGAACAATGCGATCCTGGGGTTGTTCCTCTTCGGCACATCACGCGTGGGAGAGTTTCTGGAAAAGGGCTTCACTTTTGTCAGCATTGGCAACGATCTGCACCACGTCCTGACGCAGGCCGGCGCGTACGTGAAGGATATGGAGGGAATCGCCAAGGAGAAGGGCAAGGATTGGATGCGTCGGCCAACCGCGCTTCTCTAAGCGCTGAGGGATTTTCCCTCGTGTTTGACTTAGCCCGCGTGCGGTCTCTACCATCCTGCCATCTCTCGAGACGGCGTGCCGCGTGGCACGCCGTCGAATCTGGTGAACCTTATGCCTGAAAAAACGTATCGCTATGCGTCGGTTGTGGTGGTTACCTTTTTGGCGGTGGCAATGAGCCTGCTCTTGAGAGCCGCCACCAAACCGGTGGCGGCATCTGCCCCTTCGTCCGCAGCAAGCGACGTCCGCCTCGCCAAGGCTTACCGTTTCCAGCAAAGCGGCTGGACTTATGTCCACCTGGAAGGGTCGCCTTCAGAAATCGGCTTTCAACACGGGTACTTGCTCGCGGATGAGATAGCAGACGCTTTCCACGCGATACAGCTCGAAGAAACCCACAGCACTGAGCGCGACTGGACCTTCTTCCGCAAAGCGGCACACGAAATGCTCTGGCCCCACATCGATCCTGAATATCAACAGGAACTTCAGGGCATCGCAGATGGAATCAAGGCCAAGGGCATCAAAATGGACGTCGATGACCTGGTCGCCTTGAATGCCTTTTCCGAGCTTCCCGACTACTACGTGCCATGGCTGAATGTACAGGAGAAGAAGGCAGCGGTGCGAAACCTGGTTGCGCCTGGCAATTGCAGCGCTTTCATTGCGACGGGCAGCGCGACGAAGGATCATCAAATCGTCATCGCGCACAACAACTGGACTAGCTACATCGAAGGGTCCCGGTGGGTCATGATGTTCGACATCGTCCCCGAGCATGGCAACCGCATCCTGATGGACGGATTTCCCGGTGTCATTACCAGTGATGATGACTTCGGCATTAACTCCTCGGGCCTCATGATTGCCGAGACCACAATCAGCAAGTTCCAGGGATGGGACCCCAATGGAAAGCCTGAGTTTGTGCGCTCACGCAAGGCGCTTCAGTATGCAAATTCCATCGACGATTATGTCCGCATCATCAAGGATGGCAACAACGGCGGATATGCCAATGATTGGCTGATCGGAGACCGCAAGACCGGAGAGATTGCGTATCTCGAACTTGGCCTCAAGAACACACCGCTGTGGCGCACCAAGGATGGATACTTCATCAGCTCGAACTTCGCGCGTGATCCCAAGGTGCTGGCGGAAGAAACTACATTTGACCCAACGGACCTCGCTTCTTCCCCCAATGCGCGCAAGCTTCGCTGGGAACAACTGATGGCGCAATACAAAGGCCAGATCGACCTGGATCTGGCGCTAAAATTCATGGCGGACCATCACGACGCTTACGAAAACAAGGAAGCGGCGAACGGCCGTACCTTGTGCGGGCATGGCGACACGATGCTCGCTCGTGACAGCCAGTTCGAGTGGGACGCATTTCATCCCGGCGGAGCCGTTCAAGGGAAGGCTACCAACAGTTCGATGGCAGCCAGAATGAGCATGCGAGCCCGTGCCGGTCATCCCTGCGGTGCGGACTTTATCGCCAAAGACTTTCTCGACCGGCACCTGGAATACTCCTGGCAGAAACCCGTGTTGCGCGATATGAAGGCAGGCCCCTGGACAACTTTCGAAGCGGGTCAGAAGTCAGCTCACTGAACTGGCCCGTCTGCGGAGAGGCCATCGACTGGGCGCCGGGTGGCACCCTTCACCTCGAAAGCGTGTCGGCATGCCGCAGTACATCATCCGGGGCCCAACCGCTCTCGCGCAGATGCCGGATGCTTGCCGAGTCATTTCGTTTTGCCATGCGCTTACCCGACTCGTCTGGTACGAGGTCACAGTGGTAGTAAGCGGGCGGGGGACATCGCAGCGCTTGAAACAGCAATAGCTGGCGGGCTGTGGACTTGATCAGGTCGACACCTCGGACGACCTCGGTGATTTCCATTTCAGCATCGTCGACTGTCACCGCGAGTTGATAGGCCGGAACGTCGTCTCTTCGCCACACGACAAAATCTCCAAAATCCCGACCTGCGAGAAAGGTCTGCGGTCCCAGACGAAGATCTACGAAGGAGATCGCTTCGCCGTCTGGAACCCGGAAGCGCCAGTTGACGCCCGCGGGTGCCGCGAAATCCTTTGCGTCAGTTCGCACGCGACAGCGACCGGGGTAGATCGGCTCATCGTCCCCTTCATTCGGTGCGCTGGCGGCCAAGGCCAACTCTTTCCGTGAGCATGTGCAGGGATAGATCCAGCCTTCGTCGCGGAGCTTTCGCCAGGCTGCGAGGTAATGGGACCGCCGCTCTCTCTGTGAATAGGGCGAGTATGGTCCGCCACAATCCGGCCCTTCGGTCCAGTGGATGCCTAGCCAGCGGAGATCTTCAAAGATAGCGTCGACGAAGTGAGTTCGACTCCGCTGCGGGTCAAGGTCCTCGTTCCGCAGGACGAGCACGCCGGCATTTTCCAGGGTACGGCGGGCCGCTATCGCAAACGTACGGGCATGCCCAATGTGCAGCAAGCCTGTTGGCGAAGGCGCCAAGCGGCCACGGTATCCTCCTCCAGGAGGCGTGTTGTTCACGATTGCATTCTAGCGAGGAGCTTACGTCGAGGGTATTCCCCTATCTTTTATTATTGAGCTCTGCCTGAGCTGATCTCCCCCGAAGTCGCCTTCCCAGCGCGCAATCACCACCGTCGCAAGACAGTTGCCCAGAACGTTGACCGAGGTTCGCCCCATATCCATGAGTTGGTCGATGCCGAGCAGGATAAAAACTGGCTCGACCGGAAGCCCGAACGAACCGACTGTTCCGAGCAAAATCACCAGGGACGCGCGCGACACGCCGGCGACTCCTTTGCTGGTTAGTATCAGGGTCAGCATCATGAGCAACTGCTGCCCCACGCTCAGGTGGATGCCGGCCGCTTGTGCGACAAAGATAGAAGCCAGGGAGAGATAGAGGGTGCTTCCGTCAAGGTTGAAGCTGTAGCCAGTCGGCATAACGAAAGCCACGACTTGGCGAGGCACGCCTATCCCTTCCATCGCCTCCATCGCGCGCGGCAGAGCGGCCTCGGAACTTGCGGTTGCGAAGGCGATGGAAACGGGTTCCGCAACGGCTGCCACAAATCTCCTGAGAGGGACGCCAGCCAGCAGCGCTACCGGCAGAAGCACACCGCCGACGAAGACGAACAGGGCCACATAGAGAGTAACCAGCAGTTTCGCGAGGTTGAGCAGGATGCCCGTGCCGGTGCTGCCGACGGTATAGGCGATCGCGGCCCCCACGCCGAACGGCGCAAAGTACATTACGATGTTGGTGAACTTGAACATCGTCTCGGCAAGACTCTCGGTGAAGTTCAACAGAGGAAGGCGTCGGCTCTCTCGAACCATCGCCAGGGCAACGCCGAACAGGATACTGAACACCACGACTTGCAGAATTTGCTCTTCGGACACAGATTTCGCAAGATTTTCCGGAAAAATGTGGAGGATCGTGTCCGTCGCCGACGGCCTCTGGCCTGCGAGCCCTTCTCCGCTGGCCGCCGGCACTTTCGCGCCGACGCCAGCCCGACTGACATTGATAGCGACAAGCCCGATCATCAGCGCCAGAGTTGTAACAGCCTCGAAGTAGACGATCGCCTTGATACCCATGCGGCCGACTTTCTTGAGGTCGGAATGGGCGGCAATCCCGCTGACGAGAGTCGCGAAGAGAAGCGGCGCCACGATCGCTTTGATCAGCCTCAGAAAAATCATGCTGATCACACGCATGTTCAAAGCCACCTGGGGCCAATCATGTCCGATGGCTGCGCCCGCGAGCATCGCGATGAATATCCATGTCGTTAACGAACGCCTCGACACCCCATAGATACAGGACGCAAGGATCGCCAACCAACGAGCGGTGACCAGAATTTTCGTCGGTATGGGTGAAACCCAGTAGCTGACCGCGCTGAGAACTGCGCTCAGCGTTAACAGAACAACCACGAAGAACAGTAATCGTTTGGTCATCGATTTTTCCCCGAATACTTGAGGGGCCTAGATGTCAGCCCAAGATCGAACCCGAAATTCGCCGATTCTACTGGGTGGGGGAGGAGTCGTGGGGGAAAACTGTTCCCCTAGGTTACAAAAATCGAACTCTCGAGGCCTCATCGCTGCACTATTCCTGGTGCATAAGAAAGCCCGAAACTGTCGCTCCGTAGTGCTCTGAAAAGAGCTAGAATCGTGCCAGCTAGTCTCAGGATGGCAATCGAAGCGTCGTTCCATCGCTCAGCAGTTGGAGTGAGTATGGACATCGCTTGGTCGCAAAGGCCTCACTTCCACCAAACAATCCGGCAGCCCCGTCGCTGGCAATAGGAGAGGAACGCTATGGCAACAGCCACAATCCAAATGGAAGACAAGGTTGCAGACTTTATTTCGAAGCCTCGTAAGATGCTCATCAATGGCAAATGGGTCGAAGCCGTATCCGGCAAGACATTTCCGACCTATAACCCGGCTACAGGAGAAGTCTTGGCTCGCGTGGCCGAGGGCGATCGTGAGGACATTGACCGCGCAGTCAAAGCCGCTCGGGCCGCGTTTGAAACTGGACCATGGTCGAGACTGACATCTTCCGAGCGGGGACGCCTGATCTGGAAGCTCGCGGATCTGCTCGAACAAAACCTGGAGGAGTTCGCTGAGCTGGAGACGCTCGACAACGGCAAGCCCTTGAAGGTTGCGCGCGCCGCCGACGTGCCTTTGGCCGTCGACCTATTCCGCTACATGGCAGGTTGGGCCACGAAAATCGAGGGCAATACTATTCCCATATCGGTTCCCTACACGCCGGGTGCCAAGTATCTTGCCTATACCTTGCGGGAGCCCGTGGGAGTTGTCGGCCAGATTATTCCCTGGAATTTCCCGTTGCTGATGGCTGCATGGAAGCTGGGGCCTGCCTTGGCTACCGGCTGCACCGTAGTATTGAAGCCAGCTGAGCAGACTCCGTTGTCCTGCTTGAGGCTGGGCGAGTTGATCCAGGAAGCGGGAATCCCCGACGGCGTGGTGAACATAGTCCCGGGCTATGGCGAAACCGCAGGGGCCGCGCTGGCTGCGCATCCCGATGTCGACAAAGTGGCCTTCACGGGTTCCACCGAAGTCGGCAAATTAATTCTGCAGGCGGCCGCCGGCAATCTGAAGAAGGTTTCGTTGGAACTGGGCGGGAAGTCCCCGAACGTGGTCTTCGGAGACGTCGACTTGGACAAAGCCATTGCCGGTTCCGCGAGTGCGATCTTCTTCAATCATGGCCAGTGCTGCTGCGCCGGCTCGCGGCTGTATGTGGAGAACGGGATCTTCGACAAACTTGTAGAAGGTGTCTCGGCCAAGGCCGCCAAGATTCGGGTCGGGCCGGGCTGGGAGCCCACCACCGACATGGGACCGCTGGTTTCAGAAGAGCAGCTGAATCGGGTTTGTGGCTATCTCAACTCCGGCTTCTCCGAAGGCGCCAAGGCAGTGGTTGGGGGCAGCCGCCAAGGCGACAAGGGATATTTCGTGAAACCGACCGTGCTGGTGAACACTAGTGAAACCATGAAGGTTGTCCAGGAGGAGATTTTCGGCCCAGTGGTTACGGCAATTCCCTTCAAGGATACCGATGACCTGGTCAAACAGGCCAACGATACGGTCTACGGACTGGCAGCAGGTATCTGGACGCGGGACATCCAGAAAGCACATCGGATCGCCTCGCAGCTGCGAGCCGGTACCGTCTGGATCAACTGCTACAACATCTTCGACGCCGCCCTACCCTTCGGCGGATACAAGCAGTCCGGGTGGGGACGCGAAATGGGTCACGACGCTCTCGAGATGTACACCGAGGTGAAAGCGGTGTGCACCGCGCTCTGAGGGGCTCCAAGCAAGGAATTTGGGGGAAGCGAGAGCTTCCCTCTTTTTCTTTTAGAGCGGATGTGGAGGGGAGAATGGTTGGATTCAGGCTCGAGCAGCCTGGCGGGCGCGCTGAATGTCTTTCATGTCCCCCATAGCAATGATTACGCCCTGGCTAGGGACAACAGCGTTGTCCGGAGGGTTGATGACCAGGTCGGAACCGCTGGCCGCACCACGATTGGTCAGCCCCAGAATCAGGAGGTTATATTGACCTTTCAGGTTGAGGTCGAGAAGGGCGGTCCCTGCCCATTTCGAAGAGGCCTCCACTTCGATCTCTTCCACGCGCAAAGTGCTTCCCTGCTCCTTGAGCATTCGATCCAGAAATCCGACAACGTGGGGCCGGATCACTTCGCTGGCCATGCGCAATCCCCCGATCTGACTCGGGGAAACCGTCGAATTTGCCCCCGCCCGCATCATTCGGTCCGCGAACTTCTTGTCTGCTGAGCGAGCGACGATTCGCATCTTTGGAAAACGCTGCCGCACCACGACCGTGATTACCAGGTTGTCCTTGTCGTTCGGGAGAGCGGCAATCAGGCCCCGCGCGCGCTCCAGGCCAGCAGTCTCGAGAATGTCCTCTTCCGTGGCATCTCCGACTACATATAGGATTTCGTTCAACGTTTCTGCGTGAAGATCGCGTGACTTCTTGAAGTTGTCTTCCGAGAGGTCGACCACCACGTACGGCGTGCCGGTCTTCTGGAGTTCGGCGACCGCGTATCGGCCGGTGTCCCCCAAGCCGCAGACAATGAAGTGGTCGTTCAATTCGTTGATGCGTTTTTGCATTCTGCGCCTCCAGAAGGGATTCGCGACCTCCACCTCCACCAGAAAGGCGGCCACGACGGAAAACACGTACACAGTAATGCCGACCCCGAACAGGACAATCCCGATGTTAAAAACTCGCAGCGCAGGATTGTGGCTGGTATCAACGATCTCCCCGTAGCCAACGCCGGCCAGGGTGATCACCGCCATGTATAACGCTTGCAGGAAAGTGACCGAGTCTCCGCCGAGCACGCGGTATCCAGTAACGCTGATGGCGATCAGAGCCACCAGCAACCCTAACGCGAATAGCAGCCGGTTTCGCAGGGCCATCGCGTCACCTCCGCCATTCGTCGATCAAGTTGGCGACAAGTCCGCTCCAACCCGTCTGGTGGCTCGCGCCCAGTCCCATACCCGTGTCGCCGTGGTAGTACTCGCTGAACAAAAGGCAGTCGCGCCAGTGCGGATCTTTCTGAAATTTTGCGTATGGTCCGAAGCACGGTCGCGATCCCGTGTGGTCTTGCTTGAAGATGGCGATCATGCGATTGGCAGCTTCCTCCGCCATGGTGCTTGGCGTAGTCGGATGACCATTGCTGCCCCGAGGACGCACCGCGGAGGACGAACCCAACGCCCGATCAAACTGCAGGAACGATTGAATGAGCAGATACGAGGTTGGAAACCATACGGGTCCGCGCCAGTTCGAATTCCCGCCTTTGAGCTTCACTTCCGCTTCTCCGGGCTCATACCCAAGGGAGCGGTCACCAAATCGGAATGGGTGCTCGTGGTGATACTTCGAAAGGCTGCGGATCCCGTGCGCCGACAGGAATTCGTCGGGATCCCAAATCCGTTCCAGCAACCGCTTGAACTCGTTCGGGTCGGCAATCGAGAGAACATAGCGCTTATCGCCGTTGCCTGTCGCATAGCATGCGTCTCCAACAAGATCGGGACGGTTCTGAATGAACCACTCCACGTCCCGAAGAAAGTTGGGATGAGATTGAAGCTCCTCCTGCTCCAACACCTCGATTGCATAGAGCGGAATCAGGCCCACCAGGGAGCGCAACCGGAATTTGTGGAATTCCCCGTTGGGATAGCGCAGGACGTCGTAGAAGAAGCCGTCCGTCTCGTCCCATAACTGGTAGTTACGGCCTCCCATTTTCTTCATCGCAGCACCGATGTAGATGAAGTGCTCGAAGAACTTTGTGGCCACGGCTTCGTAGACGGGATTCGACTTCGCCAGTTCGAGAGCGATGCGCATCAGGTACAGACAGAAGAAGCCCATCCAGCCGGTCGCATCGGACTGTTCCAGAATCGCCCCGTTCGGGAACTTTTCCCCGCGGTCGACCACGGCTATATTGTCGAGGCCCAGAAACCCGCCCTCGAACACATTGTTCCCCTGGCTGTCGACCCGATTGACCCACCAGGCAAAGTTCATCAGAAGTTTGTGCAGACATTTCTCAAGAAATGCAGCATCACCCTTGCCGCTGCGCTGTTTCTCCAGTTGATAGACGCGCCAGCACGCCCACGCGTGGACCGGCGGGTTCATATCGGAGAACTCCCACTCGTAGGCGGGGATCTGACCGTTGGGATGTTGGAACTGCTCAAACAAGAGGATCCACAGATTTTCCTTGGCGAACTCAACGTCTACCAGCGCAAGTGTGATGCACTGAAATGCGAGATCCCATGCAGCAAACCATGGAAATTCCCACTTGTCGGGCATGGAAAGCACCCGCATCGAATTCAGATGGCGCCAGTGGATGTTTCGCATCCGCTTGCGAGATGCGGGCGGAGGCTGTTTTGGATTGTCGCCATCGAGCCACAGATTCACGTCCCACAAGTAGATCTGCTTGCTCCAGAGCATTCCGGAAAGGGCCTGGCGCTGAATGTTCCGTTCATCGGGTGTCGCCCGGGGCGGCTGAATTGCCGCGTAGAACTGATCGGCCTCGGCCTTTCGCTGGGTGACGATTGGATCGACTTCTGTCAAGGGAGCAGCCAACCGATCGGGGCTCAATCGAAGTCGCAGAACAGCGGACTCGCCCGCCGCCACTCGGTACTTGTACTGGATACAGGACTTCGTCCCAGTCTTTGCCGGGTTCGTGCACTGTTCTCCGTGGACGATTTGGCGATGAAATGCGTCTTTGACGAATGGCTTGCGATCGGAGGCGCACCCA
The DNA here is from genome assembly GCA_964641665.1 of uncultured Acidobacteriaceae bacterium. GTDB lineage: Bacteria > Acidobacteriota > Terriglobia > Terriglobales > Acidobacteriaceae > Gp1-AA133. The sequence goes on from CAZXKO010000023.1 coordinate 110,196, forward strand.
TACAAACGAATCGCATTACTCTCGTTATCGGTGAACAGTGCTTCGCCGTTCGCGGAAGCACACAGATAACGCTTCCCCAGTGAGTATGGGAACTGCAGGTTACGCAGAGGAGTAGCTCGCGTGTCATCGGCAACCAACGTGATCCCGGCTTCTGAAGGAGCCACCGAGATGGTGGGCTCGGGGCTTGAAGTGTCAGTCCAGGCCCATGTGTTGCGAAACCAGAGATGCGGGAGCAAATGAAGGTCGGCCGGATCCGGGCCCCGGTTGATCGCCTCAATTCGAATGCAAATATCCTCTGGAGTGTTCTTCGCGTACTCGACCACAACATCAAAGTAGCGATCCTCATCGAATATCCCCGTATCCAGCAGTTCAAACTCCGACGCGCCCACTTGACCCCAGCGGCGCCGGTTCTCCTCCACGAGTTCGAAATACGGGAAGGCCCGCTGAGGGTACTTGTACAGCATCTTCTGATAGCTGTGAGTCGGGGTATTGTCGAGATAAAACCAGTACTCCTTAACGTCTTCGCCGTGGTTCCCCTCGTTTCCTGAAAGGCCGAACATGCGCTCCTTGAGGATAGGGTCCTGGCCGTTCCACAAGGCCAGCGCGAATACCAGGAGTTGATAGCGATCGCAGATCCCGGCGATTCCATCCTCGCCCCAGCGATACGCTTTGCTTCGCGCCATATCGTGGGTCAGGAACTCCCACGCACAGCCATCCGGACTGTAGTCTTCTCGCACGCTCCCCCAGGATCGTTCACTGACGTATGGCCCCCATTTTCGCCAGGGGGCAACCAACCCTGTGTAGGACTGGGCCAGGCGTTCGTGTTCCTTGCTCGGCAACTTTCTGGAGGGCTCACCCATGCTCACGGACCCGCCTTCTCATCTCGCCCAGCACGAGCGAGAACTGCACTTACCTTCTGCATCTGCGCGGCAAATTGAGGCGCGTTGTACGCGGAGGGATTGTCGACTTGCTGGAAAAGTCCGTTGATGCTCTCCCGAAGCTCCGCCTCGTTTGCATCCTTGGCGTTCTGTTTGTAAGCCACGAACAGCGAGTCCAACGACATCGCCGACTGTTCGGCGGCACGCTGTCCCTGGATTGAGATCGTCTCGCCATCCTGAGCGATTGCCCGCATCAACCCGATGGCGAAGGAGCGGTCGTAAGCTCGGGTATTCAGCTGTTGAGCAAATTGTCCGGCAACGGCTGCAGCCCGATTCGCCGTGGAGCTGATCTCTTGCGGACTCCCATTTAACTGCCCTAGCAGACTTGCCAGCTTCGCCACGTCGGCATCCAACTGAGTCGCCAAGTTGACGTCTGTCTTTCTCGCGAGATGGCGAAACACAACATACCTAGAGGCATTCCACGCCGGCACGCCTGGCTTGCGTCCGGGATATCCGAGCTCCTGCCGCCAGCTATCCTCCGGCTTGGTCAGACTGTGATGGCAAGCGAAGCAGTCCAGTTCCGCGTATTCCGGCCAGGTTGAACCGCTCGCACGACGGGCCAACCGCTCTAACCCTTTCTGCAGTTGTACGGCTTCGCCGACTCCCCACTCTTGAACTCCCCGCCATGCGTAATCCGGCGGCTGGTTCCAATGCTTCGGCATGACGGCACTGAACAGATTGAGTTCGAAGGTCAAGTCGGGGTGTCCGGCCGCGATCATTTCGTGGTCGACGAATTTCTCTACCGTCCCTAGATGGCAACTGAGACAACGATCGCTCCTCTTGATGAGATCGCGGGTATCGAACATACCAAACTGGACGGACTTCTCGTGCGGCCAGCCACGAGTCGTGTGTGGGCCAAGCCATCCTGAGGCCGGGCCATGGCAGTTCTCGCAACTAACGCCGTCGACTAGTTCGAAGGTCTCCGCGCGCTGGTTGGCGGGAACTGACAGTGCATGACATGCAAGGCATTTTTGCGCCTGGTCGGGACGCCCGATGCCGAGCAACTTTCCGATCCGCATCGACACCGCGCTGGAAAGCACCTGGTAAGCTCGCGCGTGCTTGTCCTGTCCCGCCCAGATGCTGTACTCATTCTGCGAGACACGAGTGATCTGCTTCGGCTGGATGCTTCCGTGACAAGCACTACTCGCGCAACCGCCGGGACCGTTGTACTTGCCGGCTGGGGCATTCTGAGCCAGCACGGTTGGCGCCAATGCGAGGCACACTACTACTCGCCACGCCGAGTTCGGTGCCTTGCCCATGGCTTCGTTGACGTCGCTAAGGATTCCGCGCGTGATCGTTGGCGGCGGCTTGGCTGTTTTTACCTATTCCGCACATCGGAATCAATTGACAGTTTGGTACGTCACCAGCACTGTCGTACAGGTCCCCTCGTAAGCCTGGGTGTCCCAAGATCGGCATTCCCCGACGCGAATCCTTGGCGATAAGATTCTTCACAACTCTCTGATACTCACGGGGCTAAGGGGATACTAGCGCCTTGTTCGACCAACTCAGGGCGATTCAGCAGAAGTTTGGCTATTTGCCGGCTGATCAACTCCACCAACTAGCTGCCCGGATCAACGTCCCGGTAAGCCAGATTCACACCGTCGCCAGCTTCTATCCTCATTTCCATCTGACCCCGCCCCCGCGGGCTGAGGTGAAGGTTTGCGCCGACATGACTTGCCATCTCCGCGGCGGCCCGGAACTTAAAGCGGAGCTG
>CAZXKO010000024.1:0-98514 GCA_964641665.1 uncultured Acidobacteriaceae bacterium
TACTCGATCGAAAAAGTTTCCCAAGTCGAGGTCCACCACCCCGCGGTATCCGTCGGCGATATACTGCTGCGCCTTGTGCACCGCTTGCCGCGCACTGCGCCCCGGTCGGAAACCGTGGCTATGTTCAGAGAACGTCGGGTCCCAGCGCTTCTGCAGAACCTGCAGCACCGCCTGCTGAATAAAGCGATCCAGCACGCAAGCAATGCCTAGCTTGCGCATTCCACTGCCATCCGGCTTCGGGATTTCCACCCGTCTTACCGGCTGCGGTTGATGAGTTCCGCTTCGTAGCTGTTCCCCGATCTTCAACCCGTGCTGCTTCAGCTACTCCGAGAGCTCATCGACGGTCATCCCGTCTACTCCCGGACTCCCTTTATTCGCCTTGACTCGTTGTAATGCCGGCTTGCAGTTTTCCCGCTCGCAGACTTCTTCCATCAGTCGTTCGGTTCCGGCCAGGCTTTCAGACTTGCGCTTCGCCGTAAGCGTTTCGGTCCCTTGCTCGACGGCCTTCGGAGTATCACTCCTACTCTCCGCCGCAAAGGCCAGCCCCTCTTGTTCGGGCCGGTTTTTCTGCCGCCGTCCGCTCATGAGTCGCGCCGCTTACTTGCCCTTTCCTTTATTCCCCTTGCCGGGTACCGTTCGGGCCTTCGCATCATCGTTCCCGGCTCGGCCTATCTTGTTTGCTCCGCCTTTCGGCATTGCAGTGCCTCAATATCCTTGCCGACTGCATGCCCTACTTCGCCCTCTGCTGACTTCTGCGCCACGGTCAGGATGAATCGCTTCACCCTTCAGTCACGATTCCGTGACATGCCGCAGATCTCCCAAGGTAAGTTCAACCGCTTTCGACGCGCAACCGCCGGATTTACCACCAGTGAGCTTGATGGATAATGGGCTTCGCAATCATTGGCTCGCTCGCCCGCCACCGTAGGCCTCCTATCCGGTGCTTGTTCATCGGCTCGCGTCTTTGCTCCACGCTTCTTTCAGGCCCCGCCTCGCGGCGGGTGTTATTTCACCCTTGCGCTTCACTAACCCTTCGTCTCCATCAGACTGGCTAGAGGGCTCTCACCTCCTAGCTGTTGAACCTGCTTGGCACACCGAAAACAAGGGGCCGGTTTCCCGGCCCCTCAAGCACTGCAAAGCTTCAATTTAGAACGTGTAGCGCACTCCCAGCCGGATGTTGCGACCCAACTGGTACAGCAGTGGCTTGCCATACTGGCTGTTGGGGATGACGCCGTCCGTCTTGAGCAGGCTCTTCCAGTCGTACGGGTGCTCGAACGCCGAGTAGTTGAATGCCCCGGTCGGATCGGGCGAGATCCAGCTCTGGAAGTTCGCCGTGTCCAGCTGCGAATAGAAGGCTGTGATCCTTTGCTGGTTGAAGAGGTTGGCGAAATCGGCCGTGAACGTCAGTACCTGAGCCTCATTCTGTTTGTTGACCTTAAACTCCTGTCGGAAACTTGCGTCCGACTGGATAAACCACGGAGTCCGGCAACTGCAAACGCTGGTCACATTCGGGACTAAAACCCCGCTGCCGTTATCGACCATTTGTACGTTCGCCCATTTGCCGCGGTTCTCCGGATACACCGGGAAACCGCCCGAATAGGGAGCTTGGGCAAAGGAGAAGCCGACATCCGTGTAGGTGCTCATCGGGGTACCGCTATACAGAGTCTGGAACCATCCGATGTTGGTGGACATGCGCCCGCCCATCCAGGGAATGCGGTAATAGGCATAGCCTTTGAAGGCGTTCGGTCGATCCGTTCCCAGCGGACCACTGGAGGACCGTCCATAAGCGTCGTACTGGAAGAAGGACTCGTCAAACGCGCGGCTGTTGTTAGGCGCATTCCGTCCCCCTCCACCATCGGCCAAATCGGTGCTGGTAAGTCCCGCGTAGTTCCCTCGCAGGCGGCTGTACGTATAGGAGAACATCCCGTACCAGCTCTTGCTCGCAGCCTTGGTTACGCGTATCTCCAAACCGTCATAGCTGCGTGCCGCCTTGATGTTTGGAGGGCATCCGAGCGCGGATTGCGTGCAGGAGTCGGCCAGATTGTGAGCATTCGGGCCGAATCCTGGGTTGACGATCAGGAAGTTCTCGCTCCCGGTAGAATCGAAAATGGCCGCGTCTTCAATCGCGCGATCGAGACGACGCCGATCCCAACGGGCCTCCACCGCAAGAGTCTTGGTAACCGCATAATCGGCCCCGAACACCGATTCGTGCTGGCTGTAGGGCTTTAATCCGTTTACCACTCCTTCAGTCCCGCGGAAGTTCTGGTTCTCGAGGAAGGTCAAACCGTTCGGCACTGTGCCCCCGGCGAAGTTCGCTCCTCCAGTGCTGTCGCCCGTGCAATAGCGCGAGCCAGCCCCGAATTCGACATTAATGGATGTCAGGTCGGAGGTGTTCAACCCGTAGAAGCAATTCTGCCAGTACTGACCGCCAAACGAACTGATCGCCAGGTTCAGCTTCATCAGGTCGTTAAACACTCCGTAACTGCCGAACACCTTCATCCGGCCGTCACGGAACACGTCCCAGGCCCCGCCGATGCGCGGCGCGATTTTGTCGCCCCATCCAAAACTGATCGGGGTGCTGGGGAATCCCCCCGCCTGGGTTTCGCTCGGCAAAGACTCCTTCTCCACACGGAGACCCGCGTTGATCGTCACTCCCCGGCCGATCGTCCACGAATCCTGCCCATAGAAGCTGTGGTTGAAGCTGGACACGTTGCCGAATGATCCGTAGTCCTGGATCGTGAGGTAGCCATACTGCCCAGCGCAGCCAGTGAGCTTCCCGTTCTGGAATTGCCCATAGCCTCCACTCGCCACGTAGGCTGTGCAGTTCGCTTGCCCGGTAGTCCCGCCCCACTGGAAGAAATTCCCGGCTCCAACCGATAGTTGCACCGCGGGAGCGTTCCAGTGTTGGAAGATGTCGTTCGACACGTGGTTAAGTTGGTAGCCGAACTTAACGTTGTGCGTGCCCCAGCGACTGCCCTTGAACCAAGCGAAATCCTGGGAGAACTGATGGTGCTTGCTGGCGTTGCGGGTAGTGTAGTTCTGGTCGTTTCCGGCCGAGAAATACCCCCCAGGTTGCTGGAGCGACGTCGGTAGAGTCTTTCCGGCGTTATCTAGACCACCCGCGCCCGATGCTGTCACGCCCGGAGTCAACCAGAAGAAGATCGAACCAGCAGTCGGGAACCCGAAATCGTGATAGTTCTCGAAGAAGTATCCGAAACGAGTTGTCGCAATCAGCTTCGGAGTGACTGCGAGGTCCAGACCCAGGTTGAATGTCTGGTTTGGCGCGACGAATCCGTAGCCGTGCTCAAAGCCGAAGAGAGGAACCGAAGCACTCGGGTTGAACAGCCCGGCCGTCGAATCTCCGACGGGCAGCACCGCACCGCTTTCGCGTTGCAGCTGATACAGCCAGGAGGCATAGACGCGTATCTTCTGGGTGAGGGCGGCGTCCACGCGCGCGGTCGTGAAATACGTTTGCTGGTCTTGATTGAACGTCTGCAATCCGGCGTTGTTGTTGGAGGTGCCGAAGTTTATGGTCCTTCCGGTGGAGAGGTATTTGGGATCCGCCCCCAGGAAAATCCATAGGCGATCCTTCAGGATCGGACCACCCAAGGTGAACCCCGGTTGAATATACCGGGTATGATCCCGCAGTTGCTGGTAGGTCTGAGCCCCAGGATCGATTCCCTTCGCGGAATTCCCGCCATCGAGCGGGTTGTATCGGATAAAGGGGACGTTCTGATTGGAGTTCAAGCTGTCGGCGTTATAGTCGGCGCCGAAGGAGCCGTGCCAGTTGTTGCTGCCGTGCTTCATGATCACGTTGACCACGCCGCCCATTGCGCCACCATGTTCCGCCTCGATGCCGGAACTCTTGACCTCGACCTGGTCAATGAAGGTAAAAGGCACATCAGAGTGGGAATACCCGCCGATCACGTTGGCTGTGTCTTGTCCTTCGACTAGATAGCGGTTCTCAGAATCAGCGCCGCCACCCACGGAATAGCCGAAGCCATTGCCGTTCGATGTGCTGCCCGGCGAACCGCCACCCGTTCCGGGTCTGCTCATCGCGCCAGCTCCTGTTCCGGCGATGGTGTTGTTGCCAGCCAGAGGCTCATTTCTGGCCGCGGGCGCGAACTGAATCACCGATTGGAACGAGATTCCGTGGGGTACCTCCGCCACTACATCCGGCGTGATGTTGGTGATCGTTCGTGACGTCGTGGTGTCAATGAGAGGCGCCTCGCCGGTCACTTCTACCACCGTGCTGCTAGCGCCCACCTGCAGTTGCAAGTCGAGCGTCGGCAGGTGGCCCACCTCAATGGTGATGCCGTCCCGCCTCAGCCCGGTAAATCCCTGCGCCGTGACTTTGAGGGTGTACGTACCGGGAAGCAGGTTGGCGAAGCGGAAATAGCCGCTGCCGTCTGTGTCCAGGCTCTTGCTCCCCACAAGCGAAGTCCCGGTCAGTTCCACGTGCGCTTTTGCTACCACTGCGCCAGTGGGGTCTTTCACCGTTCCCTGCAATCCGCCCGTCGTTTCTTGTGCGAATGCGGTTGACATCGTTAGTGAAACAAAGAAAACAACCAGGACTGGAACCACTCTCCACGCCCTGCGCGTTAGGTCCGCACCGAATCGCTGATTCATGCGAATTGTCTCCTCACAAAAAGTTTTTGCGTGCCTCTCACAAACTCAACAAAAACAGCTGGTGCCTGTGCAACAAGCGGGGTGCTGCACCAGCCGGGCGTTCTGCTGCACCAGAAAACCAATTCCAGTTCCCGTCTGTTCGTGATCAACCCAGGAAGATCAAGACGCGCCCGAGCGCCTCGTACAAATCAAAGCAATGGACAGTCCATAACACTGTTACCCGACAATGCCTTTCCACTAAGAACTTTGAAGAGCGCTCAACTGCGACTTACATTTTGTCTATGGCTTGACACCTCTCCTGAAATTCGGAAGACACTCCGTGAAATGGTAGGAAGACAGTGCGTCCCGCGGATCACCCAACGAAACACGGTTCGTTGTCTTGTTTTGCGTGGAAATAATTCTGTTAACGAAAAGAGACGCGGAGGGTTCGTATTAGGGCGCGTCTTCAGAGGCGCCGCAACCGCGCGAACACTGCTCCGGCGTTAGTCGTGCCCGTGGGCCTCTCTCGCCGTCATGGGCTTCGCTCGCACCGGTCCCCATGGGAAGGGCACGAGTTCATTCGTGTCGCGAAAGCTTGAAAATACACAGCGCTTCAACGCCGGAGGTTGGTTTTTCTACCGACGCAGAATCGCTTCACCACGACTTAGATTCGGGAATAAGTGCGGACAGGTAACGCGCTTCCGCGGCAGTCAGAAGTCTGACTTTGCGGAGTAGTATCCCGACCGGTACCGAACGCGATAGTCTCCGCCATCGGGGACTCCGTCAAGACTTACTTCGATCCGCCGGAACTCGTGCTCCGACGTGCGTTGCGAAGGATAGTAAGCCAGCAGATACTGCGTGCGCAGCTCGTCGCTGATCTGGCGGAAGGCGCTGTCCAGTTGCGGCAGCGAGCTCGCGTAGTAATACTTTCCGCCCGTATCCTCGGAAAGCTGGATCAGCGCGTGCTCTCCGCCCGTGTCGCGCCCCGCACTCGCTTCCACCGGAACCACGATGATGCTATAAACGATCGCCTCGGCTTCCTGCGCCGACCGCACCGCGTCGCGATAGTCCACCTTGCTCACCGTATCGCCGCCGTCGGTGATTACGACGATCACTTTCCGTCCACGCCGCCGGTCCAGCGCCCGTGAGCTCAGGTACAGAGCGTCATAAAGCGCGGTCGCCGACCCCACTCGAATCCGGTCGAGCCCGTGATCGATCGTCTTGATATCCGCCGTGAACGGAACCACCTCGTCCACGATCTCGCTGAACTGGTAGAGCGAAATCGCGTCGACCGGGCGCAGGATGGTGTGCGCAAAATGCCGGGCCGACGCCAACTCCAGCGGCAGATCCTTTTTCGTGCTCAGGCTGGTATCGACGGCAACAATAATGGAAAGCGGCAGCGCCGATTCCTTGTCGAACACGGCAATCTTCTGCGCCTTGCCGTCTTCGCTTAAATGAAAGTTGTCTTTGGTTAGCTTCGCCACGGGAGCGCCGCGCGGGTCGGTGACGGTGACGAACACATTGACCAGCCGGACATCGATTTTGACGGTGGCGGCGGGCTCCTCCTGTGCGAGACACGCGCAGGCGGCGAACACACAGGCCAGCAGCACAGGGGCGGGTCGCGTCATCGTCCGTCGATTCACTTAGATGCAGGCTGCCCGCTGGGGCTGCCTTGGGCGTGCGGAATCTCTGCCGGGAACGGCTCCCCATCCGCCCATACGGCCCCGTCCACAAAATACTCCTTCTTCCAGATCGGCACCGTCTTCTTCAAGGTGTCGATGAGCCACCGGCAGGCATCAAACGCCGCGCCCCGGTGGGCGGACGCTACAACGATCAGCACGCTGGTCTCACCGATCTCCAGCCGCCCCAGTCGGTGGACGAGGGCCACGTCCCGCACGGCAAACTGGGCCGATGCCTGCCCGGCCAACTCCTCCATCTGCTTGAGGGCCATCTCCTCGTAGGCTTCGTAGTCCAGATACAGCGTTTGCCGTCCCCGGGTGTGATTCCGCACCACCCCCTCAAACACCACGGCCGCCCCGTCTTGCGGACGCTTGATCCCGTCCAGCACCGTCTGGGTATCGATCCGCTCGCGCACAATCGCCGCATGGGCAGTGCGCGAAGCTCCTCCGCTCACCGGCGGGAGCAAGGCAACCTCATCGTCGTTCCCCAGAATAGCCCCAGGCCCGGCATAGTGCTGGTTTACCGACAGCGCGATTGTCGGCAAGACCTCCCCGATCTTCGGAACCCGCGCCTCGTAGTGGTCGAGCACATCGGCCACGGTCGACCCTTCGCGAAGCTCGAGAGACTCGCTTGCCCGGCCGACCAGGTCCTTCAAAACTCCGAAAAATAAGACCTGCACGCGCATGAAATGTAGTGTATCCGTTCGCCAAGGCAGCAGAGAAGAGAAGATAAAAAAGGTAGGACCCAGACGACAACAAAACTGCCAGCCCCGATTACGAGACTGGCAGCGATCCTGCTGACGACTGATGACTAGCGACTAGCGACCGCCCCACTCAACACTTTCTCTCGCTCCTCGGCGTGCGGCTTCGCCACCCTGCCCGAACCAGGCAAGGCCAGTTCCAGCACTTCCTCGATGTTCTTCACGTAATGCACCTTGAGGTTCTCCAGCTGCTCCAGGGTCAAGTCTTCCTCCACGTTCGTCTTGTTTTCCGCCGGGAGGATGACGTCGCGCACGCCCGCGCGCTTGGCCGCCAGCACCTTCTCCTTGATTCCGCCCACCGGCAGCACATTCCCGCTGAGCGTGATCTCGCCGGTCATCGCCGTATAAGGACGCACCGGATGATCCGTCAGCAGCGATACCAGGGTCGTCGCCATGGTCACACCCGCCGAAGGCCCGTCCTTCGGAATCGCGCCCGCCGGCACGTGCATGTGTATATCGTGATCCGAGAAGAAGCTCTCTGAAATCCCGAGCCGGGTCGCGTTCGACCGCACCCAGGTCAGCGCCGCCTGCATCGACTCCTGCATCACCTGCCCGATCTGCCCGGTCATGGTGAAGCCTCCCTTGCCCTTCATGGTGTTCGCTTCGACGAACAGTACGTCGCCACCCGTCGGAGTCCAGGCCAGGCCGACCGACACGCCCGCCCGCTTGGTGCGTTCCTCAATCTCGCCTTCGCTCCGCACTTTGATCCCGCCGAGGAATTCCTGAACGACCTCGGGCGTCACGATCAGCTTGTCCGTCTTCCCTTCCGCCAACCGGCGCGCCTGCTTCCGGCAGATCGTGCCGATGGTGCGCTCCAGGTTACGCACACCCGCTTCCCGCGTGTAGTGCCGGATGATGTGGCTCACGGCCTCTTGCGGGAATTCAATCTGCTCCGCCGTAACTCCGTTTTCTTCTTCCTGCCGCGGAATCAGATACTGGAAAGCAATGTGGACTTTCTCCTCTTCCGTGTACCCCTGCAGCTCGATAATCTCCATGCGGTCGCGCAACGGCTCCGCGATCGGGTCGAGCATGTTGGCGGTGGTGATGAACAGCACCTTCGACAGATCGAATGGCACATCGAGGTAGTTGTCTCGGAACGTGCTGTTCTGCTCGGGATCGAGAGCTTCCAGCAGCGCCGAACCCGGATCTCCGCGGAAGTCCCGCCCGACTTTGTCGATCTCGTCCAGCATGAAGACCGGGTCCTTTGTCTCCGCCCGGCGAATTCCCTGGATGATCTGCCCCGGCAAAGCACCGATATACGTCCGCCGATGGCCGCGAATTTCCGCCTCATCGTGCACCCCGCCCAGCGAAATCCGTACGAACTTCCGCCCCAGCGAGCGCGCAATCGACTTCCCCAGCGACGTCTTGCCCACGCCCGGAGGCCCAACGAAGCACAGGATTGGCCCCTTCATGTTCGGCTTCAAACGCCGCACCGACAGGTAATCCAGAATGCGGTCTTTCACTTTCTTCAGGTCGTAGTGATCCGCATCCAGAATGTCTTTCGCCTTCGGGATGTCCACTTCCCCGCCCGACGCCTTCGCCCACGGCAGCACCGCCAGCCACTCGATGTAATTCCGAGTGACCCCATAATCAGCCGCCATCGGGGACATGCGCGAAAGACGCCCGAGTTCCTTCAGAGCTTCTTTCTTCACTTCATCGGGCATTCCGGCGGCTTCGATCTTTTGCTTCAGCTCGTCGATGTCGCGCGCGCCTTCGTCCTGCTCACCCAGTTCCTTCTGGATGGCCTTCATCTGCTCGCGCAGGTAGTACTCGCGCTGCGTCTGCTGAACTTTGTCCTGTACCTCCGACTGGATCTTGTTGCGCAGTTGCTGGACTTCGAGTTCCTTGGCCAGGTGCTGGTTGATTTTTTCCAGCCGCACGTTGACGTCGGTGGTCTCGAGAGTGTCCTGCTTGTCGGAAGTTGAAAGCGACGGCAACGAGGAGGCAATAAAGTCAACCAGGCGTCCCGGTTCTTCAATATTCATCGCCACCGTGGACAGTTCATCCGACAGCGTCGGCGACCCCGCCACGATCTGCTGGAACAGCGTAAGCACGTTGCGTTGCAGGGCTTCGATTTCGGAACTCTTCGGCGGCACCGTTTCGGCAATTGTCGTGAAGCTCGCCCGCATAAACGGTGTCAGCTGCGAGAACTCCGCTAGCTTGACCCGCTCCAGGCCTTCGGCAAACACGAACAGGCTCTGGTTGGGCATCTTCACTACTTTGTGGACCACCGCCAGCGTGCCCACGGTATACAGATCGGTAGGCTGAGGACTATCCACGCGCGCTTCGCGCTGGGCCACGACCACAATGGTCTTGTCCTCGCCCAGGGAATTGATCAGTTGCACAGAACTTTCTCGGCCCACCGTGAGCGGCAGCACGGCGTGGGGGAACAGAACCGTATCCCGCACCGGCAGAACCGGCAGGGACCGCCCGTCCTGCTCTTCCTTCTCCTTCTCTTCTTTCGCTTTCGTAGGGCGCTCTGCGCGCGACTGCTGTGCCATGTTTCTCCTTGAGTGTATCTCGCTCAACTTTTGATGTTGCTGATGCTCAAAAAGATGCAGGCCGGACGGGACCTTCCCCGTAGGGTGTTGGATTGTAAACCCCTTCTAGTGGGCTTTGCACCCTGCCAATGGTACAGGTTACCCGGCAGTCACCGAGCAAGGCACCGCCCCTCCGGACGCCGCCCACCCGCTGGCGGCGTCCGCGTCGGGTTCCTGGACTTGCCCTACCCCTAAGAACGTCGCTTCTTAAAAAACGTGCTTGGTCTTTTCGCCGCGGAACACGAGCGCTAGCAGCACCCGCTCATTGGCCGCATTGACTCCAAAGACCTGCTGGCTCTGCATTGCCTTCTCGGGCAGTGGTTCCAGAGAGCACTTCGCCCTTACATCCACGGCCTTGCCGCTCAGTTTGTGGAACACCATCACGTGATCTTTCCCGTCCATCACGTGCCGGATCTCGTATTCGCCACTGGGCAACAGCGCTTCCCCAATGCGGAACTCGTCGGAGAACGTAACTGTTCGTACATCGCCCACGCCAAACTTATTGTTCCCGGCTTGGGCCATCACCGCCAGAGCCATCACGCCTACCATCGTCAGCATCACGACTTTGGATAATTGCATAGGATCTCCCTTCGGGGTGTGCCCTTCTCTGGGAAGGACCTCTTCAGCATAGAACTCCGGGAGAATCCCGACTGTGTGCCTCCTCACTACCCTTTGTGACCTTGCGCCGCCGGATACACCCCCAGCACTTTCACCAGGTCCGCCACCTCACCCAGGTGCCGCAGCGCGTTGCGCGCCGCCTCATCTTCCCCCCGTAGAATATCGACATAAAACACATACTCCCAGGGCCGTCCCCGCACCGGACGCGACTCGATCTTGCTTAGGCTGATGTCGCGCAACGCAAACACGCTCAATGCCTTGAATAGCGCCCCCGGAATGTTTTTCACGCTGAACGCGAGCGACGTCTTGTTCGCCCTCGGCCGCACCTGCCGAACTTTGCGGATGAAAAAGAAGCGCGTGAAGTTCTGCTTGTTGTCCTCGATTCCGGCCTTCAGAATCTTGCCGCCGTACACGCTGCCCGCATGCCGCGCCGCAATCCCGGCAGCATCCCGTAGACCGTCCTCGACCACGTGCTTCACGCTCCCCGCCGTGTCGTAAAACGCCACCGGTTCGATCTTCGGATAGCGCCGGAAAAAGTCCCGGCACTGGTCAAGCGCCACCGGATGCGAAAACACCCGCCGCAATTCGGCGAACTTCACACCCGGAGCCGCGATCAGGTTGTGCACAATCCGCAGCTGAAACTCGCTCTGGACAAACACATCCCGGCTGAGCAACAGGTCGAAATGCTCCGTCACCGAGCCGGCCAGCGAGTTCTCGATCGGGATCACGGCCCCGCCCACCGACCCGCGACCCACCCGGTCAAACACCTCCGCGGACCGCGCACACGGCACGACCGTGCACCGCGGCACCATCCGCAAAGCCGCCTCGTGGCTGAATGCCCCCAACTCCCCCTGAATCGCAATTTTCATAGTGTCGGTGTTTGGTGTCGCAAAAAAAACCGGCCGCGCCTCGTCCGGTCCGTTATTCAGCTGTCATCCCGAGCGAAGTGAGGCGAAAGCCGAACGCAGTCGAAGGACCCCGTGCTTGTCTGAGATGCCACCGGCCCGCTAAAATCTTCCCTCTGCGGTTTAAGATTTTCCGCCCCCGCTCCCCAACTCTTTCCTCAGCACGAAGGCATCTACCCCCGTCGCATAGTACCCGCGCTCGGTCTTCACCAGGAAATATTCGTGCCGCTTATAAAACGCGAGCGCCGCCGCATTGTCGACCGCGGTCTCTAGCACCACTGCCCGGCATCCCAACTCGCGCAAGCGCTCTTCGGCCGCAGCCAGCAGCCGCGACCCCAGCCCGCTCCGCCGCGCCTCTTCCAGCACATCAATCGTGATGACGTGTCCTGTCTGCCCCCCCGCCTCGGCGACGATAAAGCCCACCGTGTTGGCGCCATCTGCTGCCGCCCACGCCTCCGGGTCGTCCCCCGGGACCCGCTCCGCTACCAGGGTAAACGCTCGCGGCCGCCGCATGTAGGTCAGCAGTTCAAACTGCGAGTACGAAATCCCCCGCGGAAAGCACGTCTGGTCAATCTCCCACAGCCGGTGAAAATCGCTCCGCCGGAATCCCCGGATCGTGAACCCCGCGGCCGGATTTTTATTCGAGTCCACCTTCCAGTCCCCGGCCCACATTCTAGTAGAGACGACGCTTGGCGCGTCTCGCGCGCCATCGGACGCTGCCCCGTTCGATCTGCCCTGTCTGGTGTGCAAGCCGCGTCCCGCGCAGCAATTGGTGTGCGAGCGGGCCTGCCCACCCCAAAAAATTTACCCCCTTCCGCCTCTTGCTCTCCGCCCCATCCGGACGTACCATCTGAGTAAACGAGGTCTCTGTGGGGCGCCTACTCCTGATCGACGCTGTGGCTGCCACCGTTTCGCTGGGCATCTGGTATTTCGCCTTCGCGCGCTACAACCGCCGCAAAGGTGCGGCCGCGCTGCGCTGGGTGCAGATCGCCTGCCGCGGCCGGGGCAAAGTCGTCGAAACCCGCTGGACCGGCTCCTCCCGCCTCCACGCCCGCTTTCAGTTTCCTTCCCGCTGGTTCGAGAACGCTCACTTGACCTTGAACCTGCTGCCGCGGCCCTTGCCCGTGCTCTGGCTGATGAGCCGCTGGCGCAAGCAGAAAGAGACCATCACCTTCGAAGCCGATCTCGACTGCCCGCCCGCCTTCCGCCTGGAGGTGATGAACCACCGCTGGTGCGGCGACAGCGACGGCAAGACCGCTGACGACTCGCGCAAATGGGAGATCACCCGCCCCGGCCCAGTCGTCCTCACCACGCGCGCCCAGTGGACCCAGGAACTCACCCCGGTGGTCAACGCCCTGATGGCCTCTCGCGAGCACAACTTCCTGAAAGTCCGCTTCCGCCCCGACTCGCCAAACTTCTCCGCCACGGTAGATCTGCAATCGCTCGCCGACCCCGAAGCCGCGTCGGGATTCCTGACCGTGCTTCGCGAACTAGCGGCCGGAGCTTCGGCGAAGCAGTTGTAGAAATCTCTATCCGATCGGTTTTGGGCTGATCATCTGAGGCGTGTTCTTTTCCAGCCAGGCACGGGAGCGCTTAAAGTACGCCCGGACGTTCGTCGAAAGATGCCTTGTCCATTCCGGCTTATCCTCGCCGCGTTCCCGTGCGAACCGCGCTAAAGAGTAGCCGTAGACCCCCTCCGGCAGATAGCCCAGTCGCTGCATCGACCAACCCTGACGCCTGTCATCCTGATCCTGCCTGAACCGTCCCGCAGAGTTGGCGGTGAAGATGCCAAGCCCGAGGAAGACCGTGACCAGGTCCGTCATCGGCTCATGATCCGATGCTTTGGTGTTCATCAGTCCTCCGCCGAGCAGGATGACGTGACCGAGTTCATGGGCAACGGTCGCTACCAGTGCCAGCGGGTCTTGGAGTTGTGTACCCCGGATGGCGACGACCATCCGCCTTTCGTCGCTGGTCTCATCTTCACCGTCCCCGCGCTCCTCCTGATCCTGCACATAGAGCCCCGCGCATCTCGCGGCGTTGCCCCTCCAGTAAGGCAGAATCTTGCGAAGTTCCTCGGTTTCGTCAGGGAAGATTTCCAATTCGATGCGGCGAGAGTCCACGCGCATATAGCCGCACACGCGCTGGAAGAGTTTTTCCACTGTGGCCGGGGTTTTGTCGTAAGGATCCGGGAAATGTTCTGCCGTTGGCAGGATGACCTCGGCCCCCAGCATCCGACCACGTCCGAGCATCCTCTCCAGGCGCCTGAAACCGTCGTCCACCCACTGACGCTCTTCATCACTGACCGGCAATTTTGGAGAGAAACCGAGCATCAAGGCAGCCAGTATAGCCCGCCAAAATCAAGCCGATAACGGCGAGATGCCTCCACGCTTGCGATTGCCAGCGTTCCTAAGCAAAGTCCGGACCAAACCTAGGGGGCGCGGGAATCTCCCAAAGAGCCGCCTCCAGTATCCAAAAACTGGGCCCTTCCGTCCGCCAAGCAGCCGGCGGCCAAGGGACGTCGGCAAGATTCCGCCCCCCCCGCCGGTAGCGAAGCATCGCCCTTACATTGCCCGGTCGAGCAACTATTCGAACCCACCACAAAGGGAGTAAACTTGAAAGCGCCCGGTTCAGGGCTGGTTAGGGGTGATATGCGTGGCAGAAGTTCGACTGCAAGAGGGCGAGTCCTTGGAGAACGCCCTTCGCCGTTTCAAGCGCAAGGTTCAGACGGAAGACATCATTAAGGAAGTCAAGCGTCACTCCTACTATCTGAAGCCGGGCGAGAAGCGCCGGGTGAAGCAGGCCTTGGCGCGCAAGCGTGCGCGAAAAAAGATTCGCAAAGAGCAAGACTAGCTCCTACCACTCGAGGCCGCTGCTTCCCGCAGCGGCCTTTTGCTTGCTATCCGGCTCCGTGTCCAAAAGAACCGAACTCTTCCCCTGCCCCGCACCCTCACGATGCTTCACAGTTGGATGCATGGCCCCTCAGCACCGATTGGCAGGCCAGCGCAGAAAGCAAAACCACGGCCACCGTCGCCGCAAGCGCTATCCGAAGAGCGACCTTAGGAAGTCTCATAGCAGTCCCCTTCCTCCGTGTCTCCCTGTAGGAGTCTTTTCGACTCGACCACCGATCGCAAAAGGCTAAGTGCCAAGTGCCACGTGCCAAGAACTAGCCCTCCGGCTCCGCCAGGAATCGGTACCCGATCCCCCGCACCGTCAGCAGATGCCGCGGCTTCGCCGGGTCATCCTCGATGTACCGCCGCAGCCGCACCACGAAGTTGTCGATCGCCCGCGTGTCGGTATCTTCCTTCAGCCCCCAGACTTCCTCGAGGATCGACTTCCGCGAGACCACCCGCCCGTTACTGCGGATCAGGTGCCGCAACAGGTCCGCCTCCATCATGGTCAGCTGAATCTTCCCGCTTGCCGTGCTGAGTTCCAGCGTCGTGAAGTCGATGGTCTTGCCCCGAAACGTAAACACGTCGCCCACGTGCGCGTTACCCGGAGAAGAATCCGCCGCCGCGCCCTCGCCCTGTCCGCCCCGCAGCCATGCGCTCCGCCGCAGCAATCCCTTCAACCGCGCCAGCAGGATCGCCAACTCGAACGGCTTCGGCAGATAGTCATCGGCCCCCGACGCAAATCCCTTCAACACATCCTCCGGACGCCCGCGCGCGGTCAGCATCAGCACCGGCACGAAGTTTCGGGCCGCGCGCAACTCGGTCGCTACTTCGAACCCATCTTTGCCGGGCAGCATGACGTCGAGCACCACCGCGTCGAAGTTCTCTTTCTTCGCAAGCAACCGCTCCAGTGCTGACTCGCCGTCGCCTACCACCTCTACCGAATGCCCCTCGGCCACCAGGTTGAACGACAACCCGTTCGCGAGATGCGATTCGTCCTCGACCACCAGCACCCGGCTCATCCCGCGCTCCGCGGCAGTTCCATCGTCACCGTGGTTCCCTGCCCCTCGCCCGCGCTCTCGGCAAACACCTTCCCGCCGTGCTTGCGCGCAATCGCCCGCACAATAAACAACCCCAGTCCGGTCCCCTTCACGTGCGCCAGCGACCGGCTCGACACGCGATAAAACCTCTTGAAAATGCGCTTCAACTCTTCCGGCGCGATCCCCACTCCACGGTCGCGCACCTGCAGGACTACATGCTTGTCGTCCGTCTCCACTTTCACCGAAACGTCCACCTTGCTGCCCGAATACTTGATAGCGTTGTCGAGCAGGTTCGACACAGCCGTGCGCAACTCCTCCGCGTCCCCGAAGACCAGCGTGCCCGCGCCGTTGCTGCCCGCTGCTTCAAGACGCAAGTTTTCGGGCCGCAGGTGATGCCGGGTGCGCACCAGTTCCAGGCACTCCTGCACCAGCTCGCCGAATTCCACCTCCGCCCGCTGATGTTTCTCGCCCTTCTGCCCCGCCTGCCCGGCCTTCAGCACCTGCTCGACGGTCCCGAGCAGCCGGTCAGTATCGCTGAGCATGAGTTTGTAAAACTCCTGCCTTCGGACATCGTCGACCGCCCGGCTCTGCAGCGTCTCGAGATAAAGCCGGATCGACGCGATCGGTGTCTTCAGTTCGTGCGTCACGGCATTGATAAAGCTGTCATGCTGCTCATTGCGCCGGATCTCCCGCACCAGAAAGCTGGTATTGACGATCATCCCCGCGATCAACACGGCAAAGAAAATCACACCGAGAAACAGCATGACCCCTTCGCGCCAGTTGAGGATGATCCATCCAACGTTGAGCGCGACCGCCAGCGCCACCAGGCACACGCCCAGCACGATAAAAAACGCAATCGTCCGGCTGCGGGAGGTAATGCGCATGGGGAATGTATTCCGGATTGATTCTAACGCCATGCGAGTGCGGCACGAACCCCGTGTGGCGCGGACACTCCTGTCCGCGGCCGTCGGCCGGCAGCTTGTGGCTGGCGGTCATGGTTGGGCAACAACCCAGCGATGGGAGCTTATAGCTCGTAGCCCTGACCTCATAGACGTCAGCTCGTAGCCCTCAGCTCGTAGCTCCGACCTCTTCCCTCTGTCATCTCGAGCGGAGTGAGGCGCCAGCCGAACGCAGTCGAGAGACCTTGCGTTGTTTCGCCACGACAAGTGGGTCGCACTGGCATCGACTAGCCGCTGCGTCTCACAAGTCGCGCAGCGACGCCAGAAACTAGCCCCGCACGTCAGTGCGGGGTACGCACGCACAAAATTCACGAGTCCCCTTCAGGGGACGACACCCTCTCCACGACAGCCAGGGCGACCGCCGCTCAAACGAGAAGGCCACCTACAACACCGCCCGTATCCACTCGCTTTGCGCACACTGCCCCGGCGTCTTGCCTCGTCCATCCCGCTCTTTCGGGTCCGCCCCGGCTTTGAGCAGCAGCTCAATAATCTCTTTTTGCAGCGCCTTCGCTTCCGGCGATCCGGTCCCACCCCTCCCCGTATTCTGCACGGCGAGGTGCAAGGGCGTTGACCCGCTTTTGTTCTTGAACCGGATCGCAGCGCCGTTGCGCAGCAGGGCATCCACGGCCAGCGGACATCGCTGCCGCACCGCCCGGTGCAGCGGAGCCACGCCACTCTTGTCCAGTGCATTCGGATCGGCTCCGGCCTTGATCAGGAGAGTAACCATCTCCGCTTGTGCCGCCGGATTCCAGGCACGCACCGCAGGCCCTCCGTCCGCGGCGTAGTGCAGCGGCGCGGCCCCCCGCCGATTTACCGCCGCCACGCTCGCTCCGTTCTGGAGAAGTTCCTTCGCAATCTCCCGCCGGTACCCCGCCGCAGCGGCATGCAACGGCGTATCGCCCCCGTACAAATAGTGGCCGATTTCTTCAAAGAAGAAATCCGTCGCTCCTGCGCGTGTAGCGCCGACCACGAGCGATTGCTGAGCCAAGGATGGTGATGCGCCCAGCATTTTTGCAACCTCAGCTGCGTCACCCCGTACGATCGCCCGGACGAGCGCCACCACCAGAGGGCTTTCAGGTGACGGGCGACTTGCTCTCCCCGGCATCCACGAAAAATATCATCGCCCGCGCGGCGCAGCAATCGTGGACACTCGGGCCCCCGCCGACGACCAGCCGCTCACCGCAACTCCTGGATCCCCTTGTCGAACGCCACTCTCGCGGCGAGAATTTGCTCGCTGCGACGGAAGGAGCGTCGCGCCTTCAGAACGCCACTCACCCGCGGCGCGCGCCGCCGAACCACGTCGGTTGCCGACGAGAGCGTATGTCCCCAGTCGCGCAGCGACGCCAGAGACTAGCCCCGCACGTCAGGGCGGGGTAAGCGCGCACAAAATTCACGAGTCCCCTTCAGGGGATGACACTCCGCGCTGCCCCACAAACAAAAAGGCGGCCTCCGCGGAGGCCGCCATTCAAAGCACCATGGAAAAACTAATCCGTAAACTGTGGCGCCACCAGCGCCCCGTTCGGCGCTGCCACCAGCCCCTGCTTGATCTCCTTCAAATTCACCTTCTGAATCTGCCACGCCAGGCCGAGCTTCTTCAGCGCCCAGATCCCATACCAGTTCAAATCCACCTCATACCACGTCAACCCATGCCGAGCTGAGGTCGGATGCGCATGGTGATTGTTGTGCCAGCCTTCGCCGAAGGTGAACAGCGCCACCAGAAGATTATTGGTCGACAGGTCGCGCGTCGTAAACCGCCGCGAACCCCACATGTGTGTGATCGAATTCACCGCCCAGGTCGCGTGCAGCCCGATCACAGTACGCAGGAAGATGCCCCACAGCACGAACTTGGGTCCACCGATCGCCAGCAAGATCACTCCCAGCACGATCATCGGCACGTAGTGATACTTCGTGATCCAGACGTGAAACTTGTCTTTAGCGAGGTCGGGAACATAGCGCGCCAGGGTGGTCGTGTCGTGATGCATCGACTTGCCCATCAGGATCCACCCCATGTGCGCCCACCACGTGCCGTCGATCGGCGAATGCGGGTCACCTTCCTGGTCAGAGAACCGGTGATGAATGCGATGCGTGGCCACCCAGAAAATCGGGCCGCCTTCGAGCGCGAGCGTGGCGCAGACCGTCAGGAAATACTCAACCCACCTGTAGGTTTTGTAACCGCGGTGGGTAAGCAGCCGGTGATAGCTCATCCCGATACCAAGCGAGCCCGACACCCACCACAGAAAGCAGGCCACAAAAAAGGCCTTCCACGAAAAGAAAAAGAGCGCCGCAATGGCGCCCACGTGAAACAGACCCATGAAGATCGCCGTGACCCAGTTAATCTGGTCGTCGCCGGCGTGTTCGCGCGCGATGGTTTCCAGTTCCATTGAAAGGTTCCCCGTTTAGAAAGTAAGGTATCAGGGACTCGCCGGGGTTCTCTGTAATACTTGTGTAATAGCAACGACTTAGGGCATTACGAGGGTAACGGTGCACGCCGCGAGTGCCATTGCGATTCACACTCCGCAACTGTTCACCACCCACTCCACAATTTCACGTCTGTCATCCTGAGTGCAGTGAGGCGTCAGCCGAACGCAGTCGAAGGACCCCGTGTCAATTGACGGCGCCCCTCGCCCTTCGGACTTTTCTACCACTAGCGGTTTGAGACCTCGTGACCCTTCGGAACTGTCTCTATCTTGTCATCAAACCTCCTCCTCCACCCGCCGGAAATGTCTCCGCAACAGCTGCTCGCTGACTCTTCGGCTTAAATTGCCCCCCTCTTCAAACGAATGATGGTAGTGGAACCCAACGTAGATGCGCGCCCAGAACACCTCGTCGAACAAGTCGCGCCTGTCCTCGAACGTGTGCGTGTGAACCCCCTAGGTGAAAGCGTGACTGTCCACCACCACGTGCACCTTGCGCGTCTTAAAGTAGTCCCTGATCAGGCCGGAGACTGACATCGGCTCTCGCCAGTCCGAATTATCCCTGATACAGAAACCGTGCCCCAATCAGAATGAGCACGCTGCCGAGCACTCTCCGCAACACAGGCAACGGCAGATGTTGCGCCCAGCTGGCTCCGAAATAACTGCCCACGCAAATGCCCAGCGCGATGAGCAAGCCCAACCGCAAATCGAAATGCTGCGCGCGGGCATAGGGGATGAACGCGATAATCCAGATGGGCAGGGATGAGATCATCAAGGCTGTCCCCTGCGCACGCAGTTGATCCATGCGGAACAGGTAGATCAGCGCGGGAATGACGAATGCACCGCCCGTCCCGGTGATCCCGACCAGAATCCCTACCACGGCGCCAACCAGGAGTTGCAGCAGCACGTTCATGATCGCTCCATGCCCGAAAAGTCGCCGGAGTGTTTCCGGCTGCCGCATTGTAAATACTGGGGGAGCCTGGATCGAGCGCAGCGCGCGTCACGAGCGGATGGCCGGCTCTCCGGGTTTTACAGAGGGCCGCGCACCAGGCGCTTATTGACTCTTTTGAGGACGCGAGTCAGCGTGATAACGCGCTCCAGGTCATCTGAGGAAAGCAACCCGCCCCTGGGACGACCGCCATGTTTTGCAGCTCCGTCCTGCCGGCAGTTTCATCTGAAATCTGGAAGCTATACCAAAACGGGAAAGACAAGGCCGGCAAAAGCGGGCTTTTGCTGGGGAGGCCTGGAAAGAGGATCATCTCAGCCTCCGGAGAAGCCTATGAACGCTCCTGCGCGATTTCTTAGCTGCGAGATAACCGCCCAGGAAGACAGAAGAAATGTCACGGGCGCTGACGAAACCCCGTCAGGCCGCGCCCTTCACTTCCACCCCGGCCCATTTCTCCAGCAGTGTGAGGGTGGCTGCGTAATCCAGATCCTGATGTCCCTCTTCGGCGGCCATTTCATATACCTCCGCGACGGTTTCCAGCGCCGGAAGCTTGACGCGAGCTTCTTTCGCAGCCGCGAGCGCGAGGTGGATGTCCTTTAGCATCAGCCGCAAAGGAAAGTTGGGGGTGAAGTCACGTTTCAGAACAAACGGTGCCTTGTACTCCACCACACCCGAGCGCACCATCGAAGCCTGGATCAGAGGCAACAGCGCATCGACGTTGACACCGAGCTTGGTGGCGAGCGTGAGCGCCTCGGCAAAGCCTTCGAAGATCAACGCGATCTGCAGGTTCATCACGAGTTTGGCAGCTTGTCCTTTGCTGGTCTCACCCATGCGGAAGATCTGTTTTCCCATGGCTTTAAAAAGCGGATCGAGTTTCGTGAGAACGGCTTCGTCGCCGCCCACCATGAAGATTAACGTCCCTGCGTTGGCCGCGACCTTGGAGCCGGTTACGGGCGCATCGACGTAATCAACTCCTTTAGCGCGAAGTCTTTCGGCGAAGGAATGTTCCGCTGAGGGTGAGATCGTACTGGAATCGACGACAATCGCGCCCGACGCGATCGTCGACTCCACTCCTCGCGGGCCAAACAAAACGTTTTCAACCGCTTGCGTATCGGAGACACACATCCACACCACTTCGGCGCCGGTGGCGGCGTCGGCGGGAGAGTCGGCAGTACGCCCGCCTGCCACCTCTTTGCCCGACGTCCGGTTCCAAACGGAAACTTCGTGGCCAGCCTTCACCAGGTTGGCCGCCATTGGCTGTCCCATAATTCCTAAACCCAAGAACGCCACGCGCATGGATGATGGTCTCCGATCTACGGTTGGTTAAAGTACTGGTGCATGAAGACACGCCTCGCCAATTTTGAGGCGAGAAACATGGGACGAGCGAAACCTGCCTCTACCTATCTTCGGGTATTTGAATTAGATATGACGATCGTAACGATGGTCAAGCAATCCGACATGGATTTGCTTTAAAATGAGCGTACTATTCTTCGCCATTACAGTTTTGCGGGCCGCTGAGTTGGGTCGACTGGGCGCCTGCGCGAAGTGACGACGGAACACAGGGTCGATCGCGGATCCCGAAGCTTTTCTTGGGCCTGATGATTAAAGCGACTTTGAGAAATCCCGCCCTGCGCAAGCGGGCACAGCAATTCGGACGACTCGTGCGGCACTCGGCCGTGACGCCCCGCACCGGAAACACCCACAAACCACAACTGGTTACGAACGGTGAGCTGGGGGTCACCTTCATTGGCCACGCGGCTTTTTTTGTGCAGATGGGCGGGCAGAGCATTTTGCTCGACCCCAACTTCGCCAGATGGCTGTTTGTCCTGAAGCGTTTACGGAAACCGGGACTGCATATCAGCGACCTGCCGCCGATCGACTTGGTGCTGGTCACGCACGCCCACTTCGATCATCTCCACCGACCCTCGCTGCGCGCGATCGTAAGCCACACGCGCCGACGCACGGGTAAGGTGCCGACCCTGGTTATCCCGCACCACGTGTTTGACTTAGTGTCTGACCTCGGTTTCGAGGAGATTATCGAACTGGACTGGTGGAACCACTACCGTCAGGGCGGGCTGACAGTCACGCATGTGCCCTCGCGTCATTGGGGCGCGCGCATTTTGAAAGACTCGCATCGCGGATATGGCGGCTACGTGCTGCAATCGGAAAAGCATTCCGTCTATCACGCTGGAGACACAGCGTATTTCACCGGATTCCGCGAAATCGGGCAGCGCCTGTCGCCCGAGGTCGCCCTTCTACCAATCGGGGCCTACAACCCCGAGCAGTTTCGCAATGTGCACACCAGCCCGGGCGATGCTACGCGAGCGTTTCTCGATCTGAATTCACGCTGGATGGTTCCGATGCATTACGGCAGCTTCCGGCTATCGCACGAACCGATCGACGAGCCGCTGCAACTTCTGGAAAAAGAAGCGAAACGGGCGGGGATTGAGGATCGGGTCGTGGTGCTGGAAGAGGGAGTGACGAAGTTTTTTTGAGGCGGGTGTTGGGTTTTGGGTCACCAAGCTGCGTTCGGCTTGCGCCTCACTGCGCTCCGGATGACAGTTCTTTTTTTTCCTGCCACGCGGTTTCCTGCCGGGGGTAAACTATCGGGGTCTGTTCCCGCCTCGAACAGTTCCTAAATGATTTTCCGCAAGGAGGTTCCATGCCTGAGAAAGTAAAAGCCATTCCTGACGGTTTCCACACTCTCACTCCTCACATCACGGTACGCGACGCCAAGAACGCGATCGAGTTTTACAAGAAAGCTTTGAATGCGCGGGTACTCAATGTCAGCCATACGCCCAACGGGCGGGTGATGCACGCTACGCTGAAGATCGGCGACTCGATGCTCATGCTGAACGACGAGTTTCCGGAGTGGGGCGGCAATGCGGCGCCTCGCACGGAGGTGGGCGGGTACACGATCCATGTCTACGTAGACGATGTAGACGCGCTCTTTAAGCAGGCCGTGGCCGCTGGGGCTACGGTCAAGATGCCGTTAATGGACCAGTTCTGGGGAGACCGCTACGGGACGGTCGTGGACCCGTACGGGTTCCAGTGGTCGCTGGGGACGCACATCAAGGAACTGTCGCCGGCCGAGATGCAGAAGGCGCAGGACGAGATGATGAAGACCATGGCGCAGAAAATGCCGCAGAGGAAGACAGCATAGCTGCAGGACGTTTCCACGGAGACACCCTTCGACTCCGCTCAGGGCAGGCTCCGGCAGCGGAGAGAATGGGGGCGGAGATACCGGCCCTTCGCTGAAAGAATCTGATTCCGAGCGGCTGCTGCGGGGTAGGGAGAAAAGCAGATTCCTCCCCCGCGGCTTCGCTCGGGGTCGGAATGACAAGACTGGAGAGGCTCCGCTCAAGTCGGGATGCCAATACCGAGAGGGTGCTTCGGTCAAATCGGAGTTGGCAAGACCCAAGAGCGCTCGCTCGGGTCGGAATGATAAGACTTGAGAGCGCGCTTGCCGCGGCAAAAACCGCCGCGGCCGCACCGGCGAGGGCGCCTGTGTCTACGCGGGTCGTCGCGATGCCTGCGCTTTGCTCGATGCAGACATTCCGCGCACAAGAGTGTGCGCGCCACACTCACCGAGCCGCACTCACCTAGCCAGGAGGATGCGGAGATCGCGGACGTTGTTGCCGGTGGGACCGGTGATGATAGCGTCACCTAGCGCGTCGAATAACGGGTAGGCGTTGAAACTTCCAAGGGCCGCCGCGGGATCATGCCCGGCGGCCTTTGCTCTTTCTGTGGTGCTCCCGTCGGCAATCGCGCCGGCGGCGGGGCTATTGCCGTCGATGCCGTCAGTGCCGGCGCTCAGCACGGTGATGTTTTCGCCGGAGATTTTCTGGGCGCAGGTGAGAACGAACTGCTGGTTGCGGCCGCCGGTGCCACCGTTGGTCACTTTCACGGTGACTTCTCCGCCCGAGATCAGGCAGACGCGCGAGACGCTGTGACGCAGCTTGCGGACCCGGCCCAGCAGATAATCGGCGGCGCGTTCGTAGTCCCAGTCATCGCAGCTGTTGTCGACTTCGACGGCGAAACCATGGGTGGTGGCCGCGACGCCTGCTTCGTCAATGGCAGTCTTGTTTGAGAGCACGGGCCACCAACGGGCGCGGACGAAGGCCGGATCGTCGGAGTTCGGAGTCTCTTCCAGGGCGTGACGCTGAAACAGTTCGCGCACCGACGGCGGAAACTGCTCGAGCAGCGCGTGCTTTTCGAGGATCGTGTAACAGTCGGCGACGCTGGTGGAGTCGGGCATGGTGGGGCCGGAGGCGAGCGCGTCAGGCGTGCTGTCGGGGACGTCAGAGACCATGAGCGAAACCTGCTGGGCGGGATAGGCAGCCTGCGCGAGGCGGCCGCCTTTAACCGCGGAGAGATGCTTGCGGATAGCGTTGATCTCGGCGATGGGCGCGCCGGAGAGCACGAGGGCGCGGTAGGTGGCGATGAGGTCGGCGAGGGAGATTTCATCGTCGATGGGCTTCTCGGCGATGGCCGAGCCGCCGCCGCTCAGCATAAAGATCACGAGCGACGATGCGGTCTGTGCGTTCAGCGATTTCAGGATGGCTTCGGCGGCGCGGACGGAGTCGGCGTTGGGCGTGGGGTGGCCGCCCTTGAAATAACGGAAGCCGTGGATTTGTGAGCTGGGGTCGACGGAGGTGGCGACGATGCCTTCGAGGCGGCTGCCGACCTGGGCTTCGAGGGCTTCGACCATGGTGTGTCCGGCTTTGCCGATGGAGACGACGAAGACGCGGGAGTGGGCGTTGAGGTCGTAGAGGTCATCGCAGACGCGGAGGATGCCGCGGTCGCAGCTGACGTGGCGGGCGAAGGCCTTCGGGATGGAGGCTTCGCGGAGGGCGTGGGCGAAGATGGCGCGGGCAGTGGAGCGCATGGGGAGGTGGGGGTCGGGGGACATGGCGAGTTAGAGGGTAACAGGAGTGCTGGAGAGGTCTCCAAACGGGTCCTGCGACCACATCAGGCAAAGAATGCGGCGATACGAGGAAGGCTACCGAAGCTCGCGTCCGATTCTTCCCGTGGTTGGGCCAACAATGTAAAGCGCCTTGCCGACGACGGTCCTCTCGTCAACCAACCCGAAATCTGGCGTCCGGCTATCAAGACTGACGTCCCGATTGTCTCCCATAACAAACATTTTCCCGACTGGAACTTGAACAGGGCCGAAGTTATCCAGTTCCGGAGATGCCAATCCCAAGTGCTTTATATAGGGTTCTCGCAATTCTGTTCCGTCCACGAAAACCAAACCGTCTTTCCCGCTAATCGTATCGCCACCCTTGGCGATTAGTCGCTTCAGAAAGAACGTGTTGTCTTTCTTGAAAACGAGAATGTCTTCTGCAGAAGGCGCACCCTGCCGGTAACATTGCTGGTCGACGATGATCTCCTCACCTTGAGTAATTGTGTTTTCCATTCCTGAGGACGGAATCCGAATAACCGGTACCCCGAGGCTCGCAACAACCAGTTGCTGTGAGCGAAGCATGCGAGCAGCCCCACGGGTATCAGCAAAGCGAGCCATCGCCTCGAGCGTGGAGCGGCTCGCTGGCTCTGGCCCCGGAGTGCGTTCCAAGTCGAGGACACAAAGAGTACGGCTGCGGCCATCAATAAAGCCTCAAGCCCAGCGTACGATTTCGGCAGACATGCAGGCCAATACAACAAAATCAGAACGCAGAAAGCAGACAGAAACGCCGCCCCACCTTGTTCCATTCCCAGGAGCCATTGTCCCGAGCCCGGAATCGCAGCCGAGAGGATCGCAGCGTAGACCCGGCGGTTTGTGCCAACTGCTGCTAATTCAAACGGTTCGGACATTGCGTTGGCACTCTAGTCGCTCAACTGCTCTTAGCCTGCACGACTTGCCTGGCCCATCCTTCCACTGCTTCCCGCATCTCCCGCAGGCGTCCCTCGAAAAAATGATCGGCGGCTTCGATGATCACCAGCTTCTTTGGCTCGGGGAGCGGGGCGAGTAGCGCCTCGAGCTTCGCCTTCGAGGCGAACGGGTCGCGGGAGCCGCTGACGAAGAGTTTCGGCTTGGCGCAGGTCTTCAGGAAATCGTAATCGTAGGTGCGGTCGTCGATGGGGGTGATTGGTGTGCCCAGGGCGATCAGGGCGCGCACTCGCGGATCGGGGCAGGCAGCGCGCAGGCCCACGGCGGCGCCGAAGGAGAAGCCCGCGAAGATCAACGGGAGATGGAATTCGTGGTCAAGAAAGTCGAGGGCGGTGCGGACGTCGTCGAGTTCGCCGGTACCGTGGTCGTGCTCGCCGTGGCTGAGTCCGGCACCGCGGAAGTTGAAGCGGAGCGCCGGGAGGCCGAGCGCGTTCAGAGCTTTCATAGCGTGGAAGACGACTTTGTTGTGCAGGGTTCCCCCGTATAGCGGATGGGGATGGCAAACGAGGGCGGCGTGAGTGGCGTCGGGAGATCCGGCGTTGAGGAGAGCTTCGAGCTGGCCGGCGGGGCCGGGGAGGAAGAAGGAGCGGAGGGTCGCGTGCACGGGGTTAGAGTACAACGTTCTGGGTAAGCCATGAGCTCCGAGCTTTGAGCTGCGAGCTTTGCGCTACGAGTCTTGTGCCATCGGCTTACACCAGCCATCAATCAACTCGCCAAAGGCCGCGCACAGGAGTGTGCGCGCCACACTCGACAAGGCGTTGGTCCCTGGCCGGTTCAGGTATGCTCTTTGCCTATGGACGTCGTGGCGCTTACGCGGAAGCTGGTCGACATCGAGTCGATAACGGGGAATGAGGCGGCGGTTGGGGAGGCGCTCGCGCTGGAGCTGGCGGGGTTGGGGTATCGGGTTCAGAAGATGCCGGTCGAGGACGATCGCTTCAACGTGCTGGCGACTTCCCCGGAGGAGCCGCATCCAGCGGTGGTGTTTTCTACCCACATGGATACGGTGCCGCCGTTTATTCCGTCGTCGGAGGACGAGACGCGCGTGTACGGGCGGGGGGCGTGCGATGCCAAGGGGATCATCGCGATCCAGATGGCGGCTGCGGAGAAATTGCGGCGGGATGGGATTCGGGTCGGGCTGCTGTTTGTGGTGGGCGAAGAGCGCGACAGCACGGGCGCGAAAGTCGCCAACGAGCAGGCGATTGGGGCGCGATTTCTGATCAACGGCGAGCCTACGGAAAATCGCCTTGCGGTGGCTTCGAAGGGGACGCTGCGGGTTGAGCTGGTGGCGTCGGGGAGGATGGCGCACTCGGCGTATCCGGAGCTGGGCGAGTCGGCGATCGACAAGCTGATTGTGGCGCTCACGCGGCTGCGGGCCATGCCACTGCCGGCGACGGAAGGGATTGGGCCGTGCACGCTCAACATTGGGCTGATTGAAGGTGGGCGGGCGCCCAACGTGATTCCCGATCACGCCAAGGCGCACTTGCTGTACCGGCTGGTGGGGCCGACGGAGGAGTTGCGGCGGCAGATTGTCGCGACGGTGGGCGAGCTGGCGAAGGTAGATTTCTATCTCGAGATTCCGTTTATGCGCTTTCGCTCGGTTGATGGGATGCCTACGATGGTGGTGGCGTACACAACCGATATTCCGGCGTTGACGAATTGGGGCGAGCCGCTGCTGATCGGTCCCGGATCGATTCACGTGGCGCATACCGAGGGCGAGTACGTGGAGAAGTCGCAGCTCGCAGAGGCGGTGGAGCTGTACTGCGGGATTGCGCGGCAGTTGGTGGAAGGCAGTCGATCGTCGCTGGTCGCTGGTCATTGACCGCTAGCCGTAGTCGTCGCATGCGGCACGACCGATCCAACGAATGACCACCAACAAAGCAAACGCAAGGCCCCTCGACTTCGTTCGGCTGGCGGCGCTGCGCGACTGATGGATGGCGACTGTTAGATGGCGACTGAGGAGGCGCTGGCACGCTCGGAGCGCAGGAGGGGGCGGTCAGCGAGCCCGCTCCATAAGCGACTAGTTTCAAATCCCGGCGCCCTGTTGCTGCTTGCGGTGGAAGCCTTTTGACTCGATCGGCAGGCGAGGACGCCCGCCCGGACAGCCGCCGGGACGGCGGCGCTACTTGTGCTCTCTTCTGACGGTGACCCCACTTGGGATTGAACTAGTTCTCATTCCCCGCGCCGTGTTTCTGCTTGCACAGCTGCATTCGATGGGGGGCTCGGTGTTGTCTAAGCGGTGCTTGACCGGCTTTACGGTGCGCAGGAAAGCGAAGATGGCCTTGAGGTCGTCGTCGCTTAGATTTTTGTAAATCATCACGGGCACGATTGGGCTCAGCTTGCGGGCTTTGACCTGGCCGGTGCGCATGACTTCGAGGAAGAGCGCCTCGTCGTAGTAGGAAATTCCGGAGGGGTCGGGGGTGATGTTCGCGCTGGCTACGTTGCCCCAGGGGACCATGAACGGGAAGGCTCCGGGCCTGGGGCATCGCGGACCGACACGGGGTCCTTCGACTGCGTTCGGCTGCGCCTCACTGCGCTCAGGATGACAGAGTTATTTGTGCCTCCCAAAAGTAATTACACTGGAAACATGTCATCCGACGCGCTCAATTCGCTGGCCCAGGCATCTTCCGCGTATCTACGCTCCGCGATGCATCAGCCGATTCGCTGGCATGAGTGGGGCGAAGAGGCGTTTGCGGCGTCGCAGCGAGAGAACAAGCCGATGCTCCTCGATATCGGCGCAGTGTGGTGCCACTGGTGCCATGTGATGGACCGGGAGTCGTATGACGATCCGGAAGTGGCGCAGATCGTGAACGAGAACTTCATCCCGGTGAAGGTGGATCGCGACGAACGGCCCGACATCGACAGCCGCTACCAGGTGGCGGTGAGTGCGATCAGCGGGCAGGGCGGGTGGCCTTTGACGGCGTTTCTCACCCCCGACGGGAAACCGTTTTACGGGGGAACGTATTTTCCGCCGCAGGATCAGTGGGGACGGCCAAGTTTCAAGCGGGTGCTGGTGTCGATCGCGAACGCGTATCGCGAGAAGCATGCGGATGTGACCGAGCAGGCGGCGCTGGTGGAGCAGAGCCTCGCGCGGGCGGAGTCGTTCACGGGACGCAGCGGGCAGTTCTCGCCGCGGGTAATTGAGGCCATCGTGAAGTCGGCGTTGGGGATGTTTGACGCGAAGAATGGCGGGTTCGGGCAGGCTCCGAAGTTTCCGCATCCGGCCACGCTCGACCTGCTGATCGAGCACTACGCGCGCACAAACGACGAGGCGGTGAAAACCGTCATCGTGACTACGCTCGAGCACATGGCGAACGGCGGCGTGTATGACCAGCTGGCGGGCGGGTTCCACCGCTACTCAGTGGACGAGCGCTGGGTGGTGCCGCACTTCGAGAAGATGTGCTACGACAACTCGGAGCTGCTGAAGAACTACGTGCATGCATACCAGGTGACCGGGACGAAGTTCTTCGCGGAGGTCGCGCGGGACATTATTCGCTGGATCGACGAGTGGCTGAGCGACCGCGAGCGGGGCGGGTTTTACGCATCGCAGGATGCCGACTACTCGATGGAGGACGACGGCGACTACTTCACTTGGACGGTCGAGGAAACGAAGGCGGCGCTCAGCGAGGAGGAGGCCGCAGTCGCGTGTCTGCATTACGACATCAACGAAATCGGCGAGATGCATCACAATCCGGCGAAGAATGTGCTGTACGTGCGGGCGCCCGCCGAGGAGATTGCGAGCCGGCTGAAGATGTCAGTGGAGCAGGTGCGGGAGTTGCTGGAGTCGGCGAAAAAGAAAATGTACGCGTCGCGGTTGCAGCGGCCGACGCCCTATGTCGATAAGACCGTGTATGTGGGCTGGAACAGCATGTGCGTTTCGGCGTACGTGGAGGCGGCGAAGGTGCTGGGCCTGGCGGAGACTCGCCACTTCGCGCTGCGGTCGCTGGACCGGATCCTCGCGGAGGCGTGGCGCCCGGGAGAGGGGTTGCTGCACGTGATCGCGTACTCCGATCCGAAGGCGGCACGACGAGACGTGCGCGGGGGATTGGATGACTATGCGTTCACGGCCGTGGCGTGCCTCGATGCATACGAGACGTCGGCCGACCTCAGCTATTTCAAGTTCGCGAAGGCCATCACCGATCGGATGGTGGAGAGATTCTTCGATCCGGCTGCGGGCGGGTTTCTGGACACCGAGGTGGGGCAAGGCGATGCGGGGAAAGCGCTGGGAGTTCTGTCGAGTCGGCGCAAACCGTTCCAGGATTCACCGACGCCGGCGGGCAATTCGGTGGCGGCGATTGCGCTGCTGCGGATGTACGCCTACACGAACGATGCGAGCTATCGCGACAAGGCCGAGCAGACCATGGAAGTGTTTGCCGGGATGGCGGAGCAGTACGGGATTTTTGGGTCGACGTACGGAATCGCCGCGGTTCACTTTTCCCAACCGCATACGCAGGTGGTGGTCATCGGGTCTGGCGATGAAGCCGAGCGCATGTTCTCGGTAGCGGCGGCGGGTTTTGCGTTTAACAAAGTAGCTCTCAAACTCACCGCGAACGAAGCAGTCGCGCAGAATCTTCCGCCGGCTTTGGCAGAGACGATTCCCGGCTTGCCTGCCATCAAGGGGAACGCGGTCACGGCGGTAGTGTGCTCGGGGTTCAGTTGCCGGCCGCCGGTATCGGATCCGGAGGAACTGACGGAGCTGGTGCGGGAGACTTTGAGAAAATCTGCGGCGTAGAGACCAAGAACCTTGTAGCCGTGTGAGTGACCGGACAATTCCTCGCGAATCTGCTGCACGTTAAGCTCGTGCAACTCATCTTCCATCTTGTGAAGTTCGCCCGCGATTTCTTGGGCGCGACTGGCGAGCTTGTCCTTTGCCGAGAGAGGCGCTTTGTCCTCCGCAATTCTCATCATGCACAGCGAACGCCGGTGGCGCTTAATTCCCTCTGCGAGTTTCGCTCTCCGAAGTTGGCGGCTGTCGTGCACCTAGGTGGTCCTTAGGCATTGTAGCCGCGAGAGCATCGAACGGTTTGCGCAAACGGTGACACGGGCGCGCCGTCGGTGTTTCACCGAACTCGTCAATCATTTATGAGCAAGCCTTGCCCCGGTGGGCTTGCGTCGACTCTCGGCCGGTTTCGATTCCGCGCCAAAAAAGACGGGCCGACGCAAGTAGTGACCTCGCGCCGGCCCACAGATCCAAAATCTCGGTACCGCATGCTACATGGTTACCCGCAGGTTACTTTCGTGACCTTGCAAGTTTTGATGGTTAGCTGCAATTTGGACCTTTCCTGGGTGGGCACATAGGTATTGGGCCTCCGTCCGGAGCGGGAACTCTGGGGGCGGCGGCCACTACGTATGTGCTCACGAAGGCTGTGAACAGGATCACGAGCCTGAAAGCACGTTTCATTGGGTTCTCTCCTAGCCCGAAAGTAACCAACTTCCGGTTACCTTCGTGCGCCCGAATTATATAGTCCCAAATCAACGATCCTGCAAGAGATTCCTCGCAGACCTGCCCTTTCGGTTCCGAAATGGACTTCGGTGTCTATGACCCCGGCTACGAGAAGGCGGATTTGAGCCCCGCGACGAACTCAGACCTGTTGATCAGAGGGAATCGGTTTCTTGTGCAGGCCGCGAGGAGCGGGTCTGGTTGAAGCCCCGCTTCTGTTCAACGGGGCTTTTTTCTCCAGGTCGATATCCGGCCTCTTGCGGGCTAGGCTCGAACTACGACAGATCCGGGGCGCATTGAGGCAAGGCAGGCGTCGGCCCCAAAATTTCTGGGGCGCTCGACTTCAACCGCAAGACTAAGTTTTCGAAGGAACGCGTTGAGGCATGGTCGGATACGCAAAGGTGGGACGCGAAGACGAGTTCTCCCCGACGGCAATCTTTTCGGGGAGCGGCTCGGGGGCCGGCTCGCCGTTGGTGCGGGACAAGGCGCGATCGACCATCCCCTCAAACATGGGGATGAGGGAGTCGGGCGCCACCGGGTGCTGGATGTCGTTAAGCGACTGCTCCCAGCGCTGCGGGCGGAGCATAACCGAGGAGTGCTCACGCGCCGGACTCTTCGTCACCATGTATCCCAGCCAGGTCAGAATGGTGATGTTAAAGCCGACCATGTTGACGAAGCTGCTAAGAGTCTGGCGACCCACCCCCAATACGACGATGGAGAGTTCGACGGTGGCGATGGTACCAAAGCCGAGCGCGATGCCGAAGCTTTTCTGCCGCCAGTTGATGCCGAGATAGCGCGAAAACACGAGCAGGAATAGCACGAGGCCGCACTGCACCACGCGCACGCTGCGTTGCAAGGTCAGGATACCGCTGACCAAGGGATCATCGCCGCCACCGCGCACCGAAGCCGCCATCACGGCGGCGACCATCAGCATGACCAGGCCGGCCCATTTGAAAAGCACGGAGCCGAGATCGCGCAGGGTGTGGTAGGGGCGGAAGACATCCATGAACACCTCATGGATCACTTTGAATCCGAGGACCACACTGACAGCGGTAGTGGCCCAATAAGAATAGAAAAAGACTTCGTAGAAACGCTCTGCGCGGAGCGGGAAGGTCAGGGCAAAGGCGACGATCTGGAAGACGACGTAGGCGAAGAAGATGGGGAAGGTGCGATGGAGTTTCCGGCGCAGCATAACGGCTGCGAGGGCCGCCTGCAGGGTGGGGTGGGCGAACCAGAGAGCGTTATACGCGAGATGGACATTCGGACTCATCGCTATATCCCGCTACCCACCGGCCCATGGGAAGCGATACAACGCAGACCACGACCCGCACAAAAAGGTTCCTTTGCCATTCCACCTTAGCAGGTCCGCACAAGCGATCAATGTACCAAAGTAATCGAGGGTAACCGTTACCTTCTCCTAAGTGCAAGGCATTGTCAATGAGCATGTTAGGTAAGGAAGGGTCGGCGGGAGCGGGGAAAGGCGCGCCCTGGAAGTAACCTCTGTGAAAGGTGCAGTCCCGGTGTGGGGAAGGTTTCAAGGGTTCAAGGGTGCAGAGTTTCACGTCTCGGGCCCACGGTTCACTTTGAAACTTTCGAAACCTTGAAACGTTGAAACCTCTATCTTGTCCGCAGGAGTTTGTCGGGGACGCGCTTGCGCTCGTCGCTGGCCACGCCTCCGTCGGCGAGGAAGATCATGTAGGAGGCGTTCCAGAGCGGGGTGGGGATGCTGCCGCGGGGGCGTGTGGTGAGCACGATGTTGTAGTCGCCGGTGACGGGCAGTTGGTCGATCACGGAAGGCTCGGTCTTCGGCTCGATTAAAGCGAGGTGGGCGAGGAACTGATAGACGTCGGGGTCGGCCTTGTAGCCTTGCGCCACGAACGAGAGGTCGGCGTCCTCGTTGGCGAAGTGCCAGGCGAGAGATGCGGCCAGAGCGACGGCGCGCTCGTACGCCTCGGGAGGAAGGGCGCCGGGCGCGGGGTTGTCGAAGACCAGGCGGAGCTTGCGCTCGTCTTCGCGGCTAAACTCGCGGACCTTGAGCGAACCGGACTTGGCGGTGGCTTTCCAGTCGACGTGGCGCGCCGAGTCCTCGGGCATGTGCTCGCGGATGCGGTAGAGATCGTAACCGCGCCCACGAACGAAAGTCTCGAACTCGCCGGTGATCATGGGCAGGATGTCGAGGAACTGGTCGGTGGGCTCGACGGCGGGATAGACCAGCACGGTGCGCGCGAGCGGGACGCGGCGGGTCTTGGTGAGGAAGGCAAAGGGAAAGCGGGTGGAGAGGCCGAAGCTGTCCTCGGCGTAGCGTCCGCGGCGCTGGAAGCGCAGTTCAAGGTCCGCGGAGAGCTCGGCTCTGGGCGCGAGATAGGGAAAGTAGGCGAATCCCTGGAAGATGCCGGGGGCCGAACCGTCGTTCACGATGCGGCGCACGCGACGGTCGGGGAGACGCACCCACTGCTGTTCGGGCGGACGCTTGAGGGGGAATCCGAAGGTCGCGGGCTCGATGAGCCATTTCTTGGCCGGCTTCCGTTTGGAAGGCACGACGTGAATCGAGAAAGAAGGCAGCCAGCGGCGTGGGTTGTGCAACAGGAAGCGGCCGAGAACGGGTCTGCCGGCGAAGACGTGTTCGGGCAGGCGGACATCGAGTTCGAGATCGCGCAGCACAAGGGCGGAAGCGACGCCGGAAACCAGCACGGCGGCAAGCATCGCGGCCACGATGATGTAGAGCAGGTTGTTGCCGGTGTTCAGCGCGGCGATTCCGATGAGCAGAGTCGCGATGACGTAGATGATGCCGGCGCGAGTGACGTCGTAGTCGACGGCATCGCGGAGGCGGGCGACGACCACTCGACGCGCGAGGTGAGGGACGGTAGTGAGGCCCACGAGGGTAGCGAGAATCAGGGCCGCCGATGCGAGCACGAGCGTAGCCCAGACGTTGCCCGACTCGCGGGATACGGTGGAGAAGAGAGCGGCCGCGAAGGCTAAGGCAAGACCCGCTAGAGCGACGAGAAATTTGATCCAGATGTCGACGGCTTCGAGGCGCAGGAAAGCGGCAACTCGCGGGAAGCGCGGTCCCGTGGCGGGAGGGTTGAGTTGGGGAGTATCGCTCATCGAGGGAGTCTTAGGGCTGAGCCTAGCACCGCGATGCTTTGAGGGCAATTGCGGTCTGTGGCTTGGAGGAAGCTTTCGTAACCTAGGGGTTTGCATTGCTGTGATGCTCTCGGAGAGAAACACAAAGTCCCTCCACTGCGCTTCGCTCCGGTCGGGATGACAGGATTGTGAGAGTGAGTTGGGAATTGTCGGGCTGGTCCCTAGGGCGTTTGGTCCGCCTCGGGGATCACTTTCACGAGGATGTTCTTCCGTGCGCCTTCGTCGAGTTGAACTTTCTCGCCGCGGTCTTCATAAAGTTTTACGACTTCGGGGTCGCGGGGGTTATCTTCCAACTCCTCCCATGCAATGACGGTGTACTCGCCGGGGTTGAGGCCGCGCAAGGTGAAGTGGCCTTGCGGGTCGGTCGTTTCCTGGCCGTAGAGATCGAACCTTTTCCGGCTTTCGCCGGTGGGCGCGCCTACCACCGTGGCTCCGGGAACGGGTTGGCCCTTGGCGTCGACGACCTTGCCCTCGACGGTAGCGCCAGCCGCGCTGACGACGACTTCGAGGGAATAGATGCCACCGCTCACGGCGAAGCCGGTGTCGCCGACATCTTTGCCGTCGAGGTTGACGGCTTTGGTGAAGTAGTCCTGCAGATTATTGGAGTTGGAAGTGATGGCCAGACGGTAAGTGCCGGCGGGGACGGTCTTCATCTCGAATGATCCGTCAGTTTTGACGCGCGCGACTGTAAGGCCTGCCTGCAAGGAGGCGGCCGAGAGTTGGGCTGAGAACGAGTCGATGGGAGTCAGCATCACCGCCAATTGTGACCAATCAATCTTCTGCCCTTTGTCGATCCGGAACTGTCCCCGGATTTGACCGGCCGCTTCGGGGACCAAGTGAAGACCCTCGAGACTGGTGTTGGTGATTTCGAAGCTGGGGCTGAGAGGCACGACCTGCATCTGGGGAGTGTTGTTCGTCTGCTCTTTTTGGCGAGCGGATAGATCGACCACCATCAGCAAGGCGTTGTAGCGACCGGGCAGCAGACCGCGGAATTCGAAGACGCCATCTTCCCTGAACGGCTCCTGGCCGGCGGGTCGCATTTCGGGGTTCTCGGCGGATCGCAACATGACTTGCACGAAGCTCGCACCGGGCGGGCGGGTGATGGTGCCGCGCGCAACGAACGTGGGACTGCTCGTGAGAGTGAAGCTGACAGGCGTTTCGTCGCCGGGATGAAGGTCGATGGGAACGGCCTGGCTTTTGTCGGCCGTGCCCGGATAGTAGGTTGGAATATAGGTGACCTCTCCCGCAGCCGGATCTTTCATCTTCGGTTTGAAAGGGGAGAAATTTCCCGTCGCGGTGGCACTGATCAGGTAGGGTCCAGGGCGCAGACCGGCAAGTCGATACTCCCCGAGATCATTCGTATTGTCGTAAGCCATGTCATGCGAGTCGCGGGGGTTGCGGGAGCCGGCCCGGGTCGCTTGCACATTCACGCCACGGATCGGATCGCCGTCGCTGTCGACGATCTTCCCGGTGATGACCGCGGCGGCCTGCATGCGAAACACCATGTCTTTCGCGTCATCTTTTGACTTCAGTTCCAGGGGCGCACCCAACCGGCTGTGGTGGCCGGGCTGCACGAAGCCGAGGCGATCCAGCGTAACGGCGTAGCGGCCCGGGAGGACGTTTTCGATCTGGAATTTCCCCTCGGCGTCGGTGGTGGCCGAGTAGGCGTCGCCTAGTTGACCGTTCCGTGGATTCAGTTGGACTTCAACCTTGCGCAACGGCTGCCCGCTGGGATCTTGAAGGACATGGCCGGTCACGGTGAAGCCGGCGGGCTTTTCGAGAGTTGTCTGGGCGGCGCAGCACAGGGAGAAGAGCAAGGAAAAGAACACCAGCAAGCGGAACTTCATGCGTACCTCTTACGACGGGGAGAACATTGTGTCACGCCTACGTGGGCGCGGGCAACAGAGACAGCGGGCAAGGGCAGGATGCCCTCGCGACAGCCGGCAAGATGCCGGCGCTACAAATTGTGACGCGTCGACGCGGTCAGCGGCTTTTGTGTTTTCGGCGCCAGAACCAGAGGAGCAGGCCGATCGCAACCGCGAGGCCTGCGATGCCGATATTCAGGTCTTTCACAAAGTCGAGTAGACGATCCCAATGTTTGCCAAACTTGTATCCCACGGCGGAGATCACGCTCACCCATAACAGCGCGCCCAGAAAATTGAAGAGGGCGAAGCGCTTCCAGGGCATGCGCAGCACACCAGCTAAGGGTCCGGCGAATACGCGCAGGCCAAAGATGAAGCGCGCGAAGAAGATGGTGACCGACCCGTACTGATCGAAAAGAGCCTCACCGCGAGCGATGGCCGCAGGATGAATGCGAAACACGCCGCGGTAGCGATCGAGAGCCGGGCGGCCGCCGCGGTAGCCGACGAAGAAGCCGAGATTGTCGCCGACGGTGGCGGCGCACACTCCGACGAGGATGATGTAGGAGAGGTGGAGCTCGTCCTGAGAGTAAGCGAGAAAGCTGGCCAGCAGCAGGATGGTTTCGCCAGGTACAGGGATGCCGGCGTTTTCCAGCAACAATGCGATCCCGACCGCCCAGTAACCGTAGTCGACGATGTAACCGCGCAGGGTTTCGAGGATGGGGCCGCTCCTTGCAGGTGATCTCGGCCGCAGGACCGATGTTACATCGCGAGTATCTGTTCTCGGTGCTGTGGAGAACTCATCAAGGTCAGTGGCAGCGCTGACGAACCCAGGGTCTCTCGACTGCGTTCGGCTTTCGCCTCACTTCGCTCGAGATGACAGGGCGGGAGGGGGCGCATGCCTTGCGACGCATGGGAGAGACACCACGTCACGAATTATCCTGCATTAGAAAATCGATCAGCGTGGCGTTGAATTTCTCCGGCACTTCTTCGTAAGGCAGATGTCCGACTCCGGCGTAGGCCACCAGTTTGCAGTCCTTGAAGGCCTTGCGGAGCTTGCCGGCGGATTGCACGTAGACAGCGGCATCGTCGACACCCCAGATGAGAAGGGTGGGAATGTCGGCGAGCTGCCGAATAGTGGACTCGAGTTCGCGCAAATCTTCGGTCCAGTGCCGGGCAATGCCAAGGGCGTATTCGAAACTGCCCGGAATGGACACCGGCGCAACGTAGCCTTCAAGCGTACCCGGAGGGATACGACTGGGTTTGCCGTACAGCCTGGCCAACAGGTGCGGAAACGTCCAGGGCATGCGCGGAAAGGTGCGAAGGAACAGCGCAGAGCCGAGCGGGCTTCCCAGGAAGGGAGCGAGTTTGCGTCCATGGGGCGACCAAGGATTGACCGGGGCCGCCAGGATCAACTTGCGCAGATCGAGGTCAGAGCGCTGGCGGCTCATCGCCGCTGCCATCATGGCCAAGGCCCCGCCGTAAGACGTTCCCAAGAGGTCGAACGAGTGGATCCCAACTGCGTCGAGGAAACGCAGCAGGCGTCCGGCATTCGCGCGCAACCGGCAGTCGAGGCCAGCCGGGCGGTCGGAGAATCCGGTGCCCAGCATGTCGACGGCGTAGACGGTGACGTACCGAGAAAGCACGGGAACGACGAAGCGCCACGAGAACGAGTATCCCATCAAGCCGTGCACGAGGACCAACGGCGGACCGGAACCGGCACGCAGATACCGCATGCGAGCGCCGTCGACCTGGGCAAAGCATTCTTCCGCGGGAGGTGGCGATAAGGAAATTTTTCCCGTGACGTTCGGGTCCACGATGGTTTCTTTCTGTGCTGGGACACTCTTTGGGGCGCGGGGGGGTCTATGAAAGTGATATCGCCTCTGTCGCTTCTGTGATGGGGAGCTTCGGCTCCCCGTTTTTTAGGCCGCGCGCCTGCGTTTGCGGCCGAGGAACTTCTTCAGAACGCGGATGCCTTTGTCGACGTGTTGTTCCTGCAACAGGAACGGCGGCAGGAAGCGCACAACCGTGTCGTGCGTGCTGTTGAAGAGAACGCCCTGCTCCAATCCCTGCTCGACGATGGGGCGGCTGGGGATTTCGAGGTCGATGCCCTGGATAAATCCGCGGCCGCGTACTTCCTTGGCGGCGGCGTAGCCGTCCACCAACTGCTGCAATTCGTGCGTCAGATAAGCGCCCACTTTAGCGACATTCCCCAGGAGATTATCTTCTTCCACAATCGCGAGGTATTCCAGCGCGACGCGGCAGGCGAGCGGGCCACCGCCGAACGTGGTGCCATGTTGTCCGGGGGAAATGGCGGAGGCAAATTCTTCGCGCGAAATGAAAGCGCCCAGCGGAAGTCCCGCGGCGATGGGCTTGGCGATAGCGACGATGTCAGGGGTGACGCCGCAGGTCTGAAAAGCAAACATGGTGCCGGTGCGTCCCAGGCCGCACTGGATTTCGTCGAAGATGAGGGCGGCCTTGTGACGGTCAGCGAGGGCGCGGCATTCCTGGAGAAATTCCACTGAGCATTCGAAGATGCCGCCCTCTCCAAAGATTGGTTCCAGCACGATGGCGCAAGTGTTGTCGTTGACGGCGGCGCGGAGCGCCTCGATGTTGTTGCGGGGAACGAACGTGACTTGTTCGAGCAGGGGCTCGAATCCTTTGCGGTGCTTGTCCTGCCCGGTGAGGGAGAGCGCGCCGAAGGTACGGCCGTGGTAGGAGCCGTCGAGACCGATGAGGCGGCTCTTCTCCGGACCACCAGCGCGGTGGCCGGCGAGGCGGGCAAGTTTGATGGAGCCCTCGATGGCTTCGGTGCCGCTGTTGGAAAAGAAAACGCGGTCCAGGCCGGAGAGCGCGGACAGTTTTTCAGCGAGCGGGCCCTGGTACTCGTGGTAGTAGAGGTTGGAAATGTGGATCAGGCGGGCGGCCTGGTCGCGAATCGTCTTGACGATTCTAGGGTGCGCGTGGCCGAGGGCGTTGACCCCGATGCCGGAGACCAAATCGAGGTACTTCTTGCCGTCGAGGCCGTAGAGAAAGACTCCCTTGCCGCGCTCGAAGGCGACGGGATAGCGGTTGTAGGTCTGAAGGAGATGGCGGCGCTCGAGGTCAGCAATTTCTTCGAAGTTAGTCATGGAAAAAAGAATTTTACCCGAGCGGCCTGTGGAGCGGGAAAATCCTGCGGGGGATAGGTAGAAATACTGTAAATACCTGATGTGGCAATAGGATACGGAAACGCAGAGAAACCTTCCAAAAGCCGTATCCGTCGTTCAGAACTGGTCCTATAATCATGGAAGTCGCTCGCAGTAAGCAAGTTAGCGGCCTGAGGAAGATTCTGGGGCGTGGCAGCGAAGTTGCTGACGTTTTCTCGGGGAAGTGCAGAGGCAAAGGTGGGACCGCCTCCGTGGCGCCCATTGGGTCCATGAACCGGGACTTTCAAATTCGCTTCACGGCCGGGCTGCTATTTCTGCTGACGGTGGCGGCGTGCGTTTTCGCGTGGATTAACTTCCAAAAAGAACACGAATTTCAGATTCCCTACGACGGCGTCTGGTGGATGGAACGCGGCGGCCACCTGGTCGCCGACCGGGTGGAACCGAATGGTCCCGCGGACAAGGCAGGCATCCGCGAGGGCGACGAACTTTTGACTGTAGGCGGGCGCGAGATCAAAAACACGCCCGCGCTTGAGCGGCAGTTGTTCGGGATTGGAGTCTGGTCGAAGGCGACCTACTCGGTGGTGCGGAACGCGGTTCCGGTGGATTCGGTGGTGATCCTGATCCCGGCGGATCGGTCCCTAAACGACTGGCTGCGCCTGATCGCGCTGATCTACCTGGGCATTGGGGTGTACGTTCTGCTCCGCCGCTGGACAGCACCCAGTTCAACCCACTTCTACGTCTTCTGCCTGGTTTCGTTCATCTTCTATTCGTTCCACTACACCGGGAAGCTAAATCTCTTCGACTGGATGATCTACGGGTGCAACGTATTTGCCTGGATGCTGCAACCTGCGTTGTTCCTGCATTTCGTGCTCACCTTCCCGGAGAAGCGCGCCTTCGTCAAGAAGCATCCGCAGGTGCTGGCCGCAGTGTATGCCCCGGGGCTGATGTTGCTCGGTCTGCATGCTTTGGCCATGCAATTCCTGGTGGCGAGTGCGCGCCTGCGCTGGGACCTCGATCGAATCGAGATGTTGTACCTCGCACTCTTATTCGTGCTCGCGGGAGCGGTGCTGTGGAACAGCTATCGCCGCGCGAGTACCCCGATCTTGCGCCAGCAATTGAAGTGGGTCACGCGCGGCACGATCCTGGCCATCGCTCCCTTCACCCTGTTCTACGTGGTGCCCTATGTTGTGCCCGATCTCGGCAACTGGCTGCCGGCTGCGTTCATGAAGTTGTCGGTCCTGTCGCTGGGGCTGATCCCGCTCACGTTTGGATACGCAATCTTCCGCTATCGCTTGATGGACGTGGATCTGATCTTCAAGCGAGGGATGGTTTACACGCTTTCGGCCGGCGTGGTGGTGATGCTGTATTTCGGACTGGTGGCGGCAGTGGCCGAACTGGTGCGAACGAGGATTCCGAGCAGCGGCCCGTACGGGTTGATTCTGGCGATTGTAGTCACCGCGCTGCTGTTCGATCCGCTGCGGAAGTGGATTCAGGACCGCGTGGACCAGTTCTTCTATCGCACGCGTTACGACTACCGCAAGACGCTGATCGAGTTTGGCCGGGAACTAGGGTCAGAGACCGACCTGGATGAGATGCTTGCGTCGGTGGTGGACCGGCTTTCGCGGACGCTGCTGGTCGATCGGATCGCGATCTTCCTGGCCACGGGAGAGCAGGCCGACTACTTCGTGCTGGCGAAGTCGTTCGGCATGGCACAGACCAGCGGCCTGGACCTGAGCTTCCTGGGCGCGCAGCGCCCGGACATGGAAGCGGGACACCTGTTCTTCGATAACACCCACCAGGTGCCGCGCGAGACCGCAAGCGCGCAGAACAGCATTGCCCGGCTGGATTTGAATTACTACATTCCCTGCCGCGCCCAGCGCAAAGTGATTGCGGTGCTCGGCCTGGGCAAGACCATGCAAGGAGACTTTCTGACCAGCGAGGACGTCGAACTGCTCGAAACGCTGGCGGGATATATCGGGATCGCCATCCAGAACGCGCGCCTGTACGCGTCGCTGGAACAGAAGGTAGCCGAGTACGAGCGCCTGAAGGACTTCAACGAGAACATCGTGGAGTCGATCAACGTGGGCGTGCTGGCGGTGGATCTTGCGGACAGAGTCGAGTCCTGGAATTCGCAGATGGAAGTGATGTACGCGCTGCCGCGCTGGCAAGCGCTGACCCGGCCGCTCAGCGAAATCTTTCCGCCGGAGTTCGTGGAAGAGTTCTACCGGGTCCGGCAGAATCCCGGGATTCACAACCTGTACAAGTTCCGGTTGAGCACGCCGGCCGGAGAGGTGCGCACCATCAACGCCGCGATTGCACCGCTGGTGACGAAGAAGTTCAACGTGATCGGGCGGCTGATCATCATGGACGACATCACCGAGCGCGTGGAACTGGAGGCGCAGCTTTCGCAGGCTGACAAGCTCTCGTCGATCGGGCTGCTGGCTGCGGGGGTGGCGCATGAGGTCAACACGCCACTTGCGGTGATTTCGTCCTACACGCAGATGCTCGGAAAGCAGTTGCAATCGGACCCGCAAAAGGCGGGGTTGCTCGAGAAGATCACGCGCCAGACCTTCCGGGCGTCGGAGATCGTGAACAACCTGCTGAATTTCTCGCGGACCAGCGGGGCGGAGTTCGCGGACGTCGATGTAAACAAGATCATCACCGACACGCTGGCGCTGCTCGAACACCAGTTCAAGACGTCGCACATTACGGTGGAAGACGAACTGGCGGATCATCTGCCAAGAATCCAAGGCAACACCGGACGACTGCAGCAGGTGTTCCTGAATCTCTTCCTGAACGCGAAGGATGCCATGAACGGCGGCGGCAGGCTGCGCGTGGTCACGTCGAACGGGACCGGCGTGAGCGTGGCCGTCACCGACACCGGCAGCGGAATCGCGCCGGAACACATTGCGCGTATTTACGATCCGTTTTTCACCACTAAAACTACCCCGAGCGAGGGGCAGAACCGCGGCACAGGCCTGGGCCTGTCCGTTACGTACGGCATCATCCAGGAGCACGCAGGCAAGATTCGGGTGGAAAGTCGTCCCGGCGAAGGAACCACGTTCTATCTCGATTTCCCTCTAACCCGGAAGGCCGTCAATGTCTGAAGCCGCCGTCATTCTCCGCAGCAAGTTCGGCGAGGCCGAGCCCGTGCCAACACCAGGGGCGGGCTCGGTGCTCAT
The DNA here is from genome assembly GCA_964641665.1 of uncultured Acidobacteriaceae bacterium. Classification (GTDB taxonomy): domain Bacteria; phylum Acidobacteriota; class Terriglobia; order Terriglobales; family Acidobacteriaceae; genus Gp1-AA133. The sequence continues at coordinate 42,017 of CAZXKO010000024.1, forward strand.
CATCGACGACGAGGCTGAAATCCGCGAGTCCCTGCAAACCCTGCTTGAGATGGAAGGCTACGAGGTTGAAACCGCGGCGACCGGACTGCAGGGATTGAGCCGGATCGGACAACGTGCATTCGATCTTATCCTGCTCGACCTGGCCCTGCCGGACCGCAACGGCTTGGACATCCTTGCGGACATGCACACCCAGGACCCGGGTCTGGCCGTGATCATGATTACTGCCTACGGCACCGTGGAAAACGCGGTGAAGGCAATGCAGTCGGGCGCGGCGAACTTCATCCAGAAGCCCTGGGACAACGAGAAACTGCTGGCCGACGTGCGGGCTGCGGTGGCGCGGCACCGGGCCGAAGAAGAAAACATCCAGCTGAAGCGAGCGCTGAAGCAGCGCTACAACTTCGAGCACATCGTCGGCAAGAGCGAGCCGATGCTGAAGATTTTCGATCTGGTCGCTCAGGTGGCGCCCAGCCGGTCGACGGTGCTGCTGCAAGGCGAGAGCGGGACGGGCAAGGAACTGATCGCGAAAGCGATCCATCTCAACTCGCCGCGGCACGAGCGTCCGTTTGTCCCAGTGAACACTGGATCAATGCCGCCCGACTTGCTTGAATCGACATTGTTTGGGCACGTGAAGGGAGCCTTCACCAGTGCCATCGCGTCGAAGAAAGGCTTGTTCGAAGTCGCGGACAAAGGGACGCTCTTTCTGGACGAGATCGGCACCATGGGCATGGACACGCAGAGCAAGATCCTGCGTGTACTGCAGGACCGGAAGTTCATGCACCTGGGCGGCGTTCACGAGTTGCAGGTGGACGTCCGCATCATCGCGGCGACAAACGTGGATCTGCGACAACTGGTGCGGGAAGGCAAGTTCCGCGAAGACTTGTTTTACCGTCTGAACGTCATCACCATCGATCTGCCACCGCTACGGCAGCGTAAGGAAGACATTCCGCTGCTGGTCGACCACTTCCTGAGGAAGTACTCGGAGGAAAACGAGCGGCCATACCGGCGCATCACTCCGGAAGGTTTGCGACCGCTGGTCGGGTACTCGTGGCCGGGGAACGTGCGCGAACTGGAGAACGTCATTGAGCGTGCCGTGGTCCTTTCCTCAGGACCCGAGGTGGGCGTGGACCTGCTGCCCGATCAGATCGCCGGGCGAGGTACGCCGTTCCCGGTTCTGGAGCACCGCCCCGATGCTTCGCTGTTCGACATCCTGGAAGACTGCGAGCGGCGCATCATTACTGACATGCTGGAGAAGTGCAACTGGAACCAGACGGAAGCCGCCGAGCGGTTCCGGGTGCCGCTGTCGACACTGAATCAGAAAATCAAGCGGCTGAATATTGAGATCAAGAAAAAGGGCAGAGAATAGGAAGTAGGCTCTGCACTCCAGGCTCTCGCCCATCGGCGATCGGCTTATTTCTCATCGGCTTATCTCACCTGCGGATTCTGTTACGCCAAGCTTCTACAACTTGGGACCTGAAAGCTGACGGCTGAGAGCTGAACGCTTAGGGCGGTAGCTCAAGGCTCATAGCTCGGGGCTCGCCGCTCCTGCTATAGTCCGGCTAAGCTCCCTACGGAGGGTGGAATGGCAGCCGGAGATTTCCTAAGCAGCATTGAACTGATCTCGCCTACGGAATTTGCCAAGAGAAAAATCCAGTCCCTGCAGGATTACTCGATCCTCGCCGGCCAATCGGTGGCGAACCTGTTCCGACGCCCACGGTACATGGCCGATACGATTCAACAGATGGACCTGATCGGGTTTGGCTCTCTGCAGATTGTTCTGGCTTCGATTTTTTTCACCGGGGCGGCGCTCGCCCTGAACAGCGCCACCACCCTGCGGCGCTTCGGCGCCACGACGGTCATCGGACAACTGGTGTCGATCGGTATTATTCGGGAACTGGGGCCGGTGCTGGCCGGGTTAGTGGTGGCCGGCCGCAATTCTTCGGGAATGGCCAGCGAATTGGGCTCCATGATCGTGACTGAACAGATCGATGCCATGCGCGCGCTTGGCACCGACCCTTTGAAAAAGCTGGTCACGCCGCGAGTGTCGGCCACGGTGGTGATGTTGTTTTTCCTGACCATTCTGGGAGACTTTTTGGGTCTACTTGGCGGCAGCGTGGTGGCAACCGGGTTGCTTGGGCAGGATGCACACTCGTACTGGAGCAATGCCTGGCAGACTCTGGTCTTTTCCGACGTGTTCACGGGACTGGTCAAACCGTTGGTCTTCGGTTTCATTATCGCCACGGTTGGTTGCTACTACGGGTTGTCGACCAAGGGCGGCACCCAGGGCGTGGGACGCTCCACCACGGAGGCCGTGGTGGCCGCGATGATTCTGATCATCGTGGTCGACGTGTTCGTTACCCAGTTGCTTATCTTGATTTTTGGATCGTAGACATGCCGACACCTTCCCTGCCCCTGGAGGCGCCAGCGCCGGTAAGCCAGCAGCCGGCGAACGACGTGATCGTGTTCGACGACGTCTCCATCGCCTTCGAAGAGAAGGTGGTGCTGGACGGCATTTCGTTCCGGTTGCCCCGCGGCGAAACCAAGGCCATCTTCGGCGTTGCCGGGTCGGGGAAAAGCACCATCCTCAAACTGGCGCTGGGGCTGATCAAGCCCGACAGTGGACACATCTACACGTTGGGTGAAGATGTGACGCAAATGCCGGAAGAGCAGCTTTTCGAATTGCGCCGTAAGGTGGGGATCGTCTTCCAGGAAAGCGCCCTGTTCGACTCGCTGACGGTGCACGATAACGTGGCGTTCCGGCTGATGGAAGAAGGCACGGTGGACGGCGAAGAGATTGACCGCCGCGTGCGCGAAGCGTTGCGGTTCGTCGAACTCGAGAATACGGTGGACATGTTCCCAGCGGAGTTGTCCGGCGGCATGCGGCGGCGCGTGGCGATCGCGCGGGCGATCATCACACAGCCGGAAACGCTGCTTTACGACTCACCCACGGGCGGGCTGGATCCGGTCACATCGACCACGATCGTCGAGCTAATCGTGAAGCAGCGCGACGTTTACAAGACGAGTTCGCTGCTCGTGACCCACCGCCTGCAGGATGCTTTCATCATGGCCAATCACTACTTCGACGCGAAGGCCAACCAGATGCGACTGGTCCCGCCGGGCGGGCGCATTGAGGTGCCGCTGGCATTCCTGATGTTGCGCGACGGCAAAGTGATTTTCGACGGAGACCTGCACGATCTCGCGCGCAGCCAGGACGAGTACATCCGCGAGTACATCTCGTAGATGACGCGCGCCGGTCCGTAAGATTAACGAAACGGGTGTAACGGTTTACCGAAAATGCCGTTCACGGCCAGCCCCTAAAAGGGCCGTGGAAATCGGCACGTTGCGGCATCGCTAAAGCGATGCCATGATACAAAACACAAGTTCTTCCCCGGCCTGTTAATGGCGTCGCCGGACTGGCTGGCACCAATCCATCTTCGTAACGACTCAACTCGCCTTTGCCTGCGCCGCCTCGGCCAGTGCCTTGCGGCGGGCTTCCACGTTCCTCGCCACGATAGCCAGCCGCTCGCGGCCGGTCTTCGACCGCATGATCACTTTCTCGATGTTGGCGAGAAACAAGGGGTTCTTCATCTTGTCGCGGAGCTCTTTCAGGAAGGGCTGGAGCTTGCTGTAGATGAAGTACATTTCTCCGCAGAACGCGGTTTCAAGAAAGAGGTCTTCGTTTAAGACGCCATGGACGACGAACGACGACGCCATGTTCCAGTAGCCCAGCACCTGGCGGTACCAGGCGTTTTCTTGACCATTGCTGCGCGTGATCTGCAGAACGTCATCGGCACAGGTGGGCCAGAAGGTGCCGATAAACCATTGCCGGGCTTTGCGGATTTCGGCTTCACGGCGGGCGTCATAGAGCTTCAAGATCAGGTCGGCATCGGCAGTCGTGGGCTTCTTGGGCATGGCACGGCCTCCAAAGATATGGGAATTGTACAACCTGTGGCTTAGATGAACGGAGGTCGTGAGCGGTGCAAAACAGTTTTTCGCATGCCGCGTTCAGTGCCCTGGCCGAAAGTACGTGGCACATTGGAAAGGGGCCTGACCAGCCTATCCGGCCGTTGAAAACACAGGGTCCCTCCACTCGCTTCGCTTCGGTCGGGATGACAGGACCGTTAAGTGAAATTCTGTCGGACAGCCGGTGACCGCCGACGATTCTCAGGCGCCGGCTTCCGCCGCCTGCGCGGGCGGGGCAGGCCGTTCGAAATCGCACTCTTTATTCGGGCACGCTATCACCGGGCCGGCCTTCAGATTCTTTTCGACTAGAAATTCGTGACCGCAGCTGGGACATTTCTCGTCGATGGGCTTGTGGGCAGCGGTGAACTTGCACTTGGGATAGGCCGAACACCCGTAGAAGGTGTTGCCCTTGCGCGCCTTCTTTTCGACCAGGTCGCCGTCCTTGCACAGCGGGCACTTCATGCCGATAAAGTTCTGTTTCACGAACTTGCAATCGGGATAGCCCGAGCAGGCGGTGAACTCTCCATAGCGGCCGTGGCGGATCATCAGGTTGCGGCCGCATTTTGGGCAGGGCTCGTCGAGCGGAATGTCGGGGACGCGCTTGCCCTGATCCAGGCGTCGCGTGGTCTTGCAATCCGGGTAGCCCGTGCAGGCCATGAACTGACCGAAACGGCCGCGCTTCAGCACCATCACCCGCCCGCAATTCTCGCAATATTCCTCCTGCGCGGTCTCCTGCATGTCGGCCGAATCAAGGTCGGGCAGGTTGATGGGATTTTCCTTGGTGAAGGTGCAGCTTTCCGGATTTTCCTTGTCGTAGGAACTGCAGGCATAGAAGGAGCCATGCTTGCCCCACTTGATGACGAGGGGTGAACCGCAGCGCTCACACTTCTCGTCGGTGGGCTTCTCCATACGCTTGATGTTTTCCATGTGCTTCTCAGCGTATTTGAGGTCCTTCTGGAATTTCTTGTAGAAGTCGGCGAGCGCGTCGGTCCACTTCTCTTTGCCTTCTTCGACTTCGTCAAGCTCTTCTTCGAGGCGCGCGGTGTAGGCGACGTCGAAGATGTCGCGGAAGTTCTCCACCAGTAGATCGGTGACAACCAGGCCGATCTCGGTCGGAGCAAACTTGCCACCCAGCTTGGTGACGTACTGGCGCTCCTGAATGGTAGTGAGAATCGTCGCGTAGGTAGACGGGCGGCCAATGCCGCGCTCTTCCAGTTCCTTCACTAGAGAGGCTTCGTTGTAGCGTGGTGGCGGCTCGGTGAAATGCTGTTCCGGCTTGAGTTCCTTCAGCGTCAGAGTCTGGCCGGCTTGGAGCGGCGGCAGCTTGTGCTTCAGTTCCTCGTCCTCGTCGTCCTTGCCTTCCTTGGACTCTTCGTAGACCTTCAGGAAACCGTCGAACTTCATGACTGAGCCGGTTACGCGGAACCAGTAGCTGTCGCTTCCCTGCTTGGCGTCGATGTCGACCGTGGTCTGGTCGAAGACGGCGGGCATGATTTGGGACGCGACGAAGCGCTGCCAGATCAGCTTGTAGACCTTGAACTCATCTTCTTTTAAGTACTGCTTCACCGAATCGGGATGGCGCGCCACACTGGCCGGGCGAATCGCCTCGTGCGCTTCCTGCGCACCTTTTTTCGACTTGTAGGTATTGGGCTGCTCGGGCAGGTACTGCGACCCAAAATCCTTCGCGATCAGTTCGCGTACTTCGGCCAACGCCTCGTTCGAGACGCGGGTCGAATCCGTACGCATATAAGTAATGAGACCGACCAGGCCCTCTTCACCCAGTTCGACGCCTTCGTACAGGCGCTGGGCGATCATCATGGTGCGCTTTACGCTGAAACGAAGCTTGCGCGAGGAATCCTGCTGCAGCTTGCTGGTAGTGAAGGGCGGAGTGGCGTTGCGGCGACGCTCTTTGCGGTCGACAGAGCGGACGAGCCAGTCGGCCTTTTCGACGAACGCCCGGATCTTCTCGGCTTCTTCCCCGTTGGGGACTTCAATCTTCTCTTCACCCTTGCCGACGAAACGGGCGTCGAAGGCGGGCGGCTTGGGACCGTTGAGGTGCGCATCGATGGTCCAGTATTCCTTCTTCTCGAAGGCTTTGATCTCGCGCTCGCGTTCGACGATCAGGCGAAGTGCGACCGTTTGGACACGTCCGGCGGAAAGTCCGCGGCGGACCTTGTCCCAGAGCAGGGGAGAAACCTGGTAACCGACTAAGCGGTCAAGAACGCGGCGGGCCTGCTGCGCATCGACCAGGTTCTGGTCGATTTCGCGGGGATGCTCGAAGGCTTCGCGCACGGCGCGCTGGGTGATTTCGTTGAAGGTCACCCGCTGAATGCGCAGGCCGTTCTGTTCTTTCTCCTTCTTGGATTTCTTTTTCTTTTTGTCGCCGTTGGTGGCGAGCTCGTCCGCCAAGTGCGCAGCGATGGCTTCGCCTTCGCGATCCGGGTCAGGCGCGAGGTAAATGTGGTCGGCGGACTCGGCCAGCTTCTTCAGCTTGGTGAGGACCTTCTCTTTGCCCGGGATGACGATGTATTCCGTATCGAAATCGTTGTCGGTATCGACGCCAAGCGTGGTCTTGGGCAGGTCTTTCACGTGGCCGAGAGAGGCCTCCACTGTGAATCCCTTGCCTAGATATTTCTGGATGGTTTTCGCCTTGGCAGGCGATTCGACGATGACTAAACCTTTGGACAATGTTTCCTCTTGGATGATTTCTGGTTTTGAAGCTAGCACGAATATGAGTGCGGGAACAAGTTACCGTCCTCGGCTCCGAGCTTCGAGCCCTGAGCTACGAGCCTACATCGAGAGCGTGAACTACGCCTGCGTGCCTGTCACAACGATCCCCTTGGACTCGTTGAATCAGGCTCGTCAACATCCTCTGAATTTCGTCGACGTCGCGCCCCAGCACATCGAAAATGTCGACAGACAGGAGATTCAGATCCCGACTTAGCAGCAGGTGACACTCCAGTTCGACAGCAGAGCCGCGCGCGATGTGCAAGAATCGAGCCATTTCGCCATCCGACCTTCGGCCGCAGCCTTTTGCGATGTTTGCTCCGATCGATGAAGCTGCTCTGCGAATCTGCGACGTCAAACCGTAAAGCTCTTCCCTGGGGAACTGACGGGTCAGTTTGTACAAATGAAGGGTCGTCGCATGCGCCTTTTTCCAAGCCTTCAGTTCTTTGAAATCGTTCAACCCTGGCTTCTCTTTCCCCCCACATCACTCACGAAGAGCTCTCAGCTCCTAGCTCGGGGCTCGCAGCTCAGAGCTCAAAAGCTCTTCACAAAATTCTTTCCCGCCAGCTGCCTCACCTTTCCCGCCAGTTCCACTCGAACAACGCGGCGAAAATTTCGGACGACGACAATTCCGGCTCCAGCTGCTCGACAATCTCATCGATGTGCGTGGCTTCGTCCGCCTTGAGCAGCGCGAAAATCTTGCGCTCGTGCGGGCTGAGGGGGTCGTCGCTTGGGAATAGAGATGCGGTTTCTCCCGCCGGCGATTCATCGGTCCGAGCGGGAATCAGCGCAAGTCTTATGTTTTCAGGGAGTTCCTCCCACACGTCTTCCCATGTGGCCACGAGCTTCGCGCCCTGCTTGATCAGAGTGTTTGGTCCCCAGGAATTCTTGTTCGTTACGTTGCCGGGAACGGCAAACACATCGCGATTTTGTTCCAGGGCGCACCGTGCTGTGATGCGCGTGCCACTGTATTCGGCTGCCTCGACCACCAACACACCGATCGACATGCCGCTGATGATGCGGTTGCGGATGGGAAAATTCTGCGGCGCGGCGAAGGTGCCAAGCGCGAATTTCGAGATCAGCGCTCCGCCGAGCGAAAGGATTTGCTCCGAGAGACGGCTGTTTTCTTTCGGGTAGAGAACGTCGACGCCGGTGCCAAAAACGGCGACGGTCTTGCCTTTGGCGGCAATCGCCCCGCGGTGGGCGGCCGTGTCGACACCGCGCGCCATGCCGCTGAAGATGGCAAGTCCGTGGGCGGCGAGGTCGATCGACAAACGCTCGGCCATGCCGGTGCCGTAAGGCGTGGGATGGCGAGTGCCGACCACGGCTATCCCCGGTTGCGAAAGAACGTTCACGTCGCCGCGGACGTAGAGTACCAGCGGAGGATCGCAGATCTGGCGGAGGTGGGGTGGATATGTGGGATCGTCGAGCGTGAGGACTTGCACTCCGGAGGCCTTGGCTTTGCCCATCTCCTCCTGCGCCAGCTCCATTGACTTGCGCGTGCCGAGCGACTGCGCCGATACGGCCAGCAATCCAGTGGCTTCGAGTTCGGTAAGGGACGCACGGAAAACCGCTGCCACGTTGCCGAAATGCTCGACCAGACGACGTGCGCGCGTTGGCCCAAGGCCTGGGGTGAGTCCCAGCGCGAGCCACTGCAGGGTCTGCTCGGCAAGGGGCCGACCCACTACGGAAGTCGTTGTAGGCACAAGAATCTCCATGTTCCCATCTATGCGCCTGGAAAAAATCCTGTCCAGGGAGCGACGCACATCGCTTTGTTAGAATCAAACATAGTGAACATGAGCCGGCTTCGCCTTTCTGCCATTTCATTCCTGAACACGGCGCCTTTGATGTGGGACTTCGAACATGGAGCCGCAGGGGCGCAATTCGACATTTCTTATACGGTGCCGTCCGCCTGCGCGGGTCAATTGGCGGCGGGGACCGCGGATATTGGAATCATTCCGGTTGCGGGGTATGCGCAGATCCCCGGCCTCGTGATCATTCCCGGAGTCGCGATTGCAGCCCGGCGGCCGGTGCGTTCGATCCTGCTGGTCAGCAAGGTGGCTATCGAGAAGATCGAGACGATTGCACTGGACACGTCCTCGATGACTTCAGTGGCGCTGACGAAGGTTCTGTTTGAACGCTGGCTGGGGGCGGGACGGAAGTTCACCGACATGGCGCCCAATCTGGAACTCATGCTGCGGGATCACGATGCCGGCCTGGTGATCGGCGATACGGCCCTACAAGTGGATCGCTCGAAATACCTCACACTGGATTTGGCTGAAGAGTGGATTCGCTTTACGGGAAAGCCGTTTGTGTTCGCGTTTTGGGCCGTCCGGCGCGCGGCGCTGGCGAACGCCCCGGCCGACTTGGCCACGATTTTCCAGACCTCCCGCGATCGTGGCGTGCAGGCGAAAAACATCGACCGTATCGCACAGGATTGGGCGCGGCGGGTGGGACTCTCCGAGGATGAGGTGCGGGCCTACCTCACGGAGAACATTCACTACCATCTGGATCCCGGTTGCCTCGAAGGCTTACAACTGTTCTACCGCTACGCTGCCGAATGCGGCGCCCTGCCGCCGGCGCCCCCGCACCAATTCGTGGAGGTGGCAAAGTTTGCGACCACCTGAGCAGCGCGCTCTGCCTGCGCGACTTCATCCGGCGGAACCTCGCGTATGACCCTGACTTTGGGGCTGGTGCTTGCGTCCAAGTTGTGGACCTGGCTGCGCCATCTGGGCGGGCCGGGACTGCTGTTGCTCGGCCTGGCGGACAACTCGCTGATTCCGTTGCCGGGCAGCATGGACGTGCTGACCATATGGTTCGCAGTTCATCACCACAGCGACTGGCTCTACTACGCCGCGATGGCAACCCTGGGCGCGGTGATTGGCGGCTATGTGACCTACCGCCTGGCGCGCAAGGGTGGCAAGGCCGCGCTCGAACACCGGCTAGGGCATCGTGGAGCGGATGCCGTCTACCAACGCTTCGAGCGTTGGGGATTCTGGGGGGTGGCGGTGCCAGCGATTTTGCCACCCCCGTTCCCGCTGGTCCCATTTCTCCTGGCCGCGGGCGCGATGCAGTACTCTCGCAAGAAGTTTGTGGCGGCGCTCACCTTGGGCAGAAGCCTGCGCTACGGGGTTCTGGCGTACCTCGGCGTCCACTATGGGCGCCACTTCCTCCGCTTCTTCAATAAGTACACGAAGCCGACCCTTATTGTGCTGATTGGAATGTCGCTGGTGGCCGGGATCGCGGCGCTGGTAGCCTATCTCCGCTACCGTCACGAGGGCGAAGGAAATGCGGAAGTCCAGCTGCAGCCGCAGGAGCAGCACGCAAACTGATCCGGCCCATCAATTTTTCGATTAAACACCTAGAATCAATTACTTACGTAACATTCACAACAAATTTACTAGCCTTTTCCCGTTTACTTCGATCTAATACCTTATGGAAAAGCTTCAGTCTGTTAAGCACTACATTTTTGCCAGCGATTTCGACCAGACCCTGAGCTACAACGATTCGGGGTATGTTCTGAGCGAGTTGCTGGGAATCCCTACCAAAGAATTCGAACGCAAAGCCCAGGGCATGGCCAAGCTGAACCTCGTGCAACAGGGGGGCGAGCTGGCGTACCTGCTTCTGCATGACCCGGAGTTTCACGACCGGGTGCGCCCCGAGCACCTGCACGAGGTGGGCAAGCGGATCCGGTTGAAGGAGAACATCGACTTCCTTCACCGCGTTCTCGAAGACGGCATCGCAGGGCACCGGTTTGAGTTTTATGTGATTTCGGCGGCGCCTGTGGAAGTCATCCAGTCGGCACTGGAGGGCATCGTTCCCAAGGATCACATTTTTGGAACGCAGTTCCGCTACAACTCCTCCGGTGAGATTGTTTCAATTGAAGGAGTGACGGCGGGATACGGGAAAGTGGCGGCGCTCGATCGCATTCAGAGCGACCTGCAGGTGAGTTCCGACCGCATCGTCTATGTCGGCGACGGTAGCTCCGACGTGCACGTAATGCTGCACATCAACCGACGTGACGGCTTCACGATTGCAGTTTCGGAGAACAAGCACCTTGCGCCCATCGCAAAGCGTACGGTGCTGAGCGCGAACGCGCTCGGGGTACTCATCCCGATCCTGGAAGAGATCGTGGGCTGGGAGCGGGCGCAGATCCGGGCGTTCCTCGAGACACGCGGCTTCGTGATTCAGGAGTGGGATAAGGTCTCGACCGACGTGGTGACAATCCGGGATAACACGCCAGGAACGCTGGCCGCCGGGCTGGCGCAGGCGGAGGCCGTCCGTGTCTAATGCCATCGGGTGGCTGGCAACGGCCATTTTCGGGGTGTCTTACTTTGTCCGTAACCAGGCCGCGATGCGCTGGGTGCAGGCCTCAGCAGCGTTGTGCTGGATGCTGTACGGATTTCTGCTGCACGCGGCGCCGGTGATCGTCGCGAATGTGATAGTGGCGTCGCTGGCGGGGTACTCGGCGCTGCGGTCGGCTCCGGAGCGGAGTCCAGAAACGTCGTAATAGCGTCCTGGTAGTCTCCCGGTTTCCGTCCTCTTGGCGACCCTCTGCGGCATTTCTCAGCGAACTCTGCGGTTTAAGACTCGGCCAAGTTGGGCCGGCCTAAAAGCTCTTAACCGCAGAAGGCGCAGAGGTGTCGCAGAGAGTGCAGAGAAATCCTCAGACGAGAGAGTCCGCCAAGATGGCGACCAATCAACCCACAACATGGGGGATTTGTACGCCGCCCGTTTGGTTTGCAAGATTGGTGAAACGCCGCGCTGGACGGTAGAATGAACTGTTTAGCTTTGCAGCGACCCCATGTCCCTGACCAAACAACAAGCCCTGGAGATGTTCCAGTCCGATGACCTTATCGGCATCGGCATGGAAGCGGATGCCGTGCGCCGTAAACTGCATCCCGAGGGCGTGGTCAGCTACATCATCGATCGCAACATCAATTACACGAACTTCTGCACGGAGTACTGCACCTTCTGCGCCTTCTACCGGCCGCTGAAAGGCCCAGCGGCCAAAGAGGGCTACATCCTCGATCTCGAAGTCATCTACGACAAGATTCGAGAAACCGTGGAACTCGGCGGGACCGGCGTTCTGATGCAGGGCGGGCTGCATCCTGACCTGAAGATTGAGTGGCACGAGAAGATGCTGCGCGGAATCCGCCAGCGCTTTCCGAAGGTTCACCTGCATTGCTACTCGGCGTCAGAGATTCTAGCGATCGCCGAGTACAGCAATCTGAGCCTGCGAGACACGATTGCCCGGTTGCGGGACGCGGGCTTGGATTCGATTCCGGGCGGCGGCGCCGAAATCCTAGACGACGAAGTGCGATACAAGATCGCCCGGCTGAAGTGCCTCACCGAGGATTGGATCAGTGTGCATCGCACGGCACACCAGCTCGGGATGCGCACCACGGCGACGATGATGTTCGGGGTTGGCGAAAAGTACGAACACCGCATCAACCACTTTCAGCGACTTTACGATCTTCAGGAAGAGACGGGCGGATTCACGGCATTCATTCCGTGGAGCTTCCAACCGGCGAACACCGCGTTGGGCGGGCGCCACTGGGACGAAGCGACGGCGGTCGAGTACCTGAAGGTGCTGGCGATTTCGCGGCAGTATCTGTCGAACTTCCTTAATGTGCAGTCGAGCTGGGTGACGCAAGGCCTGAAGGTCTGCCAGATGGGGCTGCGCTTTGGTGGAAATGATGTCGGCTCGATCATGCTGGAAGAAAATGTGGTGCGGGCGGCAGGCGTGACCAACTACACGACCGAAGAAGAGCTGCGCCGGATCATTCGCGACGCCGGCTTCAAGCCCGTGCAGCGCGACACGCTGTATCGAACGTACTTCCTGAACTAAACCTTCCCCGCAGTAGATTCGACGCGAATGAAACAGGCCCTCATCCTCGTGTACACGCTCGTGCTCGCCTCCCGCATAGCAGCCCCGATACCCGCCACCGAAAAAGAACCCGCTAAGGCCTCGATCGAGGGCAGCGTTGTCAAGGAACCCAGCGGAGCGCGGCCTGCGGCCGGGTGAGTACAAACTGTTCGCGTGGGAAGCATGGAGAAACGTCCCGCCTGGACGGAGGAAGATGAATTCTTCGACCCGGAGTATCTGAAATCCCATGACAGGGGAACCGCGATTCACCTTGAAAAGAGCGCACATAAAACTGCTCCCCTGAAGGTCATTCCCGAGCCCGCCGACCAACCTTAGGCGAATGTGCCCGCGTCATATACTGCGCCCCTCAGGTAGAATTAGGGGTTTACGAAGGTGTAACCGGCACCGGCTGTACGGGAATCTTCTGCTGAACTCTTTCTTCATTCCGCCCCTGGCCGTGCTCGGCGCGTTCTCGGCGCCGAAAGGGATTGGTCCCTACATCCGTCAGCACTTCCTCGACAAGACGTTTCAGGGGCTGTATCACGCCAACTCGTTTGATATCGCGCTGCTGGTTCCATACTTCGTGGTGCTGATTCTGCTTGCCTCGTACGGACTGCATCGCTACGTGCTGGTGTATCTCTACTACAAGAACCGGAAGAAGCGAACCACGGGACCGGCAGGATATTTTGACGATCTCCCGCGCGTCACGGTTCAGCTGCCGATGTTCAACGAACGCTATGTGGCCGAGCGGCTGATCGACTGCATCTGCAAGCTGAAATATCCGCAGGAAAAGCTCGATATCCAGGTGCTCGACGATTCCACCGACGAAACCGTGGAGGTGGTGCGCGACCTGGTGGAACGCTACGCAGCGCTAGGCCATCCCATCACCTACTATCACCGTACCAATCGGGAAGGATTCAAAGCCGGGGCGCTCCAAGAAGGGATGAAGACGGCCAAGGGCGAGTTCATTGCGATCTTCGACGCCGACTTTACCCCGCCCGACGACTTCCTGCTAAAGACCATTCATCATTTCACCGACCCGAAGATCGGGATGGTACAGACGCGCTGGACGCACATTAACCGGCATTATTCTTTCCTGACTGAGGTCGAAGCGATCCTGCTCGACGGGCATTTCGTGCTCGAGCATTCCGGACGTGCCCAAAGCGGAGTGTTCTTCAACTTCAACGGGACCGCGGGCGTGTGGCGCGCTTCGACGATCGAAGACGCTGGAGGCTGGCAGCACGACACGCTGACCGAAGATACCGACCTTTCCTATCGCGCGCAGCTTGCAGGGTGGAAGTTCATTTATCTGCAGGACGTGGAGTGCCCGGCGGAGCTTCCGGTCGAGATGACCGCGTTCAAAACGCAGCAGGCACGCTGGGCGAAAGGGCTGATCCAGACGGGCAAGAAGATTTTGCCGCGGGTGCTGAAGAGCGACGCGCCGCGGCACACCAAGATTGAAGCCTGGTACCACCTGACCGCAAACTTGAGTTATCCGCTGATGATCGTGCTTTCGGTGCTGCTGCTGCCCGCGATGATCATCCGCTTTTACCAGGGCTGGTTCCAGATGCTGTACATCGACCTGCCGCTCTTCATGGCGTCGACGTTCTCGATCTCGAGCTTTTACCTGGTATCGCAGCGCGAGCTTTTCCCCAAGAGCTGGCCGCGAGCTTTGCTGTACTTGCCCTTTCTAATGGCGCTTGGGATTGGCCTGACGATAACCAACACCAAGGCGGTGATCGAAGCCTTGATCGGCAAGCAGAGCGCGTTTGCGCGCACTCCGAAATACCGCGTGGAGAATAAAAAGGACAAAGTGGGTGCGACCAAGTACCGGCGGCGGCTGGGATGGATTCCCTGGGTCGAGCTGGTGATCGGCGCTTACTTTGCCATGACGGTGTACTACGCTCTCCAAAATGAGAACTACATTACCGTACCCTTCCTGATGCTCTTCGTGGTCGGGTATTGGTACACGGGGTTGATGTCCTTGTTACAAGGACGTTTCACAGGCATCTCGCTCAGCGCGGAAGCGCATACCAAGCCGTTTCCGGTCGGCGTCTAGCTGCCTGCTTTCAATTCCCGGTTGCCTCGTTTAGAATCCGTTCGCTCCAGGGTCACCTTCAGTGCAGGCGTCTCGACTGCTCGACAGGAGGCTCCTATGTTCCATCCGCAAGAACGGTTCTGGCTGGTTGTCGCGGTCGTCCTCCTCCTGGTCGCGGCCGGCTGCGGGTCGCGTCACGATTCCAGCGAAAACTATTACATGGTCGCTACCAACATTAAGCTCCCGTACTGGGAGACGGCGCGTGCGGGGTTCTCCAGCGCTGCTTCGCAGTTACAGGTGCGGGCTGCATTTGTTGGACCTGACACATACGACCCCAAGGCGGAGAAACAGTCGTTCGAGGAGATCGTGCAGAAGAAGCCGGCGGGAATTCTTATCGCGGTGGCCGACGCAGCGCTGATGAAGGATTCCATCGATCAGGCCATCGCTGCCGGTGTACCGGTCATTACGGTCGACTCCGATTCTCCGGGCAGCAAGCGGCTTTTCTTCATCGGAACCAACAACCATCAGGCTGGGGTCATGGGTGGGAAACGCCTGGACCAGGAATTGAAGGGCAAGGGCAACGTGGTCGTGTTCACCATGCCCGAGCAGAATAATCTGGCGGAACGACTGCAGGGCTATCATGACGCACTGCAAAATTCGCAGGTGAAGATCGTGCGCGTGGTCGACATCAAGGGCGATCCGCGTGTCGCGTTTGATACCACCACTGAGATCATGGGCAAAGAGCGGGACAAGGTGGACGCGTTCGTCTGCCTGGAAGCGCAGTCGGGTCAGGAAGTAGCCACAGTTCTGAACAACTACAACATCCACAAGAAGGTGGTCATTGCGATGGACACCGACGCCGCCACCCTGGACTGGGTCCAAAAGGGCGTGATTGCGGCCACCATCGGGCAGAAACCCTACACCATGTCGATGGTCGGGCTGCACATGCTGGACGATCTCTATCACTACAAGATTGGGAACCTCAGCATCGATTGGACACGGGACAGCTTCGCCCCGCTGCCAGCGTTCGTGGACACCGGGTCCGTGCTCATCGACAAGAACAATCTTGACGCTTTCCAGCAGGCCAACAAAACGATGACGGGAGCGTCGAAGTAAAACCAAATCCTCGCAAACCAAGAAAGGCGTTCGATACGAAATGAAAAGGTCCCTGAGCTTTTTTGTCCTTGCCATGCTGGTGCATACGGCGTTTTGCCTGGAACGACAAGCCAACGGCGACTATCGCGCGCGGCGCGAGGCTTTGTCGAAGAAGACCGGCGGGGGGGTGGTCGTGTTGTTTGCACCGATGGAAGCGGACGGGCCGAACGCCGTCTACGGCTTCCGCCAGGACAACAACTTCTACTACCTTTCCGGGTGGGCCGAGCCGGGCGCGGCCCTGGTGATCGCGCCTGCCGTCGAGGCCTCGGGAACGACGCCGGCGCGACCGTACACCGAGATTCTCTTTCTGGCGGCGAACAGCACGGTCGAGGAGAAATGGACCGGGCCGAAGCTGAATCCCCAGAGTCCGGACGCGCCAAAGATCACGGGTTTTGATCGCGTTGAGGTCATTGACAAGCTGCGGGATGAACTCGCGCATCTCATTCCACCCGGGAGAGCCAAGGTCTACAGCGATCTGCCGGCCTACGGCGAGGATTCGGCTTCCACCGAGGGCCTAAATTGGCTTAAGCGCGCGCATGCCTTTATTGGTTTCGCCTCGTTTCAGGACGTGAAGCCCCTCATCGCATCGCTGCGCACCTACAAGGACAGCGGTGAGATCGGACTGATTCGCAAAGCCACGGACGCCTCGGTCGCCGCTCAGCTCGCGGCGATGCGGGCCATGAAGCCGGGAATCAACGAGCGCGAGATCGCGGCGTTGCTGCAATATGAGTGGGGCAAGCGTGGTTGCGAACGGCCGTCGTATGCGCCCATCGTTGGGTCGGGGTTCAATTCCACGGTGCTGCACTACTCCGACGATTCGGGCACGATCCAGGCGGGGGATGTGGTGGTGATCGACGCGGCGGGCGAATACTCGATGTACGCTTCCGACATTACCCGCACGCTTCCGGCGAGCGGGAAATTCACGCCGCGGCAGCGCGAGATCTACGACATCGTGCTGGGAGCGGCGCAGGCTGCGATCGCAGCCTTCCAATCCGGGAAGTCGACTCTCCGCGGGGATGGGGCCGACTCGCTGAACAAGGTGGGCAAGGAGTACATCAATTCTCATGGCAAGGACCTACACGGTGAGTCGCTTGGGAAGTACTTCATCCATGGCCTCGGCCACTACGTGGGTCTCGGCGTGCACGACGAAAACGACTACTCGGTTCCACTCGGGCCGGGCGCGGTCTTCACCATTGAACCTGGCATCTATATTCCGGAAGAGAAGCTGGGCGTTCGCATCGAAGACACCCTGTATGTGGACAGCAGCGGGAAACTGGTCAATCTCGCGGCGGCTTTGCCGCATACGGCCGATGAGGTGGAGCGCGCCATAATGGGAAAGTGATCGCCGATCGAGGCGCCGCCGTCGGCGCAGCGTGCATCCTTTTGATATCCTAGATAGCTGTGCGAATGACGTGGTGGTTTATCGTTCTGGGCTTGAGCACCTTGGTAGTGGTGTGCGTCGCGATTGCCAGTTACATGCGGATACGCCGCCACCTGAGAGCCTCGGAGGCGCCCGTCGACGATGGCCTGGATGCGATGGATAGCGAACGAATCGATCAGCTTTAGACCTTCGCGATTCGCACACTGAAAAAGAGGTCCCCTTATGGCGAGGTTGGCGGTTCAGGTTCTCAATCCCGGGAACGAGCGGGCAGTAGATTGGGCAAAGCAGGCAGCCCTCGTCGTGGGCGCGAGTCTGTTCGTAGCCTTGTGTGCGCGGGTGACGGTGCCGTTGCCATTCACGCCCGTCCCACTCACTCTGCAGAATTTCGGCGTGTTGCTGGTCGGACTTGTCCTAGGCCCGCGGCGAGCGTTTGGGGCCCTCGTACTCTACCTGGCTGAGGGCGCGGCGGGCTTGCCCGTCTTTAATCCCGCGGGACCAGGGGGAGTCGCACAACTCTTCGGTCCGACTGGGGGCTACCTGATGGCGTACCCGCTAGTGGCAGGCCTCGCAGGACTCATGATGGAACGCGGCCAGAAGACCTTCGTGCGCGCGACGGTTGCGGGACTCGCGGCAGAAGTCTTGTTGTTCGCGGTCGGCTTGTCCTGGCTCGCGATCTGGGCGGGCTCATTCAAGAAGGCCTTCATGTATGGTCTGTACTGGTTTGTGTTTGCTGAGGTAATCAAGGTGCTGATGGCAGCAGTGGTCGCGGTTCGCCTGCAACGTTCCCCCAAGGTGCAGGCATGACGCCTGCCGCATCCGACAAGCTGTCGTCGCGGCCATTCCTGGAGGCCGATTCGGTTCGTGAGATCACGGTGGCCCACAGCCCGGACTCCGATGATGCGTTCATGTTTTACGGGCTGGCGACGAACAAACTCCGGGTACCCGGCCTGCGCTTCACGCACACCCTTTGCGATATCGAGACCCTCAACCGCAAAGCACAGGAGGGCGTATACGACGTAACGGCGATTTCCTTCCACGCCTACCCCTACATCCAGGATCAGTATGCTCTCTTGCCGAGCGGAGGCAGCGTGGGCGACGGGTACGGTCCCATGATCGTTGCACCGCGGGCTTTCACCCAGAGTGAGATCAAGAAGAAGCGGATCGCAGTTCCGGGAAAGCTAACGACCGCGTACTTGGCTCTAAAACTCTTCGCTCCGGGAATTGAAGTCGAGGTTGTGCCGTTCGATCAGATCATTCCGCAGGTGGTCGAAGGCAAGTACGAGGCGGGGCTGATCATCCACGAAGGTCAACTAACCTACGCCAAGTCCGGCTTGCATCGCGTCGTGGATCTGGGCAAGTGGTGGCAGAAAGTGACGGGACTTCCCTTACCCTTGGGCGGAAACGCCATCCGGCGCGCTCTGGGGCAGGAATTGATGTTGAAAGTAGGCGCCGCGCTGCGCGACAGCATTCAGTACGCGCTCGATCACCGCGAGTCGGCTCTTGCCTATGCCATGCAATTTGCACGGGACCTGGACTCGCAGGCGGCCGACAAATTTGTCGGCATGTACGTCAACGAACGCACGCTGGATTACGGTCCGGACGGCCGGGAGGCGGTGCGCCGTCTGCTCGACATGGGGCACAAGGCCGGCATCATCCCGCACGCTGCGAAGGTCGAGTTCGTGGAGTAGTCTCCTTTCCCGAAGAATATGGGACATCCAGCGGCAGCCGGATCCGTGGCTCCAGTGGAACGAAACACAAGGTCCCTCCACTCGCTTCGCTTCGGTCGGGATGACAAACTTGTTGAGTGAATGTGCGGCGCCGCTGTCGGGCTGCTGTGGGTTACTTCACGTTGAACTTGAACGAGAAAACGGGGTCGATATCCACAGGGATATCGGCCGTTTTCCTTTTGAGGGCGAGCTTCAGGTCTGCAGGCATGGAGCCGTATTTGTGAAACCAAATCTCGGCCCGCTGGCGATCGCCCGTGGCCTCGATTTCCAGTAATTCCTTGGCCAGATCAGCCATCGCGCCGGGCATTTTTTCGTAATCGATCTTGTAGCGGCCTGAAGCCTCGCGGGTGACTGCGCCGCGTTCGCTGAGATAGTTGAACTCCATCATCTCGGCTTGCCCATGGGCTTCGGCGATTCCAAAGCGGACGGTGCGGAACATTCCACCTACGTAGGAGGCGTAGAACTCCTCCAGCTTTTCCTCGGGAAGCGCTCCGTGATCCACCAGCCACTTCAGTCCGAACATGCCCGCGACATCGGCCTTGGCTTCTTCCAGTCCGCTGAAAATCGGGCCGACGGACTGGCGGATACTGACTTTGCCCCCTGACGTGCGGGCAAATGTCGGGCCGAGGCCGTGGGCGATTTCATGCATGATCGTGTCGAGCAGGTAGCCTTCACCGGAAACCTTGGAGGCCTGGTCGGTGCGCAGCATCTGCCGCGCTACGGGGATAATCACGTAGTTCACCCGGGCATCCATGAAATTCTTGAAGAACAGCTTCTTGCTGCCCTTCTGTTCGTGAACCCGCGGATCGTTCGGCAGATTGTCGGCGACAGCCTGATAGCCGTGAGTGAGATCGCCGGCCCGAAAGGGCGCGTCCATCACTTCCAGAGGGGTCTGGAGCCCCCGCATCGACGGCCGGTCTTCGGCGGTCAGGGGAAGGGCATCCTGAATCTGCGGAACGTACTGCTGGAACATATCCAGCTTCTGGCTCTCTTTTTCATTGCGGACGAGAACCGCGGCACCGTAGGACGCTTTGACTCCCAGCAGATCGTCGGTATAAGTTTCGTACGGCGCAAAGATGATGTCGAACTTCGGATTTTTCAGGTCCACCCAGGCTCGGTCGCTGGCAAGATAGTCGTCACTCAGTAGAGCATCGGCGCGCAACTGCAGAAAGCTGGCAAAGGCGGGGTCGGTGGTGAGTTTGGCGGCCTCGCGCAGATCTCGCGCGGCAGGCTCCAGCAGTGAGCGGTAAGCAATGTGGTACGGCACACCCTCGAGTTGACCCGCATTCCAGCGGATCACGGTGGTCGGGCTGTAAATTTCAGCCTTCTTCTCCGGAGGCTCGGAGACATACTTCTCGATTTGCGCGCGGGTCAGGCCCTGCGGATAAAAACCGCGGCCGAGAGGGAGCGGGTCTTTGCCGACAAACGGCTTGTTCTCGTCGATGAGGTCGAAGCGCGAGGCGTTTATCCAAAGGTAGCGGCGGAGCTGAACATCGCTCGGGTTTTTGCTTCCGGACAGCGACTGGTACAGCGCCAAGGCTTCCGGGTCGCTCTGGCGCCAAAAGATATCCTCGAGGTAACGGCACGCGTCGACGAGTTTAGCCACCAGCTGGCGCTCGTCATTGCTGAGACCGGCGGCGCGAAAAGGCATTTGCACAGCGCGGAACTTTGCCACGCGCTTGGGCAGATCCGGGGCTACGTAAACAGCGGCAGGCTGCGCGGCCTTTGCGGCCGTACCTGTCATGAATTCAGGCTTGGCCTGGGCGGGGATGAAATGTGCCGAGAGAACCGTGACAAAAACCAGGAACGGAGAACTATATCGAGTCGCCATGAAATGCTTTCGATTCTAGCAGAGCGCTGGGGCTGGTCCCTCTCGCGAATTCGAGGACAGAACCGTTATCATGAGACAGGATGGCAAGTCAGACATATTCCAACGGCTCTCAAACGTTGCTGATCGATGCCGATGACACGCTCTGGGAGAACAACATCTATTTCGAGCGTGCGATCGCGCGTTTCATTTCGTTCCTGAACCACCAGGAGTACTCGCCCGAGCAGGTTCGCGAAATTCTGAACGAGGTGGAACGCGAGAATATCGCCACGCACGGCTACGGCTTGCATAGCTTCGCGCACGCCCTGATGCGCACGTTCGAACGGCTGTCGGTCGAACCGGTCACGCCGGAATTGCACGAGAAAATCCACGGGTTCACGCATACCATCGCTGATCATCCCGTTGAAATCCTCCCGGATGTCCCTGCCACCCTGGAGCACCTGAACCTCCGCCACCACCTGATTATGGTGACGAAGGGTGCGATCGCCGAACAGTCGGGCAAGATCGAGCGCTCGGGCCTGAAGGAGTATTTCGCGGCGGTCGAGATCGTTGCGGAGAAAGATGTTGCCACGTATCGGTCGATCGTCGGCAAATACGAACTTTCGCCGGATGCGACCTGGATGATCGGCAATAGCCCGAGGTCCGACATCAATCCTGCCTTGTCTGCGGGGCTGAATGCCGTGTTCGTTCCGCACGGCGACACCTGGGTTCTCGAGCACGACGAAGTCGCCCAACCCACGCCGCCAAGTCGTCTGCTAACGGTGGAGAAGTTTGGCCAATTGCGCGAGCACTTCTGAGCACAAACGTGCACACCCAGGTTTCCGAAGCGAGAGCTTGTCCCAGAGGGCCTGCTATGGATAAACCTTGAGCCAACGGCTACCTGCCAAGGGTTGCCCTCCCGCACCAAACTAACCAACAACCTCTTCTTCGGCCGATTTTTCGGCATGGTAATCTCAATTTGCTCTGGTTTTTCGCTGCCCCGAATAAATTGGCAGTGCCACGAAACAATCTGCGGCGTTTGTTGCGCACGGTGGAAGCGCTGTCGGACCTCGGTCCCGAACTGACAGCGGAGCGCGACTTTCCCCAGACTGCGCAACTCATGCTCGCCGCCCTGATGGAGGCGGCAAGCGCCCGTGAGGGTGCGCTCTTCACGTTCAGCGACAAGCCCTCGCTCCTCACCTCAGTCGCAGCTCGCGGATTCGCCCTGCTTCCCGAACCGGCGGTCGTACCACTGCTCCCGAGACATGTGCATGCGTTAACCACCGGGCGTGGTCCCGTCGTTCTGAACGAGACCACCTACGACGTTTTCTTCAGCTCGAATGGCAACGTGGCGCCGGAGCTTTTCAAGTGTGTCGCCCCGCTCAAGGCGGCGGGAAAACTCGCAGGGTTGCTCGCGCTGGGCCGTCGCGAGGGCGACGCGTTGTATGAGGACGACGAACTCGATGCCCTTAACCTGCTGTGCAGCTATGTCGCGCTCGCGGTCCATAATCACACCCTGACGCAGACACTGACCCAACGCGTCTCGGAAAATCTTCGCCTGCTGGCCTCGCTGCACGGCTTCTACGACAACGCGCTGGAAGCCTTTGCCGCCGCGATCGACGTTAAGCACGTCAACATTCACGGACATTCTCTGCGCGTGGCTCGCTACGCGGCCGCCATCGGAGAAGCCATGGGGCTTGATGCGAACGAGGTGGCAGCTCTGCGCTCCGCCGGATATCTGCACGACATCGGCAAGGTAGCGGTGGATAAGCATCTGTTCGGGAAACCGAGCGCACTCGATCCGGACGAGTTCCGTGCGATGGCGGATCACACGGTTGTCGGTCACCAGATTGTCAGCGGGATTCAGTTTCCCTGGCCCAAGATTCCCGAGATCGTGCGCTGGCACCACGAGCGCGCCGATGGTTCAGGGTATCCCGATGGCCTGCTGATGTCGGAGGTACCGATGGCCGCCCGCATCATCGGCCTGGCCGACACCTTCGATGCAATGACCAGCATGCGCCCCTATCGCGAGCCGTTGACGGTGGGTGGCACTCTCAGCGAACTGGTCCGGCTAGCTCCGGAGAAATACGATCCGAGCGCAGTGCAGGCCCTGCTCATTCAAGTGCGCCGCGATTCCGTGGGTAGCAGTCGCACTTCCCTGCTTAACGACCACGTGGCGGTCAATATCGCCCCGACCGACATCGACGTGCTGGCCGCGAGCTTGCAGCACAAGGTGAGCCGGGGCCGCCTTATCCTCACCCCGCCGTCGCCATCTTCCTAATATATTGATTCTTAATATGTTACAGGAAGTTCTTTGCGCAACTTTAATGGCCGCGCGGGGTTGATAATTCCAAGAACGCCGCTCTACCGGTGGATAGCCATGCCGTTCCCATGCCGACATCTGGTACTCCCCGCAATCTTGGTCACTCTGAGCTTGGCCGGCTTGACGGTTCTGTCTTCCGCAAAGAAGAAGCCCCCTGTCGTCACCCAGATGAACGAGCAGAAGCGAGCGCTGCACGCACTGCAGCGTTTGACCTTTGGTCCTCGGCCCGGAGACGTCGATCGGGTAGCGGCGATGGGCGTGGACAAGTGGATCGACCTGCAGCTTCACCTGGACAAGATTAACGACAGCGCACTCGACGCCCGCCTAACTCCTTTCCGTACGCTGCACATGGACACTCGCGAGATCGTCGAGAACTTTCCCAACGAACAGATGATCAAAGCGGTGATGGACGGAAAGCGTCCGATGCCGTCCGATCCGGTCAAACGCGCGGTCTACCAGGCGCAGATCGAGCGGCTACAGGAAAGGAACGAACGCAAGCAGGAAGCGGCTGCTGCAAGTCCCGTGCCGACGGCAGCGAACGCGGGCGGTGATCAGGCGACAGGCGCCAGTGCGGCGCCGACGAACGACAACACATCCGCACGGACAAGCAAGCTCACCGACGAGCAAGAGGCGCAGCGCCGCGAAGACCACCTCTACGCCGACCTGAAGGCGCAGGAACTGCTGGACAAACCTGCTGACGAGCGTATGAAGGAAGTCCTGCAAATGTCGCCCGAAGAACAGCGCGCCCTCTCGACCTCGCTCAAAGGTCCGAAAGCCGACCAGTTCATGGAGGGCATGAACCCGAAGCAAAAAGAAGCGCTCTTGGCGTTGAAGAATCCGCAGCAGGTAGTTGGCGACGAACTGATGCAAGCGAAGCTGCTGCGCGCCATTTACAGCGAGCGCCAGCTCGACGAAGTAATGACGGATTTCTGGTTCAACCACTTCAACGTTTTTCTTGGTAAGGGCGCCGACCGCTACCTGGTGACCAGTTACGAGCGGGACGTGATCCGTCCCCATGCATTAGGCAAGTTCGAGGATCTGCTGGTGGCCACCGCCAAGAGTCCTGCGATGCTGTTTTACCTGGACAACTGGCTGAGCGTGGGTCCGGAATCGGACGTCGCGCTGGGTATCCGCAGGAATCCGAACTACTATGGCCGCCGCCGCTTCCCTCCGCCTCCCCGGCAGGTGAGGGGCAAAGGCAAACGCACGAGCGGATTGAACGAGAACTACGGCCGCGAACTGATGGAACTCCACACGCTTGGGGTAAATGGTGGCTACTCCCAGAGCGACGTCACGGAAGTCGCCCGGGTGCTGACGGGTTGGACCATCGATCAGCCGCAGAAAGGCGGCGGCTTCAAGTTCGAGGAACGCATGCACGAGCCGGGGACCAAGATCGTCCTGGGCCACAAGATCAAACAGCACGGCGAAAAGGAAGGTATGGAGGTGTTGCGTCTGCTGGCGCACCATCCTTCGACCGCGCACTTTATCTGTACTAAGCTGGCGATGCGATTCGTCTCCGACGATCCTCCGCCCGCGCTGGTGGATCGTATGGCGCAAACCTTCCTGAAGAAGAAAGGCGAGATCCGCGAGGTGTTGCAGACTATGTTCACTTCGCCCGAGTTCTGGAGCGACGACGTCTATCGCGCCAAGATGAAAACACCACTGGAATTCGTGGTGTCGGCCGTGCGAGCTACTGGCGCGGACGTGACCGACGCGATGCCGCTGGCGCGCCAATTGAACACGCTGGGCATGCCCCTGTACGGCATGCAGCCCCCGACTGGGTACTCGATGAAGTCGGAGGCGTGGGTAAACTCGTCGGCACTGTTGGGCCGCATGAACTTCTCGGTGGCACTAATGGCCGGAAGAATCAAAGGCATTCAGGTCGACGCGGACCGCCTGGCGAACGCGCCGCCTGGCACACCGGCGGATTCCGCGCGGGCGCTGGCTTCGCTTGAAGGTTCGTTGCTCGCGGGAGACATTTCGAAACAAACGCACGAGGCGATCGCCAACGAACTTGAGAATCAGGCCCAGACGGCGGCCGGGGTTAAGCCGACGGCGGTACGCAAGAATGAGAAGCCGGGGCCTCCGGCTTCAGCCACCGGCACGATCGCGGGCCTGATTTTGGGTTCGCCGGAGTTTCAGAGAAGATGAGAAAAAGCAGTCGTCAGTCGCTAGTCGTGAGTCGTCAGCGACAACCTTAGATTGGGGTCGCTAACGGCTGAGAGCTGATGGCTGAGAGCTGATGGCTGATAGCCGTAGATCTGGAGTTTTCTTATGTCGATTACTCGTCGCGTATTTCTTCGCAACAGCGCTTTGGCCGTCGTCGGGACCACTGCGATCCCGAGTTTCCTGACTCGGGCCGCTTTCGGGGCGGTCCAACCTGGCACGAGACCCAAACGCCTGGTCGTGATCTTCCAGCGCGGCGCGGCCGACGGACTCAATATCGTCGTTCCTCACGCCGAGCGCGCCTACTACGCGATGCGGCCCAGCATCAACATCCCGCGCAACCAGGTGATCGACCTTGACGGGTTCTTCGGCCTCCACCCCGCGATGTCGTCATTCCAGCCGCTCTGGAAACAGCGTCATCTTGCAATCGTGCATGCGGCTGGCTCGCCCGATCCCACCCGCTCGCACTTCGACGCGCAGGACTTCATGGAATCGGGCACGCCTGGCTTGAAGGCCACAAACGACGGCTGGCTGAACCGGACGATCCATTCCCTGCCCGCGCCCACCGACAGGTCCGCGTTCCGCGCGATCGCGCTGGGCCCGGCGCTTCCACGAATTCTTACGGGAGCTGAACCGGCGGTCGCGGTCAACAACATCAACGATTTCGGCGTGGGCGGCAGGAACCCGAATGCCACTCCGATCGCTAACACCTTTGAAGCGATGTACGACCAGTCAGTCGACTCGGTGCTGCACGGCACGGGGCACGAGACTTTTGACGCGGTGAAGATGCTGAAGGCCGCGGACCCGGCGAAGTACCAGCCTGCTCCGGGTGCGGATTACGCTCGCGGCCGCTTCGGCGACAGCCTCAAGCAACTCGCGCAACTGATCAAGGCGGACCTGGGCGTGCAGGTCGCGTTCGCCGATATTGGCGGTTGGGATCACCACGTCAATGAAGGCAGCACCCAGGGCCAGATTGCAAATGTTCTGCGCGACTTCTCGCAATCGCTGGCGGCGCTCTGGACCGATCTCGGCGACCTTGCCGAGGACACGGTAATTGTCACGATGTCGGAGTTCGGCCGCACCGTGCGCGAGAATGGCAACCGCGGCACCGACCACGGCCACGCGAACGTAATGTTCGTCATGGGGGGCCCGGTGAAGGGCGGCAAAGTCTACGGACAGTGGCCGGGGCTAGACCAGTCGCAACTCTACGAAGGCCGCGACTTAGCGGTGACGACCGACTTCCGCCGCGTGCTCGGAGAGGCGGTGGCGCGGCATTTGGGGAATGAGCGGATGGATCAGGTATTCCCGGGGTTCGAGACCACCTCCGGACATTTCTTGAAGTATTTGGGGTAGATGGAGCGAGGGTGCGAGGGCGCGGCGCCCTGCTGACAGCCGGCGAGACGCCGGCGCTGCTCAGATCTCGACCAGAACCTCGCCATTTTCAATCTTCAGCGGATACACGGCGACCTTCACGTTCGGATTGTCCCCCGCCTGTCCGGTGTGCGGGTCCCACGCCCAGCCGTGCCATGGGCAAACCACTTTGCCCCTCTCAATCACCCCCTGCCCGAGCGGACCGCCGCGGTGCAGGCAGACGTTATCCATCGCGGTGATCGTCCCGTTGACGTTGGCGACGCAGATGACCTTGTCGCCGCAGGGAAATTCTTTGGCTTCGTTGGCGGGAGGAAGTTCGGATTGGGAGGCGAGTTTGATAAACATAGCTCTCAGCTGTCAGCCTTCAGATTTCTCGGCCGAGCTGCGCTCGGCTGGACAGACGAGGCGTCTTTCCCTACGCGGTTCTCGCTAAAAGCTGATGGCTGAGAGCTGACGGCTATTTGGGCTGCAGCGTCTGTGCGATCATCACCTGCCGCTTGAAGTTCTCCACCATGTCTTCCTGCAGGCGCACTTCGGTGGGCTTCTTGGCCAGGGTCATAGTGTCGATCTTGTCTTGCAGCTTGAGCAGCGCGTAGAAGAGATTCTCCGGCCGCGGCGGGCACCCGATCACGTAGACATCCACCGGCACGATCTTGTCGACGCCCTGCAGTACCGCGTAGGTATTGAACGGCCCGCCCACCGATGAGCAGGCGCCCATCGAGATCACCCACTTCGGCTCGGGCATCTGGTCATAGATGCGCTTGACCACCGGCGCCATCTTCAACGTCACCGTGCCGGAAACGATCATCAGGTCAGCTTGGCGCGGGCTGGGCCGGAAGACCTCCGACCCGAAACGCGCGATATCGAAGCGCGCCGTCGACGACGCAATCATCTCAATCGCGCAGCACGCCAAGCCAAAGGTCATGGGCCAGACGGCGGATTTCCGCGCCCAATTGAACACGTAGTCGACCGTGGTGATCAGGAAGTTCTTTTCAAACTTGTTCTGGAGCCAGCTCATGCATCCTCTGTGGAGCGCAAGACCCGGCCTTCAGTCTAGGGCGCGGTGGAAGCGGGTGTCAAACGGCTTGCGGGATAGGGCTACTCAGCCGAGCCACTCCATTGCGATCGCGTACCCCTGTTCAAGGCATCGAGCCAGATCAGCCACCGTTGCTTTGTAATCCTCTCGCCGGTTCTTGTAATCCCACACATGCACTCGGATGTTTCCGCTTTTGTCAGGAGCATCGATCCAAAGCTCGGCATTTGCGACCGTTCGTACCGACCAAGTCAACCGAACGAACTTCTTCGTCGCGGTATTTCGTGTAGATTTGGAGCGTGTGCTTGGCCGCCCAAGCTGTGATTGTCGGAGCGACGGACGCGTAGGCCATGAACGACGCTCAGCGGAGACGAGCTGGCATGGTCGCGATGAGCGCGGTCATACTATACAAAGCCGGAATGACGTCAAGAAGAAATGAAAGTCGATGCTGGACCGCCGCCTTTCTGGTTGCTAACTTTTGGATAAACTAGTCCAAATTGAGGTATAAGGCAGGAAATGTGAGCGGGGCAAAGAAAATGCCCCGCTGTCGGCGAGGCACACTTGTTTAATTTGTGAGAAGGAACATGCTTAATTTGCGTCGATAGACCCTGCCTAGTAGGATTCGGTTCCGAACGGCTCCACTTGAGTAGCCTGACAGACTAGAAAAAGAGGATCTATCGGCGCGACGTGAGCCTACCGAAACGCAAACTCCCTGTTCAGTGATTCAGATCACAAGGTGCCGGAACTTTTGGTTCCCGTGCGGCTTCGGCTTCAGATGGCAAAGGTGTGCCGACACTAGACACGGCCCTAGTGTTGGCCTAACTCTCCCCGCAACAGAAGTTCCATCTCCAGTCGAAACTGCCGGATCTCCAAAGTCTTCTCGCGAAGCCGCGCGATGGTGCGCTGCATGTCGTGCAGGTAGGCTTCGTGTCTCTCAATGAAGAGTTCTGCGTACGTATCCTCGGTGGGAGCCACATCCGCGTCAAGCGTCATGGTCGAATCGTTTGCGGGCATACCCGGAGGAAGCGCTTGCCCCGACGGCAGCACTGGTGTAGGGGCCTGGCTAGGGGTCGCGATGTTCAGGAATTCGAGCCCAAAGCAGTAGCCAGAACGGTTGCGTACCACGCCTGCAACGCGCATCCTCCCGGTGCGGAACTCGACTTCCATCAATTCCCCGGGCCGCCGCTGAACTCCGCCGTAGAGTTCCATCCCCCGGCGGCTAATCTCACTGACCAGGCCCGGTACGAGGACGTTGGATTGACCGGCGTCCGCGGCGATGAGCACGGGCAAGTGCACGTGGAAGCGCGGCCATCGCCGGGTGTTGATGGAGTGCATCATGTTTTCCGGGCACCACCCGCTATTTTCCAATCCACTTCAACAACGGGACGTGGAGGAAAAAGGTAGCCCCAGCCAAGCCAAGAGCCATTAAGCTAACCGCCAGCACGGCCAGTTTGACGCGCGACGGCGGTGGCGCGTAACGATCCTCCGATACCGCCCTGAGCTTCTTCATCCAGTCTGGCTCAGTGATGTCGTGATAGACCGACACTGGAATGATGGACTCGAGGCGGCGCCGGTCTTGCACGGCGAGCGAGACGAAGCGGAAGGGTTGCTGGGTGCTGCTGACGGGGCTTAGCATTTCTGCCGCGCCCAGTACCGATCCGGCGTCGGTCACGAACATGACCTTGACCCTCGATCCCTGGGTCAATGGAGTGGGCAACGAGAGCAGGCCGCCGGTGAGAGAAACCACCTGCAATTCACCCGAAATGCGCTGGCCGTCGTGGAACCGCAGGACCGCCGGAGTGCTGTTTTCGAACCGCAGGCGCGGGACGCGTGGCTTGGAGTCCAGTTGGGGGAGGGCGTTCATCTTACCTACAGAGTATGGGGCGGAGTAACCAGCAGAAATAGGTTACGGAAGGACCTGTACGGGTCGTGCGATGGGCCAGAAGGACCACAGAATTCACCTTATTAACGCCCCAAAGGCGGTTTACTTGGCGGCTGCCGTTTCTTTCTGGTAGGAAGCCGAGAGCGTACCCTTGCTTTTGGCGATCGGAAGCAGGGTTGGGTAAAACTGGACGAACGTGGTATCCACGGCCGCGCGGGCGGAGTGGCAGGTATAGCATTCAGCGGCCAAGGGAACCATTTTGGCGGTTTTCGCTTCGTCAAACCCAAAGAAAGCCCACTTGCCTGGGAAGCGCGCCTCGTCCTTTACGTGCAGCTCGCGCCCCATCACGTCGGTGTCCTGGTAATGTCCAGCCTGGTTGATCGAGCCCTTGTTCTTTCCGGCGCGGACTTCCAGCACCAGCATGGTCTTGTCGGGCCAGGTACCGGTCTCCACAAAGGCCTTGTAGGACTCGGGATTCACAAAGACGTTGTCGAACATGTGGTGGTCCATGGCCATGGCTGGGTTGTAGCTCATGTCGAATCCCGACGTCAGATAGACCCACTGCCGATATTCCTCCGGGAACTTGAGTTGGCCGTCGGAGGTATATTGCGGACCCCAATTGGACGGGGTCGCGGTCTGGCGGAAGGCGGCTGCAGAAAACAGGACGACAACGGCAAGCAGGACGCTTGTGATTTTCGTAAGCATGGCACTAGTATCAAGCCGATGGGTGCCGCTTGCCAGCCCGCTGCCTGCATCGAGCAGACTGGTGGCTGCATTTTGGGATGGATTTGAGCGGCCCTGGACTACGATTCTCATATGGACGGGCCCCCGATTAAGCATCCGCCACCGCCCTGGTTCTGGATCGCATCAATCTGGCTGGGCGTGGGTCTGTTTGACGCGACCCAGACCGTTGTTGTCATGCGTGCGGAAGGCATGCATCACGCCTGGACCGAGCTGTTCGTCACGCTGACACTCTCGTGGTTACCCTGGTCCCTGGCAACGCCGATCGTGCTGCGGCTTGGGCGGCGATACCCGCCGGTGCGGTTGCAGCCCGTTTCCACGTGGCTCATTCACCTTTTTGCGTGTACTGACATCGGCATGGTTTCAGCGGCGTGGTCCGCGTGGCTGGAAACAATGTTGAACCCTTGGGCGAAGTCGCCTGGCCCCGGGCCATTCCGACAGCTCTGGTTCGACCGGTTCTACGGCGGATTCTTATCGTTCGTAATCCTGTACGGCTCCATCCTCGCGGTGAGCTACATTCTCGACTCGCGCGAACGGCTGGGCCTGCAGCGGGCCGAGACTGCCCGGCTCAACGAACAGCTTTCCAAGGCGCAACTTGAGGCCGTCCGCCGCCAGATCGAACCGCATTTTTTGTTCAATGCTCTGAACGCCATCGCAGGCCTGGTGCGCGAGAAAAGAAATGACGCCGCGGTGAACATGATCGTCGGACTCAGCGATTTCCTGCGGCGCGTGCTCGACGATTCCAGCAAGCAACAGGTGCCGCTGGGGGAGGAAATGGAGTTTGTTAGGAGGTACCTCGACATCCAGAAGGCGCGGTTCGCGGATCGCCTCCAGCTGAGCCTGGACGTGCCTGAGGAACTCTTTGCTGCGCAGGTTCCCAGCCTCATTCTCCAGCCCATGGTCGAGAATGCAATCAAACACGGGATTGCAAAACGCGCGCAGGGGGGATTGATCCGGATCGCCGCCGTGCGCGACAACGGGCGGCTCACATTGAGCGTCTACAATGACGGCCCGAAGTTACCGAACGATTGGGACGAGACGCGCTCCGGTATCGGCATCTCCAATGTGCGCACACGGCTGCAGGGCCTCTACGGGGACGCCTGCAGTTTGAGCCTGCGAAATCACGAACCCGGCGGCGTGGAGGCTTCGGTCTCCGTGCCCTTCCGGAAGGGTTAATTCGTGCCGGGAACAAGACGTGCCGCCAAAATCCGCACGCTCATCGTAGACGACGAACCTCTCGCCCGGAGCAACCTGACCGTGCTCTTGCGTGCCGATCCGGAGGTAGAAATCGTCGGCGAATGCGGCTCCGGGATGGAAGGCTTGGAGCAGATACGCAGCCAGAAACCGGACCTCGTCTTCCTCGACGTGCAGATGCCAGAGTGCGATGGTTTCGACGTCCTCGAACTACTGGGCGCGGGCTTGCCTGAGGCCGTTGTTTTCGTCACCGCCTTCGATCAGTATGCGCTGCGGGCCTTCGAGGCCGGGGCGCTCGACTACCTGCTGAAGCCGTTCGACAATGCGCGTTTCGAGCGCGCGCTGGGGCGAGCCAAGGACAGAATCGGCCACGCAAAGAATGGGGCGCAGCGAAACGATCGCCTGGTGATCAAAAGTGTCGGGCAGGTCTTGTTTCTGAAACTCTCCGACATTGATTGGATTGAAGCCGCGGACTATTACGCCTGCCTTCACGTCGGAGCGCAGTCTCACCTGTTACGCCGCAGCATGAACGATCTGGATCGAGAACTGGATCCAGCCCTTTTCTGCCGGATTCACCGCTCGACCATCGTGAATCTCGAACGGGTTCGCGGTCTCAAGTCCAGCGAGGACGGCGAACAGGAAGTGCTTCTCGAGAATGGAACCAGGCTGCGCTTGAGCCGGAGCTATCGGAAGCAACTGCAAACTCGCCTGGGCGTTCGCGTGTCGAGCGGTACCTGACGTCAACGGTGCGGAACGGATCCGCCGGGAATCCCGTGCGAAAACGCGTTCGGTCCTCTAACGTCGAATCGATACCCGAGGCTCACATACCACTGGTCATAGTTCAATTGGTTGCCGCGCTCAACCGTGTAGCCGCTTTGGATGTAAGTGTGAGTGCTCAGGTTGGTGTCGAACGAACTATCGATGAATAGCGATCGGCTGTTGGCTGCAAATGTAGAAAGCAGGCTTTGCTGGCCGACTTGTGTGTCCCAGGCCATCCGGTTCCCGAGCTGCCGTGAAAGAGACAGTATCCGGTAGTCCCCCCGGGCAAAAGAACTATCAAACCTGGAGTAGTGCACATCGGCACGAAATCCAGAATGCCCAATTTCGCTCCAAGTGACCCCGTACATCTGGTTCAGGCTCCGCCGAGTGTCGCCCGTGCTGTCGCTTCGTCCCAGGGTCGTATACACGAAGAAATGGCGCACCGGCTCCACGCGCACGCCCACATTCAGACCTTGGTAGAGCAACTTGTCGACCAGGCCCGTGCCCACAAGCTGGGTCGCGGCGGTGGGAACGTCTCGGAAGTAGTTGTGGTAGATGTCGAAGGAAATCCTCGAGTAGGGCTGCACATGCACGGTTAGATAACTACGGCTGACCCCGGCCCCAGGCCGGATCCCATCGGTC
The DNA here is from genome assembly GCA_964641665.1 of uncultured Acidobacteriaceae bacterium. Taxonomy (GTDB): domain Bacteria; phylum Acidobacteriota; class Terriglobia; order Terriglobales; family Acidobacteriaceae; genus Gp1-AA133. The sequence goes on from CAZXKO010000024.1 coordinate 74,792, forward strand.
GTCACTCCTTGCGGGTCGTCGACGATGAAAGAGTGATAGACAGAAAAATATTTCGAGTAAGACAGCGCATTTTCGAGAAACAGGTAGGGGCGATCCAGTTTCCATCTCACGGTGCTCAGGGCAACTCCGGCGGTGCTGGTGTAGTGGAGCGCATCGTAGTTGCCGCCCTCGAAGTTCACGAACGATCCTGCGATTCGCCCATCGGGGTTGTGGTGCCAGGAAGCGGGATCCGGCGTCGTGCCCGCAAAGACTCCGGCAATCACGCGGCGGCCAATCCTGCGTCCAAGGTAGCCACCGTCAATGGTGTCGAGACTGATCGCCCACGGCAAATAGAGCCGGCCGATTCCGCCCAGCCACTTCGACTCGGGGTTGTCGTAGAAGAGCTGGATGGTGTAGGTCCTATCCAGGTAGTCCTGCATGGTGTTCTCAAGCGCTTCGGAATCGGTGGTGAGTCTTCCTCGCCAGTAGCCCTGCAGGTTCCAGTGCGTACCTGCGATGTTGGTCATGTCGGCGCGAATGTTCATGCCGCGCTGGGTGCTCGCCCCCGGAGTCGCCCCGCTGCCGCGGATGCTGCTGTAGTCGAGTCCGATTCGCGCCCGCGACCGGACGTCCTCGGGCGAGAGCGAGTTCGACCCGGCGCCGGGTATCGGAGTCGCGGTCAAGTTGTTGGCCATAAACGCACTGCCGGTGGCACGTCTGGCCGCCGCCTTCGAGGCACGGTCTGCCGCGATTCTGGCGATATCTTCCGGGGACAGAAACGCCCAATCCCCGATTTTCACGGCGCGCTTGACCGGACGGATCTCGGTCACCGCTGAGTTTTGCGCGACGGAAATGACATTGAGTTCCGCGATCACCCAATCTCGATTGTCCGCGCCGCCTGTGGTCCGCGCGGCGGGATCGCGCACAGCCAGTTTCATGCCGGGGGCCAGGCCAGAACTTCGTCCCCCATTCAGATAGGCCGCCCCCTCGGCGACGTACTTGATCATGAAGGCGGTGCGCAGACTTTTGCTCGGTTGGCGTGGTGCTGCGGCTGTAGACCCGCCGGTCGACGACCACGAAAGGCCCCGATTAGCCTGCCGGTGCGACAATTGCGCGACCGTCGATCCCTCGGTGTTCGACGCACCATGCAGCTCACTCGGTCGATCCGCGGCCGGGACAGGCAACACCGTGAGCGTAATCTTGCTCCCTTTCATTGCGATTGCGTACGGATGTGCAGTCTTCAGGTCCACCACCACGCGCGCGATTGGGGGAGCGGCCTGGTTCAGGCCCACCCGCACTCCTTTCACGCCGTTCTGGTTCACGCTCACGCCTTGTTGCTTCTTCGGCGCCGCGGTGTTCGGAAGTTGCAGGACCAGGCGGTCCGGCCCGGTCAAAATGATCACGTCAGGAATCACGGCCTCGGTCAGGCTGACATCGATCGTGACCGTGTCGCCCCTCGAGCTAACTTTCACGTCGCGAATCTCAGCTGCTCCGCCACTCGCAGCCTGCGCAACCACCGTGGCGGAGAAAGCAAAGAACCAACACAACGCAACCAGGGCCCTCATCGCTTCACCTTCATGAATTTTCGAGAACTATCCGCAGTGCAGCTTTACCTTCGCATCTTCGTTCGGAAAGATGCCGGGACCATCCAGCTATCCAGGTTGTGGCACTGGCGGCAATCGGTGGAGAAGCCCAGCGCCTGGTGATTGGGCGAAGCTGCCTTCTGAAACGCTTTCAAGTGGCAGCTGATACATTCGGTCGACAAGCCCTGGCGATTGAACTTTCCCACGGTTCCAACCTTGTGACACGAGTAGCAGTCCACCATGGCGTGAGCCCCAATCAGCGGAAACCGGTCCTGATGCTCATTGATGTTGTGCACCGACACTTGCCAGCCATTGACCCGGTGGCACAGATCGCATTCGGCGCCATTCTTCCGGCGATGGATGTCGGCGTGACAGTCCTGGCATTGGCGTCCGACGTTGGCAAACACGCGATCGACATGGCACTCCTGGCAGGGAACATCCACGTGCATGCCTCGCAAGGGATAGTCCGTCTTTCCGTGATCAAACTCTGGATTCTTGCGGATCGGCATCCACGCCGAGGCGGTGTGGCAGTTCTCGCACGGAGCCTTTAGTGGGCCATGCGGATTCTGTGTGGCCGCGGAAGAGGCCGCCTGCCCGGTGGACGCGCCCAGCATCATCTGACACCCGATCAAGAAAAGTATGAGGAGCCCATAACTCCGCAAATGACTTCCGCCTCCGCATCCAAAGTGACCAGCGAAGGGGCGTGCGGGGGGAGGTACGACTGCGCAACGCCGCTCACTGACAATGCCCTCTATCCATTACTCCGTTGCCGACGCTGCTCGGCCCGCATCGTCACACGATCGATCCGACTGCTCAGAACTCGCGAGGCGCTGCCGGCCCTGGGTTATCGCCGACATGTCAATCGAGGCCCCGATGGTGACGCCTTGCGCATCTGTCGTCACGGAAATGGGGTCAGGCAGGTTCAGCAGGGTCGCGCACCCCAGGATGTCGTAGCTCGCTACGAAGCGTTGTGCGAGGAAAAGGAACAGCGTGTCGGCTGCGGCCGGATCCGGCGACAGGCCTCGCGTGGGATGCGTCGCGTCCGGCATCAGAAAGGCTTGATCCTGCAGCATTCGGGCCGGCGCCATCCGCAGCATGTGGCGGCAATAGCGTGCCGTGTCGGCCTCGAAGTTGTAACCAGCCTGCGGCTGGTCAACGCCGCGCCGGTATGCATTTACTTTTGTCAGGTCCGGCGCCCCGTTGTTAAGCGCCATGGGATCGCCGAGCGGCACCAGCGCGACCGGCGATGCTTGCCGCGCTCTGGCCATCAGTTCGTTTAGTGGAAGCGCGGGCACCATCTGTCCCGGATCTGCGAGGTCGGGGACCTTCCACGGAGTGCAGCCCAAGGCTCCGTCGAGGGCGACGTCGACCAGTCGGTTGTCGCTGGGGTTTCCCAGGCTCGTCGCGCTCGGGAACTGGGCCAGGTTGGCTTGAGTCCTTTGCGCCATGCCGCTGTCGGTCACCAGGTAGCTGATGGGCAGGTTGTCGCTTTGATCCTGGTCAACCACAAAGAAGTCGCGCACCGTAGGACAGGGCCGGCCATCGGCCGCGACACCGAGTGGCGGAATCGTCAGTTGCCCGCTGCGGATCGCACGGTGGGCCGCTTTGAAGAAAGGTGGCGCGTTGCAGTAGGCGAACTGTCCGAAGTGTCCGCCGTCGGCTCCGTTCACGCAATTTGCGCCGGCAAGCACCCCATCCCCTCCCTGCAGCGTCAAGATATTGCCGTTGTAGCCGAACCAAAGCGCGACGATCGCATTTGCTGGCAGGTTTGGAATCACGGGAGGCGCGGCCGGCGTCGCTCCTTGGTCCACCACCAGCGGGTTATAGACGGAAATCTGGCCGCTGGCCGGATCGAGCACGGCCGCCTGCACGAACGCCGATTGACTCGTGTTCGCTTCGTGGCAATCGCCCGCTGCCGGATCTGTGGCCAGCAGCTGGTAGGGCGTTGCCAGTCCCTCGGCGGAGAGAGGGTTGGTGGGCACGATTAACGTGCAGTTCGGATTAGGTGTTGCGGTTTGCGCCGCGACTATCCCCGGAGGGACCACGAAGACGATCAGGCACACGTAGCGAGCAATGAGACTCCGGAATTTCATGACACTCCTCCATCGGCGGAGTTGGAGACACTCCAAGCGTGTAAGGTCAATTGTTCGGGAGCGAAAGCGAACTCGTCCCTGGCTTCGGACGAACGCGACCTGAATATGGGTGGGGTTCACGCACGAACGTAAACGCAACCACTCGAGGGCGCTAAGAAGATCTCAGGTCGATCTCATTCACCAGACCACAGGTATTGCAAGCTTTCAGGCAACTTAGTCTCGAACTAATCACGCAACAAGGTTCTGTTAGTACATCTCAGGAAGACAGCATTCACTTGAGTACATGTACGCTTTCTCGCGCTGCACGTTCTCGAACGTATCAAGTTCTCCCGCGCTCTGCGCGTTCGACAATTTCTATTCATGCCGCCACTCGCTCACTTGTCCAGTCTCCACCTAGCCGTTTGGCCGGTGCGCGCGAGATTACTTTCCGCCATGCTGGAGCTGCACTCGACGAGATTCGCAACGTGCATAGGGAGAAAGTAAATGGCGTCAGTACTGGAAACACTATCGAACGACTTTGCAGCGGCGGCGGAAGCAGTTGGCCCATCGGTCGTGGCCATCTACGGCAGACGCTGGATGCCTTCCAGCGGCATCCAATGGCGTAGAGGAGTCATCGTGACTGCGGACCACACCATCCGTCGCGAGGAAGACATCACGGTCGTGCTTGAAGGCGGCAACGCTATCAAGGCCAGCCTTGCGGGGCGTGACCCGAGTACCGATCTTGCAATCCTGAAGTTCGCCGATGCCACGGCGGTGCCGCTTCCCGCGTTCGCCGACAGTGCACAGAAGCTTGGCCACATCGCACTGGCGTTAGGCCGCTCTCGTAGCACGCACCTCGTAGCAAGCGCCGGAATCATCGGCGGCCTGAGTGGCGAATGGCGGCCGCGCCGCGGCGGACGGATAGACCAGCACATTCGTCTCGATCTCGAACTTTACCCGGGCTTCTCCGGAGGTCCTCTCGTCAACGCGCAGGGCAAGGTAGTCGGCATCAATACTCACGGCGTGAGCCGGGGACGCCCCGTCACCATTCCGAATTCCACGGTGAACCGTGTTGTCGACGAACTGCTCGAAAAAGGCCACATTGCCCGGCCTTACCTGGGACTTGCGATGCAGCCGGTCGCAGTTCCCGAATCGCTGCGCGGAAAGGTTACGCCGACCGTGAACGCGGCTCTGCTGGTAGTGCACGTGGAGCCATCAGGCCCGGCGGGGAAAGTCGGGGTCCTTCTCGGCGATGTGCTCACTGAGATCGACGGCAAGCCGGTCGAGGATACCGGTGATATCGAGGAACTGCTTGCCACCTTCAAGGTCGGCGCACAGCTCGACGCAACTGTTCTCCGTGGCGGGGCGCCGGTCAAATTGTCCATCATGCTTGAGGACCGGCCGGCCAGGTAACCCGACAGATGCCGAAGAAAAAAGATGGAGGTGGCGTAGCCCGAGTCCTGGTGGTTGCCACCTCCGCGGTTCGGCGAGGCGGTCTGGAGGCACTGGTAAAGGAGAATCCTTCCCTGCGACTCTCGGGCTCTGTCCCGGGCACCGCGGGCATGGTTGCCCGAGCGCATGAGATGCAGTCGGATGTAATTCTTGCAGACATCGCCACAGGGGACCGCCAATTTATCGCGACCATCGCATCGCTGGCGGAGGAGGACATTCCGGTCGTCGTGTTGATCGACGATCCGGAGCCCGGCTGGGCGGCCAGCGCTCTCCGTGCCGGAGTGCGAGCCATCCTTCCGCGCGAATCGTCGGGCGAGGAAATCCTTACGGCAATCCACACCGTAGTCAGTGGCCTTGTTCTGTTGGAAGCCGGAACGGCCAAGGAACTTGCCAGGTACGCTCCCTCTGGAAACGGTGAGGGCGCTCTCGAACAGCTGGAGGAACTTAGCCCGCGCGAGGTCGAGGTCTTACGTTGGATGGCGGAGGGCTTCGGCAACAAGGAGATCGCAACCCGCCTCGGCATCTCCGACCACACTGTGAAATTCCACATCAGCTCGATCCTGGCCAAGCTGGGAGTCGCGAGCCGCACTGAGGCCGTGACCCAGGGGATCCGGATGGGGTTGGTTCTGCTCTGAACTTTAGGCTCTCAGCTCTCTGATTTGAGTTCTTCCAATCTTCTTCGGGGGACTCACCAAACCGGGGTTGTTTCGTCTAACCTCCCATCAGGGAGGATTTATGACCCATCTTCGCCGACGCGCTACCTGGCTGGGCGCCATCCTTGGAAGTCTCGCCGCATTCCTGATGCTCGCCCTGCAGGCTCAGGCCTCAGACTGGGAGGGATCTCAGACCGAGGAGTTTCATCAGACCTATCCCCTGTCCTCCAACGGCCGGGTCGAACTTGAGAACATCAACGGGCCGGTGCACATCACCGCCTGGGACCGCAATGAGGTAAAGGTCGATGCGATCAAGCGGGCCTGGAGCAAGGAGCGGCTCGCGGAAGCCAAGATCCAGATCGATTCGAGCAAAGATTCCCTGTCGATCCGCACCGAGTACCCCGGCCACGACCACACGTTCTGGCACGACAACGGTCATGACCAACCGGCCAACGTGGAATACACACTGACCGTGCCACGCAACGTTCGTCTCGACGAGATCAAGCTGGTCAATGGCAACCTCGACATTGAAGGAGTCAACGGCGAGGTTCGAGTCTCGTGCGTCAATGGTCAGCTCAGTGCGCGCAAGCTGGGTGGCCGGGCAGAGCTCTCAACCGTGAACGGAAAACTGGAAGCCGACATGGACCGGCTTGCCTCTCCACTGGAAGTGTCGTCGGTGAACGCCAGCGTGTTGGTGACACTCCCGTCCGACGCAAAAGCCGAACTTGAGGCGAGCACGGTCAATGGATCGATCTCAGATGATTTCGGCCTCCCCGTCACGAAACACCAGTGGGTCGGGCACGACTTGCGGGGAGAACTCGGCGGAGGCGGCCCCCACGTGCGCGTGAGTAACGTCAACGGCCGCATTGAAATCCGCCACGCGAACGACAACCGTCCCTTGAGTCCGGCGAAGAACCTGAACCGGAATGACAAGGACGATGACGACGACCGAATCTGAGCCTGGTTTGATAGAGCTTGGCTTGCCGGAATGCAACGAGAGACGCGTCCGACCGCGTCTCTTCGTCTCTCAGTAGACGGTGTATCCCGGCGCAGGCGTACGGAAGTCCGGCTTGGACGCCATCAACAGCAGCGCCCCGGTTTTCTTGAAGGCCCTCAAATCGTCTAAGCTGTGGAACGACTTGGTCACGTAGTCGTCCGGGGTAGGGGTGTCGTCGGGAATCTGCACGCATTCCACGTTCTCAAAAGCGTGCTTCTTCATGAGGTCTACGTACTCGGCGGCCGAGCGCACGTGCACCGGAACCTTCAGCTTGTCGACCCACTGCAAAGAATAGGGATTGTCTTTATACAGGTTAATCAGAATGAACAAGCGTCCCCGCGGCGCCATAACCCGGAATAGCTCGGCGAGCGCGCGCTCCTGGTCGGGGTAGTAGTAGAACGACTCCACCGATAGCATCTTGTCGAAAAAATTCTCTTCCCACGGAATCTGCGTAGCCGATCCCCAAACGTACATGATGTTGTCGAAGTCCCTCGACGCCGCTCGCGCCACGCGAATCATCTCATCGGACACATCCACACCGACGACTTGTCCAAAGCCTTCGGGACCATCCGCCACCAACCTCGCCAGCAATCGTGTCGCCCAGCCGGAACCGCACCCGAGATCGAGCACGCGCTCGCCCGGCCGCAGGTTCATGCGCCGGATCGTTTTCTCAGTGATGTCGAGATGATGGTTCTCCATCTTCTCGCCTTCGCCGGCCTCGGCCCAGCGATTGAATTCTTGTTGCAGCTTCTCGTCTGGAGTCAGTGGTCTTTCGGTCATGGGAGGTCCGACTTCGTTTCGAGTTCTCGGGGAGGGTAGCCCTCGTATCCGGGACCGGTTCGTCACCCGCGCGACTCCGGTGCAACTCCTATGCTACATTCGCTCTCTTCATGGCACCAAGCCCGCAGCCCACGCCACAACCGGAGCAGCAACCGGCGATGCTGTACTGCCCGAAGTGTGCGCAGGAGGTAGCCGATCCCCTCACCTGCGGGGATTGTTCCGCCGTCATCTGCAGGCGCTGCGGCAGCCCCCTCGAATCCCCGGACGAACTGGGCATCGGATGACCAAGGATTCCCCCGCAGCATTACTGAGGCAGGCCTCCCGACCGAAGCCGAACTCGCAGTATGACCGTTCCGATCTCGCGCCCCCGAGACTCAGCCCGGCAGGTCACTTCGCCGATCTGATCGGATTTCTTTGCCGGTGTCGTGAATTCGACTTCCAGGTGTGCAACGTCCCCCGGCGACAACTTGTAACGCGGCAGCGGGCTCTTCAGAGTCCACCCTTCCGGTTGCGTCGTTGTCAACGCAACCTCCGCGGGAGATGCGTCGTCATTGCGGATGATGATCGGTAGCTGCAGGTTGGTCCCAGCCGCTACTGCAATCTCGGGAACGTCCGCTTTCGGCAATTCGGCGAGATCGTGAGCCGGCCGGAAGTCCTCGTAGAAACTCCAGGGTCCGCCGATCTCCACGGCGAGGCCGGAGCGCTCTTTCGCATTGGGAGCCAGCAGCTTTTCAAACACGAGAGGCTGCTGCTGGACGCCCTCGAACACGTCTCCAGTAACCGTACTCGGCACCAGCGACCGTCCAAAAATTAACTCTACCGGCGTGGACCAGTTGTCCTGATCGGCGCTTGCCAGTTGGGCAAGTTGCTCGTCATTCATGGATCCCATTTTCTCGATGTAGGAACGGTACTGGGTCAGATGAAAGCGGAACGTATCCATCGAGATTCGCCAGTAGGGCAGGTGGCGGGTAGGAGAGACGGCAGTCGTCGGATATTCCGGGCCTTTCCCCTTGATGTGTTTGTCGTCACTGGCGTCGGAGAAGAAGTAGATTTTCTGCGGTTGCCAGGGTTGCAGCCCTTCCAGCAACGTCTCGTTCACGTGTCGGGCCTGCGCCAGCGGCGCGGGGAACACGGCCGGATCCCCTGCCATGTCGAAAGCCTCCACGGCGATCACGCCGGCGGCTTGATGGTCGCCATGATTTTCCCCGATGAAAATTCCGGGCAGCCAGGTCAGGATCACCGAGGGACGCGTAAGGCGGACCATCCGCACCACTTCTTCCAGCCTGGCGCCATGGCCCCAGTTCGCCAGCGACTGGAGCACATCCTGGCTGGGAGTATCTTTTCCACCCAGGAACCACACGTTCTGTACACCGAGCTGATTCAGCGCATGTCGCAACTCCATCTCTCGGGAGGCGCCCAGGGAGGGCCCACGCTCTCGGCCAATGTTGTTGTGCCCAGCCTCACCGCGCGTCAAGTAGACCGCGGCAACTCGCTTTCCCTGGTCGAGTAACTGGGCGAGGTAGGCTGACACGCCGGACTCGTCGTCCGGATGCGCGACGATCAGGAGCACATCGGCTTTGAGCCGGTCGTCGGCCCGGCCTGCCTCTTCGACCTTGGGGGCTGTCTGGGCTGGAGTCTGGGCAGTGTCACCCTGCGCCGCCGCCCTCAACGACAACATTAGCAAGAGCGCAAGAACGCGCTGAATCCTCATCCCTTCTCCCAAGGCAGCTTGAATGGTATTGGACGGCGAACTGCAGAAAGAGTCTACAGGTCTTTGAGGCTGGAGCGCCAAGGGGGGACCGGCGCTATGCGGCTTTCAAAGGCCGTGCCACGCCGAGCGAGCCAGGGTCATTTATGCCAATTCCAAACCGGCTTGCCCTTGTCGTCGCGGAGCACGAGCGTGTCGTTGCCCTTCACGACTTCGCGGGCCAGGATCACGTCGGCCCCACCCTGCTTGACCTTCGAACCCGTGAGGCTCACCTCATCTCCCTTGGCGATTGTTGAGCCCATGTCTTCGAGGAATGATTTCGGGCAGAGGTACACATCGAGAGTGTCAGCGCCGCTTTTTACCACAATGTGGGCCCCGTCTTTCTCGCTTCCCTTCTCCGGCAGTTTCAGTTCCTGCACGGTGCCCTTCATTTTGGTCTCGGTGGTCAAGTCGTACTTCGGCAGGGAGGCTTGCCCGACCAGGGGCGACGCACAAACAATCACGACCAGCAGCGTGAATAGAGATACTTCGGACAGGCGACGCAATGGGAGCGACATGGCTCCTCCTTCGGACGAACCTTGCCATTAGTCCCAGACAACCTTAAAAGGAAAGAAAGAAAATGCCGATTGCTGCCGACCGGCCGCAAACAGGAGTGGGCGGCCGCAAGCAAACCCATTGTACTCCCATCAGGATTCCGGAGAACCCAGGAAATAATCGGGGGAAAGGGCTAGCCGGTTGACCACCGGTGATACCAGAGCTGAAACGACGCGGTCACGAAGCCGTTGCGTTGATAGAGCCGCTGCGCCGCCACGTTGCGCCCCTGAGTGACGACGTTGGCCTTGCGCGCGCCCTCACGAATCGACCAGGCGAGAAAGTGCTGCACCAATTTTGTTCCCAGTCCCGCCCCTTGGTAGCCGGCAGCCACGCCCACGACCCCGATTTGCGATTGTTCTCGGTCAAGATGGCAGGTGATGTACCCCACAGCCTTGCCCTCGACCTCCGCGACCAACACGGCCTGAGCGTAACCCTTAAAGCTGTTTTCAATCCACGTCTCGTACAGGAGATCGCATTTCGCCCGGTCGAAGTGCTCGTCAAAATAAAACCGAGTGTCGCGATGACCTTCCCGGGCGATCCTGCGCAACGCGCTGAAGTCTTCTTCCCTGGCCAAACGAACGCTTCCGCCCGGTGGAGGGATTAGATCGTTCAGCGAGAGCGAGCGCTCGAATGTCATGCGCACATCGGCCTGGAAGAACCCGTTGCGGTCGGCGATCCGACAGGTCCGGGCGTCGTCAGAATCCGCAAGAAAATAGAGGCAGTCGATGTGATTCGCCCGGCACCAGCTCAGGGTCTCTTTCAAAACTGCGTCGTCCAGACGGGACCGGTTCAAACGGGCGATTCGCAATTCAAAAAAACTGGAATCCCATTCGAGATAAGTACAAATTGCCTGGTCGGCTGGGTTCAAGCAGTGGGCCTCTTTCGCGATCAGGGATCAAGCACTAAACGCAGTTACCGCCGCCACCACGCGCGCCAGTTCGGCCTCGGTCAGGTCATTGTAAAAAGGTAAACGCAGCAACCGGACGCTAATGTCGTCCGTCACCGGACATTGCATCTCGCGCGCGGCACATTTACGTCCCATCTCTGACGAATGCAACGGCACATAGTGAAACACGCTGAGAATTCCCTGCTCCTTGAGGTGAGCAATCAGTGCCTGGCGGTGCTGGAGTGACGGCAGGATCAGGTAAAACATGTGATACGCCTGCTCGCATTCCGGCGGCACAACGGGCAGCCGCACTGCTCGGTCCTGGGCCCATCCTTCCAGATGTTGACGGTAGTACTCCCAAATCCGGCGCCTTTTTCTCTGGATCTCGTGCCGCCCCTCGAGCTGCGCCAGCAGAAACGCGGCTAACAGATCTGACGGGAGATAGCTCGACCCGATATCTACCCACGTGTACTTGTCGACTTGGCCGCGGAAGAATTGGCTGCGGTTGGTGCCCTTCTCGCGCACAATGAGCGCGCGCTCTGCCAGGGCTGGATCGTTCACCACCAGCGCTCCCCCTTCGCCGCACGTCACGTTCTTGGTTTCGTGAAAGCTCTGCGTCGCAAGGCCGCCGAAAGTGCCCGTGTACTTCCCCTTATAGCGGGCAAAGAGCGCGTGGGCGTTGTCCTCGACGATCGCAAGTTGATGCCGGCGAGCAATCGCGCAGATGGCATCCATGTCGCAAGCGACACCGGCGTAATGCACCACGACGATTGCTTTGGTCCTTGGAGTCATCAACGATTCCAGCCTGGCCTCATCCAGATTCAGCGTGTCGGAACGAATGTCGGAAAAAACCAGCTGTGCCCCGCGCAACGCGAACGCGTTCGCGGTTGAGACGAAGCTAAATGAAGGCATGATCACTTCGTCGCCCGGGCCACAGTCGAGCAGAATCGCCGTCATCTCCAAGGCGTGTGTGCAGGAGGTCGTCAGCAGCACCTTGGGCGCTTGCAGTTCGCGCTCCAGCAGTTCGTGACACGACCGCGTGAAAGGACCATCGCCCGACGCATGGCCATTCGCAATCGCCTCGGCGATGTACTTGTACTCGTTTCCCGCAAGGCACGGGCGGTTAAATGGAATGGAGAACTTCACGGACGGTCCCCGCGCGAGCCGCCAACATCCACCCGCACTACATACGGAGGCTTCTGCATCGAGCGGAAGTGCATGCGCGCCAGGTACTCTCCGATGATTCCCAGCGCGAACAGCTGCGCTCCCGAGAATAGCGCGACGATGGACGCCAGAAACGGGAATCCCGGGACCGGAGTTCCCTGCAGCCAGTATCGAATCAGCACATAACACAGCACACCAAAACCGAACAAGGTGAAGGCGAACCCCACCAGGCTGGCCAGTTGCAGCGGCTTCGTACTGAAGCCGGTCATCATATTGAGAGCGTGCGTGACCAGCTTGCGAAAGGTGTATCCGGAAGTGCCTTGCGCGCGCGGCTCGTGGCGCACCGGCGTAGCCGCGAAGCGGTTCGTTCCCCAGGTCAGCAGAACGTCGATCGACACAAATGATCCTTCGTAGTGTGTGAACGCGCCCGCGACTTCGGCGCGAAACACCCGGAACGCGCTCACTTGCCGCGCAATCTCGGCGCCCATCATGTTCTGCAGAGCCAGCTTGGTGGTAAGCGATGCCAGGTCGCGCATGATCCCGTGCTGTTCCTGGGCGGGCCTGCCATACACCACGTCGTAGCCCTGGTCCAAAACCGCCAGCAGTTTCGGGATCTCCTCCGGAGGATGCTGCAGATCGTCATCCATGGTGACGATCAGGCCGTACCGGGCTGCCCGAATGCCGCACAACAACGCGTTGTGCTGACCGTAATTGCGCATCAGGTTGATGGCATGGATCCACGGGTGCTGCTCCGCCAGTTGAGAAATCACACTCCAGCTGCCGTCGGGGCTGCTGTCGTTGACGAACACGAGTTCGTAGCGGGACGCGATCGACGGGAGAACCGCCGCGAGCCGCCGGACCAGTTCCGGCAGAATGGCTTCGCTGCGATAGACGGGCACAACTACCGAAAGCCCTGCCAACAGGCGCGCCGCAGCTGGGTTGGATTGTGTCTTTGCCGGTTCCGCGTTCATCGTCGCTTATCCGCGCGCCACCGTGGTGATGCCGACGACAATGACCAACAGTCCCACCAATTTTTGCGCCGACATTTTTTCGTGCAGAAAGTACGCGGCTCCAACCGTGATGAAGGAATACGTAAGGCTCACGAACAGAGGGTAGCAGGTGGAGAGCCTCTGGGTGGCCAGGATGCGAAACCACATGAGCGCTGATAACCCCGTGAGGGCCATCCCCGCAAGCAAGGCGGGCTGGCGCAGCACATGCAGCAATGCCGTTATCGACGGCGTAAATCCGCCCGCCTGCTCGATTCCATGCTTGATCAGCAGATTCGCCACGGCCATGCCGACAGCCGTGATCATTAGTAATACGAAGCCCGCCAGGGTCACCCTGATCGTCTCCCATCGCCTAAGATTTCCGATTCGCCCTCGGCCTTCAACCCTTCCGCCGCTGCGCCTCGCAAGTTTATTCGCGGGTGGGGCAAAAGGCCAGCAACGAACCCCCGAATTCCCGGCGCTGCAGCCAGCGCGGGATGGGGCTACCGAAAGGAATACTCGCGCCGACGGTGAAGCCGTGCTCTTTCAACAAGGCTCGGAACCCGGCCGGAGTGTATTCGCGGTGCGAGTAGCGAGAAAAGCAAACCACCGCTGTCGCAGCAATCGCCCCAACCGGTGTACCCCGACTTGGCCTCGGCGGACGAGTGATCGGCGATTCGGCACGGAGACGACCAGCAGCCCCCCGGCCGCAGCACGCGGGCAAATTCCGCCAGGCACGCCGGCGGATCCGCAACGTGTTCCAGAACGCTCGAACAGAGAATGCCATCCATCGACTGGTCGGCAGCCGGAAGACGGTCGATGGTCTCGATATGCTCGAAGCGTAACTGTTCGCTGTGTTCGTGATCGGTTCCCAGGGCCACGGCCGCCGCAATCATATCTTCCGCGGCGTCCACCCCAACCACAAGGGTGCCAGCCTCCGCCAGAAAGCGGGTTAACGTCCCCGAGCCGCAGCCGGCATCGAGCCAGTTTTGATTGCGAATGTCCCGGCCTGCAAGGCACTCCTGCAGCACGCGCAACCGGGCCTGAAACGCCGGCTTCCGATAGTGCTGCTCCCAGTTAGTGGCGAGTTCCCGGTGGTAAGCGATCGCAATCTTTGGCCGGATTTTCAACCGTTCTGTTCATATCGTTGCGGACAATCTCGCACGCCGCGTGCCGACCGACCATGAAACTCGCCCGTTCCAGTTTATGATAGCTTTCCGCCATGAGAGCAGCGATCGTCGTCTATTTAATTCTTGCACCCGCCCTCGCTGTTCACAACTACCTGGCTCCGCTGGCCGCCGGAGATCTCCTCGACTATGCAGCTTGTGTTTGGGCGATCAAAACGACCGACCCGGTACAGATTCACGAGATCGCCTATCGCGAAATCCTGCAGGGCGCCCCGCCCATGGTGATCCCGCACATGCTGGGCACCGATGAAAATACTCAGCAGGCCGCAGTCCGGCGAGACCGCCGCGCCAATCCCTACCACTTCGTCGAGTTCTTGCCTTATTTTTCGATCAAACCCCTCTATATCGAGCTGATCTATGGAATCAGCCGTTTGGCACCGGGCTGTTTCGCGCCATCGCGTTGGCCTCGGTGATCCCCGCCTTCGGGTTTGCGCTGCTGATGTGCCGCTGGAGCGTGTTGGTCAAAGGCTCGGTGGGCCTGCTGTGCGCCTTTCTCTTCGTCCCGGAACTCCGGGTTCTTGGCTATGGCCAGGGCACCGACGCATTTTCCCTCCTGGTGCTTCTGGGAGCCTTCCTGCTTATCTTCGGCTTCGACAAGATTTCGCCCGGAGTCACGCTCTTGCGGGCGTCCATCTGGATTCGTTCCGACAATTCCATCCTAGCCCTGCTTGTCCTGGCCTACCTGGCGTTTCGTGGAGTCATTCCTCTGTGGATGAGCGCAGTACTCGCGGCAATCGCATTTGCCACGCCGGTCGCCATCTCCCACTACGGCGGAAGCTACGGCTGGAAAGCGCTGTACTCCCACACCTTCAAGTATCTGGAAAATGGCTCCCGGAGAATTCGTGCCGACTTTCACCGTCGGCGACTATCTGCACGCCTTTCGCAACGGCCTTCGAACCATGATCGACCGCAGCCTCGCGGTGTACCTGGTTCGGGGAGCGATCGGCTTCAAAATGATCCCGGAGATGCGCGTACCGCTTCTCCTGTGCGTGGCCGCCTCGGTAGCCCACTTCGTAATCCTCCCCAACTTTGAGTTCCGCTACTACGCGCTTTTCTACGTCTTGGTCGCGATTGCCGCCCGCACTGGGTTCAGCCGGATCCGCTGGTCCCGAGAGGCGTCATAGAGGCTCGCCAGAAGAAATAGCGCCAACCCCAGCAGGCACCAGTTCGTCGATAACCGAACAAACGTTTCAAGGAACCAACCAGGCGCCGGATGATTGCTTGCCCACCATCGCAGCACCGATGCGAAGGGGATAAAGAACGGAACCCACAGGAGAAGCGAGCAGCGATGGGAGAGCATTGCGGAGCAGAAATTGGCAACGTACCAGCCCAGCGGGAGGAGCAGCAACGTTGCGTCATAGAACCGGTGGTAGACCGGCATGAGGGGCTATCGTGCACAGGCAACCAACCAGGAGCGGTGTCGCCGAATTGGCCGACTTGCGAAAAAGCACCCACCATGCCAAAAAACAACAGGCCTGCAACTCCAAAAGTCACGAAATGAGCTGCTTTGTCCGAACCGAGCAGAGGATAAAGCACGACCTGCAGATTGATGAGACCGAAGTTGTAAAAGTTCTGCGGGCGAAAATCATTGACGCCGCCAGCGCGAAAGCGCGCTGTCCCCCATTTAGTTCGACACCCACATCACGTGCGCCCAGTACATCCGGAGAAGCGATAGGACGGTGGCGGCGCCCACAACTGTGACTGCAACTCCGGCCACCCGCCAGCGGCGGCTCCAAACGAAGTAGACGAGAAAACAAAAACCGATTTGCGGCTTAAATGCAATTGAAAGGGCTGGCAGAAGAGCGGTGAGCGTGTCGCGGCGCCGGTAATCGGTCCCCAGCGCCAGCAGGCCACACTCCACCGCCAGCACCGCGATGTTGTTGGAATCCATCCCGGCGTAAAAAGGTGCGAAACAGCAAAGCGGCCGCAACCCACACGACTCGTCGCCAGTTGCGATACGCCTGCCAAGGTTCGCAAGACCAGGAAGAACAACGCAAAATCCAGCAGCAGCACCAACGCGTTCGCGACCGGCCACGGCAGAAGGGCGAAAGGAACCAGAGGAACATTAGGTGAAGACGGGATACGGCGTGGGTGCGCCCGCCCTCAGCGAGAGATATTCGAGAGAAAGAGGATGGGGCGCATCCACTTCCCGGGGCCACACCGCCAACCGCGACGTCTCACTATACGGATCCATGCCCTCAATCCAGGCCCTAGTCTGAACGTACATCGGCAAGACATCGGTCCAGCCCCTGTAATACGTCTCCCGCCGGAACGGCCCACGCCCGTGCACGGCCAACCCCACAAATCCCGCGAACAACAAACAGATGAGGAGAAGACTCCATCGCGTTTCAAGGAGCGCCGCGAGACGATCTCGCGGTTTGATCCACCTGTTCGTTCCTGCTTCCTCCATTCGCTCCCCAAAGTACGCCGCAGTGGTTCGTGAGTCTCGCCTGACAGACTACCATCTGGCAAGAGCCCCTTTGATCCCGAAACGTTCCGGACTTGCACTGCTACAGTTCACCAACTACGCCCATTGCGCTACGATAAGGACAGCAAACCGTCCGCGCCAAGCGGACTTTAGGGGCAGTGGTCATGAAAATCCAACGATTTCCGTTCCCTTTCCTGCTGACAATCGTTTTCGCGGCGACATCGGCACCGGCGCAGACGCCTCCTCAGCCGTCGCCTGCTACATCGCAGACGCCGGGCGCCTCTTCCACATCCCAGTCAAATGCAGGCGCCTCAGTGATCCCTCCAGAGACGATCATTGCCGCGGAACTTTCGAGGTCAGTCGACGCCAAGAAGGCTAAGCCGGGCGACAAGCTCGAGGCAAAAACCACCATGGACGTGCTGGTGCAAGGGCAGATCGTCATTCCCATCGATTCCAGGATCATGGGCCACGTGACCGAAGCCAAACCGCGCAGCAAGGAGTCCCCGGAATCGACCGTGGGAGTCGCGTTTGATCGCATTGCGCTGAAGAACGGACGCGAGTTTGAGATCCGGACCAGCGTGCAAGCCATCGGACGCCCCCTCAATCACCTGGCCTACCCCGAATATGGGAATGAAGTACCGGGCCAGGCTCCTCCCGGTATGCACGCCGGGAACACGCCCACTTGGCACGGCACTCCGGGAGGGTCTGCCCGTCAGAGCGGGTCCCCGTACCCTGCAGGCGCCCCTCAAGATTTGCCTGCGGGCCCCGCTCCTCCTGAGAACCCGGCCGGCGCGGCACTCGACCCGCATAGTCGCGGAGTCGTTGGCTTGAAAGGGCTGTCGCTGAATTCTTCTGATCAAGGCTCTGTGTTCAGCTCCAACTCGAACATCCATCTGGACGGCGGAACCCAATTGATCCTCCGAACCGAGTAGCTCGACCACAAAACTCTATAGGGAGCTGTTCCTTGACTTCATCGCCAATGAATCTATCGGCCGTTGCGTTTGAAGGAGTCACCCCCATCCTGCGCGTGCGAGATATTCCTTCCAGCATCGAGTACTACGTTCGAACCCTTGGGTTTAAGGTGGACTGGCAGGGCCCGTATTTCGCGTCCGTGAGCCGCGGCAAGTGCCACATTTTCCTGAGCCAGGGCGACCAGGGACACAGTGGCGGCTGGGTTTGGGTCGGCGTCGAAGATGCCGATGCTCTGCTGGAAGAGTACCAGCGTGCAGGCGCAAAGATTCGCCATCCCCCGACGAACTATTCCTGGGCGTACGAAATGCAGGTGGAAGACATTGACGGCAACGTGCTCCGGCTCGGCTCTGAGCCGAAAGAGAACGAACCCTTCGGGGAATGGCTCGACATGGATGGCAAACGCTGGCCCCCGATTCCCTGAGGCCTCGAGGCGCAGTAGGGAAATGCGCTTCGCTCTATGCACGAGAACCTTAATCCACGCACGCGAGACTGCGGTAACTCGTATTCGTTGCCCGCCGTCATCGCCGGGTTCATCAACAACCTGCGATTCGGTCCATGCTCCACAAGTTGAAAAGGTATGATTCTGCTGCCGTGAGCCCGGCAAACCCAATTCGCCATATTTCGGATACCGCGCTCTGGGTGGCCGTGTACCGCGCTCAGGAGAGCGAGCTCACGGACGCTGTCTTCCACGACTCCTATGCGCGTCGGTTGGCCGGAGATCGCGGCATGCAAATCGCCGCCTCAATGCCATTCGCCCAGCGGCATTCCTGGTCTTACATCGCCCGCACCTGGCTGGTCGATCAAATCATCGAACGCGAAGTGCAGCAAGGCGCGGACATGGTCATCAATCTGGCTGCCGGGCTCGATTCCAGGCCGTACCGGATGCAGCTCCCCCCTTTGCTTCGGTGGATCGAGATCGACCTGCCGGACATGCTCAACTACAAGCAGGAAGTTCTTGCTGCTGAGCGTCCGCTCTGTGTGCTCGAGCGGGCGCCGTTGGATTTGAGGGATACTGCAAGACGCCGTGCCTTGTTTCAGCGGCTCGGGGGAGAAGCGAAGCGGGTGCTGGTGGTGAGCGAAGGGCTCATCGTTTACTTCGAGGCCGACGCTGCTGCTGAACTGGCCCGCGATCTGGCAGCTTGTTCCACGTTTCGGCGTTGGGCCACCGACCTCACATCGCCTGCCCTTCTCAAGATGCTGCAGAAGACCATCGGTGGCGCGCTGATTGAAGGCGGTTCGCCGCTGAGATTCGCGCCCCGGGAGGGACCCGAATTCTTCGCCCCATTCGGGTGGAAGTCGGTCGAGACGCGTTCTCTGTTACACACGGCGGCCAAGCTGAAGCGCCTGTCGTTTGGAATGCGGCTGCTCTCGCTTCTCCCTGATCCCGCTGGCCGCAAGCCCGACAAGCCGTGGGGCGGAGTCTGTGTGTTGGAGAACTGCGAACCGCGCACGGATTAGCGCTCGCAAGGTGCCAGAAATTCCGGAACGAATCGCGACGGCGCAAGAATCTGCTTACCGGTCGTGATATCCCCATTTCACCAATCACGAGTCAATGACTGTAATCGCCTTATGGCCAACAATGATATCTTGCGCCCAGCAAGCGCGTCCGCCGTCACAACCTCGATGTGATGCGCAACGATCTTCGCTGTCCATCTGTCACGGCTCTCCGAACTCCAAGTCACCGATTTCACAACTTCGAGTCCCTAAACTTAAATCAGGTCTCGGGTCCTCTTGCGTGGGAGCCACTGCGCCCATTCCCAGGAAAGATGAGGGAGCGGTTAAGGGGGCGGAGGTGGTTGTGGCATGCAGAGCGTGCGGATCAGACAAGCAGACCATGTTTGGCACTGAGATAAACATCCATATCCCCGGAACGAAGAATTTGGACCAGCCTGCCGTCTTCGTATTTCCGAAGGTTTTGGTCTGCTTAAGTTGCGGCCTTGCGGAATTCACCCTCTTGGAAAACGAGTTGCAGCGCCTTGCGCAAACCACTGAGGCATAGCTTGGAACGGAGACGTCAGCCAGGCTCAGGGTTTTAGCAAGGGGCAATCCGCATCCTCTGTGTCGGTAAGCCTACTGGTACAGTAAGAGCTTCGCGTACTCCGGCCCGGACGCGCACCGTTACTCGGCATGTGGAGTTTTCCAGCTAAAGTCGTAACGGAAGCCGATGGCCGCGGCCTGCGATACATCTTTCCCCTGCGCATCCACCGAGTCGCCCAGCTTTGCTTCGACGAACGCGTAGCCGGATTTTGAGAAGTGCCATTCGGCGCCTAGGATCCCGTACCGCGTCTTGAAGTCCGAGTTGATGAAAGGGTTAAGGTCGTGAGGTATATAGTCCTCAAAGCCCAGAACGGCGCCGAACTTCCCGAACTTCAGTCTGGAGTAGATCTCGACTCCGTTGGCGGAGAATCCCACGGCCACAGATTCCGGGCTTCCTGCCGGGTTGGGAATGAATGCGATGTCGCCATTGGTTTGCCGCGCCCAAACGGCGCCCCATTCCAGATTGCGCCAAGCCCCTTTCCCGCCCAAGGTCCAGTAATCCGTGTGACCACCATTGAATACCGCCTGCGTAAGCTGCGGATTGAAGTAGGTCTTGTTATAAGCTCCACCAATCTTCAGTCCTGGAAGCACTGCCGCCTGCAACGAAAAGCCGAAACCATTGAAGGCCTGCGGAGTGTCGGCACTGCGTAATTGTCCCTGCGCGCCAAAGTCGATGATTTTGGCGAATCTCAGGTGGTACATAATGGCTTGGTCAACGCGTCCAGTACCGGATTGCCCGCCATCCGTCCCCGCCACATAGGTTGTGGTCGACGTGCCGCCAAATACGTTGAAGCGATCCGTCGTGTAGCCCGCTATGTCGTAGTGGGTAGAGTTCTCTTTACCGAAAGAGAGACGTCCAAACCGGCCGAAGTCGACGCCGAGGAACCCAAGGCGTGCTGTGAAAACGGACTGCGTATCCTGAGTGATCACGCCGAACCCTTGCGCCGTAGTTGCACCCGCGTTGAACGTGGTCTCACTTCGCACCAGGTTTACTCCCCACTCCCCCGTGGCAAACACCTTGATGGGTCCGAAAGTGGTGAAATTGATACCCATGCGGCTTGCATTGTCCTGTACCTGTGCTCCGGAGTCCGAAATGCTCACGATGTTGCGGAGGCTTCCGTACGGGTTAAACATACCGAAATAGTGCACCTCGGGATTGGTGCCGGTTGTTACGGCAGCCAGGTCCGCCTGCTGGTCCGCTGTCTCGGAGTGCGCATTCACCTCGACAGATACCTTAGCTGAGCGCGATGCGCTGCCGGTGGCGAACTGGCCGCCACAACCTTCCGACACCCAAACTCCCTGCGCGTCATATCCCCAATTTCTGCCAAGCAGGCAGGCAGTTTCACCCGTTGGCTGCAACATTACTACGCCCGCACTGGTGTCAGCGGCACAGTGCTGACGCTGATCACCTCTAGAAACACAGGTAACGACGGAAGAAACGGTTACCTGTGTCGAGTTCTGCTGTGCACTTGTACTTAGGACCAAACCGAGTACAAGGATTGGAAGTGTGAAATTTCTAAGATTCATCCTCTTTCTCCTCGACGCGAACATTGCCGTCTCTTGCTCACGCACGGTAAAGCTCACTTGTGAGCATGGCTCAACATTTACCGGCCTGAGCCCCGGGGACTTAGGTACTATCCCCGTGTATCTAAGGACGCCCGTGCGATTGCTGACTGCGGCAATCAGCCTCAGGCCTGACGAGTGGCCGCGAAAGCGTGGCACAGCACGCGCAAGAAACGACTGCCAGTTCTAACAGTTCGCGCTATATGAAGGTAATCTCGTCTGGCACAGGTCTAGGCGAAGGACTGAAGGATTTATCGGGTGAGCCTCGTGTTCGAGGACGAGGAAGCGTTGGCCCAATTCCTAGATTCGGGCTGGCCCCGAAACCTCAATCGCAGAAGTCGCCCTCTCGGGTTCGTTGCAGATGGCCATCTCGGACCAAGAGCAGATTGCCGATTCAATCAAGCAAAAGACCAATGGAACCTCTCTCGACGGCGCCGCTGATGAAGGACTTGAGAGAGTGAGGCGCGGGTGGCAAGACCGTGGATACTTTAAAGTACAGGTTACGGGTGAGGCGAGGACACTAACCAGCAGTCCGGTCAGTCAGCGCATCGCTCTGAGTGTTCACGTGGATGAAGGGTCGCGGTACAACTTGAGCGGCATAACGTTCAAAAACAATCTTGACATCTTGCGCGGTCTTTTCCCAATCAAAGACGGCGACATCTTCAGCCGCGAAAAGATCGGAACGGGATTAGAGAATCCCGTAAAGCCTACGGCGAACTTGGCTACATTAACTTCACATCCGTTGCGGACACCCAGTTTGACGACGAAAACAAGCTAATCTCCCTTAACGTAGATTTCGATGAGGGCAGGCAGTTTCGTGTTGGCAGCGTTAACGTGCTAGGCGTGGAAGAATCCGCTCGGGAGGAACTGTTAAAGACCTTCGGGGTCGGCCAAGTCTTCAGCAGCCGCGTCTGGGAAGCATCCTTACTGAAGTGCGCTTCCATGTTTCCAGACTGTGCCTGTCACAAACAAGAACCACGACGCTTCGATGAAAAATCTGGGATTGCGATGTTAACGCTAGACTTTCGACCCTGTTCAGCAGCGGAGCAACGGCCTTCCTAGCGATTGTTGGAGTAACATCTCCTTAGCACAAGCTAGCGCTTTCTCGCTTGTCTGGCGAACAAAAGGCGCAAAGTTGCGCTATCGCCTTGTTAACGTCAGCTATGCTCGTGGTCGCATCGGGATTTACAGCGCGGTCGCGAATGGCTCCGCTCTGAGCCGTTGGTTGCCATCCAACCTATCAAGCAAGGCGCACCCTTCGTTCTGATTCTAAAATCATGCCTTTGCCTGGCCGGCTCAGGAAGCAGCGGCGCGTCGAACAGCCCGGGTGTTGCCGACTGGCAGTTTTCTCAGTGGCATTACTCGCCCTCTGCGCCCATCGTGTGCGTTGGCACAAACCCAACACATTTGCCGTGCTTGAAGAAAGGGTCTCGCGCTGGGAGGAGTTTCGACAGACACGATGTCAGCGCAGAGTCGATCCGCGTTGTTCTCACTGGTTGGACCTCTGATGCTCGGACTTCTTTTGGGAATATCCTGCGCCCCGGATTGTGCAGGATATTCCGTTCTTACGCATGAGGCTATTATCGATGCCGCGTGGAAGGACGGCATTGAGCCTCTACTCTTGAGCCGATTTCCCTACGCGACGGCGGGGGAGCTGCTTCAGGCCCATGCCTACGCTTACGGAGGCGCAATTATTCAGGATATGGGTTACTACCCATTCGGCAGTCACTTCTTTAGTGACCTTACGCACTATGTCCGAAGCGGTGATTTTGTACTGGCCTTAATCGATGAATCTAAAGATCTAAACGAATACGCATTCGCACTGGGCGCTCTGTCGCACTACGCTGCCGACACCTCGGGTCACCAGCTCGCCACCAACCGAGCGGTTGCACTGATGTATCCCAATCTGGCAAAGAAATATGGTCCGGTTGTTACTTACCAGGAAAAACCGTCGGCGCACATGAAGGTGGAATACGGTTTCGATGTGGACCAAGTCGCCGAAGGAAACTACGCGCCCAAAGCCTATCATGACTTTGTTGGCTTTGAGGTCTCAGAGCCGGTCCTGGAACGAGCGTTTGCAAGAACTTATTCGCTTGAAATGTCGAGCGTTTTTGTTGGGGTGGACCTCGCCATCGGCAGCTATCGCCACGCTGTTTCAACCGTAATCCCGCGAATGACCAAAGTGGCGTGGCATCTCAAGAAAAATGAGTTTCAGAACAGCCGCCCCAGCGAAACCAAGAAAGAATTTACCTACAACATCTCAAAGTCGGGGTACCGCAAGGAGTGGGGCCACATCTATGAAAAGCCGAGCTTCTTCGCCCGCCTGAAGGCATTTTTCTTGCGCGTGGTGCCAAAAGTTGGTCCGTTCAGCGGCCTCGCGTTTCATCCACCCACACCGGCTGTTGAACAGTTGTATATGAACAGCTTCAACGAAACCTTGGAGCACTATCGAACGCTGCTCCTTGCGCAACAAGAACACCGGCTCCAATTACCCAACGACAACCTGGACACCGGAGCAGTCACTGGAGCAGCTGCTTATAGACTCGCTGATGAAACTTACGCCAAGTTGCTCGACAAAACGAGCGGCAAACCTATCTCGGAGGCTATGCGGCAAGACTTTCTCTCCTATTACGCCGATCTCGAAAAGCCGTTCGCCACCAAGCAGAACTCGAAGGCTTGGCA
>CAZXKO010000025.1:0-15130 GCA_964641665.1 uncultured Acidobacteriaceae bacterium
TGAAAATCACAGCCTATAATCAGCATGACGTTGGCTCCTTCTCGAGCCCTTGGTCGTTTCGTCACCACCAATTTACTCGGGGCAGTGAGCCAACGTCGTTATCCAATCAACCGAAGTGAGGCGAAGCCGAACGCAGTCGAGAGACCTTGCGTTTGTATGGGAAAGCCCTAGCCTCCGCGAAAAAACGCAATCAGGCGAAAGCGATGGCCCAAGCTCGACCCGCTCCAGCCGCGAAGCGGCGCAAGAATGAAGCCCACGGCGTAAGCCGTGGGAACGCGGCGAACACGCCAACCGAGCCCCGTAGGGGCGACAGAAACACGCTCCCCGTTTTTCCGATCCTCCCCATCGAAATTTCCAATTTCCCTTTTGCACCCTTCGCGGCTTAGGGTGTTTAAGTAACCTCAGGCGTCTACCGTCCGTTGAGCGTGATTCGTAGACGGAAGTCCTGGGTAAGCATTTGAGGCCGAGCAAGGCCGCAGCGTTTTCCGCTGAATACCCCTGAGGAGTGTGAGTTATGACGGATCTGGAGCGCAGTTTAAGCAAAGTCTTGGAGGAGCACCGGCACGAAAGCGGTCTCCACATCATAGGCGGGCAGCAAAGGCTGATCGACCGGTTGGTTCAGTTCTTCGAAGACGGGCTGAAGGGCCGCGACGAGAAATCCTCCCGCGACATGGACAATTAACTACCAATCGAGCTTGGTGTCCCAATGAACTCTGTAACGTTGAAGACAAAACGAGTTACGCCGGCCGTAACAGATAAGGCTAAGCGAATTACATTGTCTTCTGACGGA
Organism: uncultured Acidobacteriaceae bacterium; assembly: GCA_964641665.1. Taxonomy (GTDB): domain Bacteria; phylum Acidobacteriota; class Terriglobia; order Terriglobales; family Acidobacteriaceae; genus Gp1-AA133. Next base: position 791 of record CAZXKO010000025.1, read on the forward strand.
GGGCGCCTGCTGAGCTAGTCCCAAGAGTTCAAAACAGGTTGAAAGACCCACCGCCAGAAACAAAAGCAAATGGCCGGTGGGTTTTTTCTTTTGCACCAGGCGGGAAAACGTGGATCGCAGACGATGTCTACCACCTTGTCATTCCGACGCGCGAGCGCAGCGAGGCAGGAGGAATCTGCTGTTCATCGTCGATGCACCGGCAAGCACGACTTCAGTCGTTCCGTAGCGGGGCCGAGGGAAACCTCAGCCCCTTCAGCGGCGGCAGAGATTAGCCGGACGTAAGTCCGGGGTGGTCACGCGGCCATTCAGTAACCCAAACCCAGGAGAAGGTCGATGAGTGAAGTCGGTGAACAGCCCAATCAAGTAGCGGAGTCCCACCCCCGGTCGGTCGTGATGAAGTTTGGCGGCACGTCAGTCGAAGACGCCGCTGCCATCCGCCGCGCGGCTCAAATCGTTAAGCTGCGCCTCCACAACAGACCGGTCGTGGTTGTCAGCGCGCTCTCCGATGTCACCGACCAGCTCCTCGAGATGGGCAAGACCGCCGCTAGCGGCGAGCTTTCGGCCGCCAACCAGGCTCTCGAGAACCTGCGCCAGCGCCACCTCCAGGTCGTCCTCGACGCGGTCGGTCCAGCCGCCTCCGAACCACTCCTCCCCCAACTCGAATCCGACTTTCAGCAGCTTGCCGAGGTTCTGAAGAACATCGCCGCAGCCGGGGCTCTCACGCCGCGCCTGCAGGATCATCTCCTCGGCCTCGGCGAATGCCTGGCCAGCCGAATCGTGCAAGCCGCTTTCGTCGAGGCAGGACTCGACGCCGCCTGGGTAGACGCTCGCGCCTGCATCATGACCGACTCCGCCCACACCCATGCCACCCCGCTTTGGGAAGAAACCAACCAGCAGCTGCAAGCTGCGCTGACGCCTCTGCTCGCTGACGGCAAAGTGCCGCTCCTCGCCGGCTTCATCGGGTCCACTTCCGACGGCATCCCCACTACCCTCGGCCGCGGTGGATCCGACTACACTGCTTCGATCGTTGGTGCCGCCCTGCAAGCGGCTCGCATTGAGATGTGGACCGACGTCGACGGCATCCTCACCACCGATCCCAAGCTCTGTCCCGACGCCCGCCGCGTCCCCACCATGAGCTTCGAGGAAGCCGCGGACCTCGCCTACTTCGGCGCCAAGATTCTTCACCCCGCCGCTATTGCTCCTGCCATGCGCAAGAATGTTCCGGTCTGGGTAGTCAACTCGCGCAATCCCGAAGGGAAGGGAACCGAGATCGTCGCCCATCCGCCCGACGAGTGCTCCATCAAGGCCATCACCGCCAAGAAAGGGATCACCGTCGTCGACGTGGAAGCCGTCCGCTGGTTTGCCCCCGAACTCCTGCGCGAGATCTTCGATGTCTTCGAGCGCCATCAGTACGGCTTGGACTTCCTGTCCGCCTCCCGCGGCAGCCTCTCTCTGCTCGTGACTTCGACCACCGCTCTTCCCGCCATCACCGAGGAATTAAAAGGCCTTGCCAACGTGCGCTGGGAGAGTGATAAAGCCCTCGTCTGTCTCGTCGGTGAAAAAGTGCGCAGACAGCCGGAGATCGCAAGTCAGGTCTTCCGCGCCCTTTCGGACGTGGACCTACGCATGATCTGTCACGGAGCTTCCGAACGGAACATCAGCTTCCTGCTGGACGAGTCCCAGGCGGAAGAATCGGTGCGGAGGCTGCACCGGCTTTTTTTTCAGTCGCGGTTCGACCGCTATTCCGCCGCTAACACCGCTCAACCCATGTGTCAAGCAGGAGGGTCGTGGCAGTAACCCGGATCTGAGCCCTCCCTCAAGCACACGCGGCCCAGTTTGCATGGACTGGGCCGCGCTTGATTTTGCAGCGAATACACTTCTGCGTCGGCTCACCTCAGGCCGGGAAGGGGGGCAGTTATCTGCTCATGCCGATCAGGGAGCGGTGTTGTTCAGACCCTGATAAATAAACATCCCGGCGATGACCAGGAACATGATGCCCGAGGTCGCTCCGAGCACCTTCACAAATGGATTGAGTTTGTTGACCTTGGCGATGAGTTCCTGCTGTTCCAATTCCATGTGTGACTTCGTATCATCCAGGAACAGCTGATCATCCTCTTGCATGGTGAGTGTGCCGCGATAGATGAGCAGGATAACCAGGACAGCGGTGACAACACCCCACACCGTGAGCATCCAGACCAAAGGAGACATATGCCACCTCGGTACTGATTTCGAGCCGGTCCCTTGCTGCAGTCCCGGAAGCGAGGTTCTTGGCTCCCCACAACCGACGTCGGGGAAGGGCCCTGGTTCACGATTATAGCCCCGTTTTCCGCCCGTCAAGGCCCATTTTTCTGGACTGCAAAACCTTGCGACTCCCGGGCCGCCCAGAACATCCAAGTTGTTGAAGGCACTATTGAACTGAGTACCTTCCGTCCGCTATCCCGGGAGCATTCTAGAAAGGCTCTGTTATAATCGCGTGAGTTTTCATCGTGAAGGAGAGATAAATGGCAACGACCACGACACCTACAACCACTACCCCCGAAGTAAAAGTCGCGCCCATCACCCTTACCCCCAATGCGGTGGCGAAGGTGAAAGAAATCATGGCGCAGCAGAATCCCGTCCCTGCGGGTTTGCGCGTGGGCGTGGTCGGCGGCGGTTGCTCCGGCTTCTCGTACTCCATGCAGTTTGAGAACAGCGCCGGCATGATGGACAAGGTGTTCGAATTCGACGGCCTCAAGGTCTACGTCGATGCCACCTCCGTCATGTACCTGAACGGCTGCATCGTCGACTATGTCGAGACGCTCGAGGGCGCGGGTTTTAAGTTCGAGAACCCGAACGTGAAGAGCACCTGCGGCTGCGGCTCCTCGTTCAGCGTCTAAGTTTGCTTTCCAACTTGCAAGCAAGCGAAAGGCCTCATTCGCTGGATGAGGCCTTCTTATTTGTGCGGAAACATGGTTACTGCTGTGGCGGCGGCTGGGGTTGCGGTGGAGGCTGCGGATTGATTGGGCTGGTTCCCGGCGTAAACACCCCCGGCATCGATCCGGATGCAGTTGGCATCGGTTGCGGGTTTTGATCCGGCACTGCCGCCACCAGCGGAGGCTGGTACGGGCCCACGATCAGCCCGCCACGATCGGCTTGCGGGTTATAGGCAAACAGCCAGTCGTTGTAATGGTCCTTCTTGTTGTAGATGCGGACCGACTCCTTCGTACTGGCGCTGGCTACGCCCACAATCGGGCCGCCGCCAAAGGTCGGGTCTCCCGGTTGGCCCGACACAGTGGTGAAGGGCGAGTTCGACGAATCGCTGTTCCCGGACGGCTGCGACCCATCGGCCGGCGGCGTATTCGAACCACTGTTATTCGCATTCGTGGAGGTCGTGGAGTTGGTGGAGGTCGTACTGTCCCCCGTCGTGCTCGTGTCTCCCCCAGCGTGCGAGCGATTCATCTGCGCCACCGTAAGGGCGCCCGCAAGCCTTTGCCCGAAGACGCTGACCACATCCTGGATATGCAGGAGCTTGAAATCCTGCCCGCTCACGGGATCCTTGTAACGCTTGCGCAGAAAGCGATTGCCCGGAGTGTTTTCCAGTTGGTCCAGAGTGGTCGGGTAGGTCCCCATTTTGCGATAGTAGCGACGAATCGCCCGCGTATACTGCACCCCGCGATGGATCATCTCTTCTTCGCGATCCCGTTCCATCTGCCGCTTCAGATCAGCCAGTACCGCCGTTGCCGCGATTACCAGCAGGGTCACGAACAGCATCAGCGTGATCAGCAGATACCCCGCCTCTCCGCTCCGCGCACCTCGCCCTCTCATTCGGATTGTCCTGCCCGTGATCATCGCTCCATTACCCCGTAGGCGCCTGCGTCAGCGGAATATTCACCTTGTTGTTGTACAGAACGTCTTCCACTTCCACCGACGCGGGCCCGATATGAATCACCTTATAGCGCCGATCCACGATATCGCCTTCCACCGCGATAAACACGTCCTCACCCTGCGACAGAAACACCTTCTTGGGTTCTCCCGGCTTATTGGCGAAGCCGAAAAACTTCAACGTGACCGGCGGCGGGGGCGGCGGTGGTGGTGGTGGTGGCGGTCCGCTCGATGGAACATCAATCCGCACCGGCACGATCGGCTTGGGAATTTCGATCTGCGCCACAAAGATGTTCCGCCCGGTGCCCGCGTACCTTCTTCCTTCGGTCTCCGCCAGCATCCCCAAATCGAGGGTCGGATCCAGCCGCGCCTCGACCACCGGCCGCTCTTTGCCGCTGCGCGTTGTGCGTTTTTGCACCGGCCGCGCGCCCACCGCTGCCGTCGGCTGCGCCGCCGTGACCGGAGCATCGGGCGTGCTGAGCAGTTCGTAAGCGAACAGGATCAGCGCCACCGCGCCCAAGCCCCCCGCCCACATCACTTTCTTCCGGTTCTCAGTCCCGATCTGCACTCAGCTTCCCACCTTCTGATACGTTTCCAGCTTCATCTGCAGCACCACCGGGCCGTTCTGTTCCGCCAGCCCCACGCTGTTCACGATGAAGAACATCTTGTCCCGCTCCAACCCGTTCAGGAATTTCGCCAACGGCTGGTAGTCTCCCTGAATCTCGGCTTCAATGTCCACGCGGCGCAACCCTACCGGCTCGGGGTCCTCCCATTTGTACTTCGTGGACTGAATCTTGACTCCCGTTTCCTTCGCCAGGTTTACCAGCGCTTCCGCTACGTCCGAGTCATGCGCCGGAAAGCGCTCTCTGTAGAACTGGTCGATCTGCTGGGTAGCGATCGGAATCTTCTTGTCCAGCCCGCGCAGTGGCTCCACCTGCTTGGTTTTCGCCTGCAACGTCAACCAAAGCTGCGTCAGATCCTGTTTTCGCGACGCCGCCGATCCTATGAGTGGCGACACCAGCAGTCCGATCGCCAGCGCATCCACCGCTGTCATCGCGCCGATCGCGATCTTCACCTTGCGCCGGGTTTCTTTCAGGTCAGGCATCAGCCCTTGCTCCCCAAAACCGGCTTGGAACGCGCATCCGGTTTCGGACGCGAACCTGGTTTTGCAGGTTTCGTGCGCACATCCGGCTTGGCCACTGCCGGCTCCTGCTGGGTCCGCGCTTCCAGCGTGGAAACATACAGCGCGTCAATTACAAACTGGACCGCGTCCCCGCCCGCCGCGCCGCCGCCCTGCGCCGCGGACTGGGTATCGATCCGCGTGTCCCGAAAGCGCTGCGACTCTTCCATGCGCCGGACCAGTTCGATCGCATGATCGGCCGAATCCCCGGCCACGATCATCTTAATCGCCAGTTGATTGTCGTCGTTCAGCTGCGGTTGCAGCGAAACCAGGTGAAGCCGCGGGGGCATCACCCGCTCCATGTCCTCGAAGGCCCGCGTCCACGAAAACGCCTTGCGCGCGATCAGCTCGTTCAGGTATTGCGATTTGTCGCGCATCGACCGGTTTTCCGGCTTGTTCAGCAAGCCTTCCGCCGTGGCGCGTTCCTTGTCGCGCTCGGCGATCTGTGCCTGCAGGTCGGCGATCTTCTTGTGATCGATCCGCGCATCCCACCAGCTGGTGAAGGTCACGATCAACAACGCCAGGGTCCCGATCCCGAGCGCCCCCAGCCCCGTGCCCCAGCGGAACCAGAACTGCCGCGCATCTTCGTAGCGGTGGGTCGCGAGATTGATGTCGAGGCGCATAACTAGGAGATCAGGGCCCCCACCACCCCAGCCATTCGCCACCGCGGAACTCCGTTGCTCGATCCCAGCTGCGCCGAGTCCACCAGTTCCCGCACATCCGCCCCGGTCTGAGCGCGCAGTGCCGGCGCCGCGCCGCCCGACTCGGGCAGGCCCGCGACATAAATCCGTTCAATGTTGGTATGGTACGTGTCTTGAAAGAACACGACCGAGGGATAGACCTCCTCGGCCAATTGCTCCCCCGTGACGCTTACGCCGCGCGTATTCTCCAGCGTGCGGAACAGCAGCAGTTGCCCGGTGTCGAGGATCGCCAGGCTCGTGGTCCGCGCATCCACTTTCAGCACCAGCGTCGGACGGTCCGCATCCGCCGCTCCCAGCGCCGCCAGCATCGACGGCAACACGATGCCCGCGCTGTAGCCCGCATCCCGGAAGGCGGCTTCGTATTCTTCCACCACGGCCGAAAGCGCCACCGCCGCCACCAGCCTCAACCCGCCCAGCGACGTCTGCACGTGATACGAAACCTTCGCCTTGTCCACGTCAAAGGGCAGGGACTTCTTCAGTCGGAAGCGAACCACACTCTCCGCCTCCTCCGCGTTCGCCGGCAGCGTGTCGAAATCCAGCAGCACCACCCGCACCGCGGCGTCGGGCAAAACGCCGATTACGTCGTGCGAGCGCCCGACCACGGCCCCCAAAGCGTCATTGATGGCCTTGCGCACCGCTTCGGGCTGCAGCAGGTTGGCCTCGGTCAGATCCGGCACCACGCTGCCCGGCGCCAGTTCGCGCACCGCGCATGCTTCCACCACCTTGCCCTGATCGGCGAGCCGCCCCGCCAGCACCCGGTCGGCAGAGATCTCGCACGCGACTTTTGGCTTCGCGCTCGTCTTGGCGGTGATGCTCATCCGTAATTCCAACCTGCAAGTTTGGGCCTCGGGCGGAACCATGCCGCGCAAGGCCCTGTCCAGTTCATTATAGGAGAACTTGTTCCTACCGCATGGCCTCGATGAAGGTGACTTTGTTGATCTCCTTCAGAGTCGTCATCCCCAGCCGGACTTTGTCGAGCGCCGACTCGCGCAAGAAGCGCATGCCTTCTTCGCGGGCCGCGCGCCGGATCTCCGAAGTCGGCTTTTTGCCCAGGATCATCTCGCGGATGCGGTCGCTCAGATCCAGCAACTCGTGGATCGCGGTTCTCCCGCGGAAACCGGTGCCCGAGCACTCGATGCAGCCTTGCCCTTCGTAGAAACTCACCTGCGCCCACTGCTGCGGATCCAGTCCGCTTGCCTCCAGTACCTCCGGCGGATAGTGCACCACCGTCCGGCACGAGTCGCAAATCATACGCACCAGCCGTTGCGCCAGGATGCAGTTCAGCGCCGACACGAAGTTATACGGCTCCACGCCCATGTTCAGGAAGCGGCCGATCACGTCGACCACGTTGTTGGCGTGCACCGTCGTGAACACCAGGTGGCCCGTCAGGGCGGAGTTGATGGCGATTTGCGCCGTCTCCATGTCGCGGATTTCGCCGACCATGATCTTGTCCGGGTCATGGCGCAGGATCGATCGCAGTCCGCGGGCGAACGTCAATCCCTTTTTCTCGTTGACCGGAATCTGCGTGATGCCGCGCAGTTGGTATTCGACCGGGTCTTCGATGGTGATGATCTTGTCTTCGTCGGTCTTGATCTCGTTGACGGCCGCATACAACGTGGTGGTCTTGCCGCTGCCCGTTGGTCCGGTGACCAGCACCATCCCGTACGGCTCCTTGATGTAGCGCCGGAATTTGCGCAGATCCTCGGGGTCAAACCCGACGACATCAAGAGTGAGCGTGCGGAACTTCTCGCTCATCGATTCTTTGTCGAGTACGCGGAGCACCGCGTCTTCCCCGTGGATCGAGGGCATGATCGATACGCGGAAGTCGATCGCGCGCCCGTTGAACCGAACGCGGAAGCGGCCATCCTGCGGAACACGCCGCTCCGAGATGTCCAGTTCGCTCATGACCTTGATGCGCGAAATGATGGTCTGGTGATGTTCCCTCCCGATCGGCGGCATCGCCTGCGACAGCACGCCGTCAATACGGAACTTGATCGCCACCGAATCGTCGCGGGTCTCGATGTGAATATCACTGGCTCGCCGCTGCAGCGCGGTGAAAATCGTTGTATCCACCAGGCGGATGATCGGGCTGATGTCGCCTTGCGCCGTCAGCTTGTCGATCGAAATCGTCTCTTCGCCGGTCTGCTCGTCCTCCCGGATCACGTCCAGCGCAAAGCCTTCGCTGGCTTCTTCCAGCACGCGCTGGGATTGTTCGGTTTTCTTGAGGATGTCGCTGATTTGTTTCAGCGTCGAAACCTTGGTTACGATCCGCTTGCCCAGCAGCAGGCTGATCTCGTCGATCATCATCAGCTGGCTGGGATCGGCAATCGCGATGGCCAGCTTCCCGTCCCGGGTTTCTTCCAGCGGAACGAAGTTGTAGCGGAACATCAGGTCGACCGGAACCTTCTTGAACAGCTCATGCTGCAGCTGGAAGTCGTTCAGGTCCACGAACTCGCAGCGGTAGCGGCGTGCGATGTCCTGGGCCCGGTCCGTCTCCGAAGCCGGACGCTCCGGGGTCACGCTCGCCGTCGCCGTCTTGCCCCCGTTCCCGCCATTTACGATTACTGGTTTCTTTTCTGCCATTCCTGAAATTCCATCGACCTTCTGGCGGCTCGCCCGCGCTCGCCGCCCGCCCAACTCGGCCAACCGATTTCTAGTGGAAATTCGATCCCAACGAGAAAATCGGCATGTACAACGAAATCAGTACTCCGCCCACAAAAATCGCCATGAAAATCAAAAGCACCGGCTCAATCAACGCTAGCGCCGCGCCCAGCGCGGTCTGCACGTCTTCCTCGTAAAATTCTGCCACCGAGGTCAGCATCGCCGGCAACGCGCCCGTCGATTCGCCTACTTCCAGCATCTCGACCGCGAGATCAGGGAAAATCTTCTGCTCTTCCAGGCTCTTCGCCAGCCCCATGCCTTCCCGCACGCGAATCGTCGCCGATGCCACGCCGTTCAAGATTCGCCGGCTGGTCATCGACGCCCCGGCCGTCTCCATCGCGGGCACCAGCGGAATGCCGCCCAGCAACAGCGTCGAGAGCATGCGAGAAAAACTCGCAATCTGATATTTCAGTCGGATCCCGCCCAGTACTGGGAATGCCAGCAGAAACCGGTCGATGCGTTCCGCGCCTGAATCGGTGTTCTTCCACCGCCACAGCAGCGCCACCGTCGCCACCAGGCCCAGCGCCACGAACACCCCGTACTTCTGCGCGCCCACTCCGACCGACAGCATGAACACCGTCATCGCGGGTAGCTGCGTGCCCAGACTCTCGAACAGTTTGGCAAACTGCGGCACCACATAGGTGACTAGGAACAACACCATGATGATCACCGTCGAGATCAGCAGCGTCGGATACACCAGCGACACTAGCAGTTTCTTGCGGAAGGTCATCGCGATGCGCTGAAACGCGACGTAGCGGCCCAGCACTTCTTCCATGTTGCCGCTCTTCTCGCCCGCCATCAGCGTGGTGGTGTACATCTTGGGAAACATGTTCTGCGCCGTGAACGCGTCCGACAGCGACTCGCCGCCTTTCACGCGGTCGCGCACGTTCTCGAGCACCGCCTTCAGGGACACGTCTTTCTGTCGTTTGATCAGTAATTCCAGGGCCGTCAGGATGGGCAAGCCCGCGTGGATGAGGGTGAGAAATTGCTGGTTATAGACCAGGAACGGACCTTGCCGGATTCGCCCCGCGCGCCGCAGGCCGCCGCCGGTCGCGGTGAACACACCTCGGGGCTTGACCCAGTACACCAGGTATCCCTGTTGCGAGACACGCTCCCGCACTTCTTCTTCCGAGTAGCCGTGTTCGAGCTGCTCGCTCAGGTGCCCGCGTTCATCCGCCAGCTTGACCAGGAACTCTGCCATACGCCGTAACCGGTTACCGCTCCTTCACGCCCAAGTCTAACATTCAAAAATTGGCCCAGTTTGCCTAACTATGCACTCCAAAGGCCTTGTCGAATCGTACTGAACCGCCCCCCAGCAGGTTCCTTGCGGGCTTTGTCAAAACTTTGCAATTTCTATTTCATCAATAAGTTACAAGGAACTCCAAGGCGCAGCGCCCGCTATTGCCCGAAGTCCTCCTCGATCGTTTCCACTCCCGGCGGGGGCGTGAACCGGAAGCGCCCGTCGCCAATCGCTACGTCTTCGTGTTGCTCCTCGAAGCGATACTCCGTGATGGCGCCATTTACGTCTTGAATTTCGATGCGCCGGATCTGGTTCTCGGGGGTGATCTCGAGCAGCACTTCGCTTACCCGGTCGGCCAGCGCCTGGGGCACCCCACGGAGAACCAGATCTCGTGGGGAGAGTGGCGTGACATCCGGGGCAAACCCTAAACCGTGCAATTCCTTCTCCAATCGAGTCTTACCCAGCAGAAGCCCCAGGGGAGAGCGTAAGTCCTCCAGTTTCTTCACCGGGGTCCTGCGCACCTGCTTGTCGCCGGGCAAGTAAAACCACGCATCCTTGCCGTCGCTGAGAAACAGCTTGTCTTTGGGAGAACGGTATTCCCAGCGCATCTTGCCGGGTTTTTTCAGCCAAAGTGTCCCGGACTCGGTCCGGTCCATCCCGGCTCCTCGGAAGGTCTCGGTGAACTCCGCCTGCAGGCTATGCAAGCGGTTGTAATGTTCATCCACGGCCTTCGCGACCTCGTGGACATCGGGCAGCGACGCCGCGCTGGCCGACCACACCGCCAGCCACAGCACGCTCGCCTTCACGACAACAGAATGAAAACGCACGGGGATCTTAGGATCTCTCAACTCACTCACACACCAACAACCAGGGGGGACAGGGGGGGACGATTCCCAGGGGGCTCGCGACCTGCTGCCGATTGTATTGTAAGCCTTTCCCGGTCACAGAGGGAACCCGCGTTTTCTATCGCGCAGCGGATGTGTTGTCCTGCAAACCTTTTACGTGGCTCTGTCATCCCGACCGGGAGCGAAGCGGAGTGAAGGGACCTCGTGTTTCCAGCGTGTCTTCACGCCGACTCGTACACCGAATACTGGTGCGTCGCTTGCGTCTTCCGCAGCGCGCCGCACTTCGCCACCAAGTGCTCCAGCAACGGATTGTGATACAGCACGAATACTTTCCGGGGATGCGCCTTGAGCGAGCGCTCGAGATTTTCGACTGCCCTGGCTAACCCCGCCTCCGGCAAAGGATTGAACAGATACAGCACCGTCGGCTCGGCCGGGAACTCAAACTCGCACGCATCTCCACAAACCGCTTCCAGCGCGAAACACTTCTGCGTTTTGCTCGTGTACTTGCTCAAGTTCTCCTGGGCCACGCGGTGCAGTGCCGGCAGAAGTTCGACGCCGACAATCCGACGAAAGGGATACTCCGCCGCCATCAGCAACGTGCGCCCTTTTCCCGAGCCCAGATCGACAAACACGAAGTCGGTGAAATCTTTCGCAAGAGCCTGCAGCATTTCATGAAACAACGCAGGCTCGGTCGGTTGATAGGGAGCGTTGAACACGCCCAGCAGCCGGTCCCGCCAATCAACCGTGGCGCTGGTGGTATCCACGCCGTGATCCCAATCGTATTCCACGTCGCCGTACCGGCGGCGGCGCTGCTCCGGCGTCGATTCCCGCAGGAAGCACCACATCTCCGCGGCGAAGGTTCGCATTGTTCGCCGCCAGCCGAATCGCGCCACACTCTGGCTCCACCAAGTGCGTACCGCAATTTTGAGATCGACGACCTTCGGAGCATCCATCGCGTGGATGGTATCGCAGGTGTCAGGTCTCAGGTCTCAGGTGTTAGGTGTTAGGTCTTAGGTCTTAGGTTTTAGGTGTTGGTCTCAGGTCCTGGGTGTCAGGTCTTACCCCAGAACCTGAGACCCTGTTCTGATACCTGACATCTGCGACCCTGGGCACCCAAGACCCAAGACCCAAGACCCAAGACCCAAGACCCAAGACCCAAGACCCAAGACCCAAGACCCAAGACCCAAGACCCAAGACCCAAGACCCAAGACCCAAGACCCGGTTCTCCTTAGCTGCGGGATAACAAACGCACCAGCAAGCGATAGGACGCGTTGCAAGGCTCCGGACGACCTTTAAAAGGAAAAAACCCTCGGCCCGACCCCCAAACGTCGACGCTAGGGCATCTGGAGCGCAAAAGAAGTGCACTCTGCGAGTCGTCCGCGCCTGCATTCTGGATCTGAAAACGGCCCTCGACGTACTTTCAATAACTTAGCTAATAGTGAATAAAAATGGGAATCATGGGATCGGCTCAACGCCGGGGGGGCTCGCGATATGTATCCCGGCACGAACCACTCCAACGGTTGTTTATTTCCCTGCGGGCCTGCCTGCGCTCGAGGACCTCGGGCAGCTATCACTCGGATGGAGCGCGGTTTCAAAAGCCGTACAGTCTTGCGGGGTTCTCCACCAGGATCGCCCTTCGCACTTTCGCGTCCGGCGCCCACACCGGAAGCTGGCTGAAAAGACGACCATCATCAATCTGGAGCAGCGCTGCAAGGTCAATCGCGCGGCGGCCTGGCACTCGCGACGAATCAGGATGGGGCCAGTCTGTGCCCCACAGAATGCGCTGAGGATTCGCGGCAATCAGCGCCTGGGCGAGTGGCGTGACGTCAGAATAATCCGGAGCCCGGTCCGAAACACGATAGGCCCCCGATATCTTGACGTACGCCTTTCCGGATCGGATCAGCTTCACAAGCACATCAAAGCCGGGCTGAGAAACTCCAAGAGAGGCGCGCGCTCCGCCGAAGTGGTCGAAGACGACAGGCATGGGTGAGGTCATGATATCGTCCTGCAGTTCTTCTATGGTCGCGAGTCCAGCGTAGATTTGGATGTGCCAATCGCGCCCGGCGAGCTGTTTCACGGCACTTCGGAATCGCTGCCGCACAATTGGCGGATCGGGAACCCCGAGGGTCCCGAAATTCAAGCGGATGCCTCGCACACCGACGTGAGCCAAGTCATCGAGTTTGGCGCCTGACGTCTGCTCGTCGATCACCGCAATTCCTCGAGCTCGCTGGCCTAGCTGACGGAGCGCGTCGGCCATGCAGGAGTTGTCAGAGCCGTACACCGAGGCATTCACGACGACAATTCTTTGTACGTGAAGGGCGCGATGCAGGGCACGCGTCTCGGTGACGGTTGCAGTTTCAGGGGTGTAAGTACGTCCAGACCAAAAAGGAAAGCGCCGCGGGTCACAGAATATGTGCGTGTGGCAATCGCAGGCACCGAACGGCACTTTGAAACTGACCGGCGTCGCGGATTGCGCAGCAGTCGCAGATGCCTGAGTCGCTCCCGGCCCGCATAATGCAGCAGCCACCCCGCCAATGACCAGTTCCCGTCGGGTGACAGGTTTGCTGAACCCACGGCTTGGCGTCGTCATAGTCGTTGTTTGCGGGCCGATTCTACTGGGCAGAGAAGTGCTTTTCAACTCTCCGATTTGGCGAAGTGGCTGATGAGTAAAATTGATGATTCTACGCCAATCATCGGCACTCCTGCTCCGCTGCCACAATTGGCAGGGTCCAGTTCCTGTTCCAAAAGGTAGAGTAGCTGAGCAATTGAGCGGGCCTCCCAGGGGGAGGACAGCTCAACTGCCGTCCCATGACCCTTTGAGTCTGGGACGTTTTCATTTTGCTTCCGATCAAGCGTTAATAAGTGAAATGGGGTTTTTCGCCAACGATCCTTGAGGACGAGAGGTTCTTGCGGCCAGGACTCTTCCCAGAGCGCCCGTCCTAATTGGCTCCCGCCTTTATCTTTCCCGTGAAAGAAACAGACAAATTAATTAAATGAGTCGCTGGGAAGCGAAACTCCAACCACAGGCGTCGATTTCAGGGTGCCCAATTCCTTGATGAGCTTATGCCAAGCCTTCGAGTTATGCTTCGTGGCAAAAGGCTTCTCGAGATCCGCGTAATAGGAGAGAAGGTTTCGCCGCAGCGCCTCCGAGACAGCTCTGCCGGTCGTTTTGTCGAGCAACTTGGCGTAACTTTCATCAGTGAGTCTATACGCGCCTGCTCCAGTGAGTTCACCGGTATCAAGATTGTCGTTGGGTAATTGGAGCGTGCGTTCCTGTTGCGCAAGGAGCAGCGTTCGATAGTGAATCAGGGCTTCATTGAAGCTGCTCATGTATAGCTGTTCCACAGCCGGTGTTGGTGGATGAAACGAGAGGCCGCTGAAGGGACCAACTTTTGGTACCAAGCGCAAGAAAAATGCCTTTAGGCGTGCGGCGAAGCCTGGTTTTTCATAAACGTGGCCCCACTCCCTCCGGTACCCCGATTGCGAGATGTTGTAGACAAACTCTTTCTTAGTCTCGCTGGGGTGGCTGTTCTGAATCTCATCTTTTTTCAAATGCCATGCTACTTTGGTCATTCGTGGAATAACCGTTGAAACGGCGTGGCGATAGCTGCCGATGGCCAAGTCGACCCGAACAAAGACGCTCGACATTTCGAGAGAATAAGTTTTTGCAAAGGCTCTCTCGAGCACTGGCTTTGAGACTTCAAAGCCAATAAAGTCATGATAGGCTTTGGGCGCGTAGTTTCCTTCGGCGACCTGGTCCACATCAAAACCGTATTCCACCTTCATGTGGGCGGACGGTTTTTCCTCATAGGTAACAACCGGACCATATTTTTTAGCCAGTCCACGATACAA
>CAZXKO010000026.1:0-12132 GCA_964641665.1 uncultured Acidobacteriaceae bacterium
CAAGCCCCTGAGCGACGATGTCGGAACCGAGATCTCCGGCATCCTGGGACTTGGCACCTTCTATTACCTCGACATCAAGATTGACTATCGCGACGCCTTGGTCGATTTCAAATATGACGCCAAGCAATGGGACCATAGCCGAGATCCCAAGAAGTGAGCGCTTTGGCGAAGTGGTGGAGTTGCTTTGCGAAGTGAACGAGCGCAATAACGCTCAGAGACGCCTGCTTTCGTCAGCCAACGCATTTCCGGTAATATCCTTTCGACCTGCAAAAAGCATCTTCCATGGTGAACTTGCTCGATGTAGTTATCCTTCTTCAAAACGCCCTGTCATCGCTAAGAGCCACCCGAAGAACCCGTGACCCGTTGCGTAGCGCGGATCGAGTTCAAGCGAACGTTCAAATTCTCTTTCCGCGGTCACAAAATCGTAGTCATACCACATCGTCGCCCAGGACCAGTGAAGTGTGCGCTTCGGCCAGGCTGGAATCGATGGCAAGGGTTTTGAGAGCGAGCGCCTTCGCTTTGCCACACCCATCTGCCGGAGCAACGGCGCCCCAACACCCAATGTGCGTAAGACAATCGGCCAGGCCTGAGTAAGCCGCCGCATAGGTTGGATTCCTGGCAATTGCCTCCTCGAAGAACCGAGTCGCCTTTCCGATCTCTGCCATTGTCTGAGCTTTTCAGGCTCGACGTGATCCTGCGACTTCGACTTTGACTAAGGCCGCCGAATCCTTATCCAAGTAAACGAACGTATTGGGATGTGTTCGCAAAATCGATGCGGGCGCCATAGGACTTATCTCGCCATGAAAGCACTTCCCGACCGCCTGCGCCTTGCGGGCATCTGGAACGACGGCGATGATCTGCTTGGCCTTAAGAACCTGGCGCACAGTCATGGACAACGCTCGCCGCGGCACCTCTTCGAGACTCTTGAACCATCCTTCGCCGAGTTGTTGCCGGCGGCAGGATTCATCCAATTCAACCACGATGTAGGCCTCCTCAGTCTCGAAATCGGCTGGTGGGTCATTGAAAGCCAAATGGCCATTTTCGCCGATGCCGACAAATGCGACATCGATGGGAGCCTTCCGAATCTCAGCCGTCATCTCCGCGATGACTTCGCCCGGATCCCGCTCGCCATCGAGCAAATGGACGCGAGTGATGCCCACCTTGTCTATCAGGCGTTCACGCAGATATTTTCTGAAACTTGCCGGGTGCGTAGGCGGCAGGTTGAGATACTCGTCGAGGTGAAACATCTCCACCTTTTCCCAGTAGATATCAGGTGTCTTCGTAAGCTCCTCGAGGAACTCAAATTGCGATGCACCAGTGGCTACGACAATGCGTGCGCAACCGCGCTCAGAAATGGCATGCCGGATGGTGCTCGCTGCTTGCTGAGCCGCGGCTCGCGCCAGGCGATATTTGTCAGGAAACACAGTCAAATTCAACTTTTCACCTCGAAGTTTTCCAGCTATAGCATCGGGACAATCGGAGTGGGCAGCGCCGAAGGAAGTGCCGCGTCGTGAAACACGATACTTGTGGCCGAAGTGAATTCTTGGCAGTGCCCGGCTCTTCCGACTGGCAATTATGTCTCGGGCGGATGGTCCAGAATCGTCTCGTTCGCAGCATCCCAATACTGCTTCTTGCCAGACCAATATGCTTGCGTGGCCATGATGCACACCAGGGAGTGCGAAAAACCATGATCCACCGTGGCGTTGGGCTGTTTTCGAGCCCGTATCGCCTCTATCCAGTTCATCATGTGAGCTACGCTGTCATCGTCTGGGCCAACTGAGTTCGGCGCCGGTGCCTTGGGAACATGCACTACCTGAGCTTGTTCCTGGGCCTGTGCAACGAGGGGGGCCGTGCTGTAGGCCGGACCAGATTCATACGGATCAAATTCCTGCCTTCCTCCTTCCTTGGACACGACGAAGAGCGATGCGCCTTCGCCTCCATAATTCTCGATCGTGCCATCGCGTCCTTGAATTCTGGAGAAACTGCGATAGCTGTTGCCGAACGTGGTTTTATAGGTATAGAGAAAGCCTTTGGGGTAGGTGACCACCGCGGTGCATGTGTCCGGATTTTCTCGGCCGTCATTCCACACGAAAATACCCCCACTTGCCACCACGGTTTCAGGATAGGTCTCGTCAGTCCAGAGGTGGACGAGATCGCACCCGTGACTTAGCCACTGATCAAAAATGCCCGAGGAGAAATCCCTGTAAAGGCGAAACTCCAGATAAACGTGAGGATCGAAGGGACGATAAGGCCTGCCGAGCAACCAACGCTTCCAGTCCGTGTCCTCCGCGCGCAGCTTCGACGTGCGCTCGGTCATCCAACGCTTCCACTCCATGTTGGTGTCCCTCAGCATTTCGCGGGAAATGCCGACGTCATTGGGCACGAAGCGCCAGCGCTCCTCGTTGACGTTCCATTCCTGCTCGATATGAACGAGCTTTCCGATCCTCCCCGAACGAACTATGTCGCGGACCGCCAGCGGATAAGGTTCGCTGCGGTGCTGCGTTCCCATCTGCACTATCTGCTTTGATTGCTTGACTGTGTCGCGTGCTTCCTTGGCCTCGTCAAGATCGTTGGCGAACGGCTTCTCGACATAGCAATCCTTGCCAGCGCGCACGACCTCGGTACAAAGCTTGGCATGCTGGAAGTCACCGGTCGCAATCATCACGGCGTCGATGTCTTTATTAGCCAGCATCTGCTCCGAGTACTGGTATTGCTTCGGCTCCAGCTGGAAAGCTTTTTTTACTTGTGCTGCGCGTTGCTCCCGGGCCACGCTCCACAGATCGCAAACTGCCGCAACTTCCACGGGCGTTTGCCGGGCGGCCAGATGGGCCATATGCACGTGACCGGAGCCTCGTTGCCCGCATCCCAGCTGGCCGAGAACAATGCGGTCGTTCGCGCCCAGGATGCGCGCGTAAGAACTGGCCGTGCCCTTCACAACCGAAGCCGTCAGTAGGGATGCGCCCGCCCGCTTCATAAATGTCCTTCGATTCATGGACCTCCTCAAATCAGCGCTGCACGAGGCGTATTGGTTATGTGCTTCCTAGACTAGCAGGCCGTGGCGGAACTGCACATGTTTCGTGACCTGTGCCGAGGCATGCGGCAACGGAAAGATGATAGCCAGAATACCTACGTGGTTCGTGAACGTCTGCTTCCGCGCCGATCCTCACCGTCCAACCGCAGTCGTGATGTGGAAAGACGAATTGAAGTCTGTTAAAGCATCGCTCGGTCTCAGCGGCCGGACGGTTCCTTATTGTGTTGACATTATTCTTGAGTCCACAGGGAGAGAACTGTTCCAGATGCCCGTTCCATACCGCACTTCGGTCAGCAAGCCCGCTACGCCCTACGGGCCTGGCAAAGAATGGCGATTTCTGCGGAATGAGCACACCGGCCGGCATCAGTTCCTGGGGTTCGTGAATGCCAAGAGTAGCTCGAGCCTACGATACTTCGACGCAGAATCTGGGCTGCAGATGGGAGATACGCGATACGGACGCAAGAGCCCCTACCAAGTGGCATTCGCACGGGAATTGCGGGCCGCTGCTCAGGTAAGAAGCCCAAAAGCAGCATCGAACTCGCAGATCGCCCAGGACCATCTGCTTAAGTTGCGAGCTCAAGTTGGTCTGACGGAAGTCAAGGCAAAGGTAGCATCTGTGGCTACTCAGGCAAGTATCCTCGCCGGAGTCGACTCGATCGTTGATCGTGCGCTCGGGGTTTCTAACACCGGAGGGACAGCTCCACATTATCGGCATCTGACCGCTTATCGTGCTGTCGCAAAGGCCCCCGCAATCGAAGGCGCAGCGCTAGAGGTTGCCCAAAAACCCCGTTGCGCCTGGCCTTAGCTTGCTACACGTTGCTGAGTTCCGCGACGCGCCGGCGGAGGTAGCGTCGCTCCACGGCATTCGCGCTAAGGCTCAGTGCTCGCTCGTAGGCAGCCAGCGCTTCTTCATTCCGCCGGAGCTGGCGTAGCAGGTCCGCCCGCGCGCGTGGTATAGGTAATACGAATCGAGGTCGCCGGGTGCCGCGATTTGATCAATCAGCTCTAAGCCTGTTTCAAATCCCCGGCTCATGGCCACGGCTACGGCGTGATTGAGCGCGATGACCGGAGAACGCGTGCTTCGCGCAAGAACGGCATAAAGAGCGGCAATCTGGTTCCAATCGGTTTCCTCTGCCGTCCTGGCCTGGGCGTGCACCGCCGCAATCGCCGCCTGTAACTGGTAAGGACCCACTCTGCCCATGCGGAGGGATTTTTCCGCCAACTGCAGTCCTTCTTCAATCTGTGTCAGGTGCCAGGCGGAGCGATCCTGCTCCTCGAGCGGCACCAATTCTCCCGCGGCATTGACCCGCGCATCGCGGCGTGAATCGTGCAAGAGCATCAGCGCGAGCAAGCCAAGATTTTCCTGCTCGTTCGGGATCAGTTCGCAAAGCGTTCGCGCCAGGCGAATGGCTTCCGCGCAGAGTTCACGGCGCACCAAAGCATCGCCTGCACTGGCGGCGTATCCTTCGTTGAATACCAGGTAGATGACGGCTTGTACCGCAGCCAGACGTTCTGGCAGCGCGCGTTCTGGAGGGACTTCATACGGAATGCGCGCATCACGGATCTTGCGCTTCGCTCGCACCAGCCGCTGGGCCAGCGTAGGCTCGGGCAGAAGAAAGGCTCGCGCAATTTCCGGGGTGGTAAGCCCGCCAAGCGTACGCAAGGTGAGGCCGACTTGCGCTTCCGCGTTGAGAGCGGGGTGGCAGCAAGTGAACATGAGGCGCAGCCGATCGTCGGGAAAGTTCATCTCTTCGGCGAGAGCATGGCCACAAACCGGCAGAGGACCGATGGACTTGGGCGTTTCGTAAAGCAGTTGATCTTGATTGCTGCGTCGAGTCTGATCGCGCCGAGCGTAGTCGATCAGCTTGCGATGCGCAGCGGCATTGATCCACGCCGCAGGATTCAACGGAAGGCCGCGAGGAACGCTTCGAGCCCCATTCAATTGAGCCGGGCCCCAGCATCATTGCGAAAGCCTGATCATGCCGCACCCAATGACGCGGCTCTGCGACCGAGTCGGGTGGAACGAATTCAACTCTCATTACTTTTGCTCCATGCCCTCGTGTGGTGGACATTCTCCACGGTCAGGCGCGAAGAATGGGAGCTCCAAACGGGGCACCTGTGGCTCCGCCATCCACCATCAGCTCGACTGCATTGACGTACGAGAAAATCGTCCGAGGCAAGGAAGAGCACGGCTCTAGTGAATTTTCTCATGCTTAAAATGGGGCCGCAGTGAGAGGATGTCATTGTCTTATTCCCCAAATTCTGAGCGATGCTTTTCGACAAACTGTTCAACGGTCATCGGAGGACGACCGCCGATCTCTTGGACATAATTATTCATCCCACTAAAAATCCCATTTTGATGGTCAATAGCGATCTCTTTTAGATGTTGGAGAACGAAATCCGAACCCGCACCTCCAGCTTTGTCTGCCTCAGAGTACGCTGTAGCAGCCGTATTTCGAGCCGGGCCACGTGCCCGGCTACTTAGGATCTCACCATACTTCTCAATGGAAATCTGCTCGAAGGAAATTCCCTTTCCGAGCACCCGTCCAATGATCTGAGAAAGTTCTTTATGAGTATGTTCCACCCGGCCAACAAGAGGATACGTTTTCCCGGCATGTGCTTTCGGATTCTCTAAGATTCCGACAATCACTCTGGCTTGATCTTCTGCCGCGATGGGAGCGTGGCGGCCTGTGCCAAATGGTACGAACCAGGTCCCTTGACGGATCATGGCGGCCTCTCCCTACCAAGAAGTCCGTTCTCATTGAAAGCGTTGAACTTGCGGCGAGGCGTGGTAGGGTGCAATGGAATGCTCGTACGCCTCGCTTCCCTGCTCTTCTTCCTTCGTGGCTGTCTTCAAACTCGGGCCGCTCTGCACGCTGAGAACCTGGCACTCCGTCATCAGATTCTTGTGCTGCAGCGCCTGCACCAAAACCGTCGCCTGCGATTGCGATCTTGCGACCGACTCATTTGGGTCTGGCTCTCCAGAGTTTGGTCCAATTGGCGCTCTGCCCTGCGCATTGTGAAACCGGAGACCGTCATCGCTTGGCACCGCCAAGGCTTTCGGCTGTATTGGAAATGGAAGAGCAGAGTTCGTCATGGTCGACCGTCTGTGCCGACGGAAGTCCAAAACCTGATCCAAAAAATGAGTTCAGCTAACCCACGTTGGGGTGCACCTCGCATTCATGGTGAACTCCAGAAACTCGGCATCCACCTCGCGCAAGCGTCGGTCGCCAAATACATGGTTCGCCACCGCAAGCCACCCTCGCAAACCTGGAGGACCTTCCTGGAGAATCATGCCAAGGAACTGGTCTCGACAGACTTCCTTGTGGTTCCCACGGCGACTTTCCGTCTGCTCTTCGTTTTTCTGGTTCTGTCTCATGATCGCCGCCGACTCCTTCACTTTGGCGTAACTTCTCATCCCACCGCAGAATGGACGGCCCGGCAACTGGTCCAGGCCTTCCCCTGGGATAGTGCACCACGCTACTTGCTGCGCGATCGCGACCGAATTTATGGCGAGTCGTTCCCGGCAACTGCCCATTCCATGGGGATTCACGAGGTGCTCACCGCTCCCCATTCCCCGTGGCAAAATCCTTATTGCGAGCGCCTCATTGGCTCGATCCGAAGGGAATGTCTGGACCATTTCATTGTGTTCAATGAGCGTGGCCTGCACCGCACTTTAAAGTCCTATTTCGAATATTACGAACAATCGCGAACTCATTTGTCTCTGGACAAAGATGCTCCCCTGACGCGTGCCATTCACCCCCCAGAAATGGGCCGAGTCATTGAAATGCCGCAGGTGGGAGGACTTCACCACCGATACGAACGACGGGCAGGTTGAGCAATCGCTTCCTCGTTGATATATACACAGACCCCCACGGCGGTGATCCTCTGCTCCGGAAGCCGATGCGGCGGTCGTTCACCACGCGGCGATTTGACAAGTGTTTTTCTGAGACCGAGGAATTCGTTCCCTCTCGAGGTGCCGCTCACCCTTTTTCAGCGCGATCGAATTTTCGGTAAGGACACCCTTAAATCGACGCTGGTTCTCCCCATCCCCCGTTCGGCCACACGACACTGAACCCAGTCCCTTTCGTTAGCTTCGGTTTTTACGGGCTCGAACGGCATTGACTCCAGTTCGGTGCGTTCAAGGCTAATCGTCACGCTCCAGCCGGGGTTGTCGATTGTTTCTATGGTGATTCCGAAACTGTGCTCCCACACACCATCGCAGTGCGCCGAATACCATTGCTGAAGCCAACTCAATTCGTCGGTCATGTGGCGACATTGTGCCGCATCTTTCCCCCGAAGCACAATTGAAGCAGCGCGAGAAGAAGCCCATGCACAAGCGCTTCTTCCCCGAAGGAAATGACCGCAAGAAACGCCCCTATTTGCAGGGCACCTAATATAAACGCCACAGGAGGTAACCAGAATATTTGGAGTACACGGAAATCGCGACCCGAGGCCGACATATCAGCAAAACGAAAAAAGGCGCCCCGGTGATGGGGCGCCTGCTGAGTTAGGTTCGTTTCTACGGCAGTTGCAGCACCCACGCGCTGCGGCCGTGAGTGGAGGCGTAGAGCAAGCGTGCACCAGAATTGATGGTCAGCCCGGGCACCTCTACCATCGGTAGGCCCGAACCGGCCACCGTCCAGGTGCTCGAACCGCTGGCCAGCCCCATGACTCCGAAATCGCTGGAGGCATATAGATCACCGGTCACGTCGTCGTGCGCCACCGAGTTCACCGGCAGGTTGGGAAGGTTATTGCTCAGGTCAGTCCACGTCACCGTGTTGGTGTTCGCGTTGTAGGTCACGTCGAACACATGGCCCGGCTGCAGCGGCGTGTTGGAGTTGTAGCCTGAATACGCGATCCACGCGTGGTGCGGGTTGGATGCATCCACCGCAATCGACGCGGGGAACCGTCCCGGCGAGTTCGTGACCTTGTTGTCGAGCCGTGTGTAGGTGACAGATCCCGCCGCACCATCGGCGTTGTCGGAGATGAACACACGCCCCGCCCCGGTGGAAACCCACAGCGTGCCCGTGTTACCGGCCGCGCGCGCAATCGCCGACACCGCTCCGCCCTGCCGCGTGGCACCATAATTGGCCGAGGTCAGATCTGTCTGCCCAGAAGGTCCAATGGGCACAAAGTCGCCGCACGACGGGTTGGCCGCCGAGGTCGTGAACTCGGGGCAATTCGCTTCGAGAAACGCCTGCGAGCCGCCCCAGTCCTGCGTGCGCCACACGCTGAATGAGCCCTGGAAGATGGTTCCTCCGCGAGCCGGATTGGGATCGCTGATAACCGGTGGGTAGAAGTACGATCCCTCCGGGCTGTTGATAATGGGCCCGCTGAGGATGACCCACTTTGTCGGATCACCGTTGCGGAAGTTACCATCATTGGCCTGGCCGGTGAAGGTGTTGAAGCGCAGCGCGTCGCTGCTGGAACTGAAGCCCGACTGGCCGCCGTCGCCGTAGATCTCCTGATACCAGACCACCGATGAGCCCGAGTACTGCCAGGTGCCGTTGTCCTGCGTGCCGCCCTGGACGTTGTTCTGCGGACGCTGTGCGCTGACCGAGAAGCTCTGGAACTGCAAAGTGGAGAGCCCGTCGTTCACTTTCGACAACTGGTTGGGCACGCGCGACAGCAGGCTCTGGCACAACGCCAGCCCGCTGGGACTGAGCCCACGCGAGCTGCACTTGTAGGCGACGTTGCCGAAGCTGCCATCCGACCGCACTACTCCGCCATCGGAGCCCTCCCAATACTGGAAGGGATTGTTGGGGTTGGTCACGATCGCGTGTTGGTCAGGATGCGTGCCGGTCGCATGGTTGGGCTGGGCGTCCTGCGACATGTCGGTAAACGTCGCTCCGCCGTCGGTCGACAGCAGCACCGCACGCCCGTTAGAAACGCCGCCCAACTGTCCATAGCTGAATGAACCGATCAGGTAGACAACGCTGGGATATCCCGCAGGCGAGTAGGCGACATTGTCGTACCAGCACTGCGGATCGCAGTAGCCTATATTCTGCGCCGTCGTCATATCGGTGAAGCTGCCGTCGGTGGCAGTCTGCGCGTTGTCAGCGCGGAAGAAGCGCGACGCTGGGCCGCCCGACGCGCCAATGCCGACGTAAATCCGCGTCGTGCCGCGATTGTTGGCCAGCGCGAACTGCGAGCGGTCGGTATTGTTGGAGTTGTTGGGCTGGTTGAGCGGGTTCTTGATCTGCGTCCACGTCGCGCCGGCATCGGAGGAACGCCAAACGCCCGCGCCGAGGAACGACGCGTAATACACCGTTCCGTTGTTCGGATCGACAGTCACCTCGTTTACGCCGCGAACGGAACCCTCAGTACCGGAGACATTGGTGAAGGTCGCGCCGCCATCCGTTGACTTGTAAACGCCGAATGTAGCGGGACCGGTAGAGGCCGGCGGGTTGGAGGTGGCGCCGCCATCGGTCGAACTGACGCCCCGCACCGCGCGCGCAATGCCGGCCAGAATCGAGCCGTCAGGCGCGATGGCCAGGCTCGATACCGCGCGGCCCTGGAAATTCGAGCCTGCGGCGACGCTGCCCGGCAGCAGGGTCCAAGTGGTGCCACCGTCGGTGGATTTGTAGATTCCCATGCCCGCCTCGGAGTCCACCGATACGTTTGGCTCGCCGGTTCCGGCATAGAGCGTGTTGCCAGTCGAATCGTTAGGGTCAACGATCAGCGAGCCGATCGCGTTGGTGGCAAAGCTGCCGGACACGAACTCCCACTGCGGGTGTCCCGCCAAACCATCCCGCGTACGCCAGATGCCGCCTCCGGCTGCGCCGACGTATACCGGACAGTATCCTGGGGCGCACGACGGCCCCTTCGCCATGGCTGTGACGCGACCCGACACCACGGACTGTGCTCCATCCTCCAGCACATTCAGCACGCCCGGTTGGGTCGCCTTGCTGGGACCGACCAGTTGCCAGGCGCCGGCCGAGTGCGCCCCTGCATTGAGCGATGCCCAGCCGCTTTGCGCGCCGATGGTCTGGTCGAGGGAAATATCGTTGGCAGGGTACGCCCGCGTCAGATACGCCTGCACATCCGGCGTGTAGTCGGGCAACCGTGTTTCGTTGGCCCCGATCGCTGCCTCTGCGCTGCGGCCGGTTTTCATCTCATCCACGTCGCCTTTCGGAAACACCAGCGCATCCGCCTGCGTCTTGGACAGGTGGGACGCGCTCGTTCTCGTGATCATCATCACCGCTGCCGTCGACAAAAGCACCAGCAGGAAGCCTGCTGTAACGCAGCGTAACGAACTACAGCTGGCAAACGGCTTCATGAGAGTTTTCTCCTTCTGAGAGACATAATGCCCGGGGGATAACTGCATCGGCATTTCCGTATTAAGCCGTTCACCCTTGTTGAGTGAGCCTGGAGATTTCTTTGCGAGACGTTCCCCACACTGGATGTCAGCGTAGGGTGAGAGTTAAACATACTAATCCCTTGGAAACCCGCGTCGCAAGCGGGTTTGGCGCATTTTCTTAAGTGGCAAATTTTTGCAAATCTTGCGCAATCAACTGCACAAAGCAGGAATGAACTGCGCTTCAGCGGTACATGGCAACGCTTTCCGCTTCGGGTGTCACGTTGGGTGTCAGTTAAGCTGATTTTGCGAAGGGCTCCCCCGAGGGGGTTTACGGGCCAATAAGGCCGCGCAAGCACGGTGGAGGCGGCGCCGGCCGGGGGAAGAAGGAAGAAGTAGAACTCGCCGAGCCGTTGGACCCCACACATCTTTGAGTCTCTTTACGATCAGCAGCACCGATAGTGCCTGTCCTTATAGTACGATGGTCCTCCCACCCCAGCCATCCTATGATCTCTCTTGGGAGGCACGTATGACCTTGCCCGCGCAAAACGTATCCCTTGCTAAGTGATTAAATAGAGCAAGGAGACGGAAATGACAAAGGCGACACGAGCGCAATACACGCTCGAGTTTAAGCAGGAAGCAGTTCGAATGGTGGAGTCGGGCCAAAGCATAGCGGCAGCGGCCCGAAGTCTGGGAGTGGTTGAGCAAACGTTGTACAACTGGGTGAAGGCGCAGCGGGAAGGACGGCTGAAGGGTCCGGCCAACAACAAGGTGAGCGCCGAACAAATGGAAATTAGTCGTTTGCGAGCCGAGTTGGCACGGGTGAAGATGGAGCGCGACATCCTGGGAAAAGCGACGGCGTACTTCGCGAAGGGCCCAAAATGAAGTACGCCTTTATTGAACGTCACCGGCGGGTGTGGCCGATCAGGGTGCAGTGCCGAGTTCTGCGAGTAAGCGTGGCCGGGTACCATGAACATCTGGCTCGCCGGCGCGATGTGGGGCAGCGACGCCATCTGAGTAAGGAAGCGCTGCTGGTGCATATCCGGGCGGTTTATGCGGCGAATCGCGGAGTCTATGGCTGGCCGAGGATCTGGAGACAACTGCGAGCGGAGGGCATTCGGGTGGGCCAGCAACGAGTGCAACGGCTGATGCAGCAGCACGGCATCCGGGCCCGCGGGCAGCGCCGGTTCCGGATCACGACCACGGACAGCCGACACGGGCTGCCGATTGCGCCAAACCTCCTGGATCGCAACTTCACTGCGGCCGGCCCCAACCAGGTGTGGGTGAGCGACATAACCTACATTCCGACCGACGAGGGGTGGCTGTTTCCGGCTGTGGTTCTGGACCTGTTCAACCGCCAGGTGGTGGGCTGGTCGCTGGGAGAGGACCTGGGGTGCGAACGGGTGATCGACGCTTTCGAAATGGCTTGGTACAGACGCTGTCGCGGGCGCAGAACAGAACTGATATTTCATAGCGACCGAGGCAGCCAGTATGCCAGCGAGCCATTCCGTGAGCTACTCCGGAAGCGCGGCATTAAGGCTTCGATGAGTCGCAAAGGCAATTGCTGGGACAATGCATGTAGCGAAACGCTGTTCGGATCACTCAAGGTGGAGCGTTTGCACGGGCAGCATTTTGCAACGGTTCGTCAGGCCAAAGATGAAGCTCTCGATTGGCTGCTTTGGTATAACCAGACCCGACTTCATTCGACCCTGAATTACGTCAGCCCGATGCAGTACGAACAGAACTGGGCGCGCGATACGGCATTACCTGCAAGTTTGACGGCGGGCGCGAAATAGAAAAG
>CAZXKO010000027.1:0-154541 GCA_964641665.1 uncultured Acidobacteriaceae bacterium
CGCCGCTAGAATTCGCGGCGGGCCAAAGCAGCCAAATCAAAACCCCTCCACTAAGGAGACGGGGCTGGATGCAAATCACCAGGTCCGCATCTCCCCAGAGGGGAGAGGGAAGAATTTTTTCTTGACATCCTCTTTTATAGGATGCGTGTGAACGCCTTGGTTACAACATCAGTTACGTTGCCCCTTTTGAAAAAATGGCAGAGGCGCCGAGGAGGGGGGAGTGAGCGGCGAAACCGCGCACCTCCACAAGCCAGGAAGTGTGGGCTATACTCTCGCCTGCTGTTGTGTGCGCTCCTGACGTAGACTCTCTGGTTGATTGGCGATCCATTGCACCCCACGGAGTCGACTGAGGTCCGAAAATGGCGGAGGGAACGACACGCTCGCTGAAACAGAAGGCGCTTGAAGAAGCCAAGCGAATGGTCGTCATTACCGCGTACCTCTGGGCCCTATTCAGCGTGTTTGAGGTGCACCGTCTCGCGGTTCTTCGAGCGCAGCATCTTCCCTACTCATATAGGGTGGGGTTTTCTCTTATCAACGCGCTGATCTTGGCCAAAGTAATCTTGATCGCTGAGGCCTTTCATGCGGGAAAGCGCTCAACCGGCGCAACGATGTTTGCAGCGGTTATGTTTAAATCCGGGCTTTTCGCAATCATCCTGATTTGCTTCAACTTTGTGGAAGAGGTCTTGGTCGGCCTGTTTCACGGCAAGACTCTTGCCGAAAGCGCTCCGGAACTCGCGGGAGGAGGTCTCGAAGGCCAACTGCTCGTCGGGGTCATGATTTTCGTAGTGCTGATCCCTTTTTTTGCCTTTACGGAACTCCGCCGAGCCATCGGCGAGGATGAGTTCCATGATTTGGTTTTCCGCCGTAAGACGCACTGACCCGATTCCGGACATCGCTCTGGGCAATCCCAGGTTGAAGGTTGAAGGACACGCGCCAAAGCCAGTGTTCGAGGTTCGAGGAAGAGATTCCGCCAATGCATAGGCTTCAGGCTTTATTCGTGGAAAGTGGTCTTGATGTGCGGGATTTGACCCGGCCAGACCAAAAGCCTCGGCCATCGACTGGAGATGGTTTGGATTGGATGCTAACTTAACGAGGCGGAGGACTCCATCCACCAAAACCTCCGCCGCTCGGCAGTCAGTAGTTGTGGTCTACTTCGTCGAACTCGGCGCGACGACGGTGACTTGGGTAGATGCTGACTTGCGGGGTACAGAGGTAGCCTGCTCCTGACAAAGTGCCCGAGCCTCGCGACATCGCAATAACAGTGTACAAGCCGGATGCACAAACGGTTCCGCACTCCGATTTTGTGGAGATAAGCACCGAAGTCGACTCCCAGCGTATTGCGCATTCATCAGTGGCGATCGCCCACTTCGGGGTGGCGACGCCGCTGGCACCTAGATTCGCAGAGAACTGCCGGTTGCTCCCCGCTGCCACTGTCACGGGGCCCGATGGTGAGATGCTCAAAGGCACCTCGTTCCCCGAGGTGCGGTCTAGTTTCAAGTTGTAGAGATACATGAAACGCAGTTCCAGGTACTGACCCGGACAGTCGCTGGGAAGTGGCGCAAATGGCATCGAACTCGTAATGCTTTGCCAGGCGGCTCGCACCAGCGGAGGCGGCGCCTCATCCGGCTTCAACCTTCTGAAGCGGGGCGCTTTTTCATAATGCATTGACCCAGAGGCAGAGTGATGATTGGCACAGGGACGCCCGACTACCGTACCGATCATCGTAGCGTATAAAGCAGAAAGAACATCAAGCCGATAATCACTACGACTAGGACGCTGCCCACGAGCACGATCTCACTCAGGAGATCAGGGTTCATGAGTTCATCGGGGTGGATGTGGTGCGCGTGTCGCATCTTCCTTCCTCTGTCCTAATTTTCCCCTAAACGGAAGCAAAAAGATGTGAGGGGCGTCACCGAAGAGTCGATTCGGCGAATTGTGTCCGGGCCTTGATCCTTATTCAGGACAATCCCGCCACCATCTTTTCAATCGCCGATACCGGAGCCATGCTTAGTATCGGGCAGAAATGCTCCAAAGAAATTGCGGCCTTAGCTGCCGAGCAGGCTGTGCTCAGATTCTCGTGCTGCACGACCATCGAAAATCACGTGGGACTCGGAGTTGAAGGATGCCGTGAACTTTTGCAGCAAAAAGAAGCAGACGTTGCTCGTGTCCGCCACGAAGTCGAGAGTCTCAACATCGTCGCCCCTCTACTTTCGGAAGAATTACCTCCCGATGAACTGACTAAGAAGCGCGCGCCCTCAGCAGCGGCACTATTTGGTGGTTGTCGGCGCAGGCAGCGAGGTTTGCAGTACCTGCAACTTCCAGACCGGAACCAACTTCGGGATCGCCAGTACCGGCCACGCCATCTTTTCTCAGGATGCCGGGGGCGGCGATTCCACCTACTCCTACGATGCCCAGGGCAACATGGCAGTCAAAAACGTGCCCACCGGCAGCCGCAATGGACCTCAAACCGGCTACGCTACCTGGAACTACACCTACAACTCGTTCGGTGAAGTCCTGACGGCCACCGATCCGCTCGCCACCTCACCCACCGACTCCAACCACACCACCACGAACACCTACGACAGCCACGGCAACCTGCTTTCCATGACCACGCCCTCGCCGGATGGAGGCACCACTCCCGGCAGCCTGACGCAGTTCGCTTACAACGCGAATGGAACCCTCAGCACTATCACCGATCCGCTCAACCACGTCACGACCCTCACCTACATCGTCCTCACCGATCTCTGGGAGAACGGACGCCGAGTGAGTTCGCCCGTCAAAGCGCCTTGAAGGGCGATTCGCCAGGCTCACAAACCGTCGGAAACTCGCCTTGAAAGTGTTACAGAAAAAGGGGACCGATCACTTCGTCCCAAATCATACTCAGACTTGTATCGAAAGAGGGGATCAGGTCAGTACAAGGAGCTGCGCAAGAAAGCGCCGCCCGCAAGTGAGTGATTGACCTGATTCCCTCCTTCGGTACAAAGCTGAGTATGATTCGTCGAAGGAAAGAGGTAATTCATTGGAGCTAAGGCGACGCAGCTGCAACAATAAGTCGACAGAAACGTCCATGGCCTGAGGGGCAGCGAGTCTTTGCGTTTTCGACTATTTTCTCTGACGTGTCTGCCGGGATCGTTTCGTTAACATGTTTTAGGACGAAGCACTGGAAGCCAGCGCCTCTAGACGCAACTTTTGCCAACTCTCCAAAATCTTGCCACTTGTTTGCGAGCAGCTTGCCTACCGCATCGCTGTAGCCCTCCCCAATCGCCGCGTCGTCACAGTGGGAGAAACGTCGATACGATTGGTACATCCGATCCCAATCGGTTGGATAGTCGGTATCCTTCTCCGCCTGAATGGCCTCGTCCCGACTGCAGGGCTTCTTGGATGAGTCAGTGGCGAAGGCGTTTTCGACAAAGGTTAAAAGTAGCCCGAGTATCACCAGCCTCATAAGGTCTCTCATTTCACTGTAAGGGTTTTGAGGGGATCGCCGCCCTCATTGAGCTTTCTCAATGTGCGGGTTGCATCATCTGTGGTCGAATGCACCCGTTAGTTGCGAAGCCAACACCACATCTTTTCGCCTTGTCGCACTTGTTTTGTCTCCCTGAATGAACTCCACAGCCGATGCCGCCGGGCACATCGAAAACAAAGTTGCCATTGCTGCCATACCCGCTGTCCGGATCATCACCGTTATGAGGTACCAGTGATCAAAATCGTACGTGCCAGGGGGCCACGGTCCCCTGCTCCCCTGTTGGGCATTGTTTGCCGCTGGGAACGTGCCAACAACATTCCCGTTCCCATCGATTATGGTTATGGTGCCGTTGCTCGGGTTGTAGACGATACTGCAATGAGAGTCTCGAAAAGTTCGCAGGTGGTTGAAAGGATTGGTGGAGCTGACCGGGATCGAACCGGTGGCCTCCTCGTTGCGAACGAGGCGCTCTCCCAGCTGAGCTACAGCCCCACTTGCAGGTTAGGACGCTGGAGTAGCCTTGATTTTACCAGCGTTGGCGCGGTTCGACCAAGGGCCGCGCACCACGGCGCTACACACACGGAGTCCGGGGCTTGCGCGGGGCGCCGTCGACCGGCGGTCGTACGCGCCCGTCTATAATGAGGGAGTGACCTCGTCTGGCGTTGTTCGACAGCTCGCTTCGGCGGATTTCCCGACCCGCTGGGGCAATTTCCGTATTTATGGATTTGAAGGCGTCTTTGGGGAGGGCGACGAACGCCGCAAAGAAGAAGCGGTCGCGCTGGTGATGGGCGATGTTTTGTCGGCGCCCCCGCTCGTCCGCATCCACTCTCAGTGTCTGACTGGAGACGTGTTCGGGTCCCTGCGCTGCGATTGCCGGCAGCAACTGGAAATGGCGCTTTCGTTGATTGCCGAGAACGGTGCCGGGGTTCTTCTCTATGAGCAGCAGGAAGGCCGGGGCATCGGGTTGATGGCAAAACTTCAGGCCTACGAATTGCAGGACGCCGGACTGGACACCGTGGAGGCCAACGAACGGCTGGGCTTCAAGGCTGACCATCGGGCGTTTACTCTGCCTGCGGAGATGCTCAAGGCCCTCGGCATCACCGCGGTGCGTCTGTTGTCGAACAATCCTGATAAGGTTGCGGCATTGGAGTTGGCGGGGGTGAAGGTGGTGGAGCGCGTTCCCTGCGAGGTTGCGCCCAGCCCGCATGCCGAGGATTACCTGAAGACAAAGAAAGAAAAGCTCGGCCATCTGTTCAGCTCGCGTTGAAGACTTCCCTATCTTTCCGGTACCTTCCTTGCCGCGTCCGGGTGCGCGTGTTTAAATCCGTGGACTGTCGTCTCAATGATGCTTCGTCCAAAATTCTCGCTGGCGGTCGCTGTGCTGCTGGCGTCGGGCATGGCGTATTACTACTTCGCGCTGCTGATCCCGCAAGTGCGCGCGGTGCATGCGTCCCACCAACTGGATGGTGGCTACTACTACGGGGGAGACCTCTACCCGATCTGGCTTACCGCGCACGAGTTGCTGTTCCACCACCGCAACCCGTACACCAACGAGATGACCCGCGAGATTCAGACGGGACTTTTCGGGCGCACGCTCGACCCGCGCCGGCCCGGCGACCCGCCTGAACACTACCGGGCTTTCTCCTATCCGCTTTATACGGACGTGATCGGAGCGCCTCTGACCTGGCTGTCGTTTCGGCAGGTGCAGTTTGCCCTCGCTTTCGCTTCTCCATTGCTGGTGGCCGTGGGGGTATGGCTGTGGTTGCTGGCGTTCGATCTGCATGCTGACGCGGCATCGACCGCTGCGGTGCTCCTGCTGGTCCTGACCAGTTACGCGGTGCTGGAAGCGCTCTTCGCGCAACAACCGGCGATCATTGTCGGGGTGTCGCTGGCGGCGATGGGTGCTTCTCTGAAGAGCGAACGCTACTTGCTGGCCGGCGTTTTTCTTGCGCTTTCGGCAATCAAGCCACAACTGATGTTGCTGCTTGCCGTCTGGCTGCTGCTGTGGGCGGTCAGTGAGTGGGGACGGCGAAAGACGCTCATCTTTGGATTTGTTGTGACGCTGGCCTTCCTTTTAAGCGCGAGCGAACTTGTGCTTCCCGGCTGGTTTGCCCACTGGCGCAGCGCCTTGGTCGAATACCGGCAATACACGGAACCGCCGCTGGTGCAGTTCGTGCTCGGCAAATGGCTGGGCGGGACGATCGAAGTCGTGCTGCTCGCGTTGTGCGCTGGAGTCTGCTGGCGGACGCGGCATGCCGCGGTCATGAGCCGCGGGTTCGCGCTGGCGCTGGCTCTCGCCCTGGCGGTCACGGTCGCGACCCTGCCTACGGGAGGCGCGGTCTACGACCACATCCTGCTTTTGCCCGCGATCCTTTGGCTGTACTCAAACCGTGACCAGATCCTGCGCGCCTCCCGGACGCTGCGGCTGTTCGTGGTGCTGGGATTGATCGCGCTGAGTTGGCAGTGGATTGCCGCTTGCGTGGTCGACATTGTCGTGTGGTTAATGCCTGCGTGGCGCAGCGCCGCTGAGTTGCTCCTGTTCCCCCTGCGCACGGCAGCTCCTTTGCCTTTCGCGGTGCTCACCGCCCTTGTTTATTTCGCAATCGGGACGCTGCGCAGCGACGCTCACGAACCGGCGATCCAAACGTCTCCTGTGCCGGCGTAAGAGGTTGCAGAAAAAGTGATTTCATTGCCGCAAAGCGAACCTCAGCGGCTAAAGCGTCGAGGGTTCTTTCGCAGGCAGCTGCGCCTTAGCGCTGCCCCAGCACCCGACCCAGTTGCTTCCGGTTCTTCGCGGGAAGGGTGCGCAGCGCGGCACGGGCTAGCGCCTGGTAGACTTCGCCCGCTCCTGGGACATCCCGCAATACCTTTAGATGTTGCTTTACCGTGGCGGCATCGCCGCGCACGATCGGGCCGCTAAATCCGCGGGCGGCGCCGCGCGACGCATAGTTTTCAACGGTCTGTCGAACGATGGGCAGCATCCGCTGTCGTGCCTGCTCGCGATCCACTCCTGCCGCCTCTGCGACGCGCTCGCTCATCGCCAAGAGCGCCGTAAGCAGCGGAGACACGAATGTTCCCCAGGCGTGATACATCGCTTTGTCCTGTTTCCGGATGGGAAACACCTTTCCGCCCATGGCCACAATGATTCGCTGTACGACGCGCACGGCGGCCGCGTCGCCTTCCACCGCGAATCCGACACCCGAGAGAGAAGGCGTCACTCCTGGAACGAACGTCATCAGCGGATGTGCGGAAGCCACCTTCGCTCCCTGGCGCCGCAGCATTGCCAGCTCCTCGCTGCTGAGCGCGCCGCTGGAGTGAAGGGCCACCTTCCCCTGCCACGATATGTGGCCGGCCAGATCGCGCGCACAGCCGGCAATCTCGCGATCGGGCACGCATAGCCAGACCATGTCGGCGGAGATTTCCGATCTCTTCAGCACGGTTACACGCGCACCAATTTTTCGAGCGAGGGCCCGAGCCCGCCGGCGCGACAACTTCCCTTCCCGCGACACGATCTCGCTGACCGTGTATTGCGCTGCCCGCAAGGACATAGCGAGCGCCGTTCCCAGGTTTCCCGCGCCTACGATCGCGATCGTGGGCCGCTTTGTTCCCGCTCCGTGCGGTATTGCCGCCTTCCCTGTCATCGCGGCCCAGCATAGCAGCGAACAAGCCGACCGGAAAGGTACGCTGCGGCTTGCCCCTGACGAGCAGCGTCCCAAAATGAAATTCCCCTCTTCGGTCGCTTATATTGTTGGCATGCCAAAGTCTGCCCGTTCCAAAAGGAAGTCTGCACGCGTGCTTTCCTCTCGGCTGGTTTATAAGGGTCCCGTGTTTTGGGTCACGTCGGAACGCGTACTAGAGCCTTCGGGCGTCCGCGTGATGCGCGAAGTCGTGCGTCATACCGGATCGGTGGTCGTTCTAGCCACCCGGGAAGATCGCCGCGAACCGCTGGTGCTGCTCGAGCGCCAATACCGACACGCCGCCCAAAGCTATCTTTGGGAATTGCCTGCAGGCCGCATCGACAAAGGGGAGAAGGCACTGGCGGCCGCCAAGCGTGAACTGCTGGAGGAGACGGGATACACCGCCAAACGCTGGAAACGCATCCTCAAGTTTTTTGCGAGTCCGGGTTTCGTTGCCGAGCCCATGACAGTCTTCTGGGCGCAGGGCCTGACGCCGGGGCCGGCGCAACCGGAACCCGACGAGGTCATCGAACAGCATCTGGTGCCGCTCTCGAAAGCGGTGCGGATGATTCAACGGGGCACCATCCGCGATGCGAAGACTATCTCCTCGGTGCTTTGGCTGGCGCTCTACAGAAAGGGCGTAAAATCCGGCTAATATAACGATCTTCTGTGAGTTAGCTCCTTGACAGCCCCACCCCTCCGCCGCACAATGTGTCGCAGATTTCGGCAAGTGGACATGTTGGAGCCCTGTATGGAGTTTTGGAGTGAAAGGCTGCTTGCCGGAGGGGGCGAAAGTGGAACGTCTGAAAGGTACGGTGAAATGGTTTAACAACGCGAAGGGATACGGTTTCATCGGTCGGGACGATGGAGCCGATGTTTTTGTGCACTACAGCGCGATCACGACCGAAGGTTACAAGAGTTTGCAGGAAGGCGATACCGTCGAGTTCGAGATTACGCAAGGTCCAAAAGGGCCGCAGGCAGCGAATGTTACAAAGGCTGCTTGAGGTAACGCTTTAGTTCAACCGAGTCTCCCCAATCTGGCCTGAGGACGCCAGCTTCCAGTTCAGGCCGGTTTCATACTTGCCCAGCGTCCGTTGGGAAATCCCGTCCTTAACGCCTCCTTCCTCTTCGGCAGCAAGTTGTTTAATCTGTTCTCTTCCATGGACAACAAGGCCATCGCCAACTTGCTCTACGAGACCGCCGATTTGCTCGAAATCGACGGCCAGGATTCCTTCCGTATCCGCTCCTATCGCAACGCTGCCCAGGCCATCGAGAATCACCCGCAACGTATTGCGGACCTCATCGCCGAACCGAAGAGGGTTCTAGAAATTGCCGGCATTGGAAAGGGCATGCTGGCCAACTTGCAGGAACTCTTCAAGGATGGCCGTCTTGCGACACACGTCGAACTGCTCGAGAAGTATCACCCGTCGATGCTGCAGCTGCTGAAGATTCAGGGCCTGGGTCCCAAGACCATCGCCCTGATCTGGAGCGCCTACAAGGTTTCCGACGTCGACGGTGTCGAGAAATTGGCGCGCGCGGGGAAGATTCGTGAACTTCCCCGCATGGGAGAGAAGCACGAGCTGAAGCTGATCAAGGCGATCGAAGACTACCGCCGCATCGGGGGCCGGTACCTGATCGACACTGCCGAGATCGAAGCTGAGAAGCTCAGTAAACACATCGCGACCCTGGCGGGCATCGACAAGATCACGTCCGCGGGATCGCTACGCCGCGGCCGCGAAACGGTGGGCGACCTCGACATCCTGGTCACGGGCAAAGCCTGCATTGACGACAACCTGCGCGCCGCCGCGATCCAACACATCGCCAAGTACCCGCCCCTGATGGACGTCATAGCCAGCGGCGATAACAAGATCAGCTTCCGCGTGCGCAGCGGTATGCAGGTGGATGTCCGATTGCTCCCACCTGCGTCGTTTGGCGCGGCCATGCAGTACTTCACCGGCTCGAAAGCGCACAACGTCGCTCTCCGCCAGCGCGCGTTGAAGATGGGGTACACCCTCAGTGAATACAGCCTGGCCCGACTCGAGACCGAGGAAGCAGTCGCCGGAAAGACCGAGGAGGAGATTTACGCCAAGCTCAAGCTTGACTACATCCCGCCCGAGATGCGCGAGAACCTGGGGGAAATCGATCTGGCGGCCGAGCACAAGCTCCCTGACCTGATCACGGCCGCCGACCTGCGCGGCGACGTTCACATGCACACCGTTGAAACCGACGGGAAGAACACCATCGAAGAGATGGCTGAGGCGGCCCGACACCACGGCTACAAGTACATGGCAATCACCGACCATTCCAAGAACCTGGCCTTCGCCAATGGCCTCGACGACCAGCGCGCGCTCGCGCATATCAAGCACATCCGCGAGGTGAGCGAGCGCATGAACGGGATTCAGATCTTCGCGGGCATTGAGGTGGACATTTTGGGAGACGGCGAACTCGATCTGTCCGACGAAGTGCTCAGCCAGATGGATGTGGTCATCGCCAGCGTGCATTCCCAGTTCAACCAGGACCGGGCCCAGATGACCGAGCGCCTGCTGAAGGCCATCGAGAACCCGAACACTTCCATCCTCGGCCATCCCACGGGCCGGCAACTCCTGCGCCGCGACGCGTACGCAATGGACATGGACGCCATTCTGAAGTCGGCGGCCAAGCACAAAGTTGCGATGGAGCTGAATTCCTACCCGGAGCGCCTCGACCTGAACGACGTGCACCTGCGGCAGGCGAAGCAGTTGGGCGTAAAAATCGTGATCAACACCGACTCCCACCATACCTCGCACCTGGACAAGATCCGCTACGGAATCCTGCAGGCGCGCCGAGCCTGGCTGACGAAGGACGATGTCCTGAACACACTACCCGCGGCCAGGTTTGCGAAGGCGATGAAGCATGGGTGGTAGGAACAGATGGTCTGAAGAAGCCCGCAGACCTTCGCCACCGACGTAGCGCCGCCGTCCCGGCGGCTGTCCGGCGGGCGTCCTCGCCCGCCGCAGCCAGAGCAATCTTCATCTCGGGCCAGACGCTGGCTGGTGCGAGAAACCAGAGCCCGCCCGGACTTTCGAGCGGGCTCCTTGGGTTTAGGTAACGATCAACGGCCTCATCATGTCGTGCTCTTCGTGCTCGAGGATGTGGCAATGCCACACGTACTCTTTCCCACTGGTCCGCGGGCTCACGGCGTTGTGCATCGCCGCAGTGGGCAGCTTGGGCAGGTTGAAGTGCATGATGACCGTGGTGATCTCTCCCGGATTCATCCGTACCGTCTCTTTCCAACCCAGTTCGTTCGGGTCAGGTGGAATCGGCTTTGTCGGTGTAGGACCAATTGCTCGGGTCTCCCTGGAAACCCTGCCTCTGGATCACTTGCACGTTGACCAGGTGGAAATGAATGGGATGGGTATCAGCGGTCAGGTTCATGATCTGCCAGACCTCGATGTCTCCGGTCCGAGGGTTCTCGGTGGCGGGATCAAGGTAGGCTCGGCCCCAGGTCTCTGGCCAGGAGATGAATCTGCCGGATTCGTGTGAAGCGAACTGGAGACCGTTTCAGCACGGGTTATCCGTTCAAAGTCCACTTTGAAGCTCTTAGGAGCGGGGCCTGGGGGGAACTGCCGCAGCACTGTCACCTTGTACAAAAGTCGTGACTGCTATAGCAGTGATTGCGACACCGACATCCGTGATTCTTGTCACAAGATCGGCTGGTGGGAAGACGGGTTCACGCAGGGA
This sequence comes from uncultured Acidobacteriaceae bacterium, assembly GCA_964641665.1. Lineage (GTDB taxonomy): Bacteria > Acidobacteriota > Terriglobia > Terriglobales > Acidobacteriaceae > Gp1-AA133. The sequence goes on from CAZXKO010000027.1 coordinate 10,861, forward strand.
AATCAGACATCGGAGGAGAATTCACTTGCCAAAATGAGATCCCGACTGCCAGCGCTGCTTCAGTGGACTTCCAGATCCCGAGAGTGCCCTGCCCAGTTGAGGAACAGCGCCGAACAAGACTCTTTACAGCCTTTTAACAACATGTTGACAACTTCGCTAAGTCTCTACATTAACGTTTGGGCACAGTTGGTTTGTCTCCCCCCGCAATTGCAACCTTTGCAGGAAAATCGCCTGCACTGAGCGCCACACAGTAACCTGGCTAAGACGACGGACCCATCAGCGTGACGAACCGTGACCATTGCGGGCCGAACCGTAATTGTCAGCGCTTTGCGGCGCGGAATCGGAATGCCGTCACAGAGGCCAGGGAACCCAGGTGCAGGTGCTGCTTCGTGTAGCCGGCCACAAGCCGGCCGCGACATGAATCGTTGATTGCTTCTCCACGCGCCAGCTTAGTCTCCCAACAGGTTGTTCGGTCCCGGGCTCGATCCAAAAAACCTCTTGAAGGAGTGTTCCATGCATAGTTTCTCGAAACCTGGGCTGAGGCTTCGCACAACCGTTTTCTGCATCTTTGCCATAACCACAGCCATGCCAGCCCTGGCGGGAACGTGGTCCACACAGGTCGTACTTGGCAGCAACGCCTATTCGGGAAGTGTGACGCTCGACGCTGCGGGCAATATGGCCGCCGTCTGGTACCAGAGCCGACTGCCCAACGGCACCGCCGTCAACGAAATCTGGGCACCGCCCCGTTCGGACAGCCTTGGTCGGCGCCGGTCAACATTTCTGGGAATATCGGCGTGGCCTCAGGGAACCCTTTGGTCCGCGGCAGCGCTTCCGGCAATGTCACCGCTATCTACACCAGCCCGACCCTGGGCGGGACCTTTGTCGATCACCCGTCCGGCGGCGTTTGGGGGACGCCCGGTTCGAGCAACGGCGTCAACCAGTTCTACATCAGCAATGACAGGGGAGATCAGGGTCTGGCCTGGGGCGCGGGCGCGACTCGCGTCGGCGCCGGCGTGACCAGCATCGTCATAGTGCAGCGGCCGGAAGGTGGCACGTGGAGCCCACGACGATCGTCACGGGCGCTCACCTGAACCTCGACGGCAGCGAGGTGGCCCCGGACGGATCGATGGCCGTGGTGTGGGAAAGCTTCAACGCGGTCTGCGGGTCGCGCGTTTGCAACACTTCCAACTGGGTTCTGCACGTGTCGAGCCGCGCTCCCGGCGGGCAGTGGATCGATTCGGGAGCATTGTTGGGGCCCGACAGCAAGCAGCATTTCGGGCAACTTGCCGCAGACGGCGTGGGCGATCTGGGATTGGTCTCCATTTCCGGAGGCAATATCGTCTCGCTGGTTCGGCATGGCACCAGCTGGACTGCGCCAGCGGTGGTCGCCTCCACCTCAGCCCTCACGGGTCTAAGTTCCGGGTCGGCGACACAAAATCGTGTGTACGCAAGCGATTCCGCCGGCCATGCAACCGTGGTGGGCTGGGGGAACGCCCAACTCACCAACCTCGTGGCCGTGGACGGCAACCTCACCACCAACACCTGGGGGAAACCCGCGGTCATTTCCGGCTCCGACCAGTATCCGAACTACTTTGATTTCGCGATGAGCTCAAGCGGCACCGCTATCGCGTTCTGGAGTGTAGCCGGCAACGGCGGCAACACAACATGGCGCGCCGCCGCGCGCAGCGGGTCCGGTGTTCCCTGGAACGCGCCCGCGACCGCCGGCACGTCCTTCGAAGGCGGGGGTATACCTGAAGGCGTCGCCGTCAACGCTGCGGGCGAGGCGGCGGTGGTCTTTCACGGATACAGTTCGGATTTCCTGACCTACATCGAGTACACCAGCACCTACCACCCCTGAACACTTTGGGACTAACGTTCCAGCGGCACGACGGTTGCCGGCGCCCCAGTCTTCCGCTTTCTTTTGCGGAGGCTGGGACCTCTTACTTGGCGGGGGCAGGCAGACTCTTTCGCGATCTCGGCCGTTTAGGATTTTCCCTGCGAAGCGCGTAAAATCCGCAGACGAGACCCCCATGCCAGACGAGACCCCCGCTCCGCTGCCTCCGCCACCCGCTGCCGCGGAACCACCGAAACCGGAGACACCACTAACGAGGAGGCCCCCTGCGCTCGACCTCGGTCCCGGAGTCGGTATCCACGTCACCGAAGACATGGCTACCCCGGAGCGCAAGCTGCCACCCGCCAAGATCGTGCTGATCGCACTTGGCGTGCTCGCGGTGGTGCTGGCCGTCTATGGCTTTCTCGGCCGGGCCAAGCCCCAGGGCGCGGGTTCGGTCGACAACATTGCTGCGATCGAAGTTCCTAATCAGAATTCCATGCTGGTGGCGATTACGGTCACGCTGCATAACAGCGGGGAGAAGCCACTCTGGATTCACGATATCCAGGGCAAGTTGAAGACGGCAACCAATGAATACTCCGACGATGCCGCGTCCGCAGTCGATTTCGACCGCTATTTCCAGGCGTTCCCACCGTTGAAGCAAGGCGCCATCGCTACTCTGTTGCCTGAGACCAAGATCATGCCCGGGAACGAAACGCGTGGAACGGTGATCGTGAGTTTTCCGGTCACCCAGACGGAGTTCGACAAGCGGCAATCCCTGAGCGTGGTCATCCAGCCTTATGACCAGCCACTGCCCGTGACGCTGACGAAGTAGCCCGACTTACGGCCGGTAGGCACAGGGAGCGTCAGGAACCCTCTAATTTTTTCTCTGAATTCCCTTGCGGCGAACGAGGTGGCTGCTGGCGGTGGGATTGATGTCGTCATACTTCAGGAAGCTGAACGACCCGTCGATTTCAAGCACGCCAATCGCGACCTGGTGATAGCTGGCGATGCCGTGCTCTCGCATGGCGCACTCGAGGGCATCCATGCTCACATGCTCCCTTGCCATGTGCGCCTCGATGACTTGTCCATCATGAATCAGCATCGAGGGCTGGCCCTGGATGAATTTACGGAAGCGGCGGTTCGCGCCTGCGAGATTGGCGATCAGGTAGTTGAGTACCAGCAGGACCGTCGCGGCCACCGCCCCGCCCAACAGCGAGGTGTCGGGACCAGTCATCGCGTTCTGCACGGAGTTGCTCAGGAGCAGAAGCAGCGTGAGATCGAACGGCGTCATCTGCCCCACTTCGCGTTTGCCGCTGAGACGAACCCCGGCCAGGACGAGGAAGTAGATCACACCCGTCCGCAGCGCAATGTTGAGCAGCACGTGCCCCGACGCCGGAAACATGGTTGGACTACTGGTTGGCCGCAGTGGGCGAGGCGGTCACCGGCACGGGAGCATTCTTCGGGGTGCTCACGTAGCCCGTGGCTTTGTTCTTGTCGAGGGTCCATACGACCATCTCGTAGAGCAAGTGATCGCGGCCGGTGTAGAACTGGATGGGCTCGTTGACGTTACGATCTCTCTTCTCAATGGTCTTGTCGTCGGAGGTCACGTTGAGCGTGAACTTACCCCGCTTGGCGTCGAGTTTTTTCAGCTGAAGGCTGACGGTCGAAACCGGTTGCGGCTTGGCGCCCTTCAGGAGCGTGAACTCGTAGTAGTTACGGTCGCCCCTGTGTTTCAGGGTTTCGAGGTCGTCGCGGGTTTTGGCGATCAAACCGCTCTGCAGACCGAGGTCGCCGATGGTGCTCTCCAGCTTGGCCTTGGTGGCGGCGAGCTCCTCTTTGGTGGACGCAACGTCGGTTTTCACGCCACCCACATCGGTCTTGACTCCGGCCACTTCCCCGCTGACCGCGCTGATCTGCTCCTTCTGTTCCTTCGCCAGACGCTCTTCGGCCGCACGTTGGGACGCCTGCAGCTGCGCAGCGCGCGCGGCCAGTTCTTTCTTTGTGATGCCGACTTGCTGGCCCAGTGTCTCCGCCTCGGCCTCGGCCGACTGCATGCGCTTGGTGAGGTCGGCTACCTGTGTCTGGGTCGCAGCCTGGTCCTGCGTCAGCTTGGCGAGACGTCCGCGCTGGTCGATCAGCAGGTACAACGAGGCTGCCACGTAGATCGCCGCCAACAAAAGCAAAAGCCACTTGCCGGTGTTGCTGCCACCACCGTCGTGCACAACCGTAACCTGATCGTCCTGCTCGGACATAGATTTCCTCCGCAACGCTGGTAAGGGATGCCTTTCATTGTTGAGCAGAACTCCCATGCTGTCAATTGCTTCGCTAGGTGCGATCAAGTGTTGCGTTTACAAATGACATTTGTCATCCGAGAGTCGTGATGATCTGCACTGGCAGGCCAAAAACGCTTCCGCCATGATGTCTTCGCTGGCGGCCGGCGTTTCGAGCGGGCCACCACGAGGTACGGAAATCATGATCGCTGAAATCGACATCGCGCAGAGCAGGCCAAGCAAGCGCAAGAGTGGGGCTGTGGTCGCCCGTCTGACAAACGTGAGCAAGAATTACGGCGATGTTCCGGCCCTGCGCAGCGTGGATCTGGACGTACACGCGGGAGAGGTAGTCGCCGTCCTGGGGCCGAACGGCGCCGGAAAAACGACGGCGGTCAAACTGCTCCTCGGACTCGTCGCGGCAAACTGGGGCAGGGTGTCCGTTTTCGGCGGGGACCCGCGCAAGCCCGAGAACCGCATGCGCACGGGCGCCATGCTGCAGGTCGGGCGCGTGCCAGAGAGGCTGCGGGTTCGCGAGCACATCGATCTGTTCTCGAGCTACTACCCGAATCCTCTGCCCATGGCGGAAGTTTTGCAGGCGGCCGGGTTGCAGGGTCTCGACAAGCGGCCGTTCGGAGAGCTCTCGGGCGGTCAGAAACAGCGGCTGCTGTTCGCGCTGGCCATCTGTGGCAATCCCGACCTTCTTTTCCTTGACGAACCTACTGTGGGTCTTGACGTAGAGGCGCGGCGCGTACTTTGGGATGAGATTCGCAGGCTCGTGGCCCGCGGTAAGACTGTACTGCTGACCACACACTACCTGCAGGAAGCCGATGCCCTGGCGGATCGCATCGTGGTGATCAATCAAGGCGCGATCATCGCAGAGGGAACCCCCAGCGACATCAAGGTGCGCACCGCGGGCCGTCAGATTCGATGCGGTTCCAGCCTGCCCATCGCCGCAATATGCAGCATTCCGGGGGTGCTCGAAGTACGCTCCGACCGTGACGCCTTTGTGATCCGTGCTGCCGACGCCGAGAGCGTGGTCCGCGAACTCCTGATTCGCGACCCGTATGTCTCGGGACTCGAAGTGACCAGCGCAGGCCTGGAAGAAGCTTTCCTGGCCCTCACTCAGGACAACCATCAACCGGAAGCCAGCCGGAGGGTCTCATGAGTGCAGTTCCGACGACGTTGCCCAGCGCGGCGATCCAGCGGTCGCTGAGCCACACGCTTGCCATCTACGCCAAGGAAACCAAGTACGACTTCCTGGGCCGCCTGCGGCTGCCGGTGTATTCCATCTCGACGGTGATGTTCCCGGTGATGTTTTACGTCCTGTTCGGGTTGCTACTGAACCGGGGGCACGAAGTGGGGGGCGTGAACGTCGCAGCCTACATGATTGCCACTTACGGGACTTTCGGGGTGATGGGCGCTTCGCTGTTCGGATTCGGAGTGGGCCTGGCGATGGAACGCGGGCTCGGGTGGCTGCAGGTCAAGCGCGCCAGCCCGATGCCTCCGTTTGCATACTTCGCCGCAAAGGTTGTGACGTGCATGGCGTTCAGCGCGATCATCGTGGCGCTGCTGATGATGCTGGGAGTGCTGTTCGGAGGTGTGCACTTCGGGGGAGCCGAAGCCCTCAGGCTTTTCACCACGCTGGTCGTGGGGTCGGTGTGCTTCTGCGCGATGGGGCTGGCGATCGGATCGTTTGCCGGACCCAACTCCGTGCCGGCGATTGTGAACTTGCTTTACCTGCCGATGTCGTTCGCCTCGGGGCTGTGGATTCCGATCGAGATGCTGCCGAGGTTCCTGCAGCGCTTCGCACCGATGCTTCCGCCTTTTCACCTGGGCCAACTGGCGCTGGGAGTGGTCGGCGCCGGTCAGGGAGCGGCCCTGCAGCATTGGGAGGCGTTGATCGGCTTTGCCTTGTTGTGCCTGGGGATTGCGCGTATCGGCTTCCAGCGAGACGAGCGGGCCTCGGGCTGACGGATAAAGATTTGCGAGATCAGGAGCCATCGATGAGCACCCGAACCAAGAACACGGTCTGTACAGTCGCCCTGGCGCTGTTTCTCGCGTTCGCGATTTATGGCAAGTTGCAGTGGCTGAGCCTGGTTATTCCCGGCGCTGTGCTGGTCTGGTATGGGCTGGTAAGTTCGGGAACTGGGCGAGGAATTGCGGTACGAAAACAGGGCCGGAGTGGCCTACACTAAGCGCATGAATCTCGGCTTCAAGAGGCAGGAGGCGGACTGGGTTCCCGGATGGGTGCCGTACATCTGGCTCGCGTACCTGATTTTTTTCCTGTGGGACCCGATTGTTTACCACGCGAGCGTGCGGCAATGGGGGATCGTCGGCGCCGGACTCGTCGCGTTCTTGAGTTTCTATTTCGCTTTTTTTCACACTTGCCGGCCCTGGAACCAGTTCTGTATCGCGGGCATCGCGGCTCTCGGCGTGATCTACGCTCCCTTCAACGGCGGGTCGGCCTGCTTCTTTATTTACGCCGCGTCGATGGTGCCGTTTGCTCTCGAGACGGAACTTGCTGCGGCCTTCGCCATCGCCGCCCTCGTAGCCACGGCGGCGCTGGAGTGGTGGCTGCTTCACATCCCAAACGGCTTCCTGTTCCCGGCGACTTTTCTCTCCACCTTTATTGGCGCAGGCAACATATTTTTTGCCCAGCGCAGCCGCCACATCGAGAAACTGCGTAGAGCCCATGAAGAGATCGAGCACCTCGCGAAGGTTGCAGAGCGCGAACGCATTGCCCGCGATCTGCACGACGTGCTCGGGCACACGCTCTCGCTGATTACGCTGAAGTCAGAGCTGGCCGGGAAACTTTTCGATCGCGATCCGGCGCAAGCCAAGGCCGAGATCCGCGACATCGAGCAGACAGCCCGGCAGGCACTGGCCGATGTCCGCCAGGCTATTGGCGGGTACCGGTCGAAAGGACTGGCGGCCGAGATCACGCAGGCCCGCCATACCCTTGAAACCGCCGGGGTCGAGGTGGAATTGCAGTCTTCGCCCGGCGCATTGCCGGCCACGCAAGAGAGCGTGCTCGCGCTCTCGTTGCGCGAAGCAGTCACTAATGTGGTCCGCCATGCCTCTGCCCGCCACTGCCGGGTGCTGCTGGAACGTGTGAACGGGCACGCCCGCTTGCAAATTGAGGATGACGGGCGCGGCGGGTACCAGGTGGAAGGCAACGGGCTGCGCGGGATGCGGGAGCGAGTAGAGGCCCTGGGCGGCAAAGTATATCGTGACACGACGAAAGGCACGCGGCTCGAGATCACGTTGCCGGTGCCATCGGAGACAGCGCCGGCTTGACGCCGAATCCCAAGAGCGGACGGAAGACGATTCGAGTCGTCATCGCGGAAGATCAGGGGATGGTGCTCGGGGCGCTGGCGGCATTGCTGGAAATGGAAGGTGACATCTCGGTGGTAGCCCGCGCGCTTGACGGGCAGGAAGCTCTCGACGCTGTTCTCGCGAATAGACCTGACGTTTTCATCACTGACATTGAAATGCCCAAGATGACGGGCCTGGAAGTGGCCGCGGAACTCAAGCGGCTGCGCACCGGGACACGGGTGGTCATTGTGACGACCTTCGCGCGATCCGGGTATTTGCGCCGGGCGTTGGAGGCGGGGGCCTCGGGGTATCTGCTGAAGGATCGCCCGGCGGAGGAGTTGGCCGACGCGGTGCGGCGGGTGCACCAGGGACTGCGCGTGATCGATCCTGAGTTGGCGACTGAGGCGTGGGGGGAACTTGATCCGTTGACCGACCGCGAACGGCAGGTGCTACGGCTTGCGGGAGACGGCAAGGCCAGCGGTGACATCGCGGGGGAACTCGGGCTCTCTGAAGGTACGGTGCGGAATTACCTTTCGGAAGCGATCAGCAAGCTGGGGGCCGGGAATCGCGTGGAAGCGGCGCGCATCGCGCGGACTAAGGGGTGGTTGTAGGGGGTTGGGATTCAACGGAGTGTTCTCTTTCGCCCCGCTGGGGCTTGTCGGTCTACCGCTCGCTTTCCCACGGCTTACGCCGTGGGCTTCATTCTTTCCGCCGCTCCGCGGCTAAATGCGTGGGCTTCATTCTTGCGCCGCTCCGCGACTAAAAGGGCACGAGGCGGCTTCGCCCCGTGCCCGAAGCTTCAGCTTAGTTGCATATTAGTTGCATAGAGGAGAGTTAGGATGGGTCTTGCAATAGGCCGTGCAGGGAATGCAGTCCTTTTTCGTCGTGGTCATGGACCCAGCCAGGGTGCCGCTGACCATGGTCACGGCCAGTAAGAGCAGGAGCTTCTTTGAAAACATCGGGATTCTCCTTTGTCTGCGGATCGGCCTCCGAGCTTTCGTCCGAAACGAATCGCAACGCACGCCCGCCAGAGTCTGGAGCAAACCGGGCAGGGCGTCAAGCGGTGGGTACGGAATTCGTTCCATCGCGTGCGCAAGTTTATTTTGATTGGTCAGGCTCGAATTCCGACGCGATTAGAAATCGATCTGGACCTTGTTGGGCGATCGCGTTAGCGCCAGCGCCTGCTGTTGCGCCGGTTCGGGGTGGCGGCGAATGGTTGCGGCTTCGGCTCCGAGTGGCTTCTCGAATTCATCGATGGCCTTGGCAATGGATTTCGCGTCCGGCGCGTCGGGGGCGGACGCCATCAGGGCTTTCGACTTTAGCAGGCTGGCGTAGGCGAGGCGGGCCGGGAAACCGGCATCGCGAAGGAAGATGGCGTAGTTGTACCAATCGACGGCCTCGTTGTGCCGGTCGCTCAGGCCGGCATCGAGTTGGAGCGCGTGCTGGTAGAGGCGCAGGGCGTCGTCGATCTTGCCGGTTTTCGCACGCAGGGCGGCTTCGCCGATGCTGGCAAAGCTCTCCAGTTTGCCCTCTCCGGCCTGGGTGGCGATCTTGCGGGCCAGCGCATAGGAGCGCAAGGCTTGATCGGGCTGGTTCGCTCGGACCTGGCAGTCCGCCAGTTTGAGGGCGACACCGATCACCTTCGCGGCAGGCGGTCGGGTCGCCTCCGTCTCCCGGGCCACCAACTCCATGTAAGTTTCGTACTCCTTCACCGCGCCGGTGGTCGTTCCCTCGCGGTCGAGTTCGGCAGCGAGATACAGATGCGCGTCGATTTGTGACGGATCCGTGACGATGGCTTTCCGCCAGCTCTTGAGCGCGTCGTCGACGTTGCCCATCTGCATCGCCAGCAGGCCGCGGTTCACCAGCAGTTGCGCGTCGCGGGGAGAGCGTTCCAAGCTGATGCGCGTGAGTTCGTAGGCTTCGTGGTAGCGCTGCTTCTCCGTCAGGTATTGCAGCATGGCGTCGCGGGGAGCGGGATCGGCGGGATTGGCCTGCATCGCCCGCTTCCAAGCGGACAGGGCCGCTTCCGGTTTGCCGGAGGCGAGTTCCTTGCTCGCCAGGCGCATTTCGAGAGGAGCGTCGTAGGAATTGAGAGCGGCGGCACGGCGCAGGTCGGGCAAGTTGTCGTCGTCCAGTGCCAGGTAGTAACGAACCTGGTCGACCGTGCCCCACGCTAGCAATGCGACCGCGCTTCCAATTCGTACGGTGCGCGCCATCGGCGACGGTCCAACGAGCCAGCGGATACTCGTGGCGACCCGACTGCCGGCTCGGATCGCTTTATCCGTGACGCGAGGCGGCGAGCGGAAGAGCAGATTCGCCACGCGGCCATCGCCGGGTGCTCTGAGGACTGCGTCCAGAATGAAGTGGTGGAGATTCAAGACGGCTGTGAAGATCAGGAGGCTGCGCGTGAACTCAGCGTGGAAGACGCGGCTGGCGATCCACGGCCCGGGTACGAACAGGGCGATGCCGCCGAGGACCAGGGGGGCGAAATAGGCAAATGGCCGCCAGTTCGTGCGTCCTTCTTCTTGCGCCTCACGCCGTGCACCTTCGCTCGCGATCCACAGGTACTGCGCGGCGTGCAGCGTCGCCAGCATGCCGGCGCCGTAGTAGCTCGGCAGCACGCGCAAGCTCTGCAGGCGCGACAACATTGTGGGCAGAAAGAACCAGACTAGCTGCGTGCTGAACAGCGTCAGCGCCGGCAGCATCTTGCGCCAAAGCGCCTGGTCGAGCATCCGAGACAGGCCGTAGGCGCTGCAGACGGCGAAGGCGATCCCCAGCGCGATTTGCAGCTTCGCGCTGACCGCCGCCGAGATGTTCAGCGAGACGAAGAGCGGGTCAGCGGAGGGTCCGGTGTGGAAGTTCAGGAACAGGATCGCGCAGGAAATCAGAAACGCCAGGTGCATGGCCTGGCTTTCGCGCTTGATCGGTTCTACCCCAGCGCGGCGCGCGAACCTCATGAAAACGTCGTAGTTTTGCCCGCTGTAGTGCCACGGACTCCAGGTGAGATAGAGCGTGAAAATCCAGGGCAGGGCGCGGGGCCAGGAATGCGCTCCTACCACCATCGCTACCGCCAGCAGCGTGAGGTAGAGCGCGAACCGGCGGAACTTGTCGGACTGGTCAGTGCGATGCAGCGCACGCTGGATGGTCGCGGCGTAGTGCGGGTAGTTCATGAAGAATGCCAGCACGTAGAAGGCGCTCGACCATTTCAGCGCGCTTGAAGCGATAGAAAACGAGGCGAGCAGCAAGAGCGGAGCCGACCACGCCCCGCAGCCGACGATCGTGTCGAGCCAGGGGTTGTGGACCCACGGCCCGCCGTCCTGGGCGATGCCCTGCTTTGGTTTTGGGTTGGAGCTTACCATTGCCGCCCTAGAAGAGATCGACCTGCGCGGTCGTATCCCTGCTCTGTGCGGATTATAGGAAGGGATGGGGAGGGCCGGAACGTGCCGAAAGTAACCGGGGGGGACTGGGTCCGGCCGGTGAGCGGGATCTCGGTGCAACCGGGAATTTGAGGAAGGTAGTGATCGCGTTAAACTCTGCTCAATGGACATCTTTGGATACGCGTGGCTGGTAGGGCTGGGATTGCTTGTCGCGATCTTCTACTTGCAGGAACGGCGACGATCAGCAGAAATCCGATCGCTCGCCAAACGCTCGGGCTTCCATTTTCTCGGACGCGGGGTACCGCGATCGCTCAGATTGCGTGGAACGCCACTGGAGCGTGCCACTTCAATTTGGAACGTCGTGGACGGAGACAGGTTCGGCGTGAGGATTGTTGCGTTCGATTGTAAGAACGGCACCGGCAAAGGTGCCTGGCGTCGCACCGTTATCGCAGTCGAGGCTCAGCAGGAGGTCCTTGATCGGCTAGCCTCATATTCTGACCTCACGGTTGATCATTCTGGGAGTTGGGCAATCTTCTACCGACCTAAGGCATGGTCGTTACTTACTTCAGGTCTGATGCCTGTGGCCGAGCTTGAGTCGCGATTGAACGCAATCGCTTGATGATCTGACCGGGCGCTCTTTGTTCCTCCTCCATCTTCTACAATGCCCATGTGAAAACCTGGGACGTCATCATCATCGGCGGGGGCATCATCGGGCTTTCGCTCGCGATCGAATTACGCAAGCATGGTGCGGCGGTACTGGTAGTTGAGCGCGGCGAACCAGGGCGCGAGGCTTCTCATGCCGCGGGCGGCATGCTCGCTAACTGCGGCGATGAGACTCCGGCGCTGCTGCAGGCTCTCGCCAATGCCAGCGCCAACATGTATCCAGAGTTCGCGCATGAATTGCAGGATGAATCGGGCGTAAACGTCGACCTGCGTGCGAATGGAACTCTGCTGTTCCTGGCGGCCGGACACGCCGGTGAGAAGATTCCTGGCGCACGTCCGTTGCCCCGGCCGCTTGCCGAACTAGAACCCGCCCTCGCGCCTCAGCAACGCGACGCATTCTTCCTGAACGAACGCAGTGTATGTCCACGCGCACTAACAGATGCAGCCCTGAAGGCCGCGAAGCATCGCGGTGTCGACATCTCTTCGGGTGCGACGGTGGTTTCAGCGGATATTGCTGATGGACATGCGAGCGGGGTCACCACTGCCAAGACTTCGTATCGAGCCCCGACCGTGGTGAATTGTGCAGGGGCCTGGGCGGGTCAGATTCCGCCTTATGACTTCCCTGTCCGGCCGGTGAAGGGGCAGATGCTGTGCTTCGCGATGCCGTCGCGCGACCTCTTGCGCCACGTGGTTCGGTCGCCGGAAATCTACCTGATTCCGCGCAGTGACGGCCGTTTGCTGGCCGGGGCCACGGTGGAAGAGGCGGGCTACGACAAGCGCACCGTCCCTGAGACCATTCAGCGACTGCATCGTGCGGCGGTCGCGCTCCTGCCCGCTTTGGAGAACGCTCACCTGCTGGAGGCGTGGGCCGGTCTGCGGCCGGGGACACCGGACAATTTGCCCATCCTGGGCGCGACTCCGACACCCGGCTACTACGTCGCCACGGGACATTTCCGCGATGGGATTCTGCTAGCACCAGTAACGGCCCTGGTGATGGCTCGGGTGATTGCGGGGAGCGATCCGGAGTTCGATTTGTCTCCGTTCTCGATGGAGAGATTTGTGCCGAGAGCGGTGTAAGGTGTTTTGCGAGAGGAACGATTCCCGTCCGCAGCGCGCCAGGTCGCCAGTCTGAGTGGTAGAAAAATGGTCGGTTTTGGTGGTACTGCCAACAACTAGGGGTCTTTCGGCTGCGTTCGGCTGACGCCTCACTCCGCTCAAGATGACAGTTCAAGAGGTCACCGACACGCCCTTGTTGTCCAACTCGGTTATACTTGAGCGTTTCGCAATCCATTTCCGTTGATTTCCTTTTGCGTCTCGATACGAGAAAGGACTCTTCATGGCTTCCCCAGCACTGGATTTCGCCCGTCAGAATCAACAGCGTTTTGTCAGCGAGCTCAAAGATCTTCTGCGCATTCCTAGCGTCAGTACTCTCGAGGAACACAAGGCCGACGTCCGCAAAGCCGCCGAATTCGTGGCCAACGAGTTGCGCCGCATCGGCATGGAGAACGTGGAGATTATTCCTACCAAGGGGCATCCCCTGCTCTACGCCAACTGGCTGCACGCCGAAGGCGCGCCCACGGTACTGATGTACGCGCATTTCGATGTGCAACCGCCCGATCCGCTCGACGAATGGCTCTCCCCGCCGTTCGAGCCGACCGAGCGCAACAACAACATCTACGCCCGGGGCGCGGTCGACGATAAAGGCCAGCTCTGGATGGAAGTCAAGGCCCTTGAATCGCTGATGAAGGCGCACAACGGCAAGCTGCCCATCAACGTGAAACTCATCTTCGAGGGTGAGGAGGAGGTTGGCGGGGAGTCGATTGCCGAATACGTTCGCAAGGAGAAAGCCAAGCTCAAGGCTGACTTCGCCCTGGTCTGCGATACGGAACTGTTTGCGCCGAATCTGCCCACCCTGTGCGTCGGCCTCCGTGGCCTGGTTTACACAGAGATCGAGGCTTTCGGGGCCAAGACGGACTTGCACTCCGGCATGTACGGGGGGGCGGCGCCCAATCCGTTCTTTGCCTTGATTGAAATCATCAGCAAATTGAAGGACGCGAAGGGCAAAGTTCTGATTCCGGGCTTCTATTCCAAAGTCAAAGCTCCTACCAAAGACGAACTCAAGGCCTGGAAGCGCCTGCCTTTCAACGAAGAGCACTATCGCAAGACGGAAGTCGGCTCGAAAGTCCTTACCGGAGAACCGGGCTTCTCCGTGCTCTACCGCACCTGGGCACGGCCCACGCTTGAAGTTCACGGCATGCCCGGCGGATTCACTGCTCCCGGGGCCAAGACGGTCATTCCGGCCAAGGCGGCAGCCAAGGTCTCCATGCGCATGGTGCCCAACCAGGACCCAGACGACATCCTGAAGCGCTACACCGCTTTCGTGAAAAAGCTCACGCCCAAAGGGATCGAGACGAAGATCAAGGTCTGGAGCAAGGGCCCGGCCTGCGTCGTCTCTACCGACAACAGGTACGTGAAGGCGTCGACGGAAGCCATGCATGACATTTTCAAGAAGGATACGGTCTTCATCCGCTCCGGCGGATCGATTCCGATTGTCACCGACTTTCAGGACGTGCTGAAGATTCCCTCGGTCATGATGGGCTTCGGCCTGCCTGATGACAATCTGCACGCCCCCAACGAGAAGTTCCACATCCCGAACTTCCACCGGGGGATTGAGTCGATTTGCTTGTTCTTCGAGAAGTTGGGGAAGTGAAGGAAGGTTTCAAGGGTTCAGGGTTCAGGGTTCAGGTTTCAGGTAGCTGAGAAGGGGGCCGCCGGCAACTCTTGCTCCAGGACTTCCAGAATTCCATCTCTCGGGTCACCGTGTTCACGCGATAGGTCTTTTCGCCGTCCGATCAACTCGGGGGCTGGGGTGCGGCGGAGCCATGGGTAGAGTCTGCCCGTGAAGCGGGTGCGTAAGTTTACGGTAGTGATCGAACTTGACGAGGCGGGCGTTTACAATGAACCGCTTGCCCCGTGTGAAGGGGAAGCAACTGGTTCGGGCATTTGGAGAAACTGGGGTTTCAGGTTGCGCGTGTTCGGGCAGTCACGTCTTCCTCAAACATCCTGACGGTCGAGTCACGACGGTCCCGGTTCACTCCGGCGAGGTGATAGGACCGGCTTGCTGCGAGCGATTCTGAAGGACACGGAGTTGTCTGCAGAAGATCTCGTCAAGCTGCTCTAACCGACAGGCTGTAGCGATCTTCCCAATTCTCGCCATTTTCCGTCTTGCCCCGTTTTCGCCTCCGGAGTAGCATCGTTTCGCTCTCGCGATTCTCCCTCCTTCGTCTAGCTCACCCAAATTCCAGGCGGTTGCTGCATTGCATGTGCAACGGAACGTGGTCGGGGTGAGATACCCACAATATATGGGGTTTTATTTCTTGACCCGCGCCCAATTTCGCCGTTACAGTAGCTGCAATCCATGCCTTCCCTGCGCATGCCGGGGAGGGTTATGTCCGGGCTCGGCCTGTCGGCATCCAAGTGGTAACGGGGCCAAACGGGCCGTTCAAGCCAGCCAGATCATGTCGAACCGCGCCCCAGCCAGCGCATAAACAACGGGTGCGCCCGCCGGCGCGGCATCCTCATGATGGAGCGTTGAAGGAGTCGAAGTTGCTCAAACTGAAGAAGCTCCAGATCCTCGGATTCAAGTCGTTCTGCGACCGCACCGAGTTGAAGTTCCCCGGTGACGGGATTGCCGCCATCATCGGTCCCAACGGCTGCGGTAAGTCGAACATTGCTGACGCGATCTCGTGGGTGCTCGGCGAGCAGTCGGCCAAGACGCTGCGTGGGTCCCGCATGGAAGACGTGATCTTCGCAGGGACGCGCGACCGTCAGCCTACCGGCATGGCCGAGGTGTCGCTGACGCTGATCGACCCCGAACAGTACGACGGACCGGACAAGAACGATCCCACCGAGGTCGAAGTGCGTGATGCCGTCCCGGGTACCGAGGATTGGGACGAGGCTGAGCTTCGCGCCCGCGCCGCCGAGGACACCGCGTTGGCCACCGAGGATGCCCAGCCAGGAAGACCCCTGGAGGCCCCGGCAGCATCGCAGGCTGGGGCATCGCCTGCGGGAATTGCAGTTGTAGAAGGAGCGCCCGGGCCCGAGAGTGCGGATCCGGGTGGGAATACCGAGGCTGCGGTCGCCGCTGGGCCTCAAGTGGTGCTGAAGATCCGTCGGCGTAAGTTCAACCAGCAGCAGTATCACACCGGCGAGATTGTGGTCACGCGGCGCCTGTTCCGCTCTGGCGACAGCGAGTACTTGCTGAATGGCAAGCTCTGCCGGTTGCGTGATATCCAGGAACTGTTTATGGGGACCGGGTTGGGACCGGAGTCCTACGCTCTGATCGAACAAGGGCGAATCGGACAGATCCTCTCGAGCCGTCCCACCGACCGCCGTGCCATCATCGAAGAGGCGGCCGGGGTCACGAAGTTCAAGACCAAGAAACGGCTCGCTGAGGCTCGCCTTGAAGACGCCAAACTCAACCTGAACCGGGTCAACGACATTTTCGAGGAAGTCACCCGCCAGATGAACTCGCTGAAGCGCCAGGCCGCCAAGGCCGAACGCTACGCGAAACTGCGCGACGAGATGCGTGCCAAGCTGCGCGTGGTGCTGGCCAGCAAGTTTACCCAGCTCGACCACGAGAGCGCCGAAATCGACGGGCAACTGAACGCGCTGGCGGAGGAAATGCAGCAGCGCACTGAAGCCGTGCACCAGTTTGAAGTCGAGCACGCGGAGCGCACGCAGCGCGGATATGCGATCGACGGAGAACTTCGACAGAACCGCGAACGGCTCAACCAGGTCGCGCTCGAGATTGACCGGGGACAGGCCCGCCGACGGACCAACGAAGAACGCTGCGCGGAACTGGTGATCCGTTCCGCATCTTCGGAGGCGGAACTGGGCCAGGCTCGCAGCCGGTTGGGCAGCCTGGAGGCAGAACTGGACTCGAATCGCCAGATGCTGGAATCGGCCGCCGCTGACCTTGCCACCGCCCAGAATGAACTGTCGCTGTGTCAGCAGGAAGCCGCGTCTGCCACGTCCGATCTTGCGGCCCTCGAGCGCGAAATTGAAGAAGGCCGCGCGGCCATCATGGAAGCGGTGGCCGCCGCATCACACCTGCGCAACCAGCTCACACAAGCAGAAGAGCGACTCGCGGCGGTCGATCGCGAAACCCAGCGGCTCCAAAATGAGATATCTACCGCTTCGGCACAGGTGGAAGCCTTCGGCGGGCAACGCGGTCAGCTCGCGCTTGAGTTCGAAACCGTCTCGCAGCGGGTAAGCGGCCTGACTAGCGAAATCGCCCAGGTGCGGCAGTCCCTGGAAACGAAGCGACGCGAAGAAAGCGACTCCAAACAGCGGCTCGACCTGCTGCGTGCCGAGTTTGCCTCCGCGTTGGGAAAGAAAGGATCGCTCGAAGCCGTTATCGCCGAGCACGGCTACTCCACCGAGTCCGTTCGCCGGTTGTTCCAGTCAGGATCGCTGCAGGGCGGCTTCGCCCCGGCGGGCGTGCTGGCCGACTTTCTGGAGGTCGAACCGCAGCACGAGCGTGTAGTGGAAGACTTCCTCCGGGACGAATTGAACTACATCGTCGTGAAATCGTGGGATGCGGCCGACGAAGGTCTGCGCCTGCTGCGCAGCGATGTCGACGGCCGGGCGACTTTCCTGGTTCACCCGGAAGATTCGCAGGCAAAGTTCTCGTTTGTGGTGGACGAGGCGGCGCACTCCGCGCCTCCAGGGCGGCCGATTGTGCCCTTGAAAAGAACGATCCGGGTTCTTAACGGCTTTGGAAAGTCGCTCGAGGTCATCCTGCCCAAGTTGCGCGACGGCTACATCGTGCCCGACTCGGGCCTGGGCCGCGAATTGGCCCTCGAAAACCCGGACGCATTCTTTCTTTCGCCCTCGGGAGAATGCTTTCACAACGTGACCGTAACTGGCGGCAAGCAGCGCGCCGAGGGGCCACTCTCGATGAAGCGCGAACTGCGCGACGTCCTGCGTACGCTGGAAGAGCTGGAGCGCACCCTGCAGGACGGAGAAACCCGCGTTCTGATGACGGGCCGCGAGATCAAGGAACTCACTTCGCTGCTCGACAGGCTCGAAGAGGAGAAGCGCGATGCCGAGAAGCAGGCCATGACCTCCGGCCACATGCTGCAGCAACTCGATAGCGAGATGGGCCGGGTGGGAGAACGGCTAGGCGTGAGCCGCTCCGAACTCCAGCGCCTGGCCGCGGAGCGCGCGGAACAGGAAACCGTCATCCACGCCCGCAAGAGCGAGATCACCGTGTTGGAGGAACAGCGGGCTGGAGTCGAGCGCCACATGGCCGTCAGCCAAGAGCGATTGGTCGCCCTCAAAAACCGGCGCGACCTGGCCGCACAGAACACTTCGCAGCACGTAGCCCGCGTCGCTGGACTTGAGGAGCGACATCGGTCTGCTTCGGCGGTCCTTGAGCGCATTGAATCGCTGGTCACCGAGATGCGCGGGCGGGTCTACACTCTGCGCACGCAGATTGACGCATCCGCTGCCGAGAAGGTCCAGCGCGAGAACGAGAATCAGCTGCTCGCCAATCAGCGGGTCGAGCTCGAAGCTGAACAAAATGCAGGGGGAGCACGCGAGGGCTTGCTGCAGTTCGAGTCGGAGCAAATTCGCGCCCGGCTGCTGGAAATCGACGAGGCGCTTCGCTCTGCCCGTCAGTTGCTCGACCAGGCTCGCGACCGGCGCGGCCAACTTGCCGCTGCTGCCGCCAAGCTGCAGTCCGACGCCCAGTACATGGCGGAGAGTTGCCTGAACGACCTTGGCGTGCAGCGCCACGAATTGATGGCCGACGCCACTATTCCGATTGTCGCGGGCGAAGAGCTTGCGATCGAGGATCAGGCTTACCGCGAGATGCGCACGCGCCTCGACAACATGGGCCCGGTCAACATGATGGCGCTCGAGGAGTACAAGGAAACCGCCGAACGGCACACCTTCCTTGAAACCCAGCGCCAAGACCTGCTGGATTCCATCCAGAACACCATCGCCACGATCAAGGAGATCGATACCGTTTCGCGGCAGAAGTTCGAGGAGGCTTTCCACTGTATCAACGAGAACTTCCAGCTCACCTTCCGCAAGCTGTTCGGCGGCGGGCACGCTTTCATGCGCCTGACGGATGAAGAGAATAGCGCCGAAAGCGGCATCGACGTGGTCGCCTCGCCTCCGGGCAAGAAGCTGCAGAACGTGCTGCTGCTCTCCGGCGGTGAAAAGGCGCTGACGGCTCTGTCGCTGCTGGTCGGCATCTTCCAATACGCACCCAGCCCGTTCTGCATCCTGGACGAAGTCGACGCCCCGCTCGACGAAGCCAACATCGGGCGCTTCACTGAACTGGTGAAGGAGATGAGCGTCCAGACCCAGTTCGTGCTCATCACGCACAGCAAGAAGACGATGAGCATCGCCCCCGTGCTTTACGGGGTCACCATGCAGGAGCCCGGCGTCTCCAAACTCGTGTCCGTGCGACTGGGAGCCACTGCATAAAACACTTGCGCGCAACCGGCGTTGTGTGACGGAGCCGCGACCTTCCCGCGGCTCTTTTTGCGCCCGATTTATCCACCTCCTTCCTCAGCTTTTCCACATGCGCGTCTCCTTCAAATGGCCGATGGGACGGGCGTTTCCAGGGTCATCGGCGCGGTGTCAACGTTTTTGTGCTCAGCACGATGGAACCATCACGTTGATGCATGACGTAAATCGTTGACAAAAATTTCTGGCCAGCTAGAATACGCGACGTTTTTTACCTGTAGAATTTCTGTCCATGAGCCCCGAACTCCTCGATACCGTCCTGCTTCATACCGAATTTCCCGAACTCCAGCTTCATGCCAGCGGCAAGGTTCGTGACGTTTACCGGCTGGGCAACGACCGCCTGCTGTTCGTCGCCACCGATCGTATCTCAGCCTTCGACCACATTTTGGCCACCGGCATCCCACACAAGGGCCGGGTGCTGACTCAGATCTCGTTGTTCTGGTTCGACTTCCTCAAAGATGTCGTCCCGAACCATCTGATCACCGCCGATGTGAACCAGTATCCTCCCGAGCTGCGCAAGTACGCCGACCACCTCCGCGGACGTTCCATGGAGGTCATGCAGGCCGACATGGTTCCGGTGGAGTGCGTTGTGCGCGGATACATCTCCGGATCGGCCTGGAAGGAGTACAAAGCTACCGGCAAGGTTTGCGGCATCGAGCTTCCCAAGGGGCTGCAGGAATCCGACCAGTTGCCGGAACCGATCTTCACCCCGGCCACGAAGGCCGTCACCGGCCACGACGAGAACATTCCCTTCGACGAAATGGTTCGCATCGTGGGCGGGGAGCTGAGCGAGACCTTGCGCGACTTGACACTTAAGATCTATCGCAAAGCCAGCGAGTACGCCCGGCAGCGCGGGATCATCATCGCCGACACGAAGTTCGAATTCGGAAGCACTCCCCGCGGAATCACCCTGGCCGACGAGGTGCTGACCCCAGATTCCTCACGCTTCTGGCCAGCGGATCGGTACAAACCTGGTCGCGCGCAAGATTCGTACGACAAGCAGTATGTTCGCGATTACCTGGAAGAAATCCGTTGGAACAAGCAGCCGCCAGCTCCTGCCCTTCCTACGGACGTGGTCCGCAAAACCAGCGAGAAGTATCTGGAGGCATACGAGCAGCTCACCGGACGCAAGCTGGATGTCTGATCCAGTGGCGATGGGCCGGAATCACCCATGAACATCGCGGATTGGTTGATCCTGGGCGTCGTCGTGATTTCGATCGCGGGTGCCGCGGCGGAAGGCTTTTTTCATCAAGCCTTTGGCATTGCGGGGTTGATTGTAGGGTACTTGTTGGCCGCATGGCAGTATCACCGCCTGGCGGAGTGGTTTGGGCCCCATCTGAAGTCGCCATGGTTGGGCGAGATCGCAGCTTTCATCATCATCTTTCTGGCGGTGGTGATCGTCGCCGGTATCATCGGGCGCATTGTGCGCTGGGCGATGAAGGAGGCCGGCTTGAGTTTGTTCGACCGAATCCTGGGCGGGCTCTTGGGTTTGTTGAAGGGTTCCCTGTTCGTGGCTGTGATTTTGATGGGAATGACAGCGTTTACTCCCACTTCCAAATGGCTGGAGGGATCGGAACTGGCGCCGTATTTCCTAGTTTTGGGACGAGGGGCCATTTGGCTGGGGCCGTCGCAGTTGCGGGCCAAGTTTTTTGAGGGACTCGATCTGCTTCATCGCAGCCGATTCCCCGGGAATGCGCCGGCACAGGGAGCGCCCCCTGCAGCCCGGCCAATGCAGTAGCCAAGGAGTACAAAGACTTTTATACTGACGCTTTTTTCAGAGAAAGAGAGAGCCCGTGAAAGATCAACTGGAAGCGCTCATCATGCAAATGTACAAGAGCAACATCCTCTACTCAGAGGCAGTGCGTGAGTTCAAGAAGCGCTTTATCCTCACTGTTCTGCAGGAAAATAAAGGCAACCAGTGCCGCGCGGCGCGCGAACTGGGCATGCATCGCAATACCCTCAGCCGCACTCTGAGTGAGCTGAAGATCGACGTCCGGCAACTGCGGGACGGCGTCAAGCGTCCCCCGCGCAGCGCCCGCCCCGTCACGCTGGAGAAGAAGGCAGTGCGCTAACGGTTCCGTCAGGCAGCGCGTCTCGGCTGAAGCAACTACCGCACACAATCCCGAAAATGGAAGAGGCAGCCTTGTGGGCTGCCTCGTGATGTTCCTATTACGCCGTCCCTGGCACTATTGGGCTGGCTTCTTTCGCACGGGCGGTTTTTTGGTGGAAGGCGGAGCCTTCGCGGCAAGGATGGCGCCATCTTTCATGGTCATGACGAAGGGCTTCGGTTCGTACGACACGGGCGTGCCTTCGAACTGAAAGTCGGCCCCTTCCTTCGGCATCAGTTTGGCCGGAATTGCCGCCGTCATGGTGAGGTCGATATCCGCCCGCTTCGCGTCGATGTCATCCGAGCTGCCCGCGAGTTTCAGGGTGGTCGAGGAATCGATGCTCATCACCTGGGCCACCATCTGCAGGGGCTTGCCCTTGAGCACACTCCATACCTTGTCTACGTCCTCAGGAGCGCCTTCCGACAACACCAGTTCCCACTCGGCGAAGCTCATTTCCTCGACTTTCTTGGTCTTCACGATGTCGGCTGCTTGTTGGGCGGGTGTTGGTGGGACGTACTGGGTAATCTTCTTGTCGAGATCAGGGGGTGGAAACGGCGAGCTCTTCGTCATCGCCATCAGATCGGTCCAGCCCTGGTCCGAGCCTTCCTGCCCGTGGTACTTCCTATACACTGACGCCCCGTACTTCGCGATCTGCTGCTGTCCTTGCGGCGTGGGCGCGAGGTTTGCTGCGCGCGAAGTGAACCAGAGTCCATTCAGGTAGTCAGGAGGCGTTGCCTTCAGGTAGGCAGATGACAACGGATAGACCAGGGTGACGTCGTTGGGGAGCACTTCCACTGCCGCGCGCAGGCTGGTGACCGCACACGCATAGTCCTTGTCGTTCAGGCAAGCTAGACCCACACCACGATTCAAGATGCTGCCCAGTTGCTGCTTCATGTCGGCGGGCATGTCGGCGGGGGCGCTGGCCAGGGCCTGCAGCCCTTTCTGACCGTACTGTTTGGCATCCGCGAAGTTTTGGGCGACGTTTTGCCCCTGCTGGGCCGCCGCGGTCTTGCTGAACGTAATGATGGCCAGCGCCTTCACGTTGTTCGGGTTGGTCTGGAGCAAGCGCTGCGCCGTGTCCCCCATTTTGGCCACGTCGCCCTTTTGCTGGTACGTCCCCATGAGGATCTCGAGCGCGTCTTCTTTCATCACGCTATTGGGATACTGAGTGAGGAATGCTTCGAGGCCGCTGATCTTGGCAGCCGGGTCCGCCTGCTGCACCGCACCCACGTAGGCGTTGTATTCCGCGGGATCCTTGATCTCTTTCTTCTGTTGTTGGGGTGCGGCCGGTTGTGCTTGCGGCTGAGCGGCATCCTGGGCGGCCGCGGCAACAGCCCATCCAAGCACAACCGTGACTAGAATCTTATTCATTCGAATGGCTCCTTGAGTTCTCGGGAAAGTCAGCGACGTCATCCTGCGCGGCATCCAAGCACGGCCAAGCTTTCTGGGTCCTCTTCCGACACCCAGGCACAGGATCCGGAACTGCCTACGCTTCGCCTGTAACGTGAAGGCAGCCAAGGCGCTGTTTCCGGTGAGCGGATTATAAGTACACGCTTCCCCAATGGCAAGCTGCTAACGTTCACAGGTGCCCCTTTCTTGCTAAGATGCCGAAATCGGCGGGACGGGATGGTATTCCGCGCCGGAAACATTTCTCTTTGAAAGGCAATCGAATGGCGAGCGCTCCTTCACTTCTGGCTGGCCAAGTGGCTGTTGTAACCGGCGCGGGGAGCGGCATTGGCGCGGCAATCGCCCGTGAACTCGCACGCCGAGGCGCCCAGACTGTGCTCTGCGGACGCACCCCGGCCCGGCTGATTGAGACTGCCAACCATATCGCGCAGGACGGCAACCGTGCCGAAGTCGCCGAATGCGACGTCACCCTCCTCGCCTCGGTTGAAGCGCTGGCCGGCCGCGTCACGGAAAAATTCGGCCGGATCGACATTCTGGTCAACAACGCCGGTATTGGCGGCTTCGGTTCCCCACTGCACCAACTAGCTCCCGATGCCTGGGACCGCATCCTCGACACCAATCTGCGCGGTGTGTTCTACGCTATTCGCGCGTTCGCTCCCGCCATGATCCGAGCGCGCAGCGGGCACATCATCAACGTCTCATCGATCGCTGGGAAAAATGCACTTCCCAACGGCGCCGCCTACGCCGCGTCGAAATGGGGATTGAACGGTTTAACCTATTCCGTAGCGGAGGAACTCCGGGCCCATAACATTCGTGTGTCGGTGATCTGCCCGGGATCCACTCACACCGATCTGTCACCTCACGAAGGCAAAGACTTCTCCCGCCTGCTCCAACCCGACGACATCGCCCACGTAGTCGCGATGCTCGTGACGCAGGCGCCGCAGTCGTTCGCCAGCGAAGTGATTCTTCGACCGACGACGAAACCCTAGCAATCGATCCGGCAGGAAGCGACACAGAACCCCTGAAGGACGGGTTCCGCGGTTCCTAATTGGATACTACTTCTTGAACAGGTTTTCGAATGCCTGGCGGGCGTCGGCCGGCTTGGCCGTCACGGGAGTCGTGGTTTCCTTCTCGGTTGTGACGCGGATCGAGTAGAACGTGCAGTTGTTCTTCACGTCCTTGCGAGGAATGCGCTCCGGGATGGGCTGCATGCATTCGAAGCGCTTTGAGGGGTCAAAATACGTGCATTGCTTGCAAGAATGCAGCTCGAAGCCGCACTTCAGGCACTTTTCCGGGACGTCTCCAGCGGTCGGCAGGACGGTGCCACACTGCGAGCAGCGGGAAACCGTGCGCTTGCCCGGCATCTGCAGCGGACGCGGTCCGAAAGTATCTTTGCGTGCGGGCTTGTCCCCCGACCGCTCACCTGACTTCGGCGGTTTGTCGCCGCTATCCTGATAACCGTGCTGGCGGTATTTCCGGTCCGACACAGAGGGCCTCTCTTTTCCGGCGTCACATTGTCTCGCTAGTCGGCTTTCCCTACAAGTGCTTCCAAGGAACGCTCGCAGCAAACTCACTTGCGGTGGCAAGTTTGTGATGTTGGCAGCGTTACAGGCTGTGGCCCGACGGCCTGGCTAGTTCGCGCAATGACCGCTCGGACAGCGGTTCAACTACGTCGAAATCAGCGACGCTCGGAGTTTCGCGGAGTTTCGCGGAATTGTCTTTCCCGATCACGGGTGCTAACATCCGAGCAACGGGATATATGCAGGAGGAAGATCATGTCGGACACTAATAGCAACAGTTTCCTCTGGTTCTTGGCTGGTTTGGGCGTGGGCGCAGTGGTCGGTGTACTCTACGCTCCGCGTTCCGGGAACGAGACTCGCGAAGCCCTGCGGTCCAAGGCCGAAGAAGGACGCGACTATGTTCGCACGCGTGCTCGCGATGCGCGTTCCCAGGCTACAGAGTGGGTCGATAAGGGCCGCGGCGTTCTGAACCAGCAGAAAGACCAGTTCCGCGCCGCCTACGATGCCGGGCGCCAAGCGTACCATGAGGCTACCGCGGAAGACGCAGCCGCCAAGAACCTGTAGTCGTTCAGTTCTCCGCAGCGTCGCAGCCGATCGGGACCAGCAGCGGAGGTCAAATCTATGGGAAACCTCGTACCTGTGTTCATTATCGCGACCGCGATTGCAGTGATTATTCAGGCGGGCATTCTGGTGGCCCTCTTCTTCGCGGTTATGAAGACCACCGGCCGGGTGGAAGCCTTAGCGACTGAAGTCAGGACCAAGGCCCTGCCCACGATGGAAACCCTGCAAGCAATGCTGGTTGAGCTTCGCCCCAGGGTGAACGACATTGTGGCTAACGTCGACCAGTCGGCTCGTATGGCGCGGGCGCAGATGGAACGGTTGGACGCTACCGTCAGCGATGTAGTGGACCGTGCCCGTCTGCAGGTGATTCGCGCGGATGAACTCGTCAACCGCACGCTTGACCGGGTCGAGGAAACCAGCGACATGGTGCATAAGACCGTGGTGTCCCCCATTCGGCAGGTGGCGGGGGTGCTCCAGGGCCTCAGCGCAGGCCTCGAGTTCTTCCTCGGCCGCAAGCGCCGCCAGTCCCGCGATGGGATGGGCGTGCCTCAGGATGAGTTGTTCATCTAGAAGACTCTGGGGCAGGAATTCTAGACGGGCGCAGACTCGGGGGGCTGCGATCTTGTACTACTGCGAATCGCTGCTTCAGACAATCCAACCTCCGCCCACTACTACATCACCATCGTAGAAGACCGCTGCCTGACCCGGAGTGATCGCTCGCTGCGGTTGATCGAACGTCAGGACCAGTTCATCGTCGGTGGACTTCTCCAAGAAAGCTGGCGCCGGCTCGTGGCGGTGCCGGATCTTCGCCGTCACCCGCATCGGCTCGGTCAGATCCTCCACCGCAATAAGATTCGCTCGACGGACCCGCAGCTTGTTCGAGTAGAGCTGTTCGCTGTTTCCAACCACAACCTGACCGGCTTCGCCGTTGATCTTGATAACGTACAAAGGCGAACCGGTGGCCACACCCAGCCCTTTGCGCTGACCGACCGTGAAATTATGAACGCCCTGGTGTTCGCCGATCACCCGGCCATTGGTGGTCACCAGCTCGCCGGACGTGTCCGGCAGGGCTTCTCCCCGCTCGGCCAAGTACGCATCCAGAAATCGCTTGTAGTCTCCACCGGGGACAAAACAGATCTCCTGCGAATCGGGCTTCTCGGCCAGCGCCAGTCCATGCTTGCGCGCTAACTCCCGCACCGCGGGCTTGGTCATCCCACCCAAGGGGAAGATCGTCCGGCTGAGCTGCTCTTGTGTAAGCCCGAACAGGAAGTAGGTCTGATCCTTGGCCAGATCAGCTGGCCGCTTCAACAACCATCGGCCACGCTTCTCGTCGAATTCCACACGGGCGTAGTGGCCAGTCGCCAGCGTGTCCGCGCCGATCTGCCGCGCCACGATCAGCAATTGGTCAAACTTCAGATGGTTGTTGCACAGGCTGCAGGGGATCGGGGTGCGCCCTGAGAGGTAGTCCTGTACAAACGGCTGTACCACGTCCCGCTCAAAGCGTTCTTCGTGATTGACCACGTAGTAAGGAATGCCGATGGTTTCGGCCACCCGCCGCGCGTCGTAGACGTCATCGAGCGAACAGCAGCGGCCCTGAACGGCCTCCGGCATGCCTTCGTGTCCGGCGAGACGGCGCTGATTCCAGAGCTGCATGGTGAGGCCCACAACCTCGTGCCCCTCGGCGCGCAGCATGGCCGCGACGGTGGAGGAATCGACACCGCCTGACATGGCCACGGCTATGGTCTTCAAGTTTTCCATCAGAGCTTCAGCTGCGCTCCCTCGCGCCTCGCGGCTCAAAGCTGCCCTTCCCGACGACTAGCGACTGACGACCGCCTTCCCTGCCGGTGACAATTCCCGCAACCTCGTCACCGTCTCCATCACAAGCGCGATCGCAAAATCGACATCATCGTCGGTGTTCTGCTTCCCGAGGCTCAAGCGGATGCTCGCCCGCGCCCGATCCGCCGGCATCCCCATCGCCGTGAGCACGTGCGACGGTTCGATCGCTCCTGACGAACACGCGGCACCGGTCGACACCGCCAAGCCCTTCAGGTCAAGTGCAATCACCAGGGACTCGCCATCGATGAAATCAAAGCAAATGCTGGTCGTGTTGGGTACGCGCGGCGCCCCCACGCCATTCACTCTGGCTGAGTCCAATTGCAGCAATGCCCGCTCGAGCCGGTTCCGCTTCGTCGACAACTGCTCCGTCTCTCCGCGATCCAGGCCGCCACGGGCCAGCTCCGCCGCCTTTCCGAGACCCACGATACCCGGCACGTTCTCCGTCCCAGCCCGGCGAGACCGTTCGTGCCGCCCGCCAAACAGCATCGGTTCCAGCGTGGTTCCCTTCCGAACGTACAAAGCCCCGGCTCCTTGCGGCCCATGAATCTTGTGACCGGAAATCGCCAGGAGGTCGCATCCGATCCGGTGCACATCGATCGGGACTTTCCCCGCCGCCTGCACGGCATCGGTGTGGAAGCAGACATCCGCTTCAGCAGCAACCTTGCCGATCTCCTCGACTGGTTGCAGCACGCCGGTTTCGTTGTTGGCCATCATGATGGTGACCAGTTTGGTCTCCGGCCGCAAGGCCCGGCGAACGTCCTCCGGATCCACCACTCCCCGGCCATCAACGGGGACATAGGTAACCTCGCACCCTTGCGACTCCAGGTGCTTGCAAGCGTTGAGCACGGCGTGGTGCTCCACCGTCGAGGTAATCACGTGATCCCCGGGATCCGCCAATCCGAAGATGGCCAGGTTGTCAGCTTCCGTGCCACCGCTGGTAAACACGACCTCTGACGCACGGCAGCCGAGCAAATTGGCCACCGACTCGCGCGCGCCCTCAACCGCCGCCCGGGTCTCCTGCCCGTGGTGGTGGATCGACGAGGCATTCCCAAAGCGCTCGTCGAAGTAAGGCCTCATGGCCTCGAACACTTCGGGTAGCACGGGAGTTGTCGCGCTATTGTCGAGATAGACCCGGCGCATGGAATCGCAGACCCCAAGTATATTTTACGCTGGATCGGCGCCAGACGGGCTTCGGTGTGGATTGAGCGGTAGGGTTAGGCTGAGGCCTCGCGGAAATCAGCGAGGCTCCAGCCCCTGAAATTTACTGGTTCGAGGCCATTTCGGGCCGCTTGTCTGAGATGACAAAATTGACCGTCGTGGTTCCACTGGCCGACACCGTCACCTTCTTCGTCCATTCCACCGGATCCGAGAAGATGGGCCGCTGCACCCGCACCTGGGTCATGACGTCGTAGAGCGAACCTTGCCCCACGACCTTCCAGCCCTCGTGCCAGGCCTCGATTTCATAGTCGCCCGGCGGTACGTCGGTGAGACGGAAATTGCCATCTTCATCGGTCACCGCGTAGTACGGGTGGGACACTACCATCATTTCCCCGTTCATCCACACATGCCCGGCATTGCAGCGCAGGTCGACCAGGCCTTCGCGGTTCATCGAACGGGTGATGGTTTGATTGGCGAACGGAAACGGCAGGTTGTAGTCCGACGCCCCCGACATGTGCACCGTGTGCAGAACCGGATCGCTGCTCTTCAGATGCACGGTTGCATCCTTCGGTACCAGCAGAATGTGGGGCTCATAGCGGCAGTTCTTCTGGTTCAGGGACTGACGCGTTTCTGGCAAATCCATCGCTTTGCCCTTGGTGACGTTCTTGAGGAAAACGATGGTGTTGGCTACGCCACCGTTCGAACTGATCAGCAACCGTTCCAGATCCCGCTTTTTGAGAGACTGCGGATCACAGATGTTGGGATCTTTGTTGATGGCCAGCCATGCGATCTTCGGTTCTGGACCGGCCCACTTCACCGTGCCCGTAATCGTGCCGCCATCGGTGACGGTTACGACCTGGTAGCCTGATTGCGCCGCGCTCCACGATGCGCTCAGTCCCAGCAGCACTGCGCAGCACATATTCTTTAACTGCATCCCGCACCTCTCAGAGAGTTCAAGACCGTTTTGTCATGAAGCTCGGAGTCAGCAAAGAGCGCCCCTCAACGCCCCTCGCTTCTGGCGGCGACTTGTCGTGTCTTTCGGATGCTTCTTCGGATCCCGGACTCCTAACCGGGACGCTCCCCCTCACAACAACGCAAGTGCCATTGAACGCAGCCTATTAATCTCTGGGCTTCGACTCAAGTACCAAAGGTCTGGTGACTTCCAGGGAGGCGAGTCGGCAGACCGCAAATTGGCCGAAAATCCAATGACTTACGCGTCTCCGAGCTTTTTCGCTCCGGGCATTACCTCGGTCACGAAATCTCGTATTACGAGCTTTCTGTCGTTTTTCTGGAGAAAAACAAAACGTGGCGTCCTCGCGGACGCCACGTCCAAACCTTTCCAAATTTTCGCCCGGTCTCTGTCCCTATCGTTTCTCCATCGGAATGTACTTGGACGGGTAGACGGGCCCGACATAGTCGGCCCGCGGCCGAATCAACCGGTTGTCGTCCAGTTGCTCGATCACGTGCGCTGACCAGCCGCTGATTCGCGAAACGGCAAAGATCGGCGTAAATAGATCTACGTCAATACCCAAGGTGTGGTAGGTAGAAGCGGAGTAGAAGTCGACATTCGCGTTCAGCTTCTTGTCCGCCTTTACGAACTCCTCAATCTTCTTTGAGATCTCAAACCATTTCGGCTCGCCGCTGGATTGGCCAAGATCCCGAGACATCTTCCGCAAGTGGGTAGCCCGAGGGTCTTCCGTGTGATACACGCGATGCCCGAACCCGGGCATCTTCTTCTTCTGCGCCAACATCCCTTTCACGTATTCGACTGGGTCCGCGCCATCCCGATCGATTGCGATCAGGATGTGAAACACCGACTCGTTCGCTCCGCCATGCAGTGGTCCTTTGAGCGTGCCAATGGCAGAAGTGACGGCGGAATGCATGTCCGACAGCGTCGCCGCGGTCACTCGGGCCGCAAAGGTTGAGGCGTTCAACTCGTGGTCGGCATGCAGAATCAGGGCAATATCGAGCGCCCGTTCCGCGGTGTGGGAAGGCTCTGTCCCGTTCAACATCAGCAGGAAGTTGGCGGAATGCGAAAGGCTGCGGTCTGGCTCGACTACGTCCTTCCCCTTACGGATGCGGTCATATGCCGCCACGATCATCGCAATCTGGGAGGTCAACCGGATGGCCTTGTGGACGTTGGCGTCGTGATCGTTCCTCTGGAATTCAGGGTCGTAAAACGACAGCGCCGAAACCGCCGTGCGCAGCGCGTCCATCGGCAGGGTGTGCTTGGGTGCAACGCGCAGCAGATTAAGGATGGACGCGTCCAGTTTCCGCTCCTCCGCCATCCGCTCCCGCAATTCGCGCAACTCGTTGCGCTGGGGCAAACGCCCAAACCAGAGCAGGTAGCAGGTTTCTTCAAAATTGGAATTGTCGGCGAGATCGTGAATGTCGATTCCGCGATAAGCTAGAACACCCTTTTCGCCGTCGATGTAGCAGATGCTCGAGGTGGTCGCAACAACACCTTCAAGTCCCTTTGGAGCGTGGGTGGTCGTTACGCTGGACATACTCCCTCGCAAAGCACTGGGATAGATTTCTGTTGCCGGCCCACGAGGAATGGACGCGGGAATCCGCAACTGATTGTTATACGCCAAAAGCGGCACAGTTTCCAACCGTTCCGGGCTCAACGCGCGGGCGGGCAGCGTATACTGAAATGTTTTCTTCATAGCCCCGGGCCAGCCTGTCTCCGGGCCGATTTTCTAATCCGGAGTTGTCGATGAAGCACGTCCTTTTTCTTCTTACTCTGTGCTGTTTTCTCGTCTTGAGCATGTCGGCTGCCGCCGACGAGGGCATGTGGCTGTACAACGCCTTTCCGAAGGACCAAGTAAAGGCAAAATACGGTTTTGAACCCACCCAGCAGTGGCTGGACCACATCCAGCTTTCCTCAGTTCGCTTCAACAACGGCGGTTCCGGATCGTTCGTGTCGGCCGACGGCCTCACCTTCACTAATCATCACGTCGGGGCTGTCTGTGTTCAGCAGCTCTCCACTCATGGACGTGACTACATCAAGGAAGGCTTTTACGCCAGAACCCAAACTGAGGAGGCGAAATGCCCGGATCTCGAACTCAACGTCCTGCTGAGTATTGAAGAAGTGACGAGTCAGGTGAACGCGGGTGTGAAGCCGGAAATGTCGACCTCCGAGGCCGGCCGCGTCCAGCGGGTTGCCATGTCGCGGATCGAGAAGGATTGCGTCCTTTCCACCGGCCTGCGCTGTGATGTCATCACTTTCTACTCAGGGGAGGTCTACAACCTCTATCGCTACAAGAAATACACCGACGTGCGTTTGGTGTTCGCTCCCGAGTTCGACATCGCGTTCTTCGGAGGCGATCCCGATAACTTCACCTATCCGCGGTACGACCTCGACATCACCTTCTTCCGGGTCTACGAGAACGGCAAGCCGGCCCACACCGGGAACTTTCTGCGCTGGTCTGCGCAGGGTGTCAAGGACAACGAACTGGTTTTCGTCTCCGGCAACCCGGGTTCGACGAGCCGCCTGCGGACCATCTCCCAGCTCGAGTTTCTACGCGACGTCGACTACCCTTCGCGCCTCGACACCTATAAACGGCGCGTCGCCCTGCTGCAAAAGTTCAGCGCTCAGTCGGAAGAGAATGCGCGCATCGCCAAAGAGCACCTTTTCGGCTACCAGAACGCGTTCAAGGCGATTACCGGGTACCTTGCGGGCCTCAATGACAAGGAAGTCATGGCCAGCAGGAAGGCCGACGAAAACAGGCTGGCAGCAGCTCACCGAGCCGATGCCAAGGACAATGCCAACGGCAACCCATGGGGCGAGATCGACGCTGCTGTCAAGCTGCAGCGAGAGACGTCCCTGCCATTCTCTTACGTGGAGAAAACGCGCGGATTTAACTCAGAGCTGGCCTATTTCGCCCGCTGGATCGTGCGCGTCACCGAAGAAAAAACCAAGCCCAGCGATCAGCGTCTGCGGGAGTATCGGGACTCCGCGTTGCCTTCGCTGGAACAGGAGCTATTTTCGACAGCACCCATCTACAAATCGCTTGAGACCGTAACCCTGGCCGACTCGTTCGCCGAGATGCGCGGTGCACTGGGCGCCGACGACCCGGTCGTCCAGAAAGTCCTGAACGGCAAGACTCCTGAGAACGCCGCGAAAAACCTCATAGCCCACAGCAGGCTCGATGAGGTCTCCGTGCGAAGGCACTTGTACGAGGGTGGAGTCGCCGCACTGGAGGCTTCGAGCGATCCCCTTATTGCGTTGATGCGCGCCATCGACCCCGACGCCCGCACATTGCGCAAGCAGTATGACGACCAAGTGGACTCGGTGGAGCGTCGCGCCGGGGCCGCCATTGCCCGCGTCCATTTCGCCACAACCGGCTACACCCAGCCGCCTGACGCGACCTTTACGCTACGCCTGAGTTACGGCACGGTGAAAGGCTATGAGGACAACGGAAAGAGGATCCCGTACCTCACGACCATGGGCGGCGCGTTCGAACACGCCGCTGAGCACGGAAACCGCCCGCCGTATCAGCTCCCCAAGAGCTGGTCGGACACGAAGTCGAAGCTTAAACTCGCAACCCCGCTGAACTTTGTTTCGACTACCGACATCATCGGCGGAAATTCCGGAAGCCCCACCGTCAACCAGAACGGCGAAGTCGTCGGCGTCGTCTTCGATGGCAATATCGAATCCCTTGCCTGGAATTTCGTCTACGACGACACAGTGGCGCGTGCCGTTCATGTGGACTCGCGCGGCATTCAGGAAGCGCTGCGGACCATCTACGGGGCAACCGCACTGGCTGACGAACTCACAACCGGACAGGGCGCGGTTGGGAATCAAGGCAGTCGTTAGTCGATTGTTCTTGGTTCTGGGTTGCTGGTGGTCGACGGTGAAACGGCACTCGCTTTGGGTTTCGTGCTGCCAGCGCGCACCTCTGAGCCAGTTCTCTGCGTGATCGACGAGAGGTCTTACTTCCCTTTCCAGCGCGGCTCGCGTTTCTCCAGAAACGCCTGCACTCCCTCGCGAGCATCCTCGGTCTGGATCAACTCTTCGAGATAGATCTTCTCCGCGCGCGCCAGACCTTTGTCGAAGTGCATCGAGTCCCAGCCGTAAAGGGCCTTCTTGGTCACACGCAGGGCCGCTGGACTTAGTCTGCTCAGACGGGCGATCAGTTCGTCTGCTTTCTCCTTCACCTGGTGGTCGGGCACTGCCGAGTTCGCGAGTCCCAGGAACCGTGCCTCCAGTCCATCGACCTTACGTCCCGTCAGGATCAGCTCGGCGGCGTGCTTTTGCCCGGTGACAGCCGCAAGTGCCGTCGCCGCTACCGGCGGAAAATTCGCCAGCGAGATTTCTGGAAATCCCCACGTTGCCGATTCCGAAGTGATCACCAAATCACACACCATTGCCAACTCTGCGCCGCCACCGAGGCAATGTCCGTGCACGGTCGCGATGGTTACCTTCCGTGACGCGACCAGCGCGCGAACCACACCGTGAAACTTCGATAGCATCTCCGTGACCTTGTCCGGCGTGTGCGCCGCCACGTCCACTCCTGCGGAGAACACCTTATCCGATCCCATTAATGCGATCACGGCAACATCGTCGCGTGCCTCGACCTCGGCGATGACGGCCGCAAGTTCCCCCATCATGGGAATGTCGACGACGTTGAGCGGAGGATGGTGCAGGGTGATACGCGCCACCGGAGGATGGACGTGATACGAGAGACGAGTCAGCGAGCCTTGGGTCACGTAGGAAGAATATCGCAAGCGTGGATCTAGTGTAGCGCCGGCATCCTGCCAGCTGTCGCGCGGGCGTGTTGCTCGCCCCACGACCGAAAACCTCTCCCAGGCAAACCCTTACAAGTTAATGGCCGACTTGCGCGGCTCCCCAATCGTCGCGAAGGGATCCCGCGCCCCTTCTTTTTCGGAGATCCACTTTTTCTCGTTAGCGATGATCTCCAGCAGCAGCTTCTTGTCTTCCGCCGTCGGCATTGCTTCCTGGAAATGCGTCTCGTATTCCTTGTCGCTCAGAATCTCCCCCGTCTTCGCGTGGAACTTCTGCCCGGCAAACTGCCCGATCGCCCGGTTGAACTTGATGTCTGGCACGTACAGCTCCGCCTCACCCCGCTTGAGAAATCCATTCAAGCGCCCCACCAGCCCGGCCACTTCATCGCGGTATAAGTGTCGGTTGTAGTCGTTCAACTCGTCCAGCTTGGCCGCTTCCTGATTTTGGGGCTCGTCGTACCGGCCCTTGATTCCCCACACGTACGCCCAGTGCGCTGACGACGAGTGATCTGTCCCGAACAGATCGTACGAACACGAGATCCACTTATTCAGATACTTCTGAATCAACCACCCCGGAATTACGCCTGCTTGCACGATCCTCCGCAAACCGTCATTCCCGGTCCCCATGTGGAACGCTTCTTCGCGCAGCATGTACGACATCGATCGCCCCAGGGGCGCGAACGCCGAATACTTCAGCATCTGCAACTGGAACTTGCCGTCGCGATCGACGAAGTCCGTATAGGTGAAGAAATCCATCCAGTTGTCGACATCGACGTTGAAGGCACCCAGCAGGCGCTCGTTTTCGAAGGCTCGTCGTTCCAGCATCTTCTGCGCCTCAACCTTGCCCGAATAGCCGAAGTGATCGAGCAGCAGAGCGCACATCTGCCAACCGTGCCGCATCTCCTCGATCATTACCCGGGTCAGTGCTCGCCGGTCCCAATCGGTCGGCGCGGTTTCGAACAGGTGGCGCTGCTGCTCGACACTGGCGAATTCGGTGTCGCCCTGGTAGACGATCATGTTCAGCAGCGCATCCCGCATCTGCTGGGTAGGCACCTGCCGGAGGTTCTCCCATTTGCGCCGACCCTTGAAGGAGCCGAATTGGATTTCCTCGCTCTCGATGGCGCCATAGAGCGTGTCGAAGTTGAAGCTGGCGATCTGGTCACGATCGACGCCGATCTCTTTTCGCCACTCGTCGAAAAGTCCGACCCAGTCACTGAAGGTCCCGATTTTGGCTCCTTTGCCTGGCATGATTCACATCCTTTTTGCCACGGTGGCGACGCGCTGTTGTCGCACTTAGCACTTGGCATTTAGCACCTGGCGATTGGGCACTAACCCCTCGAGCAACTTCGAACCCAACTGGCTAAATACCAATTGCTAAGTGCTAAATGCTATTCAGATCCCTCGCCCTGCTCGGGATGAGCGCTCCCGCAACTCGTGCTTCGCTTACGCCGCGCAAACGCGCTCACTTCGCTGTGAACGTCGCCGGGCGCTTCTCCACGTAGGCGGCCAGCCCCTCTTTCGCGTCGTCGCTCTGAAAGAGGATCTGTTGATTTTCACGCTCGACGGCCAGGGCCGACTCCATCGGGATCTCCCAGCCGGTTTGCACGGCACGCTTGATCCGGCCGACCGCCTTCGACGCCTTGTTTGGCGGACAGAACTGGCGCGCGTATTCCAGCACATTCTCCATGAACCCGTCGCGCTCGTAGATGTCGTTGACGATGCCCAGTTCCTTCGCTTCTTCAAACGAGAAGGTATTGCCAGTCACCATTAACTCAATGGCCTTACTCTTTCCCACCAGGCGCGACAAGCGCTGCGTGCCACCCGTTCCCGGCAACACACCGAGGTTGACTTCCGGGAGGCCGATCTTGCCAGCGTCCTTGCGCGCGATCCGGATGTCGGCCGCCATTGCGATCTCCAGACCTCCGCCCACGCAGTGGCCGTTCAGCGCCGCAATGACCAGCTTGGGCGTATGCTCCAACCGCAAGAGCGTCTCGTTGGCGTGTAGGCAAAAGTAGTACTTGAATGTCGGATCGACGCTGGCCAGCATTTTGATATTTGCGCCCGCCGAAAAGAACTTGTCCCCCGACCCCGCCAACACGATTACGTACACGTCGTTGTCCATGCGAGCTTGTAGAATCGCATCGTCGAGTTGCCGGTTCATCTCGTAGGTGTAAGTGTTGGCGGGAGGATCGAACATCTCAATTACTCCCACGCCGGCGTCCTTGCTGTAGTTGATCAGCTTCTTGGTCACGTCGGCCGTGCTAGGTTGAGTCGTGGTAGCCATGTCACACTCCTTATGTTTCTCGAATCACAAAATCGGAACTAACGTGCGCTCACAGGTTTTTTCTTTGACGAGTTGGTACGTCCCCTACAAATTCCGCGCAGAAAGATGTCGCCCATCTCTCGGGCCAGTTGTTCCGCGTCGCCATCCACCCGCGGCTTGTACCAGGTGTAGATCCAGTTCATCATGCCAAAGAGACTCAGGGCTGCGGTCCGGCTTGAGAAGTCGAGGTCATTCTTACGCTTCAGCTGCTCCATCAACTCTGCGCAGATGCGTACGTACTCGCGCTTGATCGCGGCAATCTCGGCCCCGTGCCCGTTCTTCAATACCTCGTCTTCATGGGAGAGCACCTTCATCGCTTTCTGATTCGCCAGGAAATACTCGAGGTGATTCAGGATGAATACCCGAATTCGCGCCTCCGCTTCGGCCACACTCTCCAAGCGTTTGCGCAACCTCTCCAAAATCGTTGTAAAGGTGTGCCGCTGAATCAGGTACAGCAGCTTCTCCTTGGACTCGAAGTAGTAGTAGAGCCCCGCCAGCGACATGCCGCTGGCCCGTGACAGGTCGCGCATGGACGCGCCTTCGTAGCCTTTTGCGTCGAACACATCGGTCGCGTGAGTGAGAATTTCCGAAAGCCGACGGTCGAAACGGGTCTCCGGCTGGACCGCGCGCACGCGTCGCCGCGTCCGGCTCCCGGCTCGGATGGGGGATGGAGCTTGAGCTGGCATATATATCGAACGTTCGTTCGAATCTCAACACAATTATAGGCCGAAGTGAGCTGTGTCACAAGCGGATGTGATGTCG
Source organism: uncultured Acidobacteriaceae bacterium (assembly GCA_964641665.1). Classification (GTDB taxonomy): domain Bacteria; phylum Acidobacteriota; class Terriglobia; order Terriglobales; family Acidobacteriaceae; genus Gp1-AA133. The sequence continues at coordinate 47,285 of CAZXKO010000027.1, forward strand.
AGGACCCTGGGGTCGCCGGGCGCCCTACCCCGCCGCTTCGTACGCCCGCCCCAGCCAGTCGAGCGCGTCTTTTAGATCTCGGTCGGAGGAAAGCTCAAATACAAACCACCGGCTCGCCTTCATGACCGTTGTCTGGATCCGTGATTCGCTGCGAATCCGGGCTAACACGCGAGGACCAGCCTCTTCCAGCTTGAACGCCAGCGAATTCGGCGATTCCATGCCCCGGGTCCGCGGCAAGATCGCGAAAATCCGTTTCCCGTGGTACAGGGCGGTGAACCCGAACATCGGCCGACTGCTTACCCTCGGCCAGCCGGCGATTTCGGCCCCTAGCGCAGCGGACCAGGCTCTCATCTCCTCGGAGATCGCCGGAAACTTTGGTCGCGAACTCTCCTTCACGGCTGGTGCGGGGCCTTCTCTTGGCCTGCCGGACGCAAAGGCTCGTCCCGATTTTCCCGCTCCACCAGCAGGGTCCGCTTCACTTGGTTGCGATCGTACTTCGTGTCCTTTCCTCCGATCCGCACCACGACATCGGACGCGGATACCGAGTCCAGATCGCCGCTAATCACACTTCCATCGCGGAGTTCAACGGTGTCATGTACTGACGAACCAAGCTCGTAACTCACGCTTCCGCCTGACGTATCATTCCCGGCAATCTCCAGCGGAAACATCCCCGGGGTGAACCCTTCTTTGTTGAAGTCCAGGCGATGCTTCCCTACCCGGACTTCCACGATTTTCGGCGTCGTCCCCGCCTCCACGCCGTCCACTCTAAGAAGGGCGCCTTGCGGCACAGAATTGACTGTGATCGACACTTTCCGAGCCACAGACGGGGGCCCCATCCCGGGAGGCAGATCGCGTGGCGAGAGTCCGAAAGTCACCGGTACTCCGGACGCATCCATCGCAACCTGGAACTTAACGGTCTCTCCAATGTCGACATGGTTCATGCTGATGTATCCTTCGCCGATCCGCGCCTTGCTTTTATCGAACAAGTACAAGGAGAAACTGGCGCTCGGAATGACTTTCCCCCACAAGTTTTGGACCGTGGTGTCGATCGTGTAGCTGCGTCGATTCCCGGCCGACGCTATCTCCTTCATTTTTCCGAAACTGAAACGCAGCAGCGCCGTACCGGAATCAGGCCAGACGAGTAGCTGCGGCGGCTGTTCTTTCGCGGCAATTGTCCCCGCCTGGCAGACCACAATCAACACCACGAGGAAGCTCACAAAACAACTTGTAGGTTTCAGTTGTTCTCCTTCACATCTGGCGGTTGCACCGCCGGCGGGACACAGGTGAAATCTGGGAACTAGTTCCTTATATCCGCCATCAACTGCTCCACCTCTGCCTTCAGATCCGCCGTCAGGGGCAGCAGGGGCAGCCGTACCGGACCGCCGTAGTATCCATTAAGGTCCATCGCATATTTCATCCCCGGGATACTCAGGCCCGCGCCGATCCTCTCCGCGGCTTTTGCGATCCGCTGCTGCTTCAGGCGCGCCAACTCGACGTCCCCTTCCTTCCACGCCGCATAAATCTCGTAGCACGCGGTTGGAGCAGGATTGGCAAACGCAAGCACCGCTCCTGCCGCACCCGCCTGCAGTGACGGCTCCAGCCGGTGCGCGGCCCCGATCAGCACCTGGAACCCGACCTCTTTCTGCCGCGTCTTCAGCGCGCCCACCACGTTCACCGCCGCGGACGAAGGCCTCGCATTTCCTGCCAGCGCCGTCACCGGCACCAGTTCGCCGCCCGGCCCCGTTCCCTGGGTGGCCGCCTTGACCATGCGCGGCCTGACCGCGTCAAAGGTCTCGGTCACCGTCGCGCTGCGCTTGATATGCCGGGTGCCGTCCACCATCTTTCGCACTTTCTCTACGTCACCGCTCGATTCCTTGATGCTGATGATGTTTGGGTGCTCCGCCAGCTCGATCACCAGCTCGGCGGGAATGTCGTAGCCGGTGACCTGGGGAAAGTTGTAGATCATGATCGGCAACGGTGACCGGTCGGCTACCGTGCGATAGAAACTGAGCATGTTGAGCGGCTTCATCTGGCTCTTGTAGAAGTGCGGCGTGCGCACCATGGCGACGTCATAACCGAGCTCGGCAGCATATTCGGTCAAGCGCAGCGTCTCCACCGCCGACTCGATCCCCGTTCCCGCGATCAGCACCTTGTGGTTCGCGGCTGCCGCCCGCGCCGTCTTGAGCACCTGACGCCGCTCGTCGTCCGACAGCAGAATCGACTCGCCGGTCGAGCCCAGCACCACCAGCCCGGCCACCGGCGTGCGCGAATAGCGCTCCACGTTGGCCTCGAGTTTCTTGTAGTAGACGTTGCCGTCGGGATAGAACGGCGTCGTGATGGGAGGAAAAATTCCGGATAGCAGCATGGGATCGGCTCTCAGCTGGCAGCTTTCAACTCTCAGACTCACAGGTTACCAGCTGGGCATTCCTGCGGTGAAGCCTTCGTGTCGGTATCGCAGGGCATTCTCGCCCGACTCAGGGCTTAACAACCTTCTCCAAATCGATTCGGTACCCCACCAGCTTGGCCTGGTCCCCGCTCATCCGCCATGTGAACTGCTCCCTCGCCGTTCCATGGTCAAAACGTAGTGGAAATAGGTCAGCACCACGAACGTTCCCTTCAGGGTACGGTTCACGAAGAACCCCGTCATATGGCACTGGTGCTCGTTGCCCAGTGAGGTATGCACTCTTTGCAAGAAGCCCACCGTCTCTTCCCGGCTCCCGTGATTTTGGAACTCCGGGGCTGCCTCCTGGTAAATCTGTTCGTACCCCTCCTGGTTCATCAGACCGTGGAAGCGAGCTGCACTCACGTCCGCAGCTTCGTTAACTTTCTTCGATCCTCGCCCGAAATGCCACAGAAGCACCAGTCCGATGACGATCGCCGGAATGTAGATGTTCGGATTCCACTTCTTTTTGGGAGGACCCGACGGCGGGATCTGCCCGTAGGTCGGAGGGTTGGTGATGGAACCCATGGGAACCGCCTTCTACCTGGGGCACTCAGACACTCATATGTCACGTTGCCCGGTGAAAGTGGCAGGAAGCATACCACGAGGAGTGATTGATCCCTCGGACTCGACGCCGCATCCAATCGACGATTCCGCCCTATCCGCACGGACTATACGTCTTCCCCAGCGGGTCAACCGCCAGCCGGAACTGATCCTCGTTCCCGACAAAAAACTTCAGGAACAAAGCCGACTGCTCGTCTTTGCCGCTGGCTTCGTCCCAGATCATGCCGCCTTTGCACCAGCCGGCGTTCGAGAGCGGCTGCCGCCGGTTCCCGAAGTCGTAGAAGAACTGGTCTTTTCCCCATCCCTCCGGAAGATCTGAACAGGTCCCTGCGCTGCCATCGCGGGCGATGCGCACCAGGAGGTACTTCCCTTCGCGCCCCAAACGGGGGCGCGTTTGGAACGCGATATTCGACCCGTATCCAGCCGATGTATCCGGACGGAATCAGAAAACGCGAAGGCGGGCGCCGGTGCACAAACAGGTCCAACACGAACGGCCCATAAACAAAAATGCCCACCAGCACGGGCAGGCTTACGACAAACAATGCAATGGTCCCGGCACGAACCTGGCTCACTACCGCCGCTTCCCCGCCACCCGTTCCGCATGCAGATGCTGCAAGGCCTGCACCCGCACTTCTCCGCGCTGCAGGGCCGCGATTCCCTCCGCTGCGGCCCGCGCTGCCGAGAGAGTCGTAATCGTCGTGATCCGGGCAGTCACCGCCGCGCGCCGGATCGCCTTCTCGTCAAACCAAGGCTCCGCTCCGTGGGGCGTGTTGATGATCAGGTGGATGCGCTCGCCCTTGATCAGGTCGACGACGTTGGGGCGGCCTTCCTTCACTTTGTACACGCGCTCAACGCTCAGTCCCGCGTCTTCCAGCACATCCGCCGTCCCCGCCGTCGCCACCAGCTTAAACCCCATATCTACGAAGCGCCGCGCCACGTCGGCCACCTGCGCCTTGTCATGGTCGGTGACGCTGATGAAAATCGAGCCCTGCGTCGGCAACTTCTGGCCGGCCGCAATCTGCGCCTTGGCGAAGGCCTCGCCGAAGTTGTCGGCGACCCCCATCACCTCGCCCGTGGACCGCATTTCGGGACCCAGTACCGTATCGACTCCTGGGAACTTGTTCCATGGGAACACCGGGGACTTCACGTAGTAGCAGCGACCCGTATCCAGGTCGGTGCCCCGTTCTACGTTCTCAGGCAGGAACTCACGCAGCTTGCGACCGGTCATGAGCCGGGAAGCGATCTTCGCCAGCGCCACACCAGTCGCCTTCGACACATACGGCACGGTGCGCGACGCCCGCGGATTCACTTCCAGGACGTACACCTTGGCGCCGTCGCCGTTTCCTTTCGATCCGCCGTTCGCCGCGCGCGGAATCGCAAACTGAATGTTCATCAAACCGACCACCTTCAGCGCCCGCGCCAGTTTGAAGGTGTACTCCCGCATGCGCTGCAGCAGGACCTCGGGTATATCGACGGCCGGCAGGACACAGGACGAATCGCCGGAGTGGATACCCGCCTCTTCGATGTGCTGCATGATTCCGGCGATCACGACATCTTCGCCATCCGAAAGTGCGTCTACGTCGACCTCGATCGCGTCCTCCAGGAAGTGGTCGATGAGCACCGGGCGGTCTTGCGAGTACTCGACCGCCTCTTTCATGTAGCGGATGACGGTGTCTTCGTCGTAGGCGATCACCATGGCGCGCCCACCCAGCACGTAGGAAGGCCGCACCAGCACGGGATACCCGACGCGCTTGGCCCCCTCCACGGCTTCTTCGAGAGAAGTCGCCATCGCGCCGGGCGACTGGGGAATCTGCAGTTCATCGAGCAGCTTGCCGAAGCGCTTACGGTCCTCGGCCAGGTCGATCGACTCGGGCGAGGTCCCAATGATGGGCACACCGGCAGCCTTCAGTGGCAACGCCAGGTTCAGCGGAGTTTGTCCGCCAAACTGAACGATCACGCCCACCGATGCTCCGCCGGCAGCCTCGTGTTCATACACGGCGAACACGTCTTCGAGCGTCAGGGGTTCAAAGTACAGGCGGTCGCTGGTGTCGTAGTCGGTGGAGACGGTCTCGGGGTTGCAGTTGATCATCACGGTCTCGAAGCCGTCTTCGTGCAGCGCGAACGACGCGTGGCAGCAGCAGTAGTCGAACTCAATTCCCTGCCCGATGCGATTGGGCCCGCTCCCCAGGATGATGACTTTTTTTGTCTTGGTGGGCGCGGCTTCGTCCTCGTCTTCGTAGGTCGAGTAGAGATACGGCGTATAGCTTTCGAACTCGGCCGAACATGTGTCGACCCGCTTGTACACCGGCATGACGCCGTGCTTCTTGCGCAGGTGCCGGACCTTCTCCTGGCCGCCTTTGTCATTCAGGCGCCACACCGCCGCCAGCCGCCCGTCGGAGAAGCCCATGCGCTTGGCGTCGCGCAGCACCCCGGTGGGGATCGACTCCATCGGGTGCTTTTCGAGTTCCAGCTGCATGTCGTTAATTTCTTTGAGCTGGTAGAGAAACCACGGGTCCATCGAGGTCACTTTGGCCAGTTGCTTGACCGTGTACCCTTGTCGAATCGCATAACGAACGTAGGTGAGCCGCTCGGGATGCGGGGTGACGAGGCGTTGGGTGAGGATTTTCGGCTCGATCTTCTCGGAGCCGACTTTTCTTCCGGTGTCGAGGGCCCGCACCCCTTTTAACAGGGCTTCTTTGAAGGTGCGTCCGATCGCCATCACTTCGCCCACCGACTTCATCTGCGGACCGAGGCTCTCGTCCGCGCCGGGGAATTTCTCGAACTGCCACTTCGGAATCTTTACGACTACGTAGTCCAGGGTCGGCTCAAACGAGGCCGGCGTCTTGCGCGTGATGTCGTTCGGAATCTCATCGAGCGTGTAACCCACCGCCAGCTTTGCCGCGATCTTGGCGATCGGGAAGCCTGTGGCCTTTGAGGCGAGCGCGGAGGAGCGCGACACGCGCGGGTTCATCTCGATCACCACCATGCGCCCGGTTTCCGGGTTCACGCCGAACTGGATGTTGGATCCGCCCGTCTCTACGCCGATCTCGCGGATGACCGCGATCGACGCGTCGCGCATGGCCTGGTATTCCCGGTCGGTCAACGTCTGCGCCGGAGCCACCGTGATCGAATCCCCGGTGTGCACGCCCATGGGATCGAAATTCTCAATCGAGCAGATGATGATGACGTTGTCCTTGAGGTCGCGCATGACCTCGAGTTCGAACTCTTTCCAGCCCAGCACTGATTCTTCGATCAGCGCTTCGTGCACCGGCGACAAATCCAGGCCGCGGGCCAGCACTTCCATCAGTTCTTCGCGATTAAATGCAATGCCACCGCCCGTTCCACCAAGCGTGAACGAGGGGCGAATGATCACCGGAAAGCCGATCTTGCCCGCGAACTCGAGCCCGTCCTTCAGATTGTTAACCAGAGCCGACTTGGGAACGTCGAGGCCGATCTTCTGCATCGCGTCTTTGAAGAACAGCCGGTCTTCGGCCTTCTTGATAGCTGCGATGTTCGCGCCGATCAACTGAGCGTTGTACTTGTCGAGCACCCCGCCGTCGGAAAGCTCGACCGCGAGGTTCAAGGCGGTCTGGCCGCCCACGGTCGGCAGAATCGCGAAGCCGGCACCGGGAGACATTTCCCGCTCGATGCGGATGATCTCTTCGAGATACTCGCGGGTAAGGGGCTCGATGTAGGTGCGGTCGGCGACTTCCGGGTCGGTCATGATGGTGGCCGGATTCGAGTTGGCCAGCACCACCTCGAAGCCCTCCGCCTTGAGCGCCTTGCAGGCCTGCGTGCCCGAGTAATCGAACTCGGCCGACTGGCCGATGACAATCGGGCCGGAGCCGAGGATCAGGATCTTGGAGATGTCAGTTCGACGTGGCATGAATAATCAGTCGTTAGTCCTTGGCCGTTGGTCGTTGGGTGTACGAGCATCCAACCGCGAACTAACGGTCACGGCTTCCGTTGCCCTGCCAAGCTGCAAAATAACTCGAAGTTCCCCGGAGCCTTGCTTGGTCACTTCAAATGGCAGGAGCGCGATCTGAAATCCCGGCATGGAAAAGCGCGCGACGTACCCCCCTTCCGCCAAGTGGGCGGAAAAGCCGCCGTCTGATCCCGATTCGAGTTGAGCAACCCGCTCTTTTCCCTGCGTTCCCTTCCTCACAACTTCGATCGAGACTCCTGACACCCCCGCGCCGCTGGGATCGTAGACGGTTCCATTGAACGTCTCCGGCCGGTCCTTGACAGGCTCCTCTTCCGCGGTGGCCCAGAGCTGCTCCGGGGTTGGATATTGGTTTTCGATCAGGTTCATGGAAAACGAACTCACACGTTTCGCCATTTTCCTGGAGACATCCAGGTACAGATCCGCTCTCATATTGCGCTCGACTGAGGCAACCAGGTGGTAGTGTCCTGGAGAAAGGACGGGTGGCGTAACCTTACCCTCGTTGTCCGACGTGAGCGAGAGCAGCGCCCTCGATTCCTCTCCTGAACTGAGCGTGTACCGGTAGACCTCAACTCTCACGCCTTTTTGCGGAGCGCCACTCATTAAGAAGACGACCCGAATTCTCGGGGAAGATTTCTGGGTTGCGACTACCTCTACCGACGGACTGGCAACAAGGTATACGCGCGCCGCCATCACAAGAAAAGACCACGCGACGATGATGGCGGCCCTCACCCCTTCCACTCCTCCATCATCCGCACAAAATCCCTGAACAGGTAATGCGAGTCATGCGGGCCTGGCGCCGCCTCGGGGTGATACTGAACCGAGAACAGAGGCAGATTCCTGTGCCGCAACCCTTCCAGCGTGTTGTCGTTCAAATCGATATGGGTCAGTTCCACTTCGCTCTGCGGCAGTGAATCCGGATCGACGGCGAAGTTGTGGTTGTGCGCGGTGATCTCGATCTTCCCCGTCCCCATCTGCTTGACCGGATGGTTTCCGCCGTGATGCCCGAATTTTAGCTTGTAGGTCTTGCCGCCAAGCGCAATCCCGGTGAGTTGATGGCCGAGGCAGATTCCGAAGATTGGCTGGCGTCCCATCAGCCGTCTTATGTTGTCGACCGCATAGGTGCACGGCTCCGGATCGCCCGGACCATTGGAGAGGAACACCCCATCCGGCTTGAGCGCCAGAACATCTTCCGCGGGCGTCTGCGCGGGAACCACCGTCACTTTGCAGGCCTCTCCCCGAAGCTTGCGCAGGATGTTTTGTTTGATTCCGTAGTCGTAGGCCACCACGTGGAACCGCGCGGGTTCGTCTTTCACGCCGACCACCGCGACCGGCTCGTGCGACCGCTCACCTACTTCCCAAACGTAAGGTCGGGTGGTCGAAACCACCTTGGCCAGGTCTGTCCCGTCCATCTTTGGGATCGACCGTGCCTTCGCGACAAGCTTCTCGGCGTCCGGCTCGATCGTCGAAACCACGCCGCGCATCACACCGTGGTCGCGCAGGTGCCGCACCAGGGCGCGCGTGTCGATGTCCGCCAGAACCGGAATCTTGAACTGTTCCAGGTACTCGTCGGCTACCTGCTGTGACCGCCAGTTCGAGCTCACTTTCGAGAACTCGCGCACGACCAGCCCTTCGATGTAAGGGTGCGTCGCCTCGTTGTCCTCGGGATTGGTTCCGTAGTTGCCGATCTCGGGGTTGGTCAGGACAACAATCTGCCCTGAATACGATGGATCGGTGAAGATTTCCTGGTAACCGGTGATGGAAGTATTAAAAACGACTTCCCCGTAGCATTCGCCTTTGGCGCCGTAACCTTTGCCTCGGAAGATGCGCCCATCTTCGAGTGCAAGGATAGCTTGCATTCCTGCTCCCGGGTGTGGATTTTAGCGATTTTAGCAAGGAAGACGCGCAGGACCAAGCATTCCGGCACCTCGCGGCGGCGATTTCTTTGCAATTTGTGTGGAAAACTAGCGAGAGACGAATCAGACCTATCGTAGCCGCCCCAGCTTGTCCATGGGCCAATAGCCAAAAACCGCCTTGCCGAAAATGTATCCCTCTTTCACCGGCCCGAAGTCACGGCTGTCATTGGACATGCTGCGGTGGTCGCCCAACATGAAGTAGGAATGTGGAGGCACAAGGATTTCGGGATACGAGCGCTCGTCGGCGTAGGCCGGCGGCACGTAGTCCTCGTCCACGGCCCGCCCGTTCACATAAACCTGGCCACCGTCGATGCGGATCTGATCTCCCGGGACCCCAATCACGCGCTTGATGTAACTCTTCGACGGGTCCCGCGGATAACGGAACACCACGATGTCGCCGCGCTCGATCGGCTCCCACCTGTATACGAACTTGTTGACGAAGATCCGCTCCTGGTCGTCGAGCGAAGGCATCATGCTGGTGCCTTCCACCTTTACCGGCTGGTAGAGAAAAATGATGATGAACGCCGAGATCGCGAGCGAAATGATCAGGTCTCTGAGCCAAACCGCCAGCACCGGGACGGAGCGTGAAGGCACCCTTGCATCCGGTTCCCTCACCCGCTCCATTTGGGGGGCCCCCAAACCTTGCATGATTTTTCCATTCTATATGCAACCGCCGACCGGGTTGAAGAGAAACCACGCCCGCCAAGGCCGGGAAAATCGCGGTCACCGCCCTGGAAGCGCACAACTTTACCCCTCCTTGTTTCGTCTAACTGCTTTGTGGTGAGTGAACCAGTGGGTGCCTACCGCGGATGCGCCCAACCCCGCTACGGGTTACAATATCGAGATCGAGGATTCGTACCTTATGTTGAAGCGTGCGCTGATCTTGGCATCCGTCTTTACGGTGATCCTTGTCCTCTCGGCCCAGTGGGCAGTCTCGCAGCAGGAAGATCAGGGTGTTCCCGCTTACAATGCCGCGCCTCCGCCCAAAGGCAAGAAGCTCCCGCCCATATTGCCCAAGGAGAACCTCTGGGCCGAAAATGCGCAATATCCCCATCAGACGCACGCATACGAACTCGCCGCCAAGATTCCCAACGTATTGCACCAGCAGCCCTGTTACTGCTACTGCGACCGCGGCATGGGCCACAACAGTCTGCATAGCTGTTTCGAGAACACGCACGGGGCACAGTGCGACGTCTGCCTGAAGGAGCTCTATTACTCTTATGGGCAGACGAAGAAAGGCAAGACCGCAGCCCAGATTCGCAAGGGCATCATCAGCGGCGAATGGAAGCAGGTTGATGTGCAAGCTGCAGCGGCCACGATGAACTGATTTCAGCGAGGGTGCCCCGTTCACGGCCGGTTCCTGAGCCTTGCTTGACGCGTTGTTTTCAAGTCACGCCTAACCCTGCACGAAGTGCCCGGCCAGAACCTGAAGCGCCCGGCCTCATACCAGGAGGCTTTAGTAAAATACGTGAACTAGGAATCCTAAGCCGCTAATAAGGAGTAGTTACGAAAAGTACAGCAAGTAAACCCACAGGAAGAGTCCTACAGATGACTCAGAAACCTACCGTCAAGAAGTCGATCGCCGACGATCCTCGTATCGCTCAGGCCATCCAGAATTACGAGACCGGCCTCCGTGCCCTGCAGGAGCACAAGTTCGACAAAGCCAAAGCCCACCTGCAAAAGGTGATTGGCAGCCCCAGCAAGGAACTCGCCGACCGCGCGGCCGTCCACATCAGTACCTGCAACCAGCATCTTGACAAGGTGACCGCCCAGTTCAAGAATCCCGAGGAGCACTTCGATTACGCGGTCTCTCTCATGAACGTGGGCGACTATGTGCAGGCCCGGGAGCATTTGGAAAAATTGCAAAAGCAGTCGCCGAAAACCGACTACGTCATATACGGTCTGGCCGCGCTCGACTGCATGACCGGCCACGTAGAAGACTCGCTGCGCAATCTGGATACGGCTATCCGGCTCAACCCGGCGCTCCGCTTCCAGGCGCGCAACGATTCCGACTTCCAGAATCTGGCCGAGGATCCGCGCTTCACCGAATTGCTCTACCCCGATCCCGGAGCCGAGTCGGTCTCCGAGGCCGACAACCCGGACGAGACGTATTAGGGAAATCTCCATGGACCCCCAGCAGCGGCCAGACCCGCTCTCCCGGGACAAGTTTGCCTCAGGCCCGCTGCGGGTCGTAGCCATTGGCGGTGGCACAGGGCTTTCGACGCTATTGAAAGGCCTCAAAGGCTTCGTGCCCGCGCCCGGCGAGCCGTACCGCCCTGCGACCGCGCAGCCGGTCATCGGCGAACTCAGCGCGGTGGTCACGGTCAGCGACGATGGGGGATCCAGCGGGCGGCTGCGCAAAGAACTCAACATGCTGCCGCCGGGGGATATCCGCAACTGCATCGTTGCCCTGTCGGAGGATGAGGACCTACTCTCCCAGCTCTTCCGTCATCGCTTCGACAAAGGCTCCGGTCTGGAAGGACATAGCTTCGGCAATCTGTTCCTGGCCGCGCTCACTTCGATCACAAAGGACTTCCCGGAAGCGGTTCGCCTGTCTTCGGAAATCCTGCTGACTCGCGGCCACATTTACCCGGCCACCGCCTCCAACATCGAACTCGAAGCCCTCATGGAAGACGGCACGCGTGTGCGCGGGGAAACCAAGATCACCGCCAGCAAGGGGCGAATCAAAGAATTGTTCCTGATCCCACCCGACGTGTTGCCCCTGCCCCAGACCCTCGAAGCCATCGCCCGCGCCGACCTCATCACGATTGGCCCCGGTTCCCTGTTCACCAGCCTGATTCCCAACCTGCTGGTGCGGAGTATCGGGCCTGCCATCGTCAACTCGCCCGCTATCAAAGTCTATGTCTGCAACCTGATGACGCAGGCCAACGAGAGCCTGGGATTAACTGCCGCCGACCACATCCGGGCCCTCAACCGCCACGCCCAGGCCCAGCTTTTCGATTACGCCCTGATCAACCGCCGCCCCGCCAGCGATGCGCTCAAAGCCAAATATGCCCTCGAAGGGGCAGCTCAGATCGTCGCCGACCTCGACGCGGTTGAGCAACTCGGCTGCTGTCCGGTGCTGGGTGACTACCTCGAAGAAGCAGGCGCAGCCCGCCATGCCACTGACAGCGTAGCGCGCGACTTACTAGAACTCGCCCTCCAGGCCTCGGCGCCCGCCCGCAAGACATATTCAGAAGCCGCGTCCAACAGCACCGAGTAATCCACCTCGCCGCGCTCTCTCTTGGGAGCCAACCTGGGAATGTGGGCCTGCGCCGCGCCCCAGCCTGCTTTGCCACAGATGCTCTTCTTAGCTACGCCTGACACCCAAGGCCTAACGCCTGACACCCGCTTTTACGCGGTATATTTGACAGCGAATGCCCACACCAAATCCTTCCCGCATCGCGATTGCGATTATGGCCGCCGGCAAAGGCACACGCCTTAAATCGAAGCATCCCAAGGTTCTTCACGAAGTCGGTGGCAAGCCTCTGCTCGCGCACGTCATCGCCGCCGCCACCAAGGTCGTGTCCCCCGGCGACGTCTACGCCATCATTGGGCACGAAGCCCCTCGGGTCCGGCAGGCCGTCGCTCACACCGGAGTCAACTTCGTCCTCCAGGAAGAGCAGCGCGGCACCGGTCACGCCCTTATGGTCGCCCGCGACGCTCTCGCTCCATACGATCACGTCGTTGTCCTCTCGGGCGACGCGCCGTTGATCACTCCTGGAACCATCGAGCGTCTCCGCGACTTCCACCTGCAGAAGAAAGCTGCAATGACGCTGCTCTCGGCCGAGTTCGCTAACCCCACGGGCTATGGCCGGGTCCTGCGCAGGTCGCCCAAGAGCGACGAGGTTAAAGCAATCGTTGAAGAAAAAGCCGCAACCCCGGCCCAGAAGAAGCTTCGCGAAATCAATTCTGGTTTCTACGCCTTCGCCGTGAAGCCTCTTTATGCCCGCATCGGGGAACTCAAGACCGACAATGCCCACCACGAGTACTACCTGACAGACATGGCAGCAGTCCTGACCAAAGCAAAGGTGAAAGTCGTCGCCATCAAGACTGAAGCTCCCTCCGAGATTCTCGGCAGCAACACGCGCGCCGAGATGACGGAAATCGATGCTCTCTTCCGCATGGAGAAATGCGGCCAAGTCATGGCCTCCGGTGCGACCATCTTCTTCCCGCAAACCTGCGTCATCGACGCCGACGTTGAAGTCGGCCCCGACACCATCGTCGAGCCCTTCGTCCAACTCCTTGGAACGACTCGCATCGGCAGCGACTGCCGCATTCGCTCGTACAGCGTCATCACGAACTCCGAGATCGGAGACGGCGTCACGATCCGCCCAGGCTCCATCCTCGATGAGGCGCGCGTCGCCAGCGGCGCCGTGATTGGCCCCTACTCCCACCTCCGTCCCGGCAGCGATATTGGGGAGGAGGCGCATGTAGGCAATTTTGTGGAAACCAAGAAGATCAAGATGGGTAAGGGATCAAAAGCCAACCACCTCACCTACCTCGGCGACGCCGAAATCGGCGCGGGCGTGAACGTGGGCGCCGGCACCATCACCTGCAACTACGACGGAGTGCACAAACACAAAACCGAGATCGGCGACGGCGCCTTCGTCGGCAGTGACAGCACCTTAGTCGCCCCGGTGAAGATCGGGAAAGGCGCTTACATCGCCGCAGCCTCCTGCATCACCGAAGACGTCCCGGAAGATTCCCTGGCGCTTGGCCGCTCCCACCAAGTCGTGAAAGAAGGCTGGGCCAAAGCCAAGCGCGAAGCGCGAGCGGCCAAGAAAGGGTGATGGAATCCAAAAAGCAAAGGGCACGGAGTTTCGAAAACTCCGTGCCTCCGTGGTAGGTTCTTGCTCTTACTTCGAAACTGCAGCAAACAGGTCCGACTTCATCAGCGCCTGGAACTGCTTGTCGTCGGTCTTGAAGTGCAACACCAGCTTCGAGCTATCGGAATCTACGGTAAGCGCGTCGATCGCTACCTTCTCCACCGGGGACGCGCTCATCTTCTTATAGAGCATCCCTGCCTTCACCAGGGACGACATGGTCGCCGCCGTGATCGAATCCGAGGTAATCACATCGAGGTTAAAGTTCACGCCGCTGGAAAAATCCATCGTGTAACGCGATCCCAGCAGCCGCTTCTTCACGGTGTCGTAGTCGGCCATCTTTGACGCGTCTCCCAGCGCCGACCGCATCATATTCTGCGTCCCCTGCTGATCCAACAGGCTCCACACCGGCGAACTGTCCACGGCCGCCATCATGTCCGCCATCTGGGAATTGGAGTCCAGTGTCTGAGCGTAGCCGTCGCGCGCGTCCAGCGCACCCTTGATCGCCGAGTCGTCACCGAACAGCAGCGTGTTTTCGTCGAGGAACGTCATCACCATGCCGTTGCCGCCCATGGCGTAGATGGCGGCATCGCGGTACTTCGTCGGCACGATTTTCTTCAACTTCATCCGTTTCAGCACTTGCGTCGAAGAGAATGACCCCTGCGCCATTCCGACAACCTTCACGCCCTGCTTGCCTTGGCGATACGCCGCGAAGGTGAGCTGATCCACGTCCCGCTCCGAATCGATCCCGACGCCCTTCAGGGCCGTCTCGAACTGCTTCAGGCTTTCGGGCAGGACCTGTTCTTTCAACGCCATGGCTGTAGGCGAATCGCGCAGCGCCCGGTAATCGACCGAGATTAGCTGCTGAATGTCGGCAGGAACCACCGCCCGCGTCGAGCTACCGAGCGGCATCGCCCACGCGGACCCCGCCATCAACAAGAAACTAGCCAACTTTGTCAGATTCTTCATAAAACCTCTGCGGAATGTACCCTTAGATGCGAAATCCGTCCGCTTCGTTAACCCGGTACGAATCAATTGTATGCCGCCGAAGGCCGTCTTGGGAGAAACGAAAGTACAGTCGGGACGTTGACGGCTCCGGCACCTGGGCCGAGACTGGCTATTTCTGCTTTGTGGGGGGCTTCGAGGGTGTCGTCTTTTCTTCCGTCACCTTCCTGGTGATGTCGTCCACCAATGCTCTCACCGCATCCAAAGGACGAACGGTCGGGCCCGTCTTCAATGTTGCATGGTCGCTGTCCGGGGGCCGGTTGCGTTTTGGATGTTGATATTAACGAACTCCGGTCCGAGCAAGCCTTCGGTCGATACCTCTGCGATTGCATCCCTGGGCACCCGCAGGTCGTACGGCGTGCTCAACCTCATGGCGACGGCGGCGGGACAATCCTTGCGGTCAGGGCGTGCCCACACCCGTGTGACTCTACCAACCTCGACGCCTGCGATCCGAACGGCCGCTCCGACCTGAAGCCCGTTTACATCCTCGAAACACGCTGTCAAGTTCACCACCTTGCTTCGAGCATTAGGGATCGTCCAGACTCCGAGAATCGCCAAGCCTGCCGCCACAATCAGTCCGAGTTTGAGCCTCTTAGCCATCGCTAGTCCTGTGCCGCCCTCGCCCTTTCCCACATCTCACGCACAAACGCCTCGTCCTTGATCGACGCCAGGTTGATCTCCACATTCGCCAGCGCGCCCTCGATCGCTGCCCGCGCCAAAGCCGACGCCGTCGTCAGATCTGACTTCATTTTCGGGTTCGTCACCGGCCCCAATCTTTCCGCGAATTCCCGCACCTCGCCCGCCCGCTCCGCTACCGCCAGCGGGACGCTGGTTGCCTGCTTCAACGCGGCCTCGACAATTGCCTCGCCATCCGCGGCCTCCCGCGACTGCTTGTACGCCTTCATCACCGCGTTATACGATTCGGCGTCCGCGTCCACCGCAGCTTTCAATTCTTCACGCAACTGCGCCAGCCGCGCAATGGCTGCGCTCAATTCGCTCTCATATTGCACGTAGGCCTTTTTCCCCCGCGACATGGCGGCCACCATGTGTGCCAGTCCCGCTGCCATCGCACCGGCCGCGGCTGCCGCGCTCCCGCCACCTGGAGTCGCCGTCGGCGCCGCCAGTCGCTCGACGAACGGCTCGACGCCCGCGCGCAATCCGCCAACTGCCATCTTCCCGCCGATCACCGCTGCCAGCCGGTTCTCGAGAATCAACGACGAATCGAAGCTCTCCACCTGCAGGAACCACTCCGCCGCCTGTTCCAGCGCCTTCTTCGGAATCAGCCCGACGATCTCACTCGAAACCGGCGTCACCCCGTAGCGCGCCGCTTCCCGCTTCACGTACTCGAACACTCGATGCACCGGCGTCTGCTCAAAGTCGGTCAGGTTCATCGACACCTGCGCCATCCCGCGCACCAGGAATCCCGCGCCCTTCACAAACCGCAACCCGCCGCTCGAAAACCGCACTGCCTTCGCCACCTTCTTTGCGATGTCGACATCCGGCGTATTCAGGAACACGTTGTAGGCAATTAGAAACTTCCGCGCGCCTACCACCGTCGCCCCCGCCGTCGGATGCACGCGTGGCTCCCCGAAGTCCGGCCGGCGCGCCGGATTGGTCGCAATCTCATCCCGAATCCCCTCAAACTGTCCCCGCCGGATGTTCTCCAGGTTCGTCCGCTCGGGCGTCGTCGCGGCTGCCTCGTACAAATACACTGGGATCTGGAAGCGCCTCCAGATCTCCTCCCCCACGTGCCGCGCCATTGCCACGCAGTCTTCAATCGTGACGCCATCAATCGGGATAAACGGCACCACGTCGGCCGCCCCCATGCGCGGATGCGCCCCCTGGTGCTTGGTCAGGTCGATGAGCTCCGCCGCTTTCCCCACGCCCCGAATCGCCGCCTCCTGGATCGCGTCCCGCTCCCCGACCAACGTGATCACGCAGCGGTTGTGATCGGCGTCCATCTCACGATCAAGTAAGTACACA
The DNA here is from genome assembly GCA_964641665.1 of uncultured Acidobacteriaceae bacterium. Classification (GTDB taxonomy): domain Bacteria; phylum Acidobacteriota; class Terriglobia; order Terriglobales; family Acidobacteriaceae; genus Gp1-AA133. Next base: position 63,962 of record CAZXKO010000027.1, read on the forward strand.
GCGCTGACCTTCATCGCCTCGACAATGGCATCGACCTTCGCTTTGTCGCGGCCTTCGGAAAAATTGGGGACGCATTCGACCAGGGTAGACATAGGGAGGAAGAATATAAGGCGAGGCTAAAGACAAGCAAATCGCAGGGTTACGTCATTCTGCCGCAAGAACCAGTTGGACATCTCCGAATGCGCCCCCCTCCGTCAGCGCGGTCCACTCGTCGAGCCCACCTCTGAGATCATCTTGGCACTTCGCAGCGAGGCCCAAAAAAGCCATCGCCAGCGGCCTTGCCCGTTCCGCGCTGCAGCATTACAATCCGCCTTCTTCATCCTCAAGGAGACCCTGATGAGCTCGGCTCCGATCACGCCCGCACTTGAGACGATGGCCCTCTCCGAGCCCGCGCGCATCGTCGACACCTTCATCGCACCCAGCAAGACCTTCACCGACATTCGCCGCAGCGCTGCCTGGTGGGGACCGTTCCTGATCACCGTGATCCTCTCCGTGGCATTCACCTATGCCGTGGACCTCAAAGTCGGCTTCCGGAAGGTGGTCGAGCATCAGGTTGAACGCTCTCCGAAGGCCTCAGAGCGCTTGGAGCAGATGCCGCGCGAGCAACGCAACAGTCAGCTCAATGCTCAGGCCAAGGGAACGCGCTACTTCATGTACGGCTTTCCCCTCTTCATTTTGCTTTGGAATCTCCTCATTGCGGCCGCTCTCTTCGCGACCCTGAAGCTAGCTCTGGACGCCGATCTGACTTTTTCCGGAACCTACGCCGTTATCATGTATGCTGGCCTTGCCTCCGGCATCCGCACCGTTCTGGCGATAATCACCCTGTTCGGCGGCCTCGACCCCGACGCGTTCAACCTTCAGAATCCCGCGCCCACCAACCCTGGCTATTTCATGGACCCTGGCGCCTCTCCCTTCCTTTACTCAGTCGCGACTTCTCTCGATATCTTCATGATCTGGACCCTGCTGCTCACCGCCCTCGGCCTCAGCATCATCGCCAAGAAGCTCAAGTTCTCCACCACGGCCATCGTCGTATTCGGATGGTACGCAGTCTTCGTATTCGGCTCTGCGGCCATCGCCGCCTTCTTTTCCTGACAAGTAGCTCGGAGCGTGGCTCTGCGCCGATTCCGCGTGACCGGTGCGCTCTTCGCGACCTCTCTCGTACCTGCGCTTGCGGTTAGAGATTTTGTTCCTGCTCGCGAAGCGACCCTCACTTGACAACCTCCCGGCCAGCAGCGCAGATTAATGTCCATGCCAGCCCCCCGCCTCTGCGGCCGCGGTTTCACCTGAATCCCATCCCGCTAAAACGCCCGTCGGTCGTTTCCACACGCCGCTCCACTTACCGTCGCCTCGTTTGAGAAAGGGTCGTCTATGTACCGCCGAAGCCTAACCCTCTTCGCCGTCTTCGCATTCACGCTCGCCGCACATGCCCAGAGCGAACGTCATTTCACGTTTCACTACTCCTTCACCGTGAAAAACATCCCTGCCGGCCGCCAGGTTCGCGTCTGGATGCCCCTGGCTCACTCCGACGCCTACCAATCCGTCGCCGTCCTCAAAAAAGAGGCCGACCTCAACCTCAGCCAGACCGAAGAACCAGAATACGGCAACACGATCCTGTATGCCGAAGACGCGAAGTCCGCGCGCTCCGACTACCAGTTCGCTGTCGACTACGACGTCCGGCGGCTCGAGCACGTCAGCCTGGTGAACGGAAAGCTCGCCCCCGGGGCTCATCCCGAGAGGATTCCTCAACTCAAGCTTGCCCGATACCTCGAACCCGACCGGCTCGTTCCTATCACCGGTGTCCCCGCGCAACTCGCAGTGGAACAAACCAAGTCGGCCGCCACCGGACTTGAAAAAGCTCGCGCCATCTACGACTACGTCTTCACCACCATGCGCTACGACAAGTCGGGCACCGGGTGGGGCCATGGCGATACTCTCTGGGCCTGTGACTCGAAGCGAGGCAACTGTACCGACTTCCACTCCGTCTTCATGTCCATGGCCCGATCCCAGCACATCCCGGCGCGCTTTGAGATCGGATTCCCACTCCCCGCCGACAAACACTCCGCCGAAATCCCGGGGTATCACTGCTGGTCCGAGTTCTACATCGACAAGATGGGCTGGATCCCCGTCGACATCTCAGAAGCCTGGAAACATCAGGACAAACGCGACTACTTCTTCGGCGCGCACGACGTGAACCGCGTTCAGTTCACCATGGGCCGAGATCTCACCCTGAGCCCCAAGCAGGCCGGACCGCCTCTCAACTATTTTGTGTATCCCTACGTGGAAGTGGACGGGAAGGAATACTCGAACGTGTCGGTCAATTTCTCGTTCCAGGACGCCGACCAACCAACAAGCGGAGTGGCCGCATCGCACTAGTGCTTGCCCTTGAAGAGCGACGGCAGGCGACGCATCTTACGCATTTGGCGCGGACACTCGTGTCCGCCCCTTGCTACTTCTTGGCAAGGAATCTCCCGATTCCCAACCGCACCTGAAACGTATTGATCCCCGGATTCGGCGTCGCCAGACCTGCATTCGAGATATGCATATAGCGGGCTTCGACGCTCCAGTTGTATCGCGGACCCAGCAGATGCATCCCCAGCACGCCACCGGTGGTGAAGTTCACGGCGTTGGTCCCGGTCGGTACGGTGTGATTCGTAAACAACGTTCCGCCATCGATTTCCAGATACGGAACCACCGCGCTCCGCGTCGCGAAATTCCACTTCAGATCAATCGGATTGAATCCCACCCCGTACGAAGTGTTGGCTGGTTGAAACACCAGAAAGAGCGGCACCGCGTCCACTGCGTACTCAAACCGGCCATTCAAAAACCCCGGACCGTGCGGGCGCATCAACACCCACCCGTACCGTAACCCGGCGTTCCACACCCCGGTGCTCTTCGTTCCGCCGGGCACAGTGTACCCGCCGCCGGTCCACACCTGGACTTCGTGCCCGCCGTCCTCGGGCCCGGACTGTGCGGCGCATCGTGGCGCGGACACTACAACGGAAAGCAGAAGATAAAGGCCTGCCGCTATCCGAAGGCCGTTGCCGGACCGCCCACAACCCCAAGTCGCCATGTTCGGAAATCTGAATCGTCACAATACAAGAAACTTGAAGCCCGTGCCAAACAATCCATCCACCCGTCGTGCGTGGTTGACCCAGCTGCCGTTCACGCACATACTCTTACCCCCAGCTACCGGTGGGTCAACACTGATATCGGGTTGCGCTTGCTGGATCTTCAGACTGCAAGAATCGCCATGCGATGCCTTCGTTCCAAGCTCTTAGCCGCGACGATCATGGCAATCATTTTGGTCTCAGGCGTTGCCCGTGGAGACTGTAAGCCAGGAGACCCCTCTGGTCATTTCGAAGGGACCGCCGTCAGCCGGGAAGCGGGGTCTTTGAACGTTTCGCTCGATCTGCGCTGTGCGAGCGGCAAATACGAAGGCGAACTCTCTACTCCGGTCGGCGTATACATCGTCAAGGATGGCGGCGTCTCCGCGGATCAGTTGCACCTCCAAGTCGAAGCCGGGAACGACTCTGTCAGCGTCGAAGTGCAATTCACCGTCGACACGCTTCGAGGGCGGTTCGCGTCCGGCACGGATTCGGGACCGGTTGACCTTCACCGCACCGCCGATGCCGCCAAACCCACGAGCACGCCTGCAGCGGGCTTAACCCCGGAACAATGGCGGGAAGATATCCGATTCCTCTCGCACGAGCTCCCACGGCGTCATGCCAACGCCTTTCACCACACCACGCGCGAGCAATTCGATGCGGCCATCGCGTCCGTCACCCGCCAAGTCGATCAGCTCGACCGGGATCAGATGTATGTCGCGCTCGACCGGATCGTAAATTCTATCGGCGATGCGCATACCTACGTCGACTTTCCGCCGGACAGTGCCCACTTCCCCATCGACATCGGGCGCTTTGGGGACGACTACCGGGTTCTCGCAGTCGGCCCGGGCCTCGAGAACGCTCTTGGCGCACGCGTCGTGCGCATCGACAAAACGTGGGTCGATCAGGCCCGGCAGCTGGCCCTTACCCTCACTCCGACCCCGGAGACGGACGCTCTCGCCGACGCCCGGGCTACCAATTTCCTTAGCATGGGCATTATTCTGCACGGACTCGGCATCATCTCTGACCGGAACAGCGCTCAAATCACGCTGACCAAGGAGCAGGGCGAACCGTTCCCCGTTACTGTGCACGCCGGGCCCCCAGACACCGCGGTCGATTGGATTCCACTCGTCAAGACACCACCCTTATCGCGCCAGCGGCCCGACGAGGACCTCTGGTTCGTCTACTTACCCGATGCCCAGACACTCTACTGCAATTTTCGTGGGTTTCGTGATCTGGAAAGGAACGCCTCGGCCTTATTTGCTGAACTCAAGCAGCAAAATCCAAGGAAACTTGTGCTCGACTTGCGACAGAACAGTGGCGGTGATTACACGCAGGGACTCAAGTATTTGATCGATCCGATTCGTGAGCACTCCACGCTCAACCGTAAGGGACATTTGTTCGTGCTGATCGGAGTCAACACTTTCTCCGCCGCAATGTCGAACGCGGCGCAGTTCCGCGCACGCACTGCGGCGATGCTCGTCGGTGAACCCATCGGCGAAAGACCCAACAGTTACCAGGAAGCTCGCCAGATGCAGCTGCCCAACTCGAAACTGATGGTGCGATACTCGACCCAGTACTACAAATTCGTCGATGGCGGGGAAAACCTCATTCGTCCCGATCAGGAGATCCACACCTCGTGGGACGACTACCGGTCGGGCCGCGATCCCGTCCTCGACTGGGTTTTCGCTTACAAATAGGCAATGCCCTGAAGGCAGGAGTGAGGCAACTCCGAAGTGTAGGCGCAGGCCGCGGCATAACCGAGCATTTGCTCGCCGATGAGAATTCTGTGTCCTGCGCCAAGGAAGGAGCCCAAGTTACCCCAATCCCAATCCGCCGTCCACCGCCAGAATCTGTCCTGTAATGAAATGTGGAGCCGTCGCAAAAAACAAAACCGCCGCGGCGATCTCTTCTCCCGTCCCGTTCCGCTTCATCGGCGTCACCCGAGCCATCTTCCGCATGAAGGCCTTTGCGGCCTTCTCTCCCAGATCAATCATGCCGGGCGCCACAGCGTTCACCGCGATCTCAGGGGCCAATGCCTTGGCCATCACCTTCGTCAGCATGTGCACCGCGGCCTTCGACGAGCAATAGTGCGCATGCGTGGCCCACGGAACCAGCCCGCCCAGCGAACCCAGGTTGATCACCTTGCCGTGTCGTTCGCGCAACGCTTCCAGCGCCTCGCGGGTCACGAGAAATGGTCCCCGCGTGTTCGACGCGAAGATCGCGTCCCATTGTTGAACGGTGATCTTCTCGAACTCCGCTGTTTCGTAGTTCGCGGCGTTGTTCACCAGGATGTCGATCCCGCCCAGTTCCTTCATCGCCTCCTTGATCATGCCGCGCACGCTCTTTTCGTTGGTGACATCGCACCGCAAGGCGAACGCCCGCACCCCCAGACTCGCCAGGTCAATGACGGTGTGCTGCGCCTCGCTCGCCGAATGATGAAACGTAACCGCGACGTCCGCCCCCGCCCGTGCCAGCGCCAGCGCCGAGGCCCGTCCTAACCGCTTCGCGCCGCCGGTAATGAGCGCAGCTTTGCCCAGCAGGGGCGTTTCGTGAGTCTTTCTCATGGCTGGGATTGTATCGTTTCGTGGGACTCAGACAGGCGTAGAATCATTGGTTGTTCGGGGGTGCTGCCATGAAACACCGAATCGCGCTGTGGGCGATCGCAGGCTTTCTAGTCGCGGGCTTCTGGGCACTCTTCGCCATCGCAGCCTTTCCAAACGCCAGCGAACGAATGCGGGATGTGTGGATTATTGTCTGCACAACCTGCCCCATTGCGATAGCGGGCATGCATCACCCTATCAGTCTCTATGAAACTCTAGCGGCAAATGCCGTCACGTATGGGTTCGTCGGTCTAATCGTGGAAACGTTGCGGAAAAAACTGCATCACGCGCAGTAATTCAGATAAAACAACTGGATTTCGATTGCACTGCTTGACCCTCGCAGCGGGATTTGGAATGTAAACGCCCGCTTATCTTTAGCTGTTCGCCTTTGCCCTGAACCCAGACTACCTGTGGCTGACCGGCGCGATGCAACTGTTGACTATCTTCGTCGTCGGGCCAGGACTTGCCGTCGCAATCGCGTATGCGGCATGGCGAGGGAAACTGCGGAACTTTAACCCTGAGCGGGTACGGGATCGTGTGCGTCGCGTCGGGCGTGACCGCCTTTCTGCTGTTGGGGTTCGCGAAGTGGATGAACGCCGACGTCAGAACTGCGCAGTATTTCCTGCAATTGACCGGTGTCTTGCTTAGCGGTCTGTTATTTGGCGTGTGTATGGGTCCTTCTTCCCTGTACTTTTACATGTGCGGGGTTGGCACAAGACAACGTGCCCTACGGACACACAGAACGATAATTAGCGCAAGTCGTCATTCCATTCACGAACCACCTTGCCCCCTCCCCTCCCCTCAATCCGCCCCCGCCGCCATCGCCTTCGCCTTTCCCACCTTCACACCCTCGCACCCCAGCATCTCGGCGAACACGGCAAAGACTTCAGGATCCCACCAGCCGCGGCGGACTTCCTCTTCCATGATCGCCAGCGCTTCCGCCGGCCGCATGGCTTTCTTATACGGACGCGCGGTAATGAGAGCGTCGTATACGTCCACCGTCTGAAGTACGCGCGCGGTCACCGGGATCGCATCTCCCTTCAACCCATCCGGATACCCTGTCCCATTCAGCTTCTCGTGATGGTGCCGGATGATCGGTAGCACCAGCTGAAACGACTTCAGTGGCGCACAGATTCCCTCACCTACAACCGGGTGCCGCTCGATCAGCGCGCGCTCCTCTGCCGTCAGCGGGCCCGGCTTCAGGAGCACATGATCCGGCACGGCCACTTTCCCGATATCATGCACCACTCCCGCCCGCCGCAGTGCCTGCACCTGCGGCGCATCCAACCCGAGAAACTCTCCCAGCCGCGCCGACATCTCAGCGAGGCGCTCGCAGTGGCCTTCCGTATGGGGATCCTTCCCTTCAATGCTCCGCGCCAGCGCGAACAGCACCGCCTCGGCTCGCTCCAGTTCATCGGTGTAGGCTTTTTGCTTGAGCAGCGATTTGACCCGCGCGATCAACTGTTCGCGATCCACCGGTTTGGTTAGAAAGTCGTCCGCTCCGGCCTGAATCCCCGCTAACCGGTCTTCTGTCGCCGTCATCGCCGTAATCAGAATGATTGGAATCAGCCGCGTATCCGCATCATTCTTGATACGCCGGCAGACCTCGAACCCGCTCAGCCGTGGCATCTTCACGTCCAGAAGGAGCAGGTCCGGCTGCCCCCGATGGAACGCGCTCAACGCTGCTTCCCCGTCCGGCGCCGTCACTACGTCGAACCCTTCCAGCGCCAGCAACCCCTCTAGCGCCGACAAGCTCGATTCGTGGTCGTCCGCGATCAGTATGGTTTCTGGCATTTGGCTGGAGCCCCCCTCAAGCCTCACCAACAAGTTCCACATTGTCCCTCAGTTCCCTGCCCGACCGATAAGTACGCCCGTACCACCCCTCCCGACTCCCCTTTCCTCCCGGTTTCCCGGGTTTTTACCCGAGTTTCATAGGATTCTTTACAATTCCCCCAATTGAAAACCGCCCAAGAACTGCTACACTCCCGCTGATGGACGTCCCCCGCAAAGTCCTCGTCTACACCCGCAAGGGCTGTCATCTGTGTGAAATCGTCAAGGAAAGTATCGTGAAGCTTGCGCGACGCGGCGGCTTCGTGTGGCAGGAAGTCGACGTAGATACCGACGACCAGCTTCGTCGCCAGTTCAACGACGAAGTTCCCGTCGTCTTCATCGACGGCCGCAAAGCCTTCAAGTACCGGATGGACGAACGCGAATTTCTGCGCAAACTGGCCAGCTGAACTGCTGCATTGGGATTGCGCCTGGCAATCTAACAACGGTGCTAGCTCGCGTTTCCGCCAAGTAACACCCCGTCCACTGTCTGGTCGCCCAACTTTCCGTTACTTTCGTCATCTGTTCCAAGTGACCTTAATTCCGGCATAGTGACGTGGTCCGCATTTCACTTCGAGGTGTTCACATGTCTCTCCCCCTTTCCAAGCTCTGGCTGTCCAGACTTTGGGCCGATGAGCAAGGTCAAGACATTGCAGAGTATGCCGTCATGCTGGCTGTAATTCTGGTGTTGGTGGTCGGCACGGTTCGCATGATCGGGTCCAACGCGAATAACGTCTTTTCGCAAGCAGCCAGTTCAATGCAGTAACGGCACGGCTGAAGAAGCGCCAACCATCGATCGTCGCAAGTTGAGCCCTATTCGTCGAGAGTGGGGCTTCTTGCGTGCGCGACGGGCTCGGCTATTCAGCCCAGACGGAATCGCTCGTGCCTTAGAACTTGAATTCCACATTCAGTTGCATGCGCCGAGGGGGCTGCGCCCGCACACCGCGGCCGAAAAAGGGCGATGTAATCACGCCTACGTAGGTCACATCGTTCTTATGGTTCAGGACGTTAAAGGAGTTCAGGGCCACGGTCAGGGTAAGCGGTTCTTTCCGCGATTTCGCCAGCTTGAAGTCGTGGGCTGCGTTCAGATCGAGGTTGATCAGCCCGGGGCCGCGAATAGAGTTGCGCGGCACCCCAACGGGCCGATCATTGATGATGCCATCGTGGTTGTCGTCGTTGCCGGTGGTTTCGTTCACGGGCTGTCCGGAGTAGAGCGACAACGCCATCCCGACGGTAAACGTCTTCACCGGCTGAGCCGAGGCCAGCAGGTCAAACTTGTGACGCCGGTCGGTGTCGGCGCGGGCCCAATCGGCGTTCGGGTCATAGCTGTTGCCGGGAAAATAGGTGATGCCGCTGGTGTTGTTGTAGGTCTTGCTTAGCGTGTACTGCACCTGGCCGCTGAAATACTTGCTCGGCTTTCCCCGGAACGTAATCTCGAGGCCGTTGCTCTTCTGGTAGCCCTCCGATTCAATTGTCCGTTCCTGGCCCAGATTCAGGTTCGGCCGCGCGGTGTAGGCCGGCGGCAGGGGAGCATTGGCGTCGACGGAGCGGAAGGTGCCGATGCCGCGCGATCCTACGTAACTGGCGCTGAGGGTGCTCTTCGCCGTGACCTGCCGTTCGACAGCGGCACTGTATTGGATGGTATAGGGAATATTCGCCTTGGGGTCGAGCACAACCACGCTGGTAGGAACTGCCGCCAACTGCGCCGGCGTTACCGGATACGACGGGTTCGTAACAATGAAGCGGAGCAAGTGGAGGCCGTCAAAATGGAGGAGGTCAGTGATGGGACGCGGGCCGGTCCGATCGAAAAAGACTCCGGCGCCCCCGCGGATGACCGTCTTGCCCTGCGGTTTCGGGGCATACGCGAAGGCCAGTCGTGGAGCGAAATTGTGCGGGACATCATGAAAATAGTTTTGCCAGTAGTAGCGCACACCGAGGGTCAGCGAGAAGTTCGGGCGGACGCGCAGATTGTCCTCGATGAATCCGGCGACCGTTCGTTCGACGAACACCAGGTGCCCTTGTCCCTGCTGAACTACGTAAGTGGTCGGTTGTGACGCCTGATAAGCGGCGAGGCTGTCGAAGGTGTAAGTTCCGGCCCTGTTGGTGAAGTCGTCCATGCCGCGGCGGCTGATGTCGGGGACGTCGATGCCGAACTTCAGCTGGTGCCGGCCGCTGACATAGGAGACGATGTCCGCGCCGTCGAAGTGGTATTCGGTGCGGCGTGAGTCGGCCTGTGCACCCCCGCCTGTGAACGCCCCCGACACGACAATTTGGGGGGAGGGATTCAGGCTCGTTGTGGGCGTGTCGAAGTGTCCGACCAGGAAGCGGAGTTGGTTGAGCCACTTTGCCGACAGGACGTGGGAATAGCTGACGTTGACTTCGTGTTCCAGGAAACGCAGGTTCGTGCCAGCTTCCGGCAGGGTCGTCCCGCCTACCCCTTGATTGTCGACGGTCCGGTGTTCGTAGGAATACCCAATCCAGAATTGGTCGCCATTCTTGAGGTCGTGGAACACTCGGCCCGAGATGAACTCGTGTCGCATAGGCACGGGTACGTTGTCATGGACAGGCCCACTCAGGTCTTCGGCAACGACGGTTGCCTGCTGGTCGTCCTGGTCGGCTTCCAGCGCCAGCAGGAACGTCGTCTTCTTGCTGCGGCTGAAGGGACCAGTGACCGAGCCCTCGAAAAAACGGCGATGTTCGGAGGGCTTGGTGACGGCATACGCGTTGGCGGCGTCAAAAACAGAGTCGCGCAGCATGAAGTTCGCGGTCCCGTGAAACTGGGGTGTTCCCCCTTTGGTGGTGATTTCGATGCGGGCACGACCAGGGCGGGCGTAGAAAGCGGAGTAAGGATCCTGATTGATCTTGACTTCTTTCACGGCGGAGGGGGTGACTCCGGGCCCGTTGGCTTCGATCCCGTTGACCACCAGAGACACGCCGTTGGTACCCAGGGTACTGTCGTTGAGAAAGCGAGAGAGCGTGGTCACGTAGTCCTGATCGAATACGGGGACGCGATCGAGCGCCGCACGATCGATCGAGTTAGCGTCTTGATTCCCGGAGGTTTCGGTGTTCACCAGGGGCGCCGAGCTTTCGGCGTGCACCGTGATCTCCTGCGCAGCGACGGAGATGGGCAGCACGATCCGAAGGGGACCCTTATCGCGCGCACCCAGCACGACAGACACACGCGTGGTTTTGAAGCCTACCTGCTCGGCCTGCACCTGGTAGTCCCCCGGCGTCAGGCGTTCAAAGTGGAAATTTCCCGACCGATCGGTGGTCGTTTCAGCAACGTCTTGGCCCGTGCTATTGAAAAGCGATACGCGGGCGCCGACGATGGCGGCGTCTGAAGGATCGTGCACTGTGCCCGTGAAGGTGCGAAACGTAAGAGGGCGATCCGTCTGTCCGAGGACGTTGGCGGCCAGAAGTAACGTCAATAAGAAAGGCCGGAGCAAAGTAGGGACCCAGCGTCACCGATCCTCTAAGATTCTACGAACTGCTTTCATTTGCGGTGTGAAAGGGCAGAAAAATCGTTGAGACCTCCGGAACCGCCAGAATCCGCATTCGGAGTCACACGACTCACGACGAACATCAGGCTAGCACAGGGAATCTGAAAGGAGTCTGAACAATGCGGCTCAGTAGACGCGCAGGACGGCAGCAGCTTCGAGCTTGCTTTGTTTCAAATCGGCCAGGGCGCGGTTGGCCTCGGACAGAGAATAGACCTGGATCTGGGTTTGAATTGGGATTTCGGCAGCGATGCGGAGAAACTCGCGGCAGTCTTCGCGGGTGCTGTTGGCGACGCTGCGGATGACGCGCTCATGGTAGAGCAAGTCGTAGTCGAGCGCCGGAATCTGTGTCATCGCAATGCCGGCCAGAGCGAGCGTGCCGCCCTTCCGGAGATGGCGCAGGGCCTGCGGAACGAGAGCGCCGGCGGGAGCGAAGATAATCGAAGAGTCGAGCGAGTGCGGCGGAACCTCGTCGGCGCTGCCGGCCCAGCTGGCCCCGAGTCGTTCTGCCAGTTGACGATGCGCTGTTCCACGCGTGAAGACATACACCTCACATCCCTGATGACGAGCAAGCTGGAGTACAAGGTGGGCAGAAGCTCCGAAGCCATAGAGGCCGAGGCGCTGTCCGGCGGCAGCGCCGCTGAGGCGATAGGAACGGTATCCGATGACACCGGCGCATAGAAGCGGAGCGGCGTTTTCGTCCGAGAAGGCGGGGGGTAGCGAGTGAGCAAAGTCTTCGCGAACGACGCAGTATTCGGCGTACCCGCCGTTGACGTGGTAGCCGGTAAACTGCGCGTGTTCGCAGAGATTCTCGGTGTGTCGCTGGCAGAAGGTGCAGACACCGTCGGTCGAATAGAGCCAGGGGATACCGACCCGGTCGCCCAACTTGAAGAAAGTGACTTCCCGCCCGAGTTGGTCAACTTCGCCGACGATCTGGTGTCCGGGAATCAACGGGAGGGTAGGTAGTGCGAGATCGCCTTCGACGATATGCAGATCGGTGTGGCAGACTCCGCAGCAGTGGACACGAACGCGAACTTGGTTGGCCACCGGTGTGGGCACCGGAATGTCGACGGCTCGCAGCGGCGAGTTTTCGGGAGAAGCGGGCTTTTCGAGGAGCATCGCGCGCATGGGGAGATTTTAGTCTGCGAGAGACCATGAGGGCGAAGGTGTCAGGTTTCGACTATCGCGGAGGGTTTACGAGTCGAGACGGTTGGGTTGCTGAGTCAGGTACTCAGAGGGATCCTGCGTCGGATTCCGGAGGACTTCTTCCAGGGTGGCGGGATCGAGCTCAAGCCAGGCCAAGGCGTCTGCCAGGGAACGAAAGACCTCAAAGTGGGCCGTGTTCAAAATCAGCTGGTACATGCGGCTCATGCCGAACGAAAGGTCATTGGGAGCGAACGCGGCGCGCTTGCCTTCGTTGGAAAAGGGATCATCGGCGTGTTTGAGCTGGTAAAGGTCCCGAAAATCTAAATTCAGCTTGACGACGTGCGAAAGATCGATGAGCTGGCGAAAGCCAGGACGGAACTCAGGATGACTGCGGAGGCCGACAGTGACAGATTTCAGTTCCTCGACGGTGAGTTCTCCGTAACAGGTGGAGATCACCAGCCGGTAGGGCGCGCATACCAGATTGGTCGCAGGCATCTTGTTTCTCTGGTCCCAGGAGGAATGAGTGTACAGGGCCGAGGCAAAGTTGGGCGAAAGCAGAGGGTCCTGTTACGGAAAACGAAAAAAACCGGTCCGGGTGGCAAGCCTTACACTTGGACGATCTCAGGTAGCGGGGTTGTGCCGGTCTGCTCAGGTCAGGCAGAATGGGAGACCTCGTTTGAGTCCACCTCATGGAGAAGCAGTCATGTATCTAGTTCGCTTCGGAATGTTTGCGCCGGTTGGAGCACTTTGCCTATTGGTCCTCGCGGTAACCCTGCTGGCTGCCGACGGCGGATCGGCGCCCGGAATCGCGTATCCACATGCGAAGGTGGTCGATCAAGTCGATGACTACCACGGGACCAAGGTCGCGGACCCTTACCGCTGGCTGGAGGACACCGACTCTGCTGACACACACGCGTGGGTGGAAGCTGAAAACAAGGTGACCTTCGGATACCTGGAACAGATCCCCTACCGGAAGGTGATTCACGACCGCCTGACGAAACTGTGGAACTTTGAGCGCTACCGGGTTCCGCAGAAGAAAGGGGGCCGGTACTTCTACGAACACAACAACGGTTTACAAAACCAGAACGTGCTCTACGTAGCAGAGTCCCTGAATGCCGATCCGAGAGTGCTGCTTGATCCGAACACGCTTTCGTCCGACGGGACGGTGGCGCTCGCGGGACACGCGGTTTCAGAGGATGGAAAGCTGTTGACCTATGGCACGGCGGCGTCCGGCTCCGACTGGATGGAATGGCATGTACGCGAGGTGGACACCGGCAAGGACCTGAGCGATCTGTTGAAGTGGGTCAAGTTCTCAGGCGCATCGTGGACGAAAGACGGGAAGGGATTCTTCTACAGCCGATACGATGAACCCAAACCAGGGACGATGCTGCGGGATACGAACTACTTTCAGAAGCTTTACTACCACCGTGTGGGAACCACGCAGTCTGAAGACAAACTCGTGTACGAGCGGCCCGACAACAAGGAACTGGGATTCTCGGGAGATGTCACAGAGGATGGCCGCTACCTGATAATCACGGTCTGGCAAGGAACATCGCCGAAAAACCGCCTGTATTACAAGGATCTGACCCGGGCGGATGCGGAAGTGGTGAAGCTGCTGGATGATTTCGACGCGCAATATCAGTTCGTCGATAACGATGGACCTGTGTTCTGGCTCAAGACCGATCTGGACGCACCGCGAAGCCGACTGATTGCCATCGACACGCTCCACCCGGAGCGTGATCGTTGGAAGACGATCGTGCCGCAAGCAACGGAAACGCTGACTTCGGCCAGCGTCGTGAACGATTCATTCCTGCTCGCTTACTTGAAGGATGCGCAGACCGAGGTGCGGATTCATGACCAGGCGGGTAAGTTCTTGCGGAGTGTCGACCTGCCGGGAATCGGGACAGCAGAAGGTTTCTCTGGCAAGCGCAAGGCGAAGGAGACGTTTTACGGGTTCACGAGCTTCATTGCTCCGACGACTATTTATCGCTATGACCTGGTGGCAGGCAAGAGTGAAGTGTTCCGGCAGCCCAAGGTGGACTTCGACCCTAGCCGGTACGAGACCAAGCAGGTGTTCTACACGAGCAAGGACGGCACGCGGGTACCGATGTTTCTGACCTACAAGAAAGGACTGAAACTCGATGGAAACAACCCGGTGCTGCTTTATGCCTATGGTGGTTTCAACATCTCGCTAACGCCGGGGTTCTCGGTGGCTAATGCGGTGTGGCTGGAGATGGGAGGAGTGTACGCGGAGGCCAATCTCCGCGGCGGCGGCGAGTACGGAGAGGACTGGCACCAGGCGGGGACGAAACTGAGGAAGCAAAATGTATTCGACGACTTCATTGCGGCGGCAGAGTGGCTGATCGCGAACCACTACACTTCCCCATCGAAGTTGGCGATCCGAGGCGGCAGCAATGGCGGACTGCTGGTAGGGGCGTGCATGACGCAGCGTCCGGATCTTTTTGGGGCAACGCTGCCCGCGGTGGGCGTGATGGACATGCTGCGGTTCCACAAGTTCACGATCGGGTGGGCATGGACGTCGGATTATGGTTCCTCCGATGATGCCGAGCAGTTCAAGGCTATCTACGCGTATTCCCCGTTGCATAACCTGAAGCCGGGGACAAAATACCCGGCCACGCTGGTTACCACCGCGGACCATGACGACCGAGTCGTGCCTGGGCACAGTTTCAAATTTGCGGCGACCTTGCAAGCGGACCAGGCGGGGGCGGCCCCGGTATTGATTCGGGTGGAGACGAAAGCGGGGCATGGCGCGGGAAAACCGGTCTCAAAGCAGATCGAAGAGATGGCGGACGAATGGGCGTTCGTGGCGCGCAACTTGAACATGGACGTGGAGTTGAAGTAGACGGGGGCCAGCTATCGGCGGCTTCCTCCCTCACCCCAGGACCTCCGGCTAGCGTCGGGACAGTTCGAGGACGTCGATCGTGGAATCCGCCAGTGAAACCGACTGGTGGGCCAGCTTGGCCAAATCCTGGCCATGCACCAGGTCCCTTAAGGCGACAACCATAACGCCTTGCGCGAACTTTTCCGGGTTCCAGTTCTTAAGGTGAATCTCGACGCTGTTTGTATCGCGCACGTACTCGTCCCCATCCGCACCGAGCACCAGAACGAACTTCGGGTGCAACTCCGGCGGCTTCTCAGGGCGAATGGAACGGGCCAGGAGGTCGCATGCCCGCGCATAGATCCGGGCGGCCTGGGCCTCGGGCCACTTCTTGTGCTTCGCGTTGGACACCTCGAAAGGCAACGTGCTTTCTTGGGCGTGAGCCAGGCCCATGGCCGAAAATAGGATGAGCAAAAACGCAATGACGATTCGCCGGACCAGGCACTTGATCAGAGGGGAAAGCGGTGAGCCTGCGAGCGAAGACGTGGATTGTGGGCCGGCGGACTCGGTGGACTTGCTGTGCGAACGCGTAAGCAGAAACTGCATAGGTGCTTCTCCGGTTTCTGGATGGTCCCGCCGGAGCGAAACTGGATCAAGATGCCAAAAGTAACGGACGTCGTTGATCTGGCCGATTGTGAATCGAGCGAAGTAACTGTGATGTGACGAAGTTCAAAAGTTTGGGTGACGAGCGGCACAAGTGGCGGCTCGGAACCACTTTCCTAAGGTGATACTCCGATGTGAGCACGAGCCTTTAGCCGCAAAAGGACGCTCCGACCGCTCAAGCCGGGGTTGGGTAGCCACCGTGGGGGGTCGGAGTACCCGGTGCATCGAAATTGGGCAATCTGCCGTCTGGCCGTTCGTAACTATCCTCGACGCGTGAGTTGCGACACACTGCGGGCTGCCAGGGCGACTGCGCGGCTTTTTTCCCTCCCGCCGGCGTTCCGGTTCAGGGGCAATCCACAAGGACCTCAAGGAACGACCGCTCGCGATGCGCACGTTGCTGCCACGAGCCGAGGATGATACCTGCAATCCATTTCAGAGGAGAAGGTTGGAATGAAGAAGATCAGTTGGGTGATCTTGGGTACATTGCTGTTTAGCATAGGGGCGTGGGGACAGAACGGAGAGCACGAATTTCAAAAACGCTCGACGATCACCGTGACCGTCCTGGTGAGCTCGATGACCCCGCTGAATTGCACGACTTCGCTGGGAACGGGAATGTTTTCGGCGCTGTCGTGGACGTTCGGAGCCACAACTCCGGTCACAAGCGGAACCGGCGGAGGAGGCGGCAGCACAGGCAAGACGACCTTCTCGGACCTGGTGGTCACCAAGCATACTGATAGCTGCACACCCCTGCTGTTCGCTGCGGTCGCCGAAGGGAAACGCCTTCAGAAGGTTACGATCGTGCAGCAGGACAACAATAAGGATGACGTGTTTTCAATGACGCTGGAGGATGTGGTAATCGCAAACTACGAGTTGGGCGGGGATATCTCGCAAGAGGTTCCGTCGGAGAAGCTCGCGTTCAACTTCGCCAAAATCTTGATCACCGACACCATCACCGGAACGAAGTTTGGCTGGGACCTGAAACAGGGTCGGACCTTCTGAGACGGGTAGCTAGCTGGAACGGAATCGCGAATCGAGCCGCCTGCGGGCGGCTCGAATTTTTGTTGAAGCCTCAACGCCCCACGAGAGTGCGGATACCCCAGAGTCCAGCGCAGGCCATGGTGACAAGAAACACCAAGCCAACCAGGCGCCCTGAAGGCGTGCTTTTGCTCCAGTCCTGGAGCACGATGATCAGTCAAGCGACGAATAGCAGCGGTGCGGCGATGGCAACGGCTCTCAGCCACATAGGGTTATCTCCTATTGTCTCCGCTAAGAAGCGTGCCACCGGGCGGCCGGCGGCGGAAGGACACGAGTCACACTTAGGGGTGATCGCGCGCGGGCGGGGCTGTGGTGAAAATGACGATATAATTCGCCGCACCGAGGGCACCGTGTCGAAACAAACGTTGGCGCTGTTTTGCACTTTGGGATCCGCGATTTTCATCGCGGTGCTGATTGTGGCCACGCCCTGTGCGGCTCAACAACTGACGAACGACAAACTGTCCGTGATCGTCAACGCTCACGAGGGATCGTATCAACTGGCGTTGCCGGGCGGCCAGCCCATCTTCACCAGCCGTGTTGCGGCACAGGTCGATCACCAGTGGTTGCGCTCGAGCGACTACCCGCGTCGCCAGGCTTCCGAATCCAGCTTCACCGATGAACTCGGTTCGGGCCGGGAGGTGACCGTCACTTGCGGAGGGCTCGAGGGAAAAGCCGACCTGGTGTATGTCGTACAATTTTACAGCCAGCGCTCCTACGCTACGGTCCAGGTGACAGTACGGAACACTACCGGCAAGGGAGTGACGGTGCAGGCCATCCGAGGCATGGAGGCAATCGGGGAGCCGGTGCTCAATCTGGGCGGTCATGCATCCGCCGATCGCATTCTCTCCGACAGTTTCAGTGAAGATTGGCCGCCGCTGCAGATCTACGACCTTGAGAAAGGGCCCGGCGGGATGCATCGCGGTGTGGGGAGTCAGCTTATCTACAACCGCGAGAGCAAACAGAGTCTCTTCTTCGGTGCACTGAGCTCCAACCGGCTTCTGGCCTTGCTGCGCCTGCAAGCTTCCGGCACGGGAGAGCAGGCGAAGATTGCCTCCTACAACGTTGACTTCACCGGAACGACCGAGATCCAAAAGGATTTCAATCTGAAAGGTGCTCCCGCCGAAGATCAGATCGAACTGAGTCTTCCCCTCGGAACCGGCGCAGAGCTGGCTTCAGAGCGCCTGATGCTCCAAGCCGGGCCGGATTACCACAATCAACTGCTGGCCTACGGCGAGGCGATCCGGCAGTTGCACCACGCGCGCGTCTCCAGCGAGACTCCGATCGGTTGGTGGAGTTGGACGGCCTTCTATGGCGGCATCAACGAAGGCGAGACCCTGGCCAATGCGGATTGGCAGGCGGAACATCTCACGTCCTTGGGGTACAAGTACTTTCAGATTGATGAAGGCTACCAATATGCTCGCGGAGAGTACACCACCACCAATGCGACACAATTCCCCAATGGCATGCGCTCTGTGGGAAACCACATTACGGGAAATGGCCTGACATTCGGCGTTTGGACCGCGCCCTTTGAAGTGACAGCGCGGGCCTGGGTCTACGAACATCACAAGGATTGGCTGGTCCACAATGCCAAGGGCGAACCGATCCCTCTGGGTCAGGTCTGGGGCCAGAAGACGGATGTGTTGTACGCCCTGGACACAACCCATCCCGGAGCTCAGGAATACTTGCGTCGAACTTACAAGACATTGGTCCGCGAGTGGGGAGTTCGTTTCATCAAACTCGATTTCATGGACACCACGGCGATCGAGGGTTACCGCTACCGGCCCAATACCACCGCCTTGGAAGCGCAACGTGCCGGTCTACAGATCATCCGCGACACCGTGGGCGATGAAGTTATTCTGGACAAGGACGGAAGTCCCATGCTGAGCCCGGTGGGACTGGTAGACACAGGACGGATCTCCGTGGATACGGGACACAGTTTTCAGAGAACGAGGGATGCCGCGCCGGGCATCGCTGCGCGCTTTTACATGCAGCGCAATTTTTTCGTGAATGATCCAGACGCCTTCAACACAACGGGAGAGTCTTTCAGCGATTTCAAAAAACTGCCCCCTTCCCTTACCCTGTCCGCGGCTGAAGCCTCGATTGCGCTCTCCGCCGTGTCGGGTGGAATGTACGAGATTGGCGATGACATGCTTGTCCTGGGATCGCAGGACGATCGCCTGGCGCTGGTCAAGAACACAGACTTGCTCAATATGGCCAAAATTGGACGAGCGGCCACGCCCCTCGATCTGATGACCTACGAGCCCGAGGATGAACAACCCAGCATCTTCATTCTCCGGGAAAGTCCGCACCAGTCCCTCTTGACCGTCTTCAATTGGACAAAAACCACGCGGTCGCACACATTGAAACTGGCGGACCTCGGGCTGCCTTCGGAGCACATGTTTACAGCAGTGGATGTCTTGAGACAGAACACGCCGGTCTCGCTTGTCGGCGGATCCGTACAGGTCGAGAATCAACTCCCCGAGTCTGTGAGTGTAATCAAGCTTGTCGATAGCAACGCTTCTCCGAGCGCGCCCACTGTTAAGGCGCAAGTGCCCTCGGTCGCCAACGTCGGCGAGACCATCCAACTCTCAGCGCAAACAGACGCTGGCGTGCCCGCGGTTGACTATCGCTGGGATTTCGGCGACGGCACCAGCGCAAACGGCCCGAAGGTGTCGCACGCCTACACCAGGGCAGCACCCTTCACGGTCCGCCTAACCGTCGGCGGGATTGACGGCGTGCCAGCGGTTCAGAACTTCTCTATCGCGGTGACTGGCAACTTGCGCGGTTTGCCGAACCTTGCCGACAATCGGCGATTCCAGGAGCCCACGGACCACTGAAAACGATCTCTCGGAAGCCCGAAGGATCGATCGACTACCCTGGTCACCTGGCACTCGCAGCATGGTCTTGCTTCCGAGCTGTGTTCAGAAGGGAGGCCGTCGGTGCCGACCTTGGGGAATTCAACCAAGAGACCTTGTACCCCGGATGGGCCATTCCGCCTTGACCGGCAGATTGGGTAGAAATAGAGTGCCAAGGAGGGCCTTGGAGGCCTGCCCAAAACGAAGGCTGGACGGATGGTACCTATGCGCGGAGTAAAGCAACTTTGGCCGATGATACTCGTGGCGGCAGTGGTGGGATTGGCTGCGTTGGCATTTGGGCAGGATGCTCCCGATACGCAGGCTCCGGCTGGCCCAAGCACGGCTACGCCCGCGCCGACCAGCGCTGAGGACTCGGAGTTGGCGGGCGAAGTGCAACAACTGCGCAACGAACTCGATCGGCTCAAGCGCCAAGTGGCGTATCTCAACACGGTGGTCACCGAACTGGAAAGCGAAAGGATGCCGGCAGAACGCACAGCAACACGGCCTGCAGCGAAAGCGCCAAAGAAGGGTGTGACCGCGAGTTCCACGCCAGCCATTTCCGCTGATGCGCCTGCGCCGGACTCCGACGAGAAAGTTACGAAGACGGTGCTCGTGTTCCGTGATGGCCACAAAACCGAAGCGGTAAACTACGCGATCGTTGGGCAAACACTGTGGATATACACGGAGACGGATTCGAAGAAGGTGCCGCTGGCCGACCTGGATGTGGCGGCAACCAAGAGCGCGAATTCTGATCGCGGAGTGACCTTCCAGGTGCCGCCGCCGAAATGATTTTGCTTCAACGACGGGAGTCGTTTAGAGCCACATCCCGCCCCTACTACATCTTCCTGGGCTCAACTCTTCTGACCGCATAAATAAGGCCCGCTCGTTCGAGCGGGCCTCTTTTTCCCGATGTCCGAGGATGGCAGCCAGACACTAGTAGCTGAGCAGTACAGCCACGGGTCCTTTAGTGCCGTCCTCCGCCGTGGCCGCCGCCGCCGCGCCCGTTGTGTGGGCGACCGCGCCCGCCGCGACGGCGTCCTCCACCTCCTCCGCCTCGCGGTCCCCGATCCCGATCCCGGTCACGATCCGGAGCAACCGTCGCACCCTGGGGCGCGTCGTCCCGGTTGAAGTTAGGCTCATCGCTGGGCTCGTCTACGAAATCGCCGCCGCCTTCGATGGTCATCGAGGCCACTGGAGCCTCTGCCGGAACTTCCCCGCCTCCCATCTTCGCGCGCTGCTCTTTCAAAATCGCCTTTCGCGAAAGCCGGATGCGGTTCCCTTCCACAGCCAGCACCTTCACCAGCACCTGATCGCCTTCTTTCAGCTCGTCGCGAATGTCTTTGATGCGGTGCTCGGCGACTTCGCTGATATGCAGAAGCCCGTCCGTCCCGGGGATAATTTCGACGAAAGCCCCGAAATCCGCAAGCCTCGACACGGTGCCCAGGTAGGTCTTCCCGACTTCCGCGGTGGCGGTCAGGTCGCCGATGATTTGCAGCGCCTTCGCGGCCGACACCTGGTCGTTCGAAGAGACATTGACTTTTCCCGTGTCTTCGACGTCGATCTTCACGCCCGTCTGCTCGATGATGCTCCGGATCATCTTCCCACCCGGCCCGATCAGGTCGCGAATCTTGTCGACCGGAATCTGCAGGGTATAGAACCGCGGCGCGAATGACGATACCGCCTCGCGGTGCGTCGCCAGCACCTCTTCCATCTTTCCCAGGATGTGCAACCGCCCGCGCTGTGCCTGCGCAAGCGCCTCCCGCATGATCTGCGGCGTAATCCCGGCGACCTTGATGTCCATCTGCAGCGCGGTGATCCCGTCCTTGGTCCCGGCAACCTTGAAATCCATGTCGCCGTAATGATCCTCAGCCCCGGCGATGTCGGTCAGGATGGCGTACTTGTCGCCCTCCTTCACCAAGCCCATCGCCACGCCGGCCACTGGAGCCTTGAGCGGCACGCCGGCATCCATCAACGACATGGCGGCCCCGCAAACCGTCGCCATGGAAGACGACCCATTCGACTCCAAAATGTCCGATACGACTCTCATCGCATACGGCCACTCCTCCTGCGAGGGCAACACCGCCGACACCGCTCGCTCCGCCAACGCACCGTGCCCAACTTCGCGCCGCCCCGCCCCCCGCAGAAACTGCACTTCACCAACCGAAAACGGCGGGAAATTATAGTGAAGCATGAAGCGTTTCTTGGCTTCGCCTTCGAAGGCTTCCAGACGCTGCATGTCGTCGCTCGTCCCGAGCGTGGTGGTCACCAGCGCTTGGGTTTCGCCTCGGGTGAAGATGGCGCTGCCGTGGGTTCTGGGCAGGACACCGGCTTCGATCCAGATTTCGCGGATTTCGTCGAAAGCGCGGGCGTCCGGACGCCGCCTCTGTTCAATGACCTGTTCGCGGAAGATTCGTTCGCGCAGGGCCTCGTAATATTCCTTCAGCTTCTTCTTGGCATCCTCGGCGTTGTCGTCGTCGGGGATCGCTGCTTCCAGTTCTTTCTTGATGTCTTTGACCAGGGTGTAGCTTTCGGCCTTGGGATGCTTGTGAGTATCGAGAGCATCGATCAGGCGGGTGCCGACTTTGGCTTTCAGGTCGTCATAGTATTTCTGGTCGAACTCGGGCGGGGTTACCTTGCGCTTGGGTTTGCCGACTTTGTCTCGGAGTTCGTTGATCGCCGCGCAGATCTTCTTGATTTCGCTGTGCGCGTACTCGATGGCGTCGACCACCGTCTCTTCTTTTATTTCCTTCGCGCCGGACTCGATCATCATGATTGCGTCCGCGCTACCCACTACCATGATGTTCAACAGGCTGTCGCGCATTTCCGAGTACGTCGGATTCGTGACGAACTTCCCTTCCACAAAGCCAACCCGGACCGCTCCAATGGGCCCGAGGAACGGAATGTCGGAGAGGGTGAGCGCGATCGAGGCAGCGTTGATGGCAGCCACGTCGGGATCGTTTTCGGTGTCGGCAGAGAGCACAAAGGCGATGACCTGGGTTTCGCACTTGAAGCCGTCGGCAAACAGCGGCCGGATGGGGCGGTCGATCATGCGGCTGGTGAGGATCTCGCGCTCGCTCGGACGGCCTTCGCGCTTGATGAAGCCGCCCGGGATGCGTCCGCCGGCGTAGGTGTATTCGCGATAGTCGACGGTGAGCGGAAAGAAGTCGATGCCTTCCCGGGGATCGGCATTCGCAACCGCGGTGGCCAGCACCACGTTGTCGCCGATCCGGACCACGCCGGAGCCGTGTGCCTGCTTGGCTAGTTTGCCGGTTTCAAATTTGAGGTTTTTACCGCCGTTGAGTTCAACGCTGATTTCTGTTGGTTCTGGTTTCATGATTCATCCTTCTGGGCAGGAGGGCAACGACGCGCGATGGGAAGTTGCACGATGGGGTAGCGAACGCCAGTTGAGGTAAGGCCATGGCCGGGAATCGCACTTTCCAAAGATTCCTTGAGGTCCGTCCAGCGGCCACTTGGCGGCGGGACGAAGGCGAGCGGGCTTCGGATACACTACGGCTCCGAAGCCTTCAGCATGCAATTACTTGCGGATGCCGAGTTTGGTGATGACGCCTTTGTAACGCTCGGAATCGTACTCTTTCAAGTAGTCGAGCAGGCGACGACGCTTGCTGACGAGCATGAGCAGACCGCGGCGCGAGCCGTGGTCCTTCTTGTGCGTCTTGAAGTGCTCCGTGAGTTGACCGATGCGCTCGCTTAACAGCGCGATCTGTACCTCGGGGCTGCCGGTGTCGGTAGCGTGCGTCGCATACGTGTCAATGAGGGACTTTTTTTGCTCTCTGGCTAGCACTAACCTGATGCACTCCTGTCTCTGAGTTTCGATTTTTCCCTTGTAACGTGATCAAGAGTAACACGTTAGCGAAGAGGGTGTAAAGGCGAGCCTCGCGGCTCTCGGTTTCCGCTTGACGCCTCCCGGATCCCAGTTTGCAACGACATAATGTGCGCGAAGCTCTGCGCGCCTCAGGAACGTGTGAGAGCAATCTGGTTCTGCCGTTTCATCTAGAATGGCAAGGGTTTGTCGAGTGCGGGTTGGGAGGAGCGCATGACGGCATCTGAATCGGGGCCTGGTTTGTCATCGCGCAGGATGGTTGCACTTGTGGTGGCCACAGCCTGGGTGGCGTTTGGCTGGGCGCCGCGGATGTCGGCACAGAGCGCGGCGAAATGTCATCCGATGGAGACGCGGCCAGAGGTCGCGCCCGAGGATCTGCCGGTTCCCCAGAAACTCTCGGGCATTGGGAATGCCCACATCCGCATCACTGCCACGAAGGAGGCGCAGACGTGGTTTGACCAGGGCTTGAATCTGCTCCATGACTTCTGGGATTACGAATCGGCACGGGCCTTCGAGCAGGGCGTGCGCGTGGACCCGAAATGCGCGATGTGTTACTGGGGTCTCTACCAGGCGGAAATGTTCAGCCACAGCAACGCTAAATACTATGCTGACCGGACGCTGAAGCAGGCGGTCCGGCTCAAAGGCAAAATCAGCAAGGCCGAGCGGCTATACATCGAGGCGAGTGTGGTGGCGGAGGCAGCCAGGGAATCAAAAAAGGACGGGAAGGACAAAGAAGACTCTAAGGAAGTGGAGCTGTATCGCAAGCTGGTCAAATATGACCCGAAGGACACGCAGGCGCGAATTTTTCTGGCGAATGCGCTCATGCATGGCTACGAGGACAATGGCGAGCCGCGCGCAGGCACCAAGGAAGCGTTGGCCATTTTCCAGAGCGTACTGAAGGACGATCCCGACAATTCCACCGCGAATCACTATTGGATTCACGCTGTGGAGGCGAGTCCTCATCCGGAGCAGGCGCTGCACAGCGCGGAAATCCTTGGCCGTCTTGCGCCCAGTTCGGGACACATGGTTCACATGCCGGGCCACATTTTCTATCGGACGGGCGACTACGCGAGCGCGAAGGAATCTTTTGCGGCATCGACGAAGGCGGACGAGCAATACATGCAGGCACAGCACGTGCAGGTCGATGACGACTGGAACTACGTGCACAACCTGATGTACGCGATCGCGAATGCTCTAGAGGCTGGTGAATTCAGCGAGGCGACCCGGTTGTCTGCGAAACTTAAGGATGCGCGCGGCCAACTTGCCAATACGCTGTATCCGTGGTCGCCGCGCGATGCGATTTCGCGGCTCGACCCGCGGCTTCCGGTAGCGCTGCGCAATGCAGATTGGGCGACGGCGCTGACACTGCTGGCGTCAAGCGATCCGCCGGCAAGCCTTTCGAACCTTCAGTTCCTGCGACGCGCGCTCACGCAATTTGTCACGGGCATGCAGGCGCTCGACCAGCATGATATGGCGCGGGCGGAAACGGCGTCCGCGGAGTTCGATGCGGAACTCTGGCGGATTTCGAATCGGTTGAAAGACGAAGCAAACCAAAAGGCGAAGGATAAGGACAAGAAAAAGGAAGACGAAGATGCAGGTCCGCCAAAGTTGAACATTATGCCGGATGCCTTGCCGGATCCGCTGGTGAATGATCTGTCGGTGATGTCGCTGGAGTTGCGCGCCGCTGTGCTGGTGGCGAAGAAGCAGAACGACGAGGCGAAGAAGCTATACGCGCAGGCAACGCGAGAAGCGAAAGCGCTGGGGTATCGCGAGCCGCCCGTTTTTATTCAGCCGGTTGCCGAGACGGAAGGAGCGGCATTCCTGGCGGCGTCGGACTGGACGGACGCCAAGGCTGCTTACAAAGAGGCGCTCGCCGACCGGCCCCGCTCGGGATTTCCGCTGTACGGCATCGCGGTGGCCAGCGAGCAGGCGGGCGAAGTCGCAGCGGCCACAGCCGAGTACGCGAATTTCTTGAGCGAGTGGAAATCGGCGGATTCCGATCTTCCCCAACTCGCCCATGCGCGCACTTATCTCGCCGCCCACAACAAGGCTGCAGCCGGGCAATAAACGACGCGTTTCACTTCGCTTGCTAACGTTCTGCCGACAAGCTGGACGGTGGTGCACGTTGCGGGCGCCTGGTCGATGTGCGCCCTATGGGGAACGCATAAAGTGAAGCCTCTGGGTCTCGGATGAGTTGCGAATCGCCCACTCGGCTGGCAAAGTGGGGACGTGCCTGAACTACCCGATATCACCGCTTACATTACAGCTCTCGAAACGCGTGTGGCTGGCCAACCGCTCGAACGGGTGCGCATCGGGAGTCCTTTCCTGCTGCGAACCGTGCACCCACCAGTGGCCGAGGCGGAGGGCAAACAGGTGCGCGAGTTGCGGCGTGTGGGCAAGCGGATCGCGATCGGGGTCGAAAACGATCTGTGGTTAGTGCTGCACCTGATGATTGCGGGGCGGTTGCACTGGCGGCCTCCCAGGGCGAAGCTGGCGGGACGTCGCAGTTTAGCAGCGTTTGATTTTCCCGAGGGCTCCCTGGTGCTCACCGAGGCGGGAACGAAGCACCGGGCGTCATTACACATCGTCGCCGGCGAAGAAGGCTTGGAGTCGCTGGATGCCGGAGGAATCGATGTCTTCAACAGCGACCTGGATGCGTTCCGTACCGTGCTGACGACCGAGAACCGCACCTTGAAGCGGGCCCTCACGGATCCGCGGCTGCTGAGCGGGATCGGGAATGCGTACTCGGATGAGATCCTGCACGTGGCGCAGCTTTCCCCAATTGCCCTTACGCAGAAACTTGAGCCGGACGAGTGGGAGCGGCTGTTCGCGGCCACGCGGAGTACGCTCGATTTCTGGGTCAAGCGGCTGCGCGCAGAAGCGGAGGCCAGCTTTCCTGAAAAGGTAACTGCATTCCGCGAAGGGATGGCGGTGCACGGGCGGTACGGGAAGCCGTGTCCGAGGTGTGGAGACAAGGTCTTGCGCATTCGCTACGCCGACAAAGAAACAAACTACTGTGCTCGCTGCCAGACCGGAGGAAAAGTGCTGGCGGACCGGAGCCTGTCGCGGCTGCTGGGAAAAGACTGGCCCCGCACGCTGGAGGAGCTGGAAGCGCTAAAGCGGCGGTGAGGTGGTCGATGGCGGTGAGGTGGTCGATGGTCGCTCATCATGAGGGACCCACACCCTATCGTCGCAAAGGCGGACGGCCCACCCGAGCCGCGTAGCGGCGGCAGAACGCCAGCGTGGGGGCGGACACTCTTATCCGCCAAAAGCATGGCCCATCCCCATCCATCTCCATCAGCGATCCCAGATGTCCGTCGCACACGAGTGTCCGACCCACACGGTGCGTCCTGGAGATTTCAAAGTAAAGCTACCGGTTGCCCCATCCTCGACGGCTGCCTGACGACTGACCTCGCCCGCTTTGTAAAGCCCGCAGTGCTACACTAAATTCACATTCGGAAGGAGGCTCCCATGATGCTCCCGGCCATTTTCATACCCTTCTTCGGATTCGGATTCGTCTTCTACTTTCTGCCTTCCATCGTCGCCTTCGCGCGCAGCAAGCGGGATCTGCTCTCCATTTTCCTGCTGAATCTGTTCCTGGGATGGACCCTCATCGGCTGGATCGTGGCTCTCGTTTGGGCGGCGAAGGTGGATTCACCGCTCCCGGCTCGCTGAGCTTCCTTGCGGACAAGAAGCACGGAGTCGCACTCAAGCCCGGTGCCCCTGGTTCGCGTCCGTTCTGTGGACGCTAACCTCGGTTCACTCCCCACCCTGGCCGACGCCCACCTTTCCCTTGTCTCCCATCCCCATAAATGCGGCTGCCCCACCCTTCACGGCTGAGGGCTGCGGGCTCACGCCGGTTGCGCCGGGGTGTCGTCCGTACGGGACTGGCGTTGGTGGGGCGAGCTTACCCCGGACTTAACGTCCGGGGCTAAACTCTGCCGCCGCTGGCGGGACTGGGGCGGGGGTTCAGCAGAGCGTGGTTGCGCGTTAGAGTCCGGCGGGTGACCCAGACGGCGTCGAACCGTGGCATGCTGCGGAGGCATTCGGGAAATCACTGGCTCGGGTTGGACGCCCGGTTTATCGTGGCCTGTGGGCTGGGACGGAAGGCTATAAAATAAGATTTGGGTTCCGAGAGGGACATCCCAGGAAGCGAAAGGATGTGGACGGGGTTGCGTTGCAAACATTGTGGTACGGAGAATCCGGGACAGCACCGTTTTTGCGGGATGTGCGGTCGCGCGCTGGAGGAAGCGGCGCCAGAGGCCGCGCCGAGCACAACGGAGGAGCGCCCTGAGGCTCAACGTCATCGGGACGGTCCGCCGGCGCCGGCTTACACAGGAGGCATCTTTAATCTGGGTGCGCCGGCGGACAAGCCTGGCGCGAATCTGGACTACTTGCTTGAGGATGACGAACCACGGTCGCGGAAAGGCCTGGTGGTTGGACTGCTGGCGCTGGTGCTGGTGGCGGGTTTGGGCTATCTGAGGTGGCGAGGCAACTTGCCATGGCCGAAGGGCGGGAGTTCCAGTGCAACGGACAACGCGCAGACGGTAGAGTCTCAGGCCGGGAGCGCCGGACCAGATCAGTCGGGAGGAGCGGGGCCATCTCCGTCACCAACGCCCAGTGGGGCGGCGCAGTCCAACAATACGCCACCCTCGGCGGTGGTCACCGCCCCATCGGCTCCACCCGCGGCTGCACCCGCGACTGCGCCCGGGGCGACTCCGGCTCAGGCGACCGGGGCCGGTCCCGGCCCAGCGGCGGGATCAACGGCTGACGGTCCACCCGCTGCTCCAGCCACGTCCCCAGGGAGTCCGGCCGAGTCCAAACCAACCGGCTCGCCGGGAGAAGCGCCAGCTCAGGCTGCAGATCAGACTCCGGCCCCTTCCGCAGTGGCTAGCGACCAAGGACCGTCACCAGCGGCGGTTGCGCCGCCTCCTGCGCCCGTCGCTCCACTGCCAAAGCCGAAAGTGAAGGCGAAGCCGCTCCCCCCTCCCAAGCCGGAGGATTCCGTGGCCATGGGTGAGCGGTATTTGTACGGACGCGGAGTTCCGCAGGATTGCACACGCGGACTGCGCTATGTGAAGCCGGCTGCGGACCAGTCGATTCCAAAGGCAATGATTACGATGGGCGCGTTGTATGCGACCGGGCATTGCTTGTCCCGGGACCTGCCTACGGCTTACCGGTATTTCGCGCTGGCGCTGAGGAAGGACCCAGAGAACGGCGCACTGAAGCAGAATGCGGAGATGGTGTGGGGCCAGATGACGGCGTCGGAACGGCAAGAGGCGATCCGGCTGACACACTGATTCTTCGTGGGGCAGCCTATCGATCGAAGTTATCTAGCGAACGGGGACAAGACAGCCCGCACCAAAAAGCAAACGACGCGCGGGACGCGGGGTTTGGCGGGGTCTGTCTCATGGACAGATTCCCGATTCACGAAATCTTAACGTCACTGTAACCCATCCGTAACATAGCTCCACTAGGTTGGCTGGGGTCGAGCTGGCGCTCAGCGAGCTTGAGGCGCGGCCGACACTCTTTCCCTTCAAAAAGAAAGGTGAATGACATGAAAAAGACGGTGACAATTCTGGGCCTTTTGGGGACGGCCCTCATGGGGACGATGTTTGCCGGCGAGGGTCCGGTACCGAAGGGCGTGCCGCGCCTGGATCACGTGTTCGTGATCATGATGGAGAACCACGGTTACAGCCAGATCGTTGGGAATCCAAGCGCACCGTTCGCCAACCAGTATGCAAAGTCCGCCAATTCGGCGACTAATTATTTCGCCATCGGGCACCCGAGTTCCACAAATTACCTGGAAATCGTGGGCGCGTCGAACTTCGGCGTGCGCGCCGACAACGGCCCCGACTTCCATAACAAGACCTGCACTCCAAATCTAGGTCCTCCGCCCACCACCAACTTCGACACTCCCAACAGCGGCAACGTCTGTCCCATAGCGGGTACCGGCACGGATGCGGCGACGCCGGCTGTGGATGCCGTCAATGAGTGTCCCTCAACCTCGCCCTGCCCGCCGGGTCAAATCAGTATTGACGGCACTTCGATTCCTGCCGCGTCCAACATCGTGGGCAAGAGCATCGGCGATCAGCTCACCGAGCACGGGCGCAGTTGGAAGAGCTATCAGGAAAGCCTGCCTCCCACCGGGGCTGACCTCATCGCTTACAGCGATGGCTACTTCACCGACGTGACGGCGCCTCCGGCCGCGATCGGCGGCCTTCTGAAACTGTATGCCGCAAAGCACAACCCTTTTGTGTATTTCAAGAGCGTGCAGGAAGGCACTGACCCCAACAACAGTCTGGCCAACGTCGTGGGCTTTGAAGGCAAGGGCGGACTGTACGATGACTTGGCTTCCGGCCACGTGCCGGACCTGGCGTTCATTGCGCCGAACCAGTGCAACGATCAGCATGGCCGTGGCAATGGTGGTTCGCAGTGTGCGTTTGATCCGGTCACGGACGGCTCTCAGGCCGGCCTGAACCCGGCCCTGATTTACGTCGGGGACCTTACCTTGAGAACGCTCGTGGCTGCGATCCACAGATCTCCGGCGTGGAGGAACGGGCGGAGCGCAATCGTGGTGGTGTGGGACGAAAACGACTACAGCTTCGTGCCCAACCTGAATCAGGTACTCCTGATCGTGGATACAAACTACGGCGCCCATCACGTGACGAGCGGGAAATACTACACCCACTTCTCGCTGACCAAATCACTGGACGCGGGTTTCGGGCTTCCCTGCCTGAATCACGCTTGCGATGCGAACGTGAAGGCGATGTCGGATCTGTTCTCGAACGACGAAGACTAGCGGCAAGGCAAGTTGGTTGTGATGCGGGGTGCGCGGAACAGGCGCACCCCAAATTTTTTTTGGCGGAGGGAGAGGAAAGCCAAGGGGAGCTGATCCGCGCCGAATCTGTGCCCCCACGCAGGATGGGCGGAACGGCGCTTGTCGAGAAGACGAACCGGCTGGTATGGTGATCAGCCGGGTGAGGCGCGGGGTGCGGGCCGAGGGTGTTACCAAGGTCATGGCATTCCAACGAGATACGTCGAAATTCGAAGGGTCCGGATCAATCCGGACAGCGGTTCCGGACGTACTCAGAGAGGAAGAGAAAAACGATTGTCGAGCGCCGACGAAAAAGGGCTGCCGACGGGTCTGGCGTTGGTGGCGGCGATCCGCTCGGGCGAGCAGAGCGCCATGGCGGCTTTGTATGACCGCTACTCTTCCATCGTGTATTCGGTGGCGCTGCGGGTTCTGGGAGATACGGGAGCGGCGGAGGATATTCTGCAGGAAGTGTTTCTGCAGTTGTGGCGGAACCCAGGGAGTTTCGACGCGAGCCGGGGCAACCTGGGAGCGTGGCTGGCAGTGATTGCGCGGAACCGGGCAATTGACGGCTTGCGGAAGCGGCGTCCGGAGAGCGATGTGGAGGATGTGGTGCTGTCGATTGAGCCGGACCTGGCAGACGAGGCCGACCGGGCACGGGCGGCGGAGAAAGTGCGCAGGGTGCTAGGGACGATGCCGGCAGCGCAGCGGTCGGCGCTGGAGATGGCATATTTCGAGGGATTGACGCACACCGAGATTGCGGCGAAGACAGGGGAGCCGCTGGGGACGATTAAAACGCGGATTCGGGCGGGTCTCACGACGTTGCGCAAGGCATTTCAGGAATGAGCGGTCACGAACAATACGGCGAAGACCTGGCGCTGATGGCTCTGGGCACCCTGGAGGGCGACGCGCGGGCGGAGCTGGAGAAGCATCTGGCGACGTGTTCAAACTGCCGGCGGGAACTGGAGCGGCTGCGCGGAGACATGGTGCTGATGGGGATGTCGGCGGGTGGACCGCGTCCGCCGCAACGTTCGCGGCAGCGGCTGCTGGCGGCGATTGCGAAAGAGCCGCGCGGAGCCACGGCGGGTGCGGCACGAGGGCGAGGTTTCCATTGGTGGACGGTACTCGGGTGGGCAGCGGCGGCGCTGATGCTGTTGGTGGTGATTCAATTGAGGCAAGCCAACCGCGGGCTGCGCGAGGCGGTCGCGTCGCTGGGGTCGATGGTAGGGCAGCAAACGATTGAACTGGAGAATGCAAAGCGAGTGGCCGACACGCTCACGGGGAAGGATGTGCAGACCGTGACTCTGGTGGCGGCAAAGACTCCGCCGCAGCCGCAGGGGAAGGCGTTCTACCTGCGGAGCAAGAGCGGGCTGGTGTTCGTAGCGAATAACCTGCCACCACTGGCTCCGGAGAAAATTTACGAGCTGTGGCTGATTCCGAACGAGGGAAAACCGATTGCGGCTGGCCTATTCAAACCCGATGCGCATGGGAGCGCGACAGTGGTGAATCCTCCGTTACCGGCAGGGGTAGAGGCGAAAACCTTCGTCGTTACGTTGGAGCCCGAGAGCGGGTCGCACGAGGCGCCGCGAGGGTCAGCGGTGATGGGGGGAGCGTAGTTACACCCCGAGAGCCCAGAGACTACCGAGGAAAGCGCTTCCCCGCAAAGAACTTGCAGAAATGGCGAATGGCGAACAGCCAATAGCGAACAGCCAAATGGGAAACAGTGGCGAAGGCCGGTATTGCACGGGCGTACGGAAACACCAGTCAGAGGGACAGAGAGAAAAGCGTTTCACCGCAGAGATCGCGAAGAAGGGTAAAGAACGCGAAGAAAGGCGGTGGGACTGCCTTGCTCGAGGCGCGGACTATGATGTGCGCCGAGGAGCGTCGGGATGCGACTGAGACTTACGACGTGCGCGTGGATCATGGCGGGCTGCACGCTCGCGGCAAGTACGACGGGTTTTCTGCATGCGCAGGGCGCGAGACTCTATGTCGGAAACAGCATCGCCGACACTGTTAGCGTCATCGATCTCGATTCCCTGAAGGTGATCGGCGACATTCGGGTCGGTCTACACGTGCACGGCGTGGCGGTCGAAGCAGATGGGAAGCGTCTGTTCACGACGTCGGAGGCGGACAACACTCTGCGGATCTTCGATACGTCCACACGCAGGTTGATCGGCGAAATCAAGTTGACGGGCCGCCCGAACCAGTGCGCGGTGACGCCGGACGGCAAGTACGCCGCGGTACCGATTCGTGACAAAGACAGTGTGGACGTCGTCGATGTGTCTCAGCGGAAGGTCGCGAAAGTTCTGCCGGTGAAGGCGCCGCACAATGCCTTCAATGCGGGCAGCAACCGGTACCTCTTCGTAAGCTCCATGGGTTCTCATGCGATTCGCATGATCGATCTCGAGACGATGGAGTACGCCAGCAGTATTCCCGTGGGTGGAGTGCCACGCCCGTACGTGGTTTCGCGGGACGGGCGCACAATGTACGTGGCGTTGAGCGACTTGCACGGGTTTGTAATCGTGGATGCCGTGGACAAGAAAGTGATGAGGCGAGTGGAGATGCCGGCCGAGCATCGTCACCCGCACGAGCGGCCCTACGAACCCATTGACACGCTGACGCACGGGCTGGCCCTGAGTCCCGATGAGAGCGAGGTGTGGGTCACAAGCCTGCTGGACGACGCCATGTACGTGTATGACGTCAAGGCGCAGGCGATTGTCGGGCGGGTGCCGGTGGGCGATGGGCCGAATTGGGTGGCCTTCACTCCGGACGGCAAGTACGTGTGCGTTAGCAATGCAGACAGCGACGATGTCTCGATCATCGACGCGAAGGCGCGGCATGAAGTGGTGCGACTGAAAGTCGGCCGGGTACCGAAACGGCTGGTGGCCGCGCAGGCTCCAACCAGCGAGGGGCCGAAACAAGCGGCGTCGAAGTAAAGCACTTCTTCGCTGCGTTCCCTGACTTAACCTTCCATCGTAGAAACGTCTCCGGCGTGTTTGCCGGTTTCTTTCGCTTTGAGGAAGCGGCGGAGGATTTTGCCGCTGCGCGTCTTGGGGAGCGAGGAGACGAACTCCAAAGCCGAGGGCGTAGCGATGGGGCCCAGTTCCCTTCTGACATGTTCAATGAGCGCGGCGGACAGTGCCTCCGACGGAGTGTGGTCGGCTCGGATCTGTACGAAGACTTTGATGGTCTCGCCTTTGAGCGGGTCGGGGATGCCGACGGCGGCCGCTTCGGCCACTGCGGGGTGCGAGACAAGCGCGCTTTCGATTTCGGCGGTGCCGATGCGGTGGCCGGCGACATTGAGGACGTCGTCAGCGCGGCCGAGGACGGTGATGTAGCCGTCTTTATCTTTGACGGCAACGTCGCCGGTAACGTAGCAGCCGGGGATCTGCTGCCAGTCGCGCTCGTAGCGGGCGGGATCGCGCCACACGGTGCGCAGCATGCAGGGGAAGGGGCGCTTGAGGACGAGCCGCCCGCCGGTTCCGGCAGGCGAGGACTTCCCGTCTTCGTCGACCACATCGGCTTCACACCCTGGGACGGCGACGCCGGCTTTTCCGGGGCGCATGGCCATGGTGGGAGCGGTGCCGATGGCGGGACCGCCTAGTTCGGTTTGCCACCAGTTGTCGATGACGTATCCCCACTTACCGTCACCCGCGAGATGGGTTTGCGCCCAGCGCCAGGCTTCTGGATTGAGGGGCTCTCCGGCACATGCGATCACTTTAAGGGTGGTCAGATCATATTTCGCAGGATATTGCTCGCCGTAGCGCATGAACATTCTCAAGGCGGTCGGTGCGGTGAACATTTTGGTGACACCGTAGCGCTCGACGATTTCCCAGGCGCTGCCGGGATGCGGGAAGTCGATGGCACCTTCGCGGAACAGGGTGGTGGCGCCGACGCAGAGCGGGGCGTACACGATATAGGAGTGGCCGACGACCCAGCCGATGTCGGAGGTGCACCAGAAGATGTCGCGCTCGCCGACATCGTAGAAATTTTCGAGGTGATAGGAGGTGCCGACCATGTATCCGCCGTGAACGTGCAATACGCCTTTCGGTTTACCGGTGGAGCCGGAGGTGTAGAGCAGGAAGAGAGGATCTTCAGCATCCATTTCCTCGGCGGGACACTCCGGCGGGAACTTGAGTAGGTCGGCGTAGTCGATCTCGCGGGCGCTAGCCACTTCGGCGGCGCGACGGGAGTAAACGACGACTTTCTCGACGACCTCGAGGGCGTCGATAGCTTCGTCGACGATGGGCTTGAGGGCGACGGTTTTGCCGCGGCGAAAGCCAACGTCGCCGGCGATGACGATCTTGGCTTGCGCGTCGACGATGCGATCCCGCAGTGCGGTGTGGCCGAGTCCGGCGTAGACAACGGAGTGGATAGCGCCGATGCGCGCACAGGCCAGCATGGCGACGACGCCTTCGATGGTGAGCGGCATGTAAATGACGACGCGGTCACCCTTGCGGACGTTGAGCGATTTAAGGCCGTTGGCGAACCGGCAGACCTGACGATAGAGCTGGCCGTAGGTGACGATGCGCTCGGCGCCGTCTTCGCCGAGCCAGATGTAGGCGGCGCGATTGCGGCGCTCAGAGAGGGCGTGGCGGTCGAGGGCATTGATGGTGATGTTGGTCTTGCCGCCGAGGAACCATTGATGGTGGACACCGTCCCATTGGAGGACCTTGGACCAGGGCTTCGACCACAAGAACTTCAGGGCGTAGTCCTCCCAGAACTGTTCGGGGTCGGCGAGGGAGCGACGGCATTCGCCGGACCAGTCTTTTTGGAGGCAGGTATCGGCGACAGACTTGGGGGATTGGTACTCTTCGTCGATGGTCAAGAGATTGGAGATGCCGGTCTCTTTTGTGATCGTGCACATGGAGGGAGCCTCCGGAGGCGAGATGGGCCGAGCTTGAGAGCCGGGTCATTCTGGTTCTGATGGGCACATTATGCAGTGATGGGCGTCACAGGGGGAAACCTTTCTTTAACCACAGAGAGCACAGGGGGCACAGCGATGGCCAAGTCCGTGGTGGAAATTCTTCCTGGTGCCGGTGCTATCGCATGGGTGCATGGGGTCCTTCGAATGCGCCCCGCTTTCGCCTCGCTTGCTCAGGATGACAGAGTTGGAGAGGGGGCGGGCGGGAGGCTTGTCGAGCTGGCGCTCGACCTGGACGGCCGAGGGCGGCCGTCCCCACGCGGTCCGGGGCGCTCCGTAGGTCAGTGCGCTTCGGAACGGCTGCTCTGCCTTCAACTGGCTGCAGCTTCCTACGCTTCGTCGCTCTCTTTCAGTTTGGCGATGACCCCGAAATCTTCGAGGGTGGTGGTGTCGCCTTTCACGTCGCCGCTCGTGGCCAACTCGCGCAGCAGGCGGCGCATGATTTTGCCGCTTCTGGTCTTGGGCAGCGTGTCGGTAAAGCGAATGTCGTCGGGCTTGGCGAGCGAGCCGATCTCTTTCGCGACCCACTTTCTTAGTTCTTCTTTCAGTTCAGGCGTGGGCATGCGGCCTTTTTCAAGCGTTACAAAGGCGCTGATGGCCTGACCCTTGAGTTCGTCGGGACGGCCCACTACCGCGGCTTCGGCTACGGCTTCATGCGCCACGAGGGCGCTTTCTACTTCCATCGTGCTCAGGCGGTGGCCGCTGACGTTCAGGACGTCATCGACACGGCCCATGATCCAGAAATAGCCGTCCTTATCTTTGCGCGCACCGTCCCCGGTGAAATAGACGCCCGGGATTTGCGACCAGTATTGACGGACGTAACGGTCGGGGTCGCCATAAATGGTGCGCAACATTCCGGGCCAAGGCTTGCTGATGACAAGGAAGCCACCGGAGCCGTCGGGGACGGGCTTGCCATCCATGGTAACGATCTCGGGAACAACGCCGGGGATGGGGCGGGTGGCTGAGCCGGGCTTGGTGGCGATGGCGCCAGGGATGGGCGAGATCATGATGTGGCCAGTCTCGGTTTGCCACCAGGTGTCGACGATGGGGCAACGGTCGTGGCCGATCACTTCGCGATACCACATCCAAGCTTCGGGGTTGATGGGTTCGCCGACGGTACCGAGCAGGCGGAGGCTGTCCATCTTGTGCTTCTTGGGCCACTCGTCACCCCACTTGATAAAGGTGCGGATGGCGGTGGGAGCGGTATAGAAGACATTGACCTGGTGGCGGTCGATGATGGACCAGAAGCGGTCGGGCTCAGGAAAGTTAGGCGAGCCTTCGTACATGAGGCTAGTGGCGCCGTTCTGCAATGGTCCGTAGACGATGTAGCTGTGGCCCGTCACCCAGCCGATATCGGCGGTACACCAGTAGGTGTCTTCTTCTTTCAGGTCGAAGACGAGTTTGGTGGTGAGATAGGTACCGACGGAGTAGCCTCCGGTAGTGTGGACCACCCCTTTGGGCTTTCCCGTGGTGCCGGACGTATAGAGGATGTAGAGCGGATGTTCGGCTTCCAGGGGTTCGGCGGGACATTCGTCGGAGACCTTGGCCATCAGGTCGTGCCACCAATGATCGCGTCCAGCCTGCATGTTGATTGGCGTGCCGGTGCGCTTGTAGACGACGACATGCTTCACACTGGGGCAGGACTTCAGAGCCTCTTCGACCGCGGGAAAGAGCTTTATTTCGGCACCACGGCGGTAGGAGCCGTCCTGTGTGATGACCGCAACGGCCTGCGAGTCGTGGATACGGTCAACAAGGGCATTCGAGGAGAATCCGCCGAAGACGATGGAGTGCGGAGCGCCGATGCGAGCGCAGGCCAGCATGGCGATGGGGAGTTCGGGCGTCATGCCCATGTAGATGGCGACGCGGTCGCCTTTCCGGACGCCTAGGGACTTCAGGACGTTGGCGAATTTCTGGACCTCTTTCCAGAGTTGCTGGTAGGTGAGCGTGCGGACTTCACCGGGCTCGCTCTCCCAGATGAGCGCGGCTTTGTTCTTGCGCCAGGTTTTGACGTGGCGGTCGAGGCAGTTGTAGGAGAGGTTGATCTCACCGCCGGAAAACCATTTGGCCCACGGGGTATTCCACTCCAGCACGCGGTCCCATTTCTTAAACCAGTGCAGGTCCTCGGCGATACGTCCCCAGAATTTTTCGGGGTGTTCGACGGATTCCTTGTAGAGGTGTTCGTATTCCTCGAGGGTTTTTACGTGGGCTTTCCCCGCGAAGTGCGGG
Source organism: uncultured Acidobacteriaceae bacterium (assembly GCA_964641665.1). Taxonomy (GTDB): domain Bacteria; phylum Acidobacteriota; class Terriglobia; order Terriglobales; family Acidobacteriaceae; genus Gp1-AA133. The sequence goes on from CAZXKO010000027.1 coordinate 101,336, forward strand.
GGGGCTCGAACTTGCGGTCCTCGTGCAGGATGGAATCAATGCTGGTGTCAGTAGGAAGTGTTGCTTTGTCTGCCATGCGGGCCTCGTCAAATCGTGGCCGGAATCAGGCTGCGGTGCCTCGGAGATTGTACTGTGGGGAGGAAGATTATGTCTCCCTCCCCCGCGGCGCGTGAACTAGTGGGCGCCTGCCCTCTCGGCACCAAGTCCGGTGTTGGAGCGGACCAGCAGTTCGTTGAACTTGTGCTCGGAGGAGGGCTCATGGCTCAGAAGCGTGCCGAGGATGGCGCCAACGAATCCGAGGGGGATGCTGAGGATGCCGGGATTCTCGAGCGGGAAGATCGCCTTGGCCTGAATCAGGTGGCGAGCGGTACCGGTGACGGTGGGCGGATCGATGGCCATCAGGCTGGGGCCAACGAGGATGAGGCCGATGGACGCCAGCAGGCCGACGGCGAGTCCGGCGACGGCCCCGGTGGTGTTAAAGCGACGCCAGAAAATCGAGAGCACAATGACCGGAAGGTTCGCCGAGGCGGCCACAGCGAAAGCCAAAGCCACCAGGAACGCGACGTTCGCCGTGGGGCCGAGCAGGATGGCAATGGTGATGGCGACGGCGCCGACGACGAAAGCAGAGATACGGGCGACGAGGACTTCTTCCCCAGGCTTGCGCTCGACGCCTTTGTGAATGACGTTGGTCCAGAAGTCGTGGGCGAAGGATGTGGAGGCGCTGATGGTGAGCCCCGCGACCACGGCCAGGATTGTTGCAAAGGCTATCGCTGAGATAAACGCGAAGAAGATGTTTCCGGCCAGGGCTTGGGCGAGCAGCGGAGCGCTCATGTTCGTGCCGCCGTGAGTAGCAATGAAGTCGCGCCCGACGATGGTCGCAGCGCCAAAGCCAAGGAATGTGGTCATGATGTAGAAGCTGCCGATCAGCACCATGGCCCAGACGACGCTGGCGCGAGCGGTCTTGGCGTCGGGCACGGTGTAGAAGCGAACCAGGATGTGCGGGAGACCGGCTGTGCCAAAGATCAATGCCAGGCCGAGGGAGATGAGTTCAAGCGCCCCGTACGGAGGTTTGTAACGCAGGCCGGGCTGGAGGAAGTCTTTGACGACTTCAACTCCTTTTTCGTGATAAGTGACGTGACCGATGGCGTTGAAGAAGGCGCCGAGCGAGAAGTGGAAGTGAGCAACGACCAGAATGCTGAGCAGGATTGTCCCGCCCATAAGCAAAACAGCCTTGACGATTTGCACCCAGGTTGTCGCCAGCATTCCGCCGAAAACCACGTAAACGATCATTAGAATTCCCACGCCAATGACCGCGGTGCGATAGCTGATGCCCGAGTCTTTGAGCAACAAAGCGACCAGCGCGCCGGCTCCGACCATCTGGGCAATCATGTAGAAGGTGCTAACCGTAAGGGTGCTCACGGACGCCATGGCGCGCACCGGGCGCGGCTTGAGCCGATAGGCCAGGACGTCGGCCATGGTGTAGCGGCCGGCGTTGCGGAGAGGTTCTGCTACTACCAGAAGCACGGTCAGGTAGGCGACGAGCCATCCCACCGAGAACATGAAGCCGTCGTAGCCCTGGAACGCGATGATGCCCGCGATGCCCAGGAACGAGGCCGCGCTCATGTAGTCGCCGGCCACGGCGATTCCGTTTTGCCATCCGGTGACGCGACGGCTGGCCGCGAAATAGGCACTGCTGCCGGCGGAGCGCTTCGAGGCCCAATAGGTGATGCCGAGGGTGATGGCAATGAAAATCAGGAACATCAGCAGTGGCGTGGATAGCATTAGGCCACCTCTTTCTTGCTTTGGGCGTGGGTTTCGGCCTTCTCGATAATGTCTTTGGCGAGCTTGTCGAAGTCGCCCGCGGCCTTGACATAGAGCCAGGCAACGGTCCAGGCCATGAAGAACTGGGAGAGGGCGAAGAGGTACGCGAGGTTGACTTCTCCGATGACCTTGGTGGACATGAACTGGGGGGCGTATCCAACTAGGATGGGGAGCAGGAAGTAATAGACGAGAAAGAACACGAAGGCGGGCACGATGAAGACCTTCTTCGTGGCCATGAGGTCTTTGAACTCCCGGGTGTCGGCAATGCGATCCCATTCGGTCTTCTCGGCTTCGTAACGCTTGGTCGGGTCACTCTCGGTCATCGGGAAAATCCTCCCTGGCGTAGCGGGGGCGCATTCTACCGCGTCCCCCGCCGAAGTCCCAGCGGAAAATTGTTACTAGAATGTGAAAATCGGGCAAATTCCCACGAAAGTGGCGCTTTACTTTGCGGTCGGCGCCTAAGCCTGTTGGGAGGACCCCCTTTTCGCAGAGCTTTCTGTCACTCCGGCCCGGTCTCCAGCCAGAAGCTTGCGGGGCCCACACCGTTCACGGACTGACAGACCTCCTTACGACAGCCAACGGGCAACCTGGGCGGTACCACCAAGTCAGAGTCCGGGACAACTTCGCGGAATTGTGACGGTCACGGTGCGGTGTGACTAGAGAACATCGGGCGGGATTTTCAAGGAAAACGCAAGGTCCCTTTCGACTTCGCTCAGGGCAGGCTCTCGACTTCGTTCGGCCACGCCTCACTGCGCTCGGGATGACAGGTCGATTCGATCAAGGAACCTGTGCTGGTGGCGGGGATCGGGAAGCGGGCAGGTGTCCAGCTTGCCGAAGATTCTGTAGCGATTGCGGGCGACGAGGTTGTATAGGGCGTCGCGAAGGGCGCGGGGGAGCAGTTTCCAGAGCGTGCCACAAATGCACCACGGGCCTCCGAGTTCGCGGAGGACGCAAGCGACGGCATCGGAACGGGCGATGAGTTGCTCGTCCGGTTGTTGGGGGTGGGTTACAACGTAGAACGTGTCGAGACTCGCGGCGCTGGCTCCGTGGCGGGCGAGAAGTTGGACGGCGAGCGGGCTTTGGAGAGAAGCGAAGCGGAAGAAGTCGTGGTGGTCATGGCGGAGGGTGAATTGGACGAGGCGGTTGCAGAGCCCGCAGACGCCGTCGTAGAGCAGGATGGGGTTCGCGGACATTCGATTCCATCGTAACGCAGGGCGGGCGGTACAAAGCTTCGGACCGCGGGCGGTGAAGGGCAAAAGTGGACCGCGCGAAGACAGCAATGTGAGGCCTCCGACTCACGAACCGGGCCATGTGATCTTGATCACACCCCTACGTGACCCGTGTACGGGACGGAACTGCTACCCAACCCTCATTCTGTATGCAACGGTCGGCTTCGGCTGGCTGCACCGGGGTTGCTTCTCCACGGACAGGCCCGGCAAGACGCTGCAAAGGGATAGCCATGAAGCGGAAATTCAAGACCATGGACGCGAATGAGGCGGTGGCCCACGTCGCGTATCGCCTGAACGAGGTTATCGCCATCTATCCCATCACGCCGTCGTCGGCGATGGGGGAGTGGGCGGATCAGTGGGCGTCGGAGAGCGTGCCCAATATCTGGGGAACGATTCCGCACGTGGCCGAAATGCAGAGCGAAGGGGGCGCAGCGGGCGCGGTGCACGGGGCGCTCCAGACCGGAGCGCTCTCGACGACCTTTACGGCATCCCAGGGATTGCTTCTGATGATCCCGAACATGAACAAAATCGCGGGCGAACTGACACCGGCGGCGTTCCACGTGTCAGCGCGGACGTTGGCTACGCACGCGCTGTCGATCTTCGGCGATCACAGCGACGTGATGTTCTGCCGGACGACGGGATGGGCCCTGCTGTGCTCGAACTCAGTACAGGAGGCGATGGACCTGGCGTTGATCGCGCAGGCGGCTTCGCTGGAATCGAGAATTCCTTTCCTGCATTTCTTCGACGGGTTCCGGACCTCGCACGAGGTGAACAAGATCGAGATGCTGGCGGATGACGACCTGCGCGCGCTGATCAATATGGACCGGGTGTTCGAGCACCGGCAGCGGGCGTTGTCGCCTGATCATCCGGTGCTGCGCGGGTCGGCGCAGAATCCGGACGTATTTTTCCAGATTCGTGAAACAGCGAATGCGTTCTATGACTCCTGCCCGAGCAAAGTTCAGGCGGTGATGGACCGGTTCGCAGAGGTGGTGGGACGACAATACCGCCTGTTCGATTATTCGGGAGCACCGGACGCCGAGCGGGTAATCGTGATGATGGGCTCGGGAGCGGAGGCGGCCGAGGAGGCCGTGACGGCGCTGAACGCGAGAGGCGAGAAGGTTGGGTTGGTGAAGGTGCGGTTGTACCGACCGTTCGCGGTGGAGAAATTCTGCGAAGCGCTGCCGGCGACGGTGCGTGAAATCGCGGTACTCGATCGCACCAAGGAAGCCGGGGCGGCCGGCGAGCCGCTACACGTGGACGTGGTCACGGCGTTGCAGGAAGGACTCCGGCACGGGTTCGGCAAAGTGAGGACGGCGCCGCGGGTGATCGGCGGACGGTACGGGTTGTCGTCGAAGGAGTTCACGCCGGCGATGGTGAAGGCCGTATACGACAACCTCGCCACGGCGAAGCCGAAGGAGCACTTCACGGTTGGGATTCGGGATGATCTGAATCACACCAGCCTCGCCTATGACGGGAATTTTTCCACCGAACCGGAAAGCGTGGTACGGGCGCTGTTCTATGGGCTGGGCGCAGACGGAACGGTGGGGGCGAACAAGAATTCCATCAAGATCATCGGCGAGAACACCAACAACTACGCGCAGGGGTATTTCGTCTACGACTCGAAGAAGTCAGGTGCGATGACGGTGTCGCACTTGCGCTTTGGGCCCAAGCCGATTCACTCGACCTATCTGGTATCAAAAGCGAACTTTGTGGCGTGTCATCAGTGGATCTTCCTGGAGCGCTACGACATGCTCAGCGCGCTGGTGCCGGGCGGGACGTTCCTGGTCAACAGTCCGTTTGGAGCGGACGAAGTATGGGACCAGCTGCCGCGGGTCGTGCAGGAACAGCTGGTGGCGAAGAAGGCAAAGCTGTACGTGATCGACGCGTACTCGGTGGCGCGGGATACGGGGATGGGGAGCCGGATGAATACCATCCTGCAAGTCTGCTTCTTCGCGATCTCGAAGGTGCTGCCGCGGAACGAGGCGGTGGAGGCGATCCGCAAGTCGATTCGCGATACGTATGGGCGGAAGGGCGAAGAGATCGTCCAGAAGAACATGAAGGCCGTGGATGAGACCCTGGCGCACCTGTTCGAGGTGAAGGTGCCGGAGAAGATCACCAGCACGATCGAGATGCCACCTCCCTTCTCTACCGAGGCTCCGGCCTTCGAACGGGATGTGCTGGGCGTGATTTATGAAGGGCGCGGGGATGAGCTGCCTGTGAGCGCGTTTCCGTGTGATGGGACTTTCCCGACCGGAACAGCGAAATGGGAGAAGCGGAATCTGGCGCTAGAGATTCCGGTGTGGGACACGAAGACCTGCATCCAGTGCGGGAAATGCGCGATGGTGTGCCCGCATGCGGTGATCCGGATCAAGGTCTACGACTCGCGGGAACTGGAAGGCGCCCCGGTTACATTCAAGTCAACCGACGTGCGGGACAAGGAATGGGCGGGGATGAAGTACAGCATCCAGGTGGCTCCGGAAGATTGCACGGGCTGCGGAATCTGCGTGGAGATTTGTCCGGCGAAGAACAAGACAGAGACGCGACTGAAGGCACTGAACATGGCGGAACAGCCTCCGCTGCGCGCGCCGGAGCGGGAGAACTGGGAATTTTTCCTGAAGATTCCGGAACTCGACCGGCGGAAGATCAAGACCACGACGATCCGGCAGCAGCAGGTGCAGGAACCGCTGTTCGAGTTTTCGGGCGCGTGCTCGGGTTGCGGCGAGACGCCATATCTGAAGCTGCTTTCGCAGCTGTTCGGGGACAGAGCAGTGATCGCGAATGCTACCGGGTGTTCGTCCATCTATGGCGGAAATCTGCCGACGACACCGTGGTCAAAGAATGCCGAGGGGCGTGGCCCAGCGTGGTCGAATTCCCTGTTCGAAGATAACGCGGAGTTCGGGCTCGGGTTCCGGCTGTCGATCGACAAGCAGACGGAGTTTGCGCGGGAGTTGGTGGTGGCTCTGGGCGGGTCGATCGGAGACGAGTTGGCGTCGGCGATTCTGTCGGCTCCGCAAAAGGATGAAGCTGACATCTTCGAGCAAAGACAGCGGGTCAGCCTGTTGAAGGAGAAATTGCAGGGGATGAAGACTCCCGAGGCGCGGCAACTGCTCTCGCTCGCAGACCTGCTGGTGAAGAAGAGCGTGTGGATCGTGGGCGGAGACGGGTGGGCGTATGACATCGGCTATGGCGGGCTCGACCACGTGATCGCCAGCGGAAAGAACGTGAACCTGCTGGTGCTGGATACCGAGGTGTATTCAAACACGGGCGGCCAGGCGTCGAAATCGACTCCGCGGGGAGCGGTGGCGAAGTTTGCCGCCGGAGGCAAACCGGGTCCTAAGAAAGACCTGGGGCTGATCGCGATGAGTTACGGGTCGGTTTACGTGGCGAGCGTCGCCATGGGCGCGAAGGATGAGCACACGCTAAAAGCATTCCTCGAGGCGGAGGCGTATGACGGGCCGAGCCTCATTATTGCGTACGCGCACTGCATTGCACACGGGATCAACATGACCACGGGCATGGCGGACCAGAAGGCGGCGGTCGACAGCGGACAGTGGCTGCTGTATCGCTACCATCCGGAGCGGGCGGGGGCGGGAGAGAATCCGCTGATTCTGGATTCGCGGACGCCGAGCCGGAAGGTACAGGACTTTATGCAAATGGAGACGCGCTTCAAGATGCTGACCAAGAGTAAGCCGGAAGAGGCGAAAGAACTGTGGAAGCAGGCGCAGCAGGATGTGGAAGCCCGGTTCCGGCTGTACGAGTACCTGGCGCAGCGGAAGGTCGGTCCGGAGCCGGTGAAGGCGGCGAATTGAGGGCAGGCATCTTGAAGGGCCCCAGTGGCAGCTCGGCCCAGGGCTGAGCTAGCGCCGGAGAAGAGCTTTTAACCGCAGAGTTCGCAGAGAGGGCCGCAAAGGACGCTGAGAAAAGCGTCGCATGCGGCCGCCGGCCCGAACGCTTGATGTTACTCGAACGTCCGAGGGCAGGATGCCCTCGGGACAGCCGGCAAGATGCCGGCGCTACTTTTCAATCGCGTCTGTCTTTCTTAGTAAGGAGAAGTTATGAGCGATCTTACGACCCAGTACTTGGGATTGCAGTTGCGAACGCCGCTGGTGGCTTCGGCGTCGCCGTTGTCGCAGGAAGTGAGCAGCATCCGGCGGCTCGAGGATGCAGGCGCGGCGGCGGTAGTCCTGTATTCGCTTTTCGAGGAGCAGCTGCGGCAGGAGTCGCTCGAGCTCGACTATCACCTGACGGCAGGGACCGACAGTTTCGCGGAATCGCTCACCTACTTTCTGCAGGCCAGCGAGTACCGGCTGGGACCGGAGGGTTACCTGGAGCATATCCGCAAAGCCAAGGCGGCGGTGGCGATTCCGATCATCGCGAGTCTGAATGGCGCGACTGCGGGCGGCTGGGCGGAGTATGCGAAGGAAATCGAGCAGGGGGGGGCGGACGCGATCGAGTGCAACATCTACTCAGTAGTGACGGATCCAGAAAAGAGCTCAGCGGAAGTGGAGCAGACGTATCTTGACATCGTGAAGGCAGTGAAGGCGGCGGTGGCGATCCCCGTAGCGGTGAAGATCAGCCCGTTCTTCAGCAACCTGGCGAACATGGCCAGGCGGCTGGATCAGGCGGGGGCTGACGGGCTGGTGCTGTTCAATCGCTTCTACCAACCGGATATCGACCTGGAAGAGCTGGAGATCCGGCCGAACGTCTTGCTGAGCACGCCGCAGGCGCTGCGGCTGCCGCTGACGTGGATCGGAATTTTGTACGGGCGGATCCAGGCGAGCTTCGCTGCGACCAGCGGGGTGCACGATCCTCAGGACGTGATCAAGCTGTTGATGGTGGGCGCAAACGTGACGATGCTGTGCTCGGCGCTACTGCGCAACGGAATCAACCACCTGCGCTACGTCGAGCAAGGCGTGCGGGAATGGATGGAGTTGCACGAATACGAGTCGGTGCAGCAAATGCAGGGGAGCATGAGCCAGCTGCGGTGCCCCGATCCGGCGGCGTTCGAGCGCGCGCAGTACATGCGGGCGGTGAAGAGTTTGCAGCATGTGCTGGTGCGGGGGTAGGTCGACGTAAAACGCAAGGTCCCTCGACTTCGTTCGGCTGAACGCCTCACGGCGCTCGGGATGACAGGTCGCTAAGTAGTCACACCTCGCAAGCGCACAACGTGGATTTCGACGAGCGCTACAAACCTATTCGAGCCGGGCCAGGACTTCCGCGGGCGGCAGATCCTTCCAGTAGTTCTTTAAGTTATCAAGGGATGTGAAGGTGCGGCTGCGCATGCGGTCGAGGTAGAGGTGACCCTGCAGGTGATCGATTTCGTGTTGCAGGATGCGAGCGTGCCAGCCGGTGGCCTCGATGGAACGGGGCGTGGCGTGTTCGTCGAAGTAGTTCACTCGGACAGACCGGGCGCGCGGAACGATCGCTGAGAATCCAGCCAAGCTTAAGCAACCTTCGAAAAATTCTTTCGTGTCGTCGGAGCGCCAAGTGATTTCCGGGTTGACCAGAACCATGAATGGAACCGGTTTGCGTTCGCGGGCAGCAAGCTGACCCGGGTCGATGTCTTTGTGGTATTGCTCGCGGTCTTCGATGACGGCGAGTTGCAGGTCGCGGCCAATTTGTGGCGCGGCGAGGCCGACGCCGGGCGCTGCGCGCATGGTCTCGCGCATCTCTTCAATCAAACGTTGAATCTCGAAGTTCAGAATTTCAGCTTTCGAAAGCGGACGGGCGCGCTGCCTGAGAACGGGGTCGCCGACCTGGACGATCTGCAAGGGCATGGGATTTCCGGGAATAGGCGCGCCGCTAGCTGGCTTTCTCGGCCGACTTCTCTGCCGCTTTGGCCCGCTTTTCCAACTCTTCTTCGCCGTACATGCTGCCGCGACACGCCTTGGCCCCGCAGTGGCAGACGGCGGCATCATCGTCATCGCCGTCGTAGAGGTTGTAGTCGTAGCAGAGTTCCTCGCCGGCGGCGATGTCGCGCATGGCGATGATCCAGATGTGTTCGTCGAATTCGTCGGTTTCGCAGTTGGGGTCGCAGCTGTGGTTGATGAAGGCAGCGACACTGTCGCCGTCGACGACGTACTCACCTTCTCCGATGCAGAAGAGGTACGTATCAAGACGCTCTGAGTAGAGAACGTCGGCTTCCTCCTTGGAAAGTCGGGTGCCGGTGTATTCGACGATGTGGGTGCCGGCGGAAATCGGGACCGTGGTATAGCATCCGGAACCGTGAATCCCGGATTTCCTGATGAGCAGATGCATCGGGTCGATAGGCGACATTGCGGTCAGGAAAGACAGATTAGCACGAGAGCGTTTTGGGACCGATGGGGGGCTCAACATTCGTCGAGATTTGATAGACTCGCGCCCGGCGTAAGCAAGGAGAGAGCGATGCAGCGACGGCAGTTTCTTTACGGCGCGGCAGTTGTGGCGGGATCGGCCGCGGTCAGCCGCACACGGGCCAGGGCTTGGCCTTCACCGGAGACGGCTTCGGCCAGGCTCGTTCTGGATCCTGCACGGACGGTTGCCGAGATTCCTCCGGACTTCTTAGGGCTCGGATATGAAATCTCGTCGGTGGCGCGTCCGGGTCTTCTAAGCCGCGACGATGCCATGTACGTACGGCTGGTGCGGACGCTGGGCTTGCAAGGAATCATCCGCATTGGGGGCAACACATCGGACTATTCCAGCTACGCACCAGCGGGGTCGGCGCTTTCGTCGCCCGAAACCGGGCCGGGTTCAGTAGTGAATGACGCGGTGCTGCGGGACCTTGGGACGTTTCTCGAAGCCACGGGCTGGAAATTGATCTGGGGCCTCAATCTTGGCCGGGGTACCAAGGAGAATGCGATTGAGGAGGCGCGAGCGGTACTGGCGGCGATCCGGCCGAGTCTTCTCGCCTTCGAGATCGGCAATGAGCCCGATCTTTTCGCGCACCGGGAAATCCACCGCAAGAAGGGGTACGGCTATGGAGATTTTCTACGGGAGTATCGCGAGTTCCGCGATGCCTTGCGAAAAGAACTTCCGGGAATTCCATTGGCCGGGCCGGATGTCGCCATTGAGACCTCATGGGTTGCAGACTTTGCCCGAGACGAGGGCAAAGACATCAAGCTGCTGACGCACCACTACTACCGCGAGGGCCAGAACCCGACGAGCAGCATCGACAAGCTGTTGCACCCCGACCCGAAGCTTGCGCCGATGCTGGCGCAGCTGAGCGCGGCGTCGAAATCCAGCGGACTTCCCTATCGCATTTGCGAGACCAACTCGTTTTCGGGCGGAGGCAAACCCGGAGTCAGCGATGCGTTCGCCTCAGCGCTGTGGATGCTGAGCTTCATGTACACGCTCGCCGCGGGGGGCTGCGGCGGAGTCAACATGGAGACAGGGGTCAACCAGCTGGGATTCATCAGCTCGTATTCACCCATCGGGGACGACGAACACGGGCACTACACGGCGACTCCGGAGTACTACGGCATGCTGGCGTTCGCGCAGGCGGGGATGGGCCGGCTCTTCGCGTGTCATCTAGACGCCGGAGGCAGCAACTTGGAAGCGTTCGGGACCCAACCGGGCCACGATCACACGGTGGTGACCCTCATTAATAAAGAAAGCGCGTCGGACGCGCAGGTGCATGTTGAGGGGGCAGGGACCTCCAAGAAAGCCTCGGTGGTCCGATTGACGGGACCTTCGCTCGAGAGCAAGACGGGCGTGCGTCTCGGTGGGGCGGAGGTGACTCCTAGTGGGGAATGGCACCCTGCCCCAGTGGAAGAGTTGCGGGTCGAGGGAGGAAAAGCGCTGGTGCGTGTGCCGGCCGCGAGCGCAGCGGTGGTGACGTTGCGGGCGTAGGGTAGATCAAGGCCCGCGTGGCGAAGACCAGCCAAGGCGGGACGTGATCGAAAGTGACGCAAGGTCCCTCGACTGCGTTCGGCTTACGCCTTCACTTCGCTCGGGATGACAGGGCAAATGGATTTCAGTGACCGAGACCGACTTTCCGATTCGCGCAAAAACTTGGCGCGCTAGATCAGGGCGCGCGTGGCGAAGACTAGCCAAGGCGGGAGGTGATCGAAAGTAACGCAAGGTCCCTCGACTACGTTCGGCGCACGCCTTCGCTTCGCTTGGGATGACAGGGCAAATGGATTTCAGGTGACCGAGACTGACTGTCCGATTCGCGCAAAAACTTGGCGCGCCCGAAGGCGCGCCGTGAACCAGCATCCATCGATTCCCGTGTGCCCTGCGATTCCAGCGTCTATCTCTTCGAAAACTTGAAGATCGTGACCGTGTGGTAGTGCTGGCCCGGCTTCAGGGTTGTCGTTGGAAATGAGGGATGGTTGGGAGAATCAGGGAAATGCTGGGTCTCAAGGCAGAAGGCCGCGCGATGGTTGTAGACCTTGCCGCCTTTGCCGGTGATGGTACCGTCGAGGAAGTTGCCGGTGTAGAACTGGATGCCAGGCTGATCGGTGAGGATCTGGAGGACGCGCCCGCTCTTGGGCTCGTAGGCTTCCGCGGCCAAGGTTACGCCGCCTTTGCCCCCGCTGTTGAGCACCCAGTTGTGGTCGTATCCTTTGCCGAACTTGAGTTGCTCGTCGTCCTGGTTGATGCGCGAGCCGATGGCCATCGGCTTGGTGAAGTCAAAGGGCGTGCCTTTAACAGGACGCAGCTCGCCGGTGGGGATGAGCGTGGCGTCCACGGGAGTGAAGCGGTCGGCAACCAGGGTGAGCTGGTGCTCGAGGATGTCGCCATTTCCCTGACCGGCCAAGTTGAAATAAGAATGATTGGTGAGATTGAGGACAGTTTCCTTGTCCGTCGTGGCGGAATAGTCAATCTTCAATTCGTTCGTGTCGGTCAAGGTGTAAACGACCTTGACGGAGAGACTGCCGGGATACCCTTCTTCGCCGTCTTTGCTGAGATAGGTGAGTTCGAGGGCCTGACCGTGCGGGCCAGAAACATCTTTGGCGGTCCAGAGACGCTTGTTGAAGCCGGTGGTGCCGCCGTGGAGAGTGTTTTCGCCGTCGTTCTTGGGAATGTTGTAGGTGGTACCGACGAGTTTGAACTGTCCGTGGGCGATGCGGTTTCCGTAGCGGCCGATAAGGGCGCCGAAGAAGGCTTTGTTGGTGAGATAGCCATCGAGCTGGTCGTAGCCGAGGACGACGTCGCCCATTTTCCCGTTCCGATCGGGTGCGGTCAAAGAGGTCACGATGCCGCCAAAGTTCGTGATGGTGGCTTCCATGCCTGCTTTGTTGGTCAGGGTGTAGAGATCGACCGGCTCTCCTGCTCCGGTTTTGCCGAATGGCTGTTTCTTCATCGTCGATTTAGCCTCTGCGTTGAGCGCGCAGACGCACGCCCCTGTCATCCAAGATATCAACAATGCCCAGATCATCCAACGAAGTCTCATCATTCCCTCCCTTTATCGAGCAAGTCATTCGGCGCCAGGCACAGGCACTATACCGTAGAGCACGACTCCGTGCGATGGGACCGTGGCGGTAACGGATCCGACGACGCCGAGATCTTTGTGTGCCCAGAGGTCGCGCACCTCGTATTTTGATGCAACGAATCCCAGATCTTTCCATGAGTACTGGGGATTGTCGGGCGTATTGCCCAGGTTGAAGATGGCCAGGTACTGCAAGTCGCCAGAATCGGCGCGCGACTTCCAGACGACGGTCTTGTCGGTGGTAATCACCGGGCTCGCGCCGGCGGAATGCTGATCGAGAGCGATGACTTCGGGGTTCGACAGCAGCGCGGTGGTCCAGGCATCGATCGAGGGCAGATTTCCGCCCATCATGAGCGGAGAACGGAACATGGACCAGAGCGTGAACAGCGTACGCTGCTCGTCGTGAGTCAACCGGGTCGAGCGCGCTTTGCCCCATCCGGGGGCGGGTCCGAGGTAACCGAGGGGCAGCATATCAGCGTCGGGCCAGTGGCCGGCTTCGGTAAGCGGCGCCCATTTTGCGATCCGGGGAAATTGGTCGCCGAGGCCTTGGGGGTACTGGACGTCGCTGTGCCAAAGGTCCCAGATGTCATCGGAGATGCGCCACATTTGCGCGTACTCACGCATCTCGTCGACTTTTTCGATGGGCGCGGCCCCGGGGGATAGGCTTAAAACGATGGGGCGGCCTGTCTTGCGGAGCGCGAGACTCAACGTACGGATGTCGTCCCCCTTGTAGGGACGACTCGCGATGCAATCGACTTTAATCAGATCGACGCCCCACCCGGCATAGAGGCGGGCGATGGAATCGTAATAGGCCTGGGCTGCGGGCTTCGAAGGGTCAGTTCCGTAGTTGTCGGGATTCCAGGGGCAAAGGTCGGAGGTGTTCACGGCATCGGCGGCGTGGTATTCGGAGCCCTCGATGGAGAGATTCTCCTCGACCGCTAGTTTGGGCACACCACGAAGAATGTGGATACCGAATTTCAAGCCCAGTGAGTGCACATAGTCGGCAATAGGCTTGAACCCGGCGCCGTTGGCGGCAGACGGAAACCGGCTCACGGGCGGAATATAGCGGCCGTGGACATCAAGGCTGAACTGCGACGTTTTCGAGTTCCCTTCCGGTGTGGGATTGGTGACGAACCACTCCATGTCGATGACAGCGAACTGCCAGCCGAAAGGCTTCAGATGGGCTGCGAGCCATTCGGCATTGGCTTTGAAGTCGGCTTCGGTGATAGTGGTGCCATACGAGTCCCAGCTGTTCCAGCCCATGGGTGGGCTTTCGGCGAGGAAGGACTGACCCGTTTGGGCTGCGGCTGCAGGCGTCAGGAGGCTGAAGAGCGCAGCGGATGTCGCAAGCCAACGCAGATAGGGGCGGAGGTGTTTCACAATCGGATCAGGCTTTTGCGAGAACTCGATCCTTGAGCACGGACTCAGATACACGAATCAACGTGGGCAGAACGCTGGCCAATGGATTCTTGCCTGGCTCGCCGAGGGCGAAGTACAGGTCGCGATAAAGCGGGTAGAGCAGGTTGTAGACGCGCTGCGCATCGGAGTCGGGCTCGTAGACCTTGTTGGTAGGGCAGATCTTATCCTGCGCGTCTTCTACGGACTTGAAAGTACCGGCGGCAAGGAACGCAAAAATAGCGGAGCCGAGACTCACCACGCTCCTGCTGGGGACAAGCACCGGACAACCGAGAACGCTGGCGTAGATGCGGTTCAGAACGTCGTTTTTCTGCGGAATACCACCGGCATTGATGACGCGCTTGATGTGCACGCCATGGCCGGCCATGCGGTCGAGGATGACGCGGGTGTGGAAGGCGGTGCCCTCAATGGCGGCGAATAGCTCGTCCTGGGCCGTGGTCTGCAGGTTCCACCCGAGGGTCACGCCGCGCAGGTTGGGATTCACCAGGACGGTGCGGTCGCCGTTGTCCCAGGTGAGGCGAAGGAGTCCGGTCTGGCCAGCGCGGTAATCCTCCAAGCCTTTACTCAGGGTAGCGACGTCGGTGCCGGCGCGGGTCGCGATGGCGTTGAAGATGTCACCCACAGCAGAGAGTCCGGCTTCGATTCCGGTCCGGCGGGGGTGAACACTTCCCTGCACCACGCCGCAGACCCCAGGCACGAGGTTCACCGAGGGCGTGATGCCGATGATGCAGGTTGAGGTGCCGACGACGTTGACCATATCGTCGGTACGGCAGCCGGCGCCGATGGCGTCCCAGTGCGCGTCGAAGGCGCCGACGGGAATCGGGATCCCGGCCTTGAGGCCAAGTTGCTCGGCCCAGTAAGGCGAGAGCGTTCCGGCAATCTGGTCGGAGGCGGCGAACTCGCCGTCCAGCTTTTCACGAACGCCGTCGAGGAGGGGATCGACCTTGGTCAGGAACTCTTGGGGGGGGAGGCCTCCGAGAGATGCGTTCCAGAGCCACTTGTGGCCCATGGCGCAGACGCTGCGCTTTGCTTTTTTCGAATCGGTGATGCCGCAGAGCGTGGCGGCCACCATGTCGCAGTGCTCGAAGGCGGAGACAAACCGTGGGCGCAGCGTGGGGTTGTGACGGAGCCAATGCAGGAGTTTGGAGAACCCCCACTCGGAGGAATAGACGCCACCACACCACTCGATGGCCTCCAGTCCCTCGCGGTGGGCGGCCTCGGTGATTTCGGCAGCTTCGCCTTTCGCGCGGTGGTCGCACCAGAGGTAGTAGTCGTCGAGCGGTTCCATGCCCGCGCCAACGGGGATGACGGAGGAGCCAGTGGTGTCGAGGGCGATGGCCTCGATTTTGTCCCCCGAGACGCCGGCATTCTTAAGTGCCTGGCGCGTGGCGGCGGCAAGGGCGCGCATGTGGTCGGCATGCGATTGAGTGGCGTACTCGGGATCTTCCCGCTTGCGGTGGAGTGGGTATTCGGCGACGGCGGAGTTCAGGAGACCCCGCTCGCTGTCCACGATCGAGACACGAACGCTGAGGGTGCCGAAGTCGACGCCGGCAACAATGGCCATCAGCAGGCTCCGTTGGGTCCGTCGTGCCAGTACATATCCCAGCCGAGGTAGCGGGTGGTTGCTTCCTGAACCGCGCCGGCGACGGTGGAGAGGTTGGCAGCGACGTGATGTTCAAAACCGTTCTCGCAGATATAGTGCAGAAGCCTCTGCATGTGGGGGATCTCGACAACGCCGGCGCCGCCGAAGGTATTGAGCGGATCGTCGGTAAACCTGCCTTCGCCCACGTAGCCGCGCATTTTCCCGGCGGTGTCGTCGGTGGAGAAGCGCGCGAAACTCATTTTTTCCGGCTTGATCAAGCCGACGCAGGTGCCGAAGGTATTTTCTTTGCCGACCGTGCCAGCGATGATTTCCTGGAAGTTCATCTTCACCGAGCGGAAGAAGTGCTTGGGCAGGTTGGAGCAGTGGAAACAGACGGCCTTGTTGGGATCGGCGCCGTAGTTGTTATTCCAGTCGAGAAGCGCCGAGGGCGTACCGGAAGCCAGGCGCAGAGCATGCATGCCGAGGACGCCGCAGATATCCACTTCACAGGCGCTGGAGAGCAGGCTGTCGCTCATCATGCTCATGATGGTGCAGGGGACGACGCCGAGATTCTCTTCGATCGAAGTCCAGCACTGCACCGCACTGATGGCGACTTCGGTGGCGGCCATCCACTGGTCGACAACCGCACCGAGCTTGGCCATCTTCATCAGGGCAGCCGCCGGGACGTCTTTTGAGTCCACGTACTTCCTGATGGCAGCAAGCTTCGCTTGGGCCGCGTCATCATTGTCTTTCATCCGCTCGATACGGCCCAAAACCTCGGAGAGGTCGAGGGTCTCGATGGAGATGCCCTGCGATTCGAGAATCTTTTCGCTGTAACGGACGGTGTTGAAGGCAGTTGGACGCGCGCCGATGGCGCCGACCCTCAGGTTGCGGAAGCCGTTCACCACGCGGCAGACGGCGGCGAACCACTGGAGATCCTTGGCAAACTCGGGCGAGTCCGGAGCTTCGGTGTGGAGAGTGGTGATCGAGTAGGGGATGCCATACTGGCGCAGGTTATTGCACGCCGACATTTTTCCGCAGAAGCTGTCGCGGCGGAAGGCGATGGTCATCTTCTTGGGATCATCGGGTGTGGCCTGAACAAGGACGGGGACGTGCAAGTCAGCGAGGCGAAGCGTGTCAGCGATGGCGCGCTCTTCGCCGAAGTTGGGCAGGGTCACGATCACGCCGTCGATGCGGTCGCGATTGCGCTTAAACAGGTCGGCGCAACGTTTGGACTCTTCGCGGGTTTCGACTGCGCCGTACTTGCTTTCCTCAGGGCTCAGCGCGACCACGTCCATGCCTGCGGCTTCGAGAACGCGAAGGATTTCTTCGCGGCCACTCTTGGCCAGGTGATCGGGGAAGAAGCCACGATTCCCAACGATCAGCCCCATCGTCATTTTTTTTGTATTCGCCATGGCCCGTTTCCTTCCCCTTCAAAATACTGACGCCGCTTCCGGACTTGCCTCACCGAGTCGGGGCGGCATCTCGGTGCAGGTTCTGCCACCGGTTGCTGGTGCTTGAGAAGCTGGCAAACGCTACTTGTACTTACTCGGCCGGAACAGAGTGCAGTACAAGCTTCCCAGGACCATCAACAGGGCGCCCCACCAAACCGGGGCGTGTAACTCAGCCTCGACCGTGGCCGACGGATGCGACCACTCCGCCAAGCCGCTCACGAAAATCAGGACTCCATAGATAGAGAACAGCACTCCCACGAAGAACCACACCGGGATGATGTGATGTTTTTCGCTCATAGAGAATCACCAGAAAATGATTTGCAGAACCACTAAAGCAACGAGTGCGAGCGCGCCCCAGACAATCGGCCGGTGCAACCAATTTGTGTGTTCTTCGTGTGCGACTTCCGTAAGGGAATAGACCAAGCCCCTCAGCTCCGCGTCGGGCCGGGGTTTCGTGACAAGAGTTACCAGAACGGTGACGACAACGCAGGTTACACAGGACCACAGCGCCTGATACATGGCCTGCGCGAGTCCTTTCGCCATTGGAGACAACGCGAACACACTGACCCAACGCGTATCCAGCTTCATGAGGGTGAACATGGTGACGGAGGAGCTCACCCCGGCCAGCAAGCCCAGAAAACCGGCGGAGCGGCTGACCCTCTTCCACATCATGCCGAGCAACACGGTGCCAAACAGAGGCGCGATGAAGAATCCGAAGAGGGCCTGCACGTAGTCCATCATGCTGGCGAAGCGCATCACCAGATACGCAGTCCCAATGCTGACGATCAAGCCGATGATGGTGCACCAACGGCCCATCGACACGTAGTGCCTGTCCGGGGCGTCCTTGCGGATAAATGGACGATAGAGATCGTAGGTCCACACGGTGGCAAACGCGCTGACGTTTCCGGCCATGCCGGCCATGAAGCCGGCTACCAGCGCAGTAATGCCCAAGCCCAACAGGCCGGGACCGCAGTAGCGGGCGAGCATCAGGGGAAGCACATCGTCATATTTATATTGCCCCGGCAACGCCTCGCTGCCCGGAACCAGGTGCATCGGCAGGACCGCGCGCCCGAGCAAGCCAGGAAGAATCACGATCAACGGCACAGCCATCTTGAAAAACGAACCGATGATGGGCGCCAATTTCGCCGACCGCACATTCTTGGCAGATAAGACGCGCTGCACGACCAGAAAGTCTGTGGTCCAGTAGCCCATCGCCTGCACAGCTCCAAGGCCAAACACGATGCCGGTCCAGTGAATGCCCATCGGGTTCGAGGAGAAGGAGTGCATCGGGCCCCACATATGGGTGAAGTCCTGGCCGGGAAAATTCTGGTGAATCCGGGCGACCATGCCATTCCACCCGCCGGTTTCGATCAGACCGAGGATAGGAATAAGGAGGGCGCCGAACCAGATGAGAAAGAACTGCAGGACTTCGTTGAAAATGGCCGAAAACAGGCCGCCCGCCGCCACGTAGATGCCGACCGTCAAGGAAGACGTGATGAGACTGAAGTGGATGTTCCAGCCCAGGACAACTTGCATGACCACGGCCATGGCATACATGTTGACGCCCGACATCAGGATGGTCATGACGGCGAAGGTCACAGCACTAAGCCCGCTGGCCTCAGGTCCATAGCGCAATTGCAGGTAACCGGGGACAGAATGGGTTTTCGATATGTAGTAAAAAGGCATCATCACGATGCCCAGAAACACCATGGCGGGAATGGCACCGATCCAATACCAGTGCGCGGCCATAATGCCGTACTGGTAGGCGTTCCCAGCCCAGCCGAGCAATTCCAGCGAACCGAGGTTGGCGGAAACGAAGGCCAACCCGGCGACCCAAGCGGTCATCTCGCGACCGGCCAGAAAGAAGTCTTCGCCGGTGGTAGCGAAGCGCTTCAGGTAAAAGCCGATAGCGAGGACTAAGGCGAAATAAATCACGACGATCGCGATGTCCACTGTGGACATATGCACGAGTCGTTCTGGAACAATCGAGGCCAAAGCTAGCGTCATTTCGTGTCCTTTGGCTGCCCGTAGTATGCGTTCTTACCGTGCTTCCTCAGGTAGTGCTTGTCGTGAAGTCCGCGGCCGATGGGCTCGGCGGCATGGTTAATTCCGCCGGTGAAGTATGCCATGCGAGCAACCGACTCCAGGATGACGGCATTGTGGGCAGCGATTTGCGTGTCGGGTCCCCAACAAAACGGTCCATGGTTGGCGACCAGGACCGCGGGAATTGCCGCATAATCGATTCGCTGGAACGCCCGCACTATAGCATGCCCGGTGTTCAGCTCGTAGTCGGAGGCAATATCCTTGTCCGTCATCACTTCAGTGACGGGAACCGGACCGTGGAAGTAGTCCGCGTGGGTGGTTCCGAAGCACGGAATGACGCGCCGGGCCTGGGCCCACGCGGTAGCGTATTCAGAGTGGGTGTGCGCCACGCCACCGATGTCGGGAAACGCCTTGTAGAGGGCAATATGGGTAGGAAGATCCGAGGATGGGCGATGATTTCCCTCGACTGGCTTGCCTTCCAAATCGGTGATGACAAGGTGCGCCGGAGTCATGGTCTCGTACGGGACACCACTGGGCTTGATAACGACCAGGCCATCTTTGCGGGAGATGCCGCTGACATTGCCGAAGGTATAAAGGACAAGGCCGCGGCGGACCAGTTCGAGATTGGCGTCGAGCACGGCTTCGCGCAAGCTAGTCAGCAACATGAGAGGCCCCGGCGGGCGGAAGACTGCTACAGTAATCGTTTACCGTGCTCCGAGAAATTAGAGCACGCCGCGGCTTTTGTCAATCTCCGTTCGGGGGGTGCACGACCGTAGGTTTCCACCCTCCCGGGAAGCGGACCTGCGTGCTACCTGCCTGATCCAGACGAGGTAATCCACACCCCACAAACACCGACAAGTCGCGAGTACCTTTCTGATAATGTCAACGTATGAGGCAACGTTTACCATGCTAGAATCCCGGCAGGCCACCGGACACCACCCCAAATGGATATCCGAGAAATTGCCAAGCGAGCGCGAGTCTCCACCGCCACAGTGTCACGCGTTGTGAACCGAATTCCCACCGTGAACCCTCAGATGGCGAAGCGTGTGTGGAACGTGATCGAGGAACTCGGCTACTACCCCAACACGCAGGCGCGCGCGTTGGTGTCGGGGCGGAGCCGGATCTTTGGTCTCATTATCTCCGATATTACGAATCCGTTCTTTCCGGAAATCGTCCAGGTGTTTGAGGCGATCGCGGTACAGCGCGACTACGAAATTCTGCTCAGTTCGACCGGTAACGATCCCAAACGCATGGAAGGTGCCGTGCGCCGCATGCTTGAGCGCCGCGTGGAAGGCGTGGCCGTGCTGACTTTCGGTATGGAAGAGGCACTGTTGGAAGGTCTAAAGGTGAGAAAGGTACCGCTCGTGTTCGTGGACGTGGGGCCGCAGCGGCCGGCGGTCAGCAACATACGAATCGATTACGTGCACGGTATCAGGCAAGGAGTTCAGCATCTGGCTGCCCTCCGCCACGAAAAAATTGCGTTCATTACGGGACCGCTACGCCTGAAATCGGCGGTGGCGCGGCAGCAAGCGTTCCTGCGCTCGATGCAGGAGATTGGATTGGAATCCGATCCTGGGCTGATCGTCGAGGGCAACCATACCCTGGAAGGCGGAATGGCCGCCTTCGAGCGATTGCTGGCGCGGCCGGTGCGGCCGACCGCCGTCATGTGCTCCAATGACATGACGGCAATTGGTGTGATGCGGAAGAGCCACGAGGCGAAGCTGACGATTCCCGATGACCTCTCGGTGATTGGGTTCGATGACATTCACCTCGCCCAATTCGTTCTTCCGCCACTTACAACCATCCAGATGTCGCAAGCGGAACTCGCTCGACTGGCGTTCAACGCGCTGATGGCGGACGTGGAACGGCAGACACCCGCACCCAGCGGAACGGAATACGTGCTCAAAACAAACCTCATCCTGCGTGAATCCACAAGTCTGAATTCGCCGAGCACGCCTAAGAACTCCAACTCACGCCACGTCGCTACGCACCAGTAACGATCCTGTTGATCAACTCAACCTACGAGATTGAAGAAGCGGACGGCGAGCGCGTCGCCCTCCGTTCACCCACCTAAGCCAAAGTTAGCACCAGCTTTGTGACCGAGGCGGGTGGGAATGTGTAAGTCAGAATGCGCCCTTTGACATCCAATGAGCGACTTTGCGGTACAACCACGGTTCGTTGCTCAAAGGTGTTGTGAGCGTGAATGTCGGAGTGCGTGAGCGTGGTCGCAGAGCCGGATTGCACGCTGGCGCTCCGTATTCCGATTTCGGTTTCACGCGGCGTGCTTACCGCCGGATTCACAACGGTGAGGACCACTTCCTTGCCGTGCAGCGAGGCCGACCCGCGGAGTCCCCAGAACGAAGCGGCCTTGCCATCGCGATCGTAGCTGATGCCAGGCGCCGAGAATATTGTGCGCAATCCCTGCCCGCCCTGATGCGCCGCGTACATGGAAAAAACGTGACCGACGGGGGTTACGCAGAACTTGTCTTCGTGAGCCAGGTACAGGCTGTTCAGACAATTGATCAACTGCGCGCACGCGGCCATCGTGACTTTCTCGGGATGACGATTGAAGGTGTCGAGCGTCATGCCGCTGAAGACGGCATCACGCAGGGTGGGCATCTGCTCGATCTGGTCGCCGGGGGTCGCCTCGCTGCCGGGACGGTACCAGGGACCCCACTCGTCTACCACCAGCTTTACCGAGTGCTCGGGGTCGAATTCCGCCATCACTTGCCAATGCCCGTTGATGAGGCCTTCCATGCGGTCGCCTTCGCGCAGCAGTTCGTACCAATCGACGGGATCGAACTTGAGTGCATCGCCTTTTCCTTTCTCCCAATCCTGAGTGGCGCCGCGACTGAGATTCCACGCGTAATGATGGAGCGCTATGCCGTAGATCGAACGCAGTTGTTCTTTTCCCTTGCGGAGGATTTCCTCGAAGAACCCGTGCGTCCAACTCCAGCGGTCGCCATCGGGGCCGGAAGCAATGAAAGCGAGATCCCCCTTGAAATCCGGGACCCAGGTGGTGTAGCGGCGAAACTCCACCGCATATTCCTGGGGCGTAAAGTTGCCACCGCATCCCCAGGATTCGTTACCGACGCCCCAGTAGCGGACGTTATAAGGCTCGGGAGACCCTGCGGCGGCTCGTATGTCGGCGAGGGTTGTGCTGCCCACCGGAGAGTTGCAGTATTCGACCCAACGATAAAACTCCTGAGCGGAAAGACTGCGCACGTTGCCGGCGAGATAGGCCTCGGCGCCAATCAGCTTGCAGAAGCGTACGAACTCATCGGTTCCGAACTGGTTGGGGTCGTACTTGTGACTGGCAGGAGCAGGGGCGGTTTCCCCGAACGCCCAGAAGTTGGTGCGGCGCGGACGCTTGTCAGCGGGGCCGATGCCGTCTCTCCAGTCGTAGCTATCGGCAAAGCAGCCTCCGGGAAAGCGCACGACCGGAGGTTTGATCTTGCGCATCTCGTCGACCAGTTCTTTGCGGATGCCTTTGATGTTGGGAACCTTGGAATTCTCGCCGACCCACATGCCGTCGTAGACCACACCGCTGAGATTCTCGGTGAAGTGTCCGTAGATGTTGGGAGAGATCGTGCCGAGTGGTTCTGCAGGCAGCACCTCGATGCGAGAGTCGGCCCCTGTGGCATCGAAGGCGGCGGCCCACGGAGAATGCCGGGTGAGCAGGAGCCCTCCGGCTCCGATCAGACTATTCCGGAGCAATTCTCTGCGCTTGATCATGGACACGGCCTCCTTGGGTGTTTAGCGAGGAGCAGTGTACACGTTTTCTGGATTGACAGTCCTGGAAGAGTGGGCAGCGCCTGGTGCGGCAAGCATTCGTGGGGAATCGCTCTCTAGCCTTGGCCGAGGAGCACTGTCACGATCCCCGACCCGAGCCCCCTCAGCAAATACAGAGTAGTCGTTACTCATGCCGAGTTCATCGTTTATCTGAAGGATCGCTTCGGCATATACTCGGGGCCCGAGAAAAAATACTTCAGCGCTTGAAGTTCCGAGATCTTCACATGGATCGTCGATCGGTGTGAAGACCACAGCGCTGGCATGGGCCGATGGACGTTTGGGCGTCGACACTGCTCTTGCCTCAGAAGTTGCCGGGGCCGCGAAGGGTACAAACTACATCGCAAGATGCTCGAGTTGCTGAGGAGATACTGAGCCGGAGGCTCAGCAGAACATGACCAAGGTTAACAAGGTCGCGATCGGCCGCAGGGCAGCTTTGGCAACGCGGACATTCTCTCTCGTCTGTATCTGGGTTCTCCCCATGCTGTTGTCATCAGGCTTGTTCGCCGACGAGAGTGGCCCCCCTGTGCTGGCGCTAGGCGCATCGGCGCCAGATTTTTGCCTGGTGGGAATCGACGGCGGAACGCACTGCCTGAAGGACTATGCCAAGGCTCCGATTCTAGTTGTGGCGTTCATCTGCAATCACTGCCCGACGTCGCAGTTGTACGAGAGCCGCCTGAAGCAGCTGGTAGCGGACTATCAGGATCGAGGGGTGGCGTTCGTTGCGATCCAGCCAAACGGTCCGAACGCGGTGCGGCTGGACGAAATGGGGTACACCGACGTGGGCGACACGCTCGACGACATGAAGATACGAGCGGCCTACCGACACTTCAACTTTCCTTACTTATACGACGGCGACACGCAGAAGACGGCGCGAGCGTACGGCCCCTCGGCGACTCCACACGTGTTTATTTTTGATGCCGAGCGGAAGCTGCGGTACGAAGGACGGATCGACAACAATCCCCGCGAACCGCTGGTGACTCGGCGAGACGCGCGCGAAGCTCTTGATTCCCTGCTCACGGGCAAGCCCGTGGTGGTTGGGAAGACGCCATCGGTGGGGTGCTCGACCAAGTGGCTGTACAAGGAAGAGGGGCGCAAGCAGGAACTGTTGGAGATCGAGGGCCGCCCGGTGGACCTCAAGCCGGCGACCGAAGCCGACTTGAAAGCGCTGCGGCGTAACTCGACGGGAAAACTGCTGCTGGTGGATTTCTGGGCGACGTGGTGCGCTCCTTGCGTGACCGAATTTCCGAAGCTGGAAACGATGTACCGGATGTACGGACATCGCGCATTCGACCTGGTGACGGTGAGCGTCAACTATCCGGACGAAAAATCGGGTGTGCTCACGGCGCTCGGAAGACAGCACGCCACGAGCCCAAACCTCCTGTTGGGATCCACGGACATTTACTCGATGATGGCAGCGTTCGATCCGGAGTGGAATGCAGCTGTGCCCTACACCATGTTGATCCGGCCGGGCGGAGACGTTGTCTACAAGAAGCAGGGCGAGATCGATGAACTGGAGGTCCGGCGGCTGATCATCGCGAACCTGCCCGACGATGACTACATCGGGCACCAGGCGTATTGGAAAAGCGTGCCGTAGTCTGCCGTTTGCTAGAAATCGCAGTCGTGATCCACAAAGGAGAGACGCGTGCTCACAGGCGCACCCCGTCGTGAGGTGGTGGGACTGACTGTTCTGGCAATGCTGACCGCGGCCGCGGGACACGCTTCCGCCGGCCAGAATACCAACAGCCACGACAGGCATGCGCGAACGGCCTTCGACGTCAGGGACTATGGCGCTACCGGCGACGGGAAGACCCTGGACACCTCCGCGATAGCCAAGGCCATTCACGCGGCTTCAGGTGCAGGAGGCGGAACGGTGGTGTTTCCTCCCGGCGTGTACCTGACGGGAACGTTCGAACTGCTCAGCAACGTAACTCTCGAGGTGATGGCCGGGGCCGTGGTCGAGGGCAGTAAAGATGTGGCGGACTATGGCTCGACGGCAGAGTATGGCTTCGGCCACGTATACGGCGTCAACAGCACTGGGGAGGGCGACCGGGTGGGAATCATCGTCGCTCGCAACGCCGAGAGCATAGCGATTGTCGGACAAGGCGTGATTGACGGCAGCGGGGACGACTTCTACGACTTCGCCAAGCCGCACTACGGGCTGGATTTCGATCCGCGTTACACGCGCCAGGGCGCCGACTTCCTGAAGTCGATGCTCGAGACCGCCGACGGGCCGGTCGAAACCAAGGCGAACGGACGTCCGGGGACGATGATTGTGTTCACACATTGCAAGAACATCGTCATTCGCGACGTGACCCTGCGTAACGCGCCGAACTGGACGCTGCACCTTGGCCACAGCGAGAAGGCTACGATCAGCGGCATCCACATCCTGAACAGCCTGTTGCTCCCGAACAACGACGGGGTCGACTGCATCGTGTGCCGCGACGTGCATGTTTCTGATTGCGAGATCCGCGCGGGCGACGACGATTTCGCATTTTTCGGAGCGGACGATGTGGGCGTCAGCAACTGTTCGCTGGTCTCGCACTCGTCGGGGATCCGGCTGGAGAACACGCGCTATGGCGTGTTCACCAACCTGACGATTCATTCCAACCGCGGCTTGGGAATCTACGAGCGTGAGGGGAGGACCGCCCATCTTGTCTTTTCCGATATCGCCATCGAGACGCAGCTGCTCACCGGGCACTGGTGGGGAAAGGCGGAAGCGATTTTCATTGCTGTGGGTCCGCCGCGAGGGACGAACAAAGCGGGAGAGGTGCGCGACGTGCAGTTCTCGAATATCGTGGGCGAGACCGAAAGCGGCATCGTGATGTACGGGGATGCGGGCTCGTGGATCCACGATGTGCACCTGGACCACCTTTTCCTCACGATCCGGGCACCGCGACAGAAGGCGAGCGAACTTGCAGGCGGCAACTTCGACTTTCGCTGGACCGCGACCAGCTTGGCCAATGCTGTCTTCAAGCACGACATTCCTGGAATCTACGGGCGTTACATCGACGGACTAACAATGCACGATGTGGCTTTGCGCTGGGGAGAGGGGCTTCCCGAGTATTTCTCCAACGGAATCGAGTGCGAGGACTTCCGCCACCTAGAGCTGGATGGATTCGAGGGCCGGCAAGCATCTATGTCGTTGCCAGCGCCGGCGATCGCATTGCGGCGGGGACAGGACGTGACAATCCGCGCCAGCAAGGCAGACCCGGGTACGTCGACGTTCCTATCCGTGTCGGATGTAAGCGGCGAAGGGTTGTTCGCATCGAATGATATGCGGTCTGCAAAGCGCGTGTTCGAAGGCGGAAAAAGCGGTTTCGCGCTTTTCGGAAACCTAATGCCCGCGAAGGATGCGGGGGCGCCGCCGAACCACTAGCCACAGGAAAGGATCATGATCCGAGAGCCACTGAGGGTGTGCACATGCACACAAGTTGGGAGTGCGCGAGTAGGGTCAGGAAGAGTGTTCAGCGGGTTTTGCGCCGGGTGGCGGTGCGCTTCGTTTTGCCAGGGAGCGGAATGGTCGCGCGAAGTCGGGGGCAGGGACCGCCCTCGCAACCGGCGGAATCAAGGCTGAAGGAAAGGTGGGTGCAGATGGAAGGGCTGAATTCCCTGCTCCTGATGCATGAAGAGTACGGCAAGCAGAGGGACGTCTACTTCAAGGCTTTCCAGCCACAATGGCAGTTCATCCAGGCGTATCAGATCGACAGCGACTTTCACGGAGTGTACGAGATGGTCGGACCTGATGGGAAACCCGTAAATCCGGACAAAGGACAGATCTGGAAGGCTGCTTATCACGAGGGCCGGGAGCTACTGAACGTTTCCGAACGACTGCGGAGATTAGCCGGCGTGGAGGGCAGATGATCGCCCGTGGGCTGGTGCTGGTGATGATGATTCTGGCCACGATCTCCTGCGGGCATCCGCGAAGAAATTCCGCGAGGTTCGACGAGGATGGCACCGCGCGGATCACGAGAGTGATTCCAATGCCGTCCACGATAAGTCCGGAGGCGCAAACCTGGCTGGCGTCGCTGACGCAGAAGAAGTCGAGCGCTCACAACCTGGCAGAGATCCGTGCAGCGACCGACGAATGGCGCAGAAACGACTCTGCGGAGGCGCGGAAGCTGTACCCGGTGGAGATTGCCGAGACTAGCATCGCAGGCGTGCGAACTGATGTCATTCGACCGACCGGGATGCCGGAAGCGAACCGGAACCGCGTGCTGATCAACCTGCACGGCGGCGGATTCATTTCCGACTCAGGTTCGCTGATTGAAGGGGTTCCGATCGCGAGTCTGGCGAAGATAAAAGTCGTGTCGGTCTATTACAGGCTGGCTCCAGAGAACCCTTTTTCCGCTGCCGTGGACGATGTGGTGGCGGTATACACAGAACTGCTGAAAACCTACCCGCCACAGAATATCGGCATATTCGGAACGTCGGCGGGAGCGATTCTGACCTGCGAGGCAACGGTGCGGCTGAAACAACTGGGGCTGCCACTGCCGGCGGCGTTGGGCATTTTCTCGGTACACACCGATTTCAGCCGTAGCAGCGACTCGCGGGCCTTCTTTACGCTGGATGGACTTCCCGGAGATCTGGGCGTGCCCGATGCGAAACACGCGCCGCCGGATCAATATGCTGGGTCCACCGACCGGAGGGATCCCGTGCTGTCGCCGCTATTCGCTGATCTACACGGAATGCCCCCGAGCTTGCTCGTGACCAGCACACGAGATCTGCTGCTGAGTGATACCGCGATGTTCCACCGCGCGCTACTGAGCGCAGGCAACGATGCTCAGCTTGTAGTTTTTGAGGCGCTGCCGCACGCTTTCTGGTATCACTTCCAGTTGCCGGAAACCAAAGAGGCGCTGGACCTGATGGCAAGGTTTTTCGACGAGAAAGTGGGCGCCGGAAAAACAAATCGCTAGAGAATCCAGCGCAGGGAGATTCTGACGATGACAGCTACGCGCATCACTCGACGTTCGTTTCTTGCAGTATCGACGACGTTGCCGTGGGCGATGTTGGCGCGAGCGTCGAGTTCGATTCCGGTAGGTCTCGAGCTGTACTCGGTTCGCGACGAGCTGAACCGTGATCCAGAGGGGACGGTGCGAGCGGTTGCCCAGATGGGGTATCAAGGAGTGGAGTTCTACGCCCCTTACTTCGACTGGACCGAGCAACAAACGAAACAGATGCGAAAGCTGCTGGACGATCTTGGCATCCGCTGTTTCTCCACGCACAACAATGAGGACTACTTGCATCCCGAGAATATTCAGAAGGCGCACGACCGGAACCTGATCCTTGGGAGCAAATACGTGGTGCAGGCAAGTTCGAAACCGCAAACCAGCCTCGACGGGTGGAAAACGGTAGCCGCTGGTTTGAATACCGCTGCCGAACAATTGGAGCCTGCCGGACTGAAGGCTGGATATCACAATCACCAGCCCGAGTTCACTCCGATCGAGGGCAAGCGTCCGATCGAGATTCTCGCCCAAGAAACGAGGCCGTCCGTCATGCTGCAACTAGACATCGGCACGTGTCTGGAGGCGGGCTCGGATCCAGTGGCATGGATTCGAGCGAACCCCGGGCGCATCCGCTCCATGCATTGCAAGGACTGGTCACCCGATCCAGCAAAGGGATATTCCGTCTTGTTCGGGGAAGGAACGGCCGACTTTAAGAACATCTTCGCCGCCGGGGAAAACGTCGGGGGCGTGGAGTATTACCTAATCGAACAAGAGGGAAGCCGGTTCCCTGCCCTCGACACCGTGCACCGGTGTCTCGACGCTTATCGAAAAATCCGTTCCGCTTGAATCATGGTTGAACATCGAGCATCTCACCGTAAACACGTGGAGGTTTTCGTGGACCGCAGGAACATGCGCTCGCGCTGGCACGTATTTCTCGCTCTTCCTTTGCTCATGGCTGTGCTCTCATCTCGCCTCTTTTGCGAGCAGGGCTCTTCCGCAGTCGGGATATTTGAGGGACACCAGGACGTGGGGACCGTGTTGCATGCCGGCTCGACCGAATACGATGCGGCACACCACACCTACGCGCTTGCCGGCAGCGGCGAGAATATGTGGTTCAAAGCGGATGCGTTTCAGTTCGCGTGGAAGAAAGTCTCAGGGGACGTCAGCCTTGCAGCCACTATCGACTTTATCGGCAAGGGTGTGAACGAACATCGCAAGGCGGTGCTGATGATCCGTCAGAGCCTCGACGCCGACTCGGCCTACGCCGACATCGCGGTGCACGGAAGCGGGCTCACGTCGCTGCAGTATCGCGACGCGAAAGGTGAAACGACACACGAGATCCAGTCGAGCGTGTCGGGCCCGAAGACGGTACGGATTGAAAAACACGGTGAATATGTCTTCATGTCGATCGCGGGTGAGGGCGAAGAACTTCACATGGCAGGTGGATCAACCCGGGTGCCGCTCGAAGGCACCTACTACGTCGGGATCGGGGTCTGCTCGCACGACAAAGACATCGTCGAGAGAGCGGTGTTCTCGAACGTCGAGGTAGTAGCCGCACCGGCCGCGGCCAATGCCGCTACCAAGCTTTACAGCACGCTGGAAACCATCGCTATCGCGTCAACGGACCGCCGGGTAGTGTACGTGGCGCAGGGGCGCTTCGAAGCGCCGAACTGGACCCATGACGGAGCCATGCTGCTGTTCAATCGCGATGGCCGCATCGAGCGCATTCCGCTAACGGGAGGCACGTCGGTCACCATGGACACGGGTTTCGCGACACGCTGCAACAATGACCACGGAATTTCGCCAGACTCGAAGTGGCTGGCAATCAGCGATCAATCGCAGGAGGACCACCGTTCCCTGGTCTACATTGTGCCCTTCGAAGGTGGAACGCCCAGGCGGACCACGCAGAAGTCACCTTCTTACTGGCACGGCTGGTCTCCAGATGGAAAGACGCTGGCCTTTGTGGGCGAGCGCAACGGAGACTTTGATATCTACACGATTCCAGCGGCGGGCGGCGAGGAAACGCGGCTCACCACGGCTAAGGGGCTGGACGACGGCCCTGAATACTCGCCGGATGGGACATATATCTACTTCAACTCCGAGCGCACTGGGCATATGCAGATCTGGCGCATGAAAGCGGATGGGAGCGAGCAGGAACAAGTCACCGCGGACGACGACAACAACTGGTTTCCTCACATCTCGCCCGACGGGCAGTGGATGGTCTTTCTGACCTATGACAAGAGCGTAGCCGGCCATCCCGAAAACAAGGATGTGATGTTGCGCTTGATGTCGCTGGGCGATCGCAAGATCACCGTGCTGGCGAAGTTGTTCGGGGGGCAAGGCACGATCAACGTACCCTCATGGTCGCCCGACAGCAAACGGCTAGCGTTCGTGAGTTACCAATTCGTTCCCTAGTAGCGTCGGGATCGAGTCACATCCGGCAAACTGGTCATGTGCGCACTGCGGCACGATGGTTAGACTCGTAGCGCCCGGAGGAAGCCAGACGTAACTTCTCCTCTGGATGTCCTGCCATGCTTGGAACGCGCTTAAAAAATTCATGGGCAGCTTTTTATCTGGGAAAGGCCAAATTGAAGCTGAACGATGCAAAAAGTGTCACTTCCCTTCTCCAGCAGGCAGCGGATGTTAATCCCGACGATCCCTCGATATATTACTGGCTGGCAGCCGCGGTGGAGCCGATCGGACGCAATGACGAGTCCCGGGTGGCTCTGCGCCGCGTGCCGGAGCTTTATACCAGTGCGCTTGGCCCGGAGAAGCGCGCTCTTCGGGACGCTGACGTAGTGGGTGCTCGTTAATCATGGCAGGTCAGCGATTCTCCGAGTCTAGAACGCCCTGCGGAAGGTCTTGTCGTTCGCGGATCCGGTGCGCGTTCCATCGACTTGGAACGGGTGTGATGTTGGTCCTGGTTTTCGCTGCGCGCCTTTCCGCCCAGGGCGTGGCCCAAGGCGCGGCTCACCCGCCGCCGACCGCCAAGACGATCAAGTGTCACGATCGCCCCATCCCTCAGCTTGAGGACGTTACCGAGAAGACGGGTATTCGCTTCTCTCATACTTCGGCACCGGAGAATCGCTATATCGCCGAATCGATGAGTGGGGGCGTGCTTTTGCTCGACTACGACCGTGATGGCTGGGTCGACATTTATTTCACCAATGCTCCCTCCGTCGAGATGGCCAACAAGGGGGAAAAGAGCCGCAGTGCTCTCTACCATAACAACCACGACGGGACGTTCACTGACGTGACCGACAAGGCTGGGGTGGCGACTCCGTGCTTCGCCATGGGTGGGGCGGTCGCCGACTATAACAACGACGGCTGGCCCGATATTTACGTCAGTTGCCTGCATGGCAACGTTTTGTACCGCAACAACGGCGACGGAACTTTTACCGACGTGACCGCCAAGGCCGGAGTCGCGGACGGGCGATGGTCGACGGGCGCCGCTTTCGGTGACTACGATGGCGACGGCTTTGTTGATCTTATGGTCGCGAACTACACCGAATTCGATCTGGGTCATCCGCCGGTCTTCGGCAGCGGGTTCACTTGCAAATTCATGGGCCTGGATGTGCAGTGCGGGCCACGAGGACTGAAGGGCGTTGGCGACTCGCTGTTCCACAATAATGGGGATGGGACTTTCACCGACGTCTCGAAGAAGGCCGGCGTGGACGATCCAGGCGGCTACTACGGCCTGACTGTCTTATGGGCCGACTTCAACAACACCGGGCGCCCGGATATCTATGTTGCCAACGATTCCATGGCAAATTTTCTCTATCGCAACGAAGGCAACGGGAAATTCACGGAGATCGGTCTGGAGTCGGGAACCGCGCTCAGCGAAGACGGCCATGAGCAGGCGTCGATGGGCGTCGCGATTGGAGACTACCTGCATACGGGCAGGCCATCGCTTTTCGTGACCGATTTCTCCCTCGATTACACCGCGCTCTATCGCAACGACGGCAAGTGGGATTTTCAGGATGTCTCGTACCAATCGGGCGTCGGTCTGCCCTCCGTGCCGTGGGTGAAGTGGGGAGATGCGTTTGTTGACCTGGATAATGACGGCTGGCTCGATTTGATCACGGTGAACGGACACGTGTACCCGCAGGTGGATTCCCTTCCCTCGGCGGGCGGCTACCGGCAGCCGAAGCTGCTGCACTTTAACCAGAAGGATGGAACTTTTTGCGATGCCGGCGACCAGGCTGGTCCGGCCCTGCAAGAGAAACGCGTATCCCGGGGCCTCGCCGTGGGCGACCTGTTCAACGATGGGAATGTGGATGTGGTGGTCGAAGATCTCGTCGGCAGTCCGATGATCCTTAAGAATCATGGTACGGACGGCCGCCACTGGGTGAGCTTCGAACTGGCGGGAGTCAAGAGCAACCGCCTGGCTATCGGCGCGCGGCTCAAGTTGGTCGCTGGAGGAATGACGCAAACCGATGAAATCCACAGCGGCGGCAGTTATCTGTCGCAGAACGATGTGCGCGTGCACTTCGGGCTGGGATCGGCCACAAAGGTGGATACTGTGGAGATCCGCTGGCCTTCCGGAGCAATCGACGTTCTGAAAGATTTGGCAGCCGACAACTTCTACGGAGTTCTCGAGGGAACTGGCGTCGTACCGCTGGAGAAAATCAGGCCGTCGCCGGTCAAGGCTGCTTCCCCTGAGCAACAAGCGGCGCAGCCTGCGACGCCGGCGTCGACTCCGAAATAGGCGGGCAGCAATGGAATCTCGCGGCTGCTGGAGCTGACGCAGTAACGCGCCGTGCGGCCGTAGTTTTCATCCAAAAACGGCGTCAGCAGCGACACATTGGTGCTATCGATGTGGACGCCAATCACCACGACATCGCTGTACGGAGCGGTGGGCATCAGCCGTTGCCTCGCGAACAAGCTTCGCTTGGCCTCGTCTACGCGGTCGCAAGAGGTTTGGATCCCCGGAAGGCGTAATAGACGATGTACAGATAACAGATCGCGGGCAGAACAAAAGCATGATGCAGTCCGATGCGGTCTGCCATGGCGCCCTGCGCAAACGGAATCAGGGCGCCTCCAACGATCGCCATAATCAACAGGCCGGAGCCATCGCCGGTCAATGGGCCAAGCTCTGCGATTCCAAGCGTAAAGATGCTCGGAAACATGACAGAGTTAAATAGTCCAACCAGGATGATGCTCCACATCGCGAGGTGGCCGGAGGTGAAGATTGTCATGAAAACCAAAGCTGAGGCGACCAATGCGGCCACACCCAAAACTGTCCCGGTGCGCACCTTCTGCAGGATGGCGGAGCCGATGAACCGGCCCACCATCGCGCCACCCCAATAGAGGGAAACATACTTCGCCGCATCCACTTCCGAGATATTGCCGATGTTTGCCTGGCTGAGATAGTTGATCAGATAGCTGCCGATGGACACCTCGGCTCCGACGTAGACGAAGATTCCCACGACGCCGAGCACGAGATTGCGATGCTTCCACAAGCTTCCGGCGGAGGTGTCGCCTTTGTGGTGCTCGGCTCCGGGCATGGGCGGAAGTTTGAACAGGCCAATGGCAACCCCGAGAGCGATCAGCGCGAGGCCAATCACGAGGTAGGGCAACTTCACCGAGGAAGCCTCCTGGACACGGTAGGCCTGCAAAGCGTCCGCGGACATTTGCCGGACCACATTCATGTCGCGAGCGGTCGCGCTGAGTATCAATCGCCCCCCCAGGTATGGAGCGATCGCCGTGCCCAGCGAATTGAATGCCTGCGATAAGTTCAGCCGGCTCGACGCAGTTTCTGGAGGCCCGAGTACGGCGACATAGGGATTCGCCGCAACCTGCAGAGCCGTTATCCCGCCCGCTAGAACCATGAGCGCACCGAGGAAAAGCGGGTAGGAGGGCACCATGGCGGATGGGATAAATAGAAGCGCTCCGACACCCATGACTACCACGCCCACGACCATCGTCTTTTTGTAGCCTATCGAATCGATCAGTTTGGCCGAAGGGATCGAAAAAATGAAGTACGCCAGGAAAAATGCGAACTGAATCAAGCTCGCCTGCGCGTAGTTGAGGTCGAAAATCGACTTCAGATGGGGAACGAGGACATCGTTCAGGACAGTGACAAACCCCCACATGAAGAACAAAGACGTGACGACGGCCAGGGCGACGCGGGCGGATGACGCGGGCGCAGTGACTTGGGCCGTCGGGTTCTTGACGTTTGCGATCGCCATTGATTGCCTGCCTGCCCCGGGGCGGATCTTGCTGCAATGTTGGACAGGTGGTCGAGGTTGGTCCGTGGCATCTTACCACCGACGTGCCGAAGCCGAACAAGCCTTTGCGCGAAGGTAATCGCTTATCCGTTAGAGAATAGCGGTTTCTTCACCGTTAACAATCGCCTGTCAGCAAAGCAGACTGCCGCGTTCTGTTTCAAACCCTCGACGCGAGTAGTGTGAGCATTGTGTCGTGGACCGCGGGCTCCAAGAGTTGTTGACTTCCTTTAACGGGCCTGCAAGTCTTTCGGTGTAAAGACAACTCGCCGCTTTAGTGGCGGCCGTGGTTCCTGGAATTGCATTGGGGCGTGGGTAGTAAAATCCCGACTCCTAATCCGAACTCATGCAAAGGCACGCTATGAAGAAGGCACTGATCCGGGCACTCTGGGTGTCGACTGTTTTCGCTTCCACGGCTTCGTTTGCTCAGCAGAATCTCTCGACGGTTGTTGTATTCAGCGAGGCAGGCTTCCCGGCTACCGACTCGGCTAGCCCGTCGACGGCCCAGCTAGGAGCGTGGCTCCCAGACGCGCACATGGCCTCGGCGGAGAGTCTGCCCGCCCTTCTGGCTGTTCCTTCGACCCGCCTGCTGGTGCTGCCTTATGGATCGGCCTTCCCGGAAGGAGCATGGACCGATATCAACCACTTTCTGCAGCGGGGCGGAAACCTGCTGGTGCTGGGGGGGCAGCCTTTCACTCGCTCTGCCTATCACGACGGCGCGGGATGGCATCTGCGCAACTACAGCGTTCGTTTCACGCGCCCACTCATGATTGATCAGTACCAGGTCACGCCCGGATCGCAAGGGCTGGAGTTTCAGGTGAATCCTGACGTGCCCCTGATGTTGCCTCCATTCGGCTGGAAACGTGGGTTCAGTCCGGTCATTCGCCTGAGCGCCGTGGACCTCTACCACCGGGGCGGAGCGGCAGGTTCGATCGATGCCAGGGTCGATGCA
Source organism: uncultured Acidobacteriaceae bacterium (assembly GCA_964641665.1). Lineage (GTDB taxonomy): Bacteria > Acidobacteriota > Terriglobia > Terriglobales > Acidobacteriaceae > Gp1-AA133. The sequence continues at coordinate 136,204 of CAZXKO010000027.1, forward strand.
CTGGCATGGGGCATAAAAGAGGGCCGCAAACTCGCCGCGCCCGCCATTGAGATCGACCACCTGCGCAACGGCTTCGACGGTGGCCGGTGGATTTTCGTGAACGTTGACTTAGCACCCGACTTCTACGCGGGAACGATTGCGCCGAAGGTGGTGCACGCGTTGGTCATGCGCGCTCTGGCCGGAAGCGAGGAATTCATCGTTCGGCCCGTGCTGCCGCTGTATCTTCCAGGCGAGCCGATCGAACTGAACGTGAAGTGGCAATCAGCCACAGTGGCGCCAGGGAGCGCCAGCATCAAGATCGCGATCTTCCCCGAGGCACAGCCCTCGAGCCGGTCCGAGACCACGGCGCCGGCGTCATCCACGGAACCCGTCGTCCTGCCGGCCCCGAGCGGCAAGGGGTTGTACATTGTCGAGGCGCGACTCATCGAGGGTGAAAACGTACGCGCCACCTACCACTCCGGGTTCTGGATTCGCGACGAAGACTATCTTCGATCGGGCCTGCACCTCAGCGTGAACAAGGACTATTTCGAGGTCGATGGCCATCCCATCGCGGTGGTGGGCACTACCTACATGTCAGGCGAGGTGCAGCGACTGTACTTTGAGTATCCCAATGTGTACGTCTGGAACCAGGAGCTTGGCCAGATTCACGCGGCCGGGCTGAACATGATCCGCACCGGCTGGTGGACGGGGTGGGACAAGTTCTGCAACGAGAACGGGGAACCCTACGATCGGACGCTGCGGACGCTGGAAGCGTACCTGATGACGGCACGCAAGAACGGCCTGCCCGTGCAGTTCAACTTCTTCGCGTTTCTGCCCGAGGTGTTGGGCGGCGTCAATCCCTATCTGGATCCACAGGCGGTACGCCGGCAGCGAACGCTAATTTCGTCGGTGGTGGCGCGCTTTCATGACGTTCCCTTCCTGGCCTGGGATTTCATCAACGAGCCCAGCATCTCCGAGCACCTGTGGACGATGCGGCCGAACGGTGATCCCTTCGAACAGTCGAACTGGAACAAGTGGCTCGACAAGCGCTACCCCGACCGCGCTGCGCTGGCGGCGGCGTGGAACCTGCCAGTCAGCGCAGTGCAGGGAACAGTTCCCCTCCCCGATGACATTGAATTCAGCCAGCGCGGCCAATACATCGGACGCAATTCGCTGAAGGTTTACGACTTCTTTCTTTTCGCGCAAGACGTTTTCAGCGGCTGGGTACGCACCATGCGCGATGCCGTTCGCGCTACCGGATCGCAGCAACTGGTCACGGTGGGTCAGGATGAAGGTGGTATCCAGGATCGGCCTTCCCCGGCCTACTGGGGAGAGCACGTGAACTTCACCACCAACCACTCGTGGTGGCAGAACGACTACACCTTGTGGGACTCGTTGCTGGCAAAGCAACCGGGCGAGGCGATGCTCATCCAAGAGACTGGCCTGCAACGGGAGTTGAACTTGGATGAGGTTGCTCGACGCGATGAGGACCACGAAGCATCCTTGCTCGAACGCAAGTTGGCTGCTTCATTTGTCCAGGGCGGCGGTGCAGTGGAGTGGCTATGGAATACAAATTCCTACATGACCGAGAGCAACGAGACACCCATCGGCTTGGTGCGTCCCGACGGAACCGAGAAACCGGAAGCTACGGTCATGCGCGGCTACGCTGTTGCAATGAGGGCCATGCAAGAACATCTGCGCGTGCCAGAACAGCCGCCCATTGCGATCGTCACGTCACAGGCGGCGCAGTTTTCCGTCGTCGGCGACCTGCAACTGGAAGCCCAGCGCACGGCGGTGCGGGCCCTGGCGTACTACAACCACCTGACGGTGTATGCGGTCGGAGAGAATCAACTGGCCAAGCTCGGATCCCCGAAGCTTGCGATCCTGCCGTCGCCACAAGCTCTGACGGAAACCGCGTGGCAATTGCTTCTGAAATACGCCGGCGACGGCGGGAACCTGCTGATCACGGGTCCGGTCGATCGCGACGAGCACTGGCAGGTGATACCACGAACAGCAGAGCTAAAGCTCGACGCGGAAGTCGAGCCCCTCATGTTTCATGAGGCGACGCTGACCGCGGGCGGACGGGCGCTTCCGCTCACTTTCGATCAACAGAAGCAAAACCTAGTTGATTCTCTGCGTTTCAATGATGGGTCCACGCTTAAGGAACTTCCCTACGGCAAAGGACGAATCTTCTGGGCCGCCTACCCCGTGGAACTGGCTCAGGGCGAAGAAGCGGCGGCGGGCCTTTATGCGTACGTTTCCGGACGCGCCGGCGTCACGCCGATGTATGAGGTGCAGCCAACACTCTCGTCGGGTGTGCTGATCTATCCGACGGTGTTGCAGCACTCGGTTCTCTACGTGATCTGTTCGGAGAGTGCGACCGACGTGAAAATCGACCTGCGCGACAAACTAACTGGACTTCGCGTAAGCGTGACGTTGGCGGCCCAGCATGCTGCGCTGGTTTTGATTGGGAAGCGACAGAAGAGCGTCATCGCCAAGTACGGCTACTAGTTTCTCGACAATGCCCTCGGTTGCTTTGGAGGCTTTCCCAATGCACCGCCAAAGCCCTTTGGAAAGATGCCAAAGGAGCAGTTCTAGCGAGAGGTGGAGAAGGAATTAACGGGCGAGAGAGACGGAACCACGCGAAATGATTTATTTTCAAAATCTGCAAGAACCAGATCCCGGTCTTCGAAAAAGCACTCGAGACTGCGGCATTGATGCTGGGTACAGATAAATCTCGAGGCTATTGCTTGGAGATGATCTGTGCAGACTTTTTAGCGGGGGCGAGTTTGGAGGGCGGGAACCCAGAGATCCTGGTGCGGTTCGTCATGACAGTCTTCAACTTTCTGCGTGACCCTGGTGCGAGCCTCGCTCAACGATGTGCCCTTGGAAAGCGCGCAAGCGGTGGCGGTCGACCTGCAGTTGATCTATCGGGCCGGCACGGCGACTGAAGCCGAGCAACCATTGGGCAGCATGGCTCATTCATGTCCGGCTCTGGCAGTCCGCGCGCGACTTTCACCACGGCCTGCTTGGCTGCCTAATCTGAAATCGACCCCAACCATAGGCCCGTAAACATTAATGCCATAGTTAGGATACTTCGGTTCGGATAAATAAAGATTTGATATATGCATGTAACCCATACCCGCGGAAATGGAATACCGAGGATTTAGGTTGTATCGCACTCCACTGCCCAACATGACAGTAAACGTGAAGTTTTGTCCCTGCGCATAGAGCACTCCTTTGGGTTCCTTGGCATCAATATCCCCGAGCCCGACGCGTCCTTCAAGGTAGGGTGCGATCTTCCAGTTGTGCCGAACAAAATTACGGCGAATACCTGTGATATAAGCAAAATACCGTGTTTCAGGTCCCCTCGGAATCGCGGTGATGGACCCACTGAATGTAAGATCCCAATTGCCGCGTAGAATCGAAGGACCTTTTACATCTCCCATTTGCCATCGAAGAGAAGCAATGATGGGTACGAGCGTGTAATCAAGCGGAGGCCTGTTATATTTACTGCCGGTGAGAAAGTCGAAAACAAAAGGGATATTGAGGGACAAGCCTCCCGCTTCCAAGGAGAACTCGACCTTGTTCTTGTAATAGATGCTTCTGTTGAAATCAGCCGATTCAGAGTCCCGTAAAATTCCAGCCGAAGGTCGGTTCTTTGAATCTTGGCCAAGGGACAGTGCGGGGCAGATAAGACATAACAGCATCAGGGTAGACAATGTCAGGTTTTGTATATTCACTCGAACAGATATGCGCCTGGTGGAACGAGTGCCCTTGTGTATGGAGCCCACGCTTATAAATCGACCTACCTTATTTGACGCGCCCTTCGCTCATGGAGCGCATGCGTGATCATAGCGACCGTATCGGAAAAATCAGCACCCAATTCTGAAAGACAGCTTTGTCCGTCCTTCAGGACCGCGATTCTCGACGGCGACGATACGCATCGCCCACGGCAGGCAGATCCTATTTTCAACTGGTCTGGAAATCTTTAGCAGAATGTGGCCAGCGTAGCGGCCGAAACCCGCGAACTTGCAGATCCATTACCCAAGATGTCGTAGCCGATCCGGTGGATGATTCCGAGCACTCCGGATCTAGCGCAGAAGAATGGGTGTTCCAATCGAAACCGTGACGCGGTTGGTGATCGAGGAGGGCAAAAAAGCTGTGCCTACATCCCCACAAGGAAATGGAAGTCTCGCAGAGAAAGACCTACAAAATCTCGGATGACGCAGTCGGCACCAGTGGCGGTTAGCTTCTCTTCGGACTGATGGCCGGCCATTCCGACACACTTGAGGCCGGCAGCCTTCGCTGCCCGAATTCCTGACACTGCGTCCTCGACCGCAACGGCGGCTTCCGGAAGACAGTTAATGCGTTGGCAGGCCAGTCGATAGATGCCAGGATCGGGTTTCCCGTCCCGAACCTCGTTGCCCGTAACAATCGCGTTGAACCGCGTCAGCAACCCCATGCGCGCCAAAATGGATCGGGCCCGCCCGGCGCCCGCCGAGGTGGCAACCGCGATTGCGATTCCCCCGCCACGAATGCATTCGACAAACTCAAAGACACCAGGGACAGGCCCGACGTCTGACGCGGCACGCCAGAAGAACTGGTCCTTAAGATTTCCGTACTCTTCGACCTGTCGGTCTGTTAGCGGGCCGAGGAAGTGATACAGGATGTCCGTCCGCTTCCGTCCATCCAGGACGAAGTCCAAGTCGCTGTCAGCAACGTCCTTTCCGAGCGTGCGCAGAAATTCTTTCCAGGCAAAACGGTGCGCTGGATGACTGTCCACGATGACGCCATCAAGATCGAACACGACAGCCTGCAGTCGTGGCCTGCTCTGCAGCGAGCGAGCTGAAGAAACCAATTTCGTCTCTCCTCATGCAGCCAAACCTGGCCAACTGGTTTGGGCTGCCTGATAATTCTCTACAGTTCCGATGTCGAGTAGGTAATCGGAAATGGGATAAGCAAGCATTTGGCCGGTGAGTCGCGGCAAAACGTCAAACCCCAAATCAACAGGAAAGCGTGATGGAATCTGGCTCAAGAGTTCTGGAGTACCAATCATGACTCCGGAGAACGCCCATCGACTTGTTGGATGGGCAGGCTTCTCCGTGAATTCCTGGATCACCATCTGCTCGTCGAACGACACCACTCCGCAGCGAGATGGGTCCGGTACCTGATACAAGCCAAGAGTCGCGACTGGATGGCGCGCAAGATGAAATTCCAGCATGCGACTTAGACTGGCATTCGTCAGAACGTCGGCGTACAGAATCCAGAAACAAGACTCCGAGGCGAGCCAGTCGCGGTTGGCCAGCAATGTGCCTGCCGAGCCGAGCAGCGTGGGCTCTTCCGCCAGTCGCACACCAATGCCGTCTCTGTTGCCCTTCAGCCAACGTTGGACAATATCAGCGTGGGTGTGGAGATTTACCATCACTTCATCAATCCCCGCATCCCGACAAATGTCCATCCAGATCTGCAGCATGGGTATGCCGCGGATAGGAACCAGACACTTGGGAATCTTGTCGGTAATTGGCCGGAGCCGCGTGCCATGGCCTGCCGCCAACAGAAAGGCTTTCATCGATTCACACACATGACATCTTAAGCGTTTGCGCAGACTTGCAACAAAGCTAACCTGCTGCGGAAACAGGAGTGAAGATCCAACGTGAGCCAGAGCGCTCGTCCCCGTCAATGAACGGATCGTTCACGATCACTTGGGCCCCGTTGGTGTCGAAAGCAAAGGCCATTTCCTGAATGCCTTCTGCTTGAAGGGCTGCGCGGACCGCTTCTTGTCGCTCAGACTCGCAGTAGAGAAGCAGGAAGCCACCTCCGCCAGCACCGGTAATTTTCCCCCCCAACGCGCCGCTGCTACAGGCCAAGTCGTAGAGATGGTCAATCCCGGGATTGGAGATCTTCCCCGAAATGCGCTTCTTAGCCTGCCATCCCTCGTCCAGCAGCGATCCGAAACGATTGAGATCTCCTGCTTTAAGCGAACTAAGTGTGCGATCAGCCAAGGCTCGCACTTGGTGAAGGGCTTCCACCGCAGGTCCCGTATGGCTTCGTGTCCACCTTTCCTGTTCCTGCAATATTGTCCAGGAATGATGGGCCGAGCCCGTGAAGAAAAGCATCAAGTTAGATTGCAGTTCGCGCAGCAATCCGGGATCAAGATCCAGGGGCTGCACTTCGGTAAGACCATCGGTGCGGAAAGTAATGAAATTCAAACCACCAAACGCAGCCGCGAATTCGTCCTGCCTGCCGACGTGACGCCCCAGAACGTCACGCGCGATGCGGAATGCACGTTCAGCGAGATCGTGTTTCGAGAGCGGCCGATTCAGATACGTGGTGAGGGTCTTCAGAATATTCACGCATACGCTGGCAGAAGAACCCAAGCCGGTACCTGGAGGAATCTCCGAGGAAAGGAAAAGATCCACCGAGATATCGCATGCCAGATCCTTCAGTATGGCCAGAGGAATCTCGAGGCCACTGCCACGAACATCCATCTTGGCGATATCGTGCCATGTTTCGAAAACGCGCAGGTCAGAGGAAATAACCTGAATACGTCCGTCATTGCGTTTGCCCAGGATCGTGTAGAAATATTTATTAATCGCAGTACTGAGCACAGCACCGCCGAAGCGCTCATAGTAGGCCGGGAGGTCGGTTCCTCCTCCCGCAAAACTAATGCGCACTGGGCTACGAACGATGAGCATGGCGTATTATCTCCGGCCTGAAATCTGGTCTGACCGATGAACTGTTCGTTTCCGTCGGGTCGGAGTCGAGGGCGACATTTGTCCGATTCGACCGACGGACGGCTAACGTCCAAACGGTCTGAAGCAGCAGCGACAGATCAGTCCATGGAGAGGGGTTAAGCAGATATTGCAGATCAAACCGCGTTTTCTCCTCGGAGGAGTGATGCTCGCGTAAGCCGTGGACTTGTGCGAGGCCGGTAATGCCGGGTCTAACGGTCAGGCGCTGTTGTTGCCATTCGGAGTAATGACAGACACGGTCGGGAGGTTCGGGCCGTGGCCCTACCAGACTCATGTCGCCGCGCAGCACGTTCCACAATTGGGGCACTTCCGTAAGGCTGAGTGCCCGGAGAAGCTGCACGAACCAGGATCCGCCGCGCGAGGCACGGTCAACGTTGAGTCTTAGCATGTTAAACGTTTCTCCGTCGCGGCCGCAGCGCACCTCCCAGCGAAAGGCGCGGCCCTTAATTCGGTGAAGTACAAACACGGCGGGCAACACAAACGGAAGGGCGACCAGAGCAAGGACTATCCCCAGCGCAAGGTCCAGCGCACGTTTCCATAGTAAGTCGCTCGCAAGTTTGGGCTCGCCCAACCGGAGGACAGGAAGACCATCAAGATCAATCAGGCTAGGACGCGACAGATAGAGCTCGTATAGCTGAGGTACGAGACTGACTCTTATGCCACGCTCGCGACAACGTGCGGCTAGGCTAAGCAGCTCAGGCGGGGCACAACCCGGCAGAGCCAGAACTAATTCATCAACCCTCTGCACGCGAAGCAAGTCTACGACACCAACTGACGCGATATTGACCACTTCTGCCGGCCCCGAAGACAACTCAGCTTCGGCGCTTCCGTCATCAGGGGACAGAATGCCCACAATCCGACAAAGCATCTCCGGATGGCGACCCATCTTCTGCGCCAACTCTCGCACCAGGCGCCCGCGACCGACGATGACGACACGGCGAGCGGCCCCATTTTGCAATCTCACCCGCAGGAAGAGGTAGGTCCCAACCCGAATGAGAGCGAATCCCGCAAAAAGCAACACACCGAAGTAGAGTAGAGCCAGCCGGGAAACGTAACTACGGAAAAGATATCCTCCGGCCAACAAAACGAGCATCAGTCCGCCGACGGACAATAACAACTGCGAAACCACCGCGGATAGTCTCCATCCACCCTCAAATCCATCGAGCGCCAGAAATAGAGAGAGGAGGATCCAAATCACCCAAGCGGCAACAAGGAACGGCACTTGGGCTACTACGGAACGGAGCTCCACTTGGCTCAGTTCCACTCCGTAGCGCAGGGCAAGAGCCGCAGCCATCGCTAGCGTTGACCACAAGAGGTCACTGATCAGGATCCCAGATGCCAGGTCGCGCGTGTTCATGTCAGTCCGTTCCGAATCCTTCCGTAAGACCTTTTAGGCAACCGCTCGACCGTCCGGCTGGCAGATCTTCGCACGAAGGACAGTGAAGACTGCGTGCGTCACGCTGAGATGGAGGTCTTCGATGATCTGCATATTGTCGGACGGGATCGTTAGGCACAGGTCACAGAGGTCCTTCATGTCTCCCCCCTTAAACCCAGTTAGCCCTATGGTGAAGGCACCAGCCTCACGGGCAACCTTCAGGGCCTTGAGCACGTTCGCAGACTTTCCGCTGCCACTGATCGCGAAAGAGATGTCATCGGGACGAACGAAATTTGTCAGCTGTTCTGCAAAGATATCTTCATAACGTGCATCATTGGCCCAGGCCGTGATCAGGGGTACGTTATCGGTAAATGCCAACACTTGAAACCGTTTGCTGGAGCCGTTGGTTGCTCCCTTTCCAAGATCACAGGCGAAGTGCGACGCCAGCGCAGCGCTGCCGCCGTTCCCGAACAAATAAATCATGTGGTTCGATTCATACGCCTGCATCAGCACATTCACGATCCGATCTATGGTCGTAAATGGCATCTTTGCGATAACTTCGACAACACTGTCAAAATACGCATTCACATTAGCGGTTGGCATGATCTTGTTCCTCCCATTCCTCCTACGTGTACGGCCCCGCCCAAGGGACTTAAAAGATGGAACCGACGCCCATTGAACTGTGCAGACGGATGTGTAAACCATGCATGAACGAAACGGTGCAGCAGGTATTCAGTTCGTCGCCAGCATTCTGAAGATGTTGTACAAGACGTGCGAATCCGAGCGGCGTTTAGGCGGAGCTTGCCAGCACCACGCCAGCATCCCGCATATCTGAGTAGGCGTCCTGGACTTGTTGAGGTATTCCACCGATGCTGTCGATCCATTCGAAGAAATCGTCGAGGATAACGGAAAGAGTGCGGCGAGGTCGCCATCCGAGCCGGCTCAATTTCTCGACACTCGACACGCTGTGCCGATTGTCGCCTCGGCGGTATTCACCCGACATCTGCAGAGTTACACCCGAGGAAAGCTTGCTCAAGACGGCGTGCGCGTAGGCAAGAACACTCGTGGGCTTGCCGCTGCCAACATTAAACGCCTGGAAATTTGCAGCGTCTTGTCCCAGGACGAGCATGTTGGCGTCCACCACATCCTGCACATGCACGAAGTCACGAGTCTGTTGACCATCCTCGTAAATAATGAGCGGCATGCCGCGCAGGGCCCGATCAAAAAAGATACGGCATACTCCAGAGTAGTGGTTGTGCAGAGACTGACGAGCACCCTGAGTAATCGAGTAGCGAAGCGCCACTGTAGGAATTCCGTGCAACCAGCCGAGTCCCAGCGCTGCTTTTTCTTCGGCCAACTTCGAAACTGCGTATTGGTTGTAAGGATTGGTGTAGTCCTCCTCGAGCAAACACGGTCGTGCACGCTCTCCACATCGTGCGCAAAGCACCTCCCAATCGCCGCTCGCATCCGCGAGTTGCTGCTGAGAGCGTGGTCTTGGAAGGAAGAAACCGTGCTGGGGGCAGTCGTACTGCCCTTCGCCGTAAACGGCCTGGGAGGACGCCACTATCACCTTTTTCACAGGTAGCCGATGCTGCACGATCAATTCGTAGATCAACGCCGTGCCTACAGCGTTGACATATAGAAAACGGGAGAAGTCAGGCATGTAGTCCTGATATGCAGCTTGATGAGACACGATATCCACACCCTGCAAGGCGCGCAGTAGACACTGCTTGTCTGTAACCGTTCCCTGAAGGAATTCAACGTCGTCGGTGAGATATGAAGGGCGTCCGCGGGGATGCACCTTGGGCTCCAGTAGGTCGAGGACTCGAACGTCGAATCCGTCTTTCCGAAACCGATCGACTAGATGAGAACCGATAAAACCTGCACCACCTGTGACAAGAACGCGCACGCTTTTCTCCTACTCGTTTCGATCCGTGTTGTAGCTGTAGATTTAAGAGCCGATACTTATCAGGCGCAAGTCACCCGAGCGCTTCCGACGCAACAAGAACAAGGACTCCAAGTTCTTGCCGTTGGTACGTGACGCCGCACTCACAATGTGCCTGCTCGTCTGTCGAGAAGTGCAGCTTTTCTCCACAGCGACAGACATACCCTCTTACCTGGGCAGGGTTTCCGGTGACAACGGCGAAGTCGGGCACGCGGTGCGTAACCACCGCTCCAGCGCCGATCAGACAGTACCGCCCAATTTCATGACCGCAAATAATCGTAGCGTTCGCCCCTATGCTGGCGCCTTGACGCACGACAGTTTGGATTCGATCATTGACCACCTTACTCCGCGGATAGAGATCGTTAGTGAAGACGCAATTGGGACCTAAGAGCGCCCCATCTTCAACGGTGACACCCTCCCACACCGCTACTCCGTTCTTTATCACTACATCATCGCCAATCACGACGCCTGATTCTAGGTAGCAGTGCTCTCCAACGTTGCAATTCGCACCCAGGCGGACGTTTTTCATCACATGTGAGAAAGCCCACACGCGCGTGCCAGAACCAATATCAGCAGTCTCGACGATCGCTTGCGGGTGAACAAAAAAGTCACGATTCATATGATTGCCTCAGCAGCAGCGACAGGTTGCAGAGATCTCAAGATTGAACGCCCGCCATTTCGCAAGCACTTGGAAGCTGTTTCAAGCACCTGCACGACCAACAGGCCAGTTTCCCCATCGCTAACCGGACGTTTACCGTTCAAGACGCTTTCAATGAAATCTCGACATTCGGCACGGAGCGGTTCATAACTATCCAGGGCTGGATACCAGACGCCACCTGAGCTATACCCGAGGGCGGCATCGGTGGCCCCGGCCTGCACTCGGTTGTCGATGGAGGGATTGTGTACCTGCACTTTGTGCGCAGGGTGCATTTCGTCGTACACCACCTCTCCTTCACTGCATACAATTCGCATCAGTCGGGTCTTGTTGGAGGTAAGCCAGCCCACATGAACGTGGGCCAGCCGGCCGTCGCCGAAACGTAAAGTCATAAATACAGCCTCAGAAAAGTCTCGATCAGTGAATGATGCACCATAAGCGACTACCTCCTCCGGCACTTGCTTCATCAGGTTGAGAATGATGGAGATGTCGTGAGGTGCCAAATCCCAAAGGGCATCGACTTGAGCGTTCGGTGGCCCTACGTTGGTGCGAACCGCAGATATGTAATACAGGTCTCCTAGTCTGCCTTCATCAAATAAGGATCGAATTCGAGTGACGGCGGGTGCGTAAAGAAACAGGTGGCCCACGGCGAGGATCCGTCTTGATCGGGCTGCTTCTTCAACCATCTGTCGCCCTTCTTCTACGGAAGTGGCCAGCGGTTTCTCGACCATGACGTGCTTGCCGGCTTGCAGTGCTTCGATCGTTAGTTTGTAATGCATCTTTGGAGGAGTCGCAATCACGATCGCGTCGATACTCGGGTCCGTAATAACAGCCATCGGGTCACAAGATCCGACAACCTTCGGATAGCGCTTAGCAATAAAATCCAACCGGCCCGGCCGAATATCGCTGATTCGGGTCAATTGCACGTCTTCCATCCCAGCAAGAGTGCGAACCAAGTTCGGACCCCAGTAACCGCAACCGATAATACCGACACGAACTGTAGACTTAGTCACCATAGGCTATCGGACTCCCGCTGACTACAAACCAGAAAGCATTGCACGAGGCGTCTTGCAGAGAATCTTGAAATCTAGCCAGAAGGACCGCCGGCGAACATATTCCAGGTCGATGCGAATCATCTCCTCGATCGACACGCGGTTGCGCGCGGTTACCTGATATAGGCCGGTCAGCCCTTGGGGAACCAGTAGACGCTGCTTTTGCCAGTCTCTGTGCTGCCTGACTTCATCGGGTAGGGAAGGCCGCGGTCCAACGAAACTCAAGTCTCCCCGAAGGATATTCCAAAGCTGAGGTAGTTCATCCAGGCTGGTACAACGCAGGAAACGGCCGACGTGGGTAATTCTCGCACTCTCCGCGAGCGCGGTTTTATAGACTGGCTTGCCGCCCACATAGGTCGTCGGAGTGCCATCGACAATGTTTCTTGTCACATCTGCCCGCTGCACGTCTGAGCCTGCCGCCGGCTGCATGCTCCGAAATTTATAAAGGCGGAATTCTCTGCCGTGTTGTCCGACAGCGCGGTTTACAAACAGTAATGGCCCGCGGGAATCGATCTTAACCAGCACCGCGACTAACAGCCACAGCGGCATCAAGAGCACGAGCATCACGAGAGCCAGAAGGAAGTCTAAGCAGCGCTTGCAGGCATCGAAGAGCGGCCGCGATGTAAGCGCCGCTGGATCCAGCAAGTCACAATCGCGGGCTTTATGTTCCTCAGCTAGCGAGGAAATCAGCGGTGGAGTGACAGACATGTTCAAACTGTTGCTCAGTCATCTCAGGAAAGATCGGCAGAGAAAGAACCTCGTCTCCGATCTTCTCAGCTATCGGAAAATCGCCCTTCTTATAACCCAAACCACGGAAGGCAGGTTGAAGGTGCAAGGGAATGGGGTAGTGGACGCCGGTTTGGATGTCACGGCCTCGGAGAAACTCTGCGAGCGCGTCGCGCCGTTGACAAAGCACAGGGAACAGATGGTGTACAGGTTGAGTACCTGGAATTGTCGCAGGAAAACGCAGCGGCAATTTCCCCAGCTCTTCTCGGTAACGAGCTGCCCAGAATCTCCTTTTCTGATTCCACTCGTCAAGAAAACCCAACTTGTAGTTCAATACCGCGCCCTGAATCGCATCCATTCGATAATTGAATCCCACCTCCTGGTGTTCGTACTTATTGAGGCGACCGTGATCGCGCAGTCGACGTATCCGGGCGCTGAGTTCAAGATCATCTGTGGTAATCGCGCCGCCATCACCGAGCGAACCCAGGTTTTTACCGGGGTAAAAGCTGAAACACGCTGCGCGACCGAAAGAACCCACTCGACGATCTCCAAAGCGAGCACCGTGGGCCTGCGCTGCATCCTCAATGAAATGAATGCCTTTGTCGCCGCAGACGTTCAACGCGTGTTGCAAGAGGAGTGGTTGTCCATAGAGATGAACTCCGATCACAGCTCGACAGCGTGCTGTAATCAAGTCCCCTAATTTACTCACTTCCATCTGCCAATTCTCAGGATCCGCTTCCAAAAAGACCGGCTTCGCTCCTGTCGCGTGAACCGCCGCGGCTGTGGCGATGAAAGTGTTAGTAGGAACAACAACTTCATCCCCCGGACCGATATCCAAGGCCAGCAGCGTCAGATGTAACGCTGCGGTGCCCGAGTCCACCGCAATCGCTTCTTTGACCCCACAATAGTCGGCAAAGGCTCGCTCAAAGTCAGCGACCCTCGGACCTTGAATATAGTTTGCCGAGGTCAACACTCCTTGGATCGCTTCGTTTAACCCCTGCGCCAAATTTCTGTACTGCTGTTGCAGGTCAAGGAACGGCACAGCCACGCTCTGGACTGCGTCACATGTGATTGCCATATGGCCTTATGACTCCCTTCACTGTCAAACAGCTGCGCGAACAGAAACGTTTTGGAACAATATTGCTCCGCGACGTTGACAACCCTTCAATGGATGTTCCGAGACGTACTTCCGGACTGGTCAGTCGCATCTTGCGAACCCTATGCAACCGTAGAGTGCACAGCTTCCGGTCTTCCTTCCACCAGATCCTTGTTGGTAGGAAACTGAAAGTGCACGCCATCTTGGGCCAGGTGGGCATACGCGATCCGTGCTCGCTCTCTCCCGGGTCCTTCGATTCGCCAGCAGCCGTTCTCATGAACCAATTCCAGGTGATTCCTCAATCGCCACCAGTCGTTGACTTCCGAGGGAAGGGCAATCCACAAACCAGTATCCGTACGCAGTTGGGCAAGGTGAGCGAGTAGTGCGGTATAGGTTTCTTGCGCGCGATCTTCCTGAAGATAGTCGGGATGGCAAATGATACTAACGAGCCCATGGCACTCCTTGATTAGCTGGATCTGGCGTTTCCATAGCTCGATGGAGTACTCGCCGAGGATATGAAACAAGGAGTAATCCTGGATGGTCGTGACGGGAAGTTCGAGAATTTGTCCGACGAAAAACGGCATCACCGTGCAACAACCGCCAGATTGCGGTTCCATGTGAGCCACGTTGGGGACCGACATATCATAGGAGAAGTCGAGTGCAGCGTGCCAATCCAAGTTTCGATACAGTGCGCCCGATCGAAATCCTTTTGCTCTAAACTCTCGCCCATACGCGTTGATCTTTTTCACCCGGCGCATGAATTCCTGATGTTCTGAGTACAGACGCCCGTCATGGTTAAGGTCATGAACGTTGATTTCGAAGCCTCGTTGCCGGAACTCGCTGAGTAACGATTGCGGAGGGCTGTACCGGTTCTCGGGAACTATCTGGAACGAAGAGGGGATGCGAAACGATTCGTCTAAATCCATGAGGCTCGAGCAAAACCTAAGTCCCGACTGCGTTTCTACGTCGTGCGTCACAATGGCAGCACTAGAATATCCATCCGGCCAGAACCAGATGAACGGAATCTGCTGCCGGTTCTGTGCCTTGATCGACAGGGCAAGCAAGTTCTCAAGCAGGCGGTCTGCCGTACGGTCCACAGGCCAGTTCGGGAAACACACTTTCATCCGCGGGGCTAGAACCCGTCGTTGAAGACGCCTGCGAATCGTAATCGGCAGCAACGAGCGAACCGAGTAGTAAAGGCTGCGGCTCAAGCCGTGGGGTCTTCCGCCATTTGCACGAGATTTTCCGTTTGAGACGTATCGCTCGCGGCGAAGATTTTCTATGGCGTCGACTGCATCAAACGACAGCCGGCATCGCCCCGGTTCGAACTGCGTGTCGGCAGATGCGTCGTTCAACGGCTCTTCAACTGTGCGTGCCACGCGCGGTGCATTGGTTCGACCGTAGCACACCACGTCTTCTCCAAGCCGAAAAAAGCCAGTTTGAGATTCGTCGACGCCAGGGGAGACAAAATCGATGCCCGAGTCCGGACAACGAAAATGCTCAGTCAGAAGCTGGTTGAGCGTAAGCATCATAGCGATTAGCCCATGTGTGGGTATAGCATTCCACCTACTGCAGTGAGGAGCGAATCGGGCAACCGCGCAATTGCATAGCCGACTACTTGCTCGCCCCATGTTCGCGCGCTCTGGTCACGTCGCGCGGGAGGATACCGATAGTAGGTCAACACGCTACGGGTGCTACCCCAGCGTTCCTTGAAGGTCACGAGATTCGCCTGTTCGACGTCGCAGCGGCCCATATCCAGCACTCGGGCACCTCGCTCCTTCTCGGCGTTTATCGCTTGCCAGAGGAGAAGTTGAACCCCGCCCAGATGGTGAAAGCGTTCGTCCGTGCAGCCATATTTGTAGTAGAGCTGCTCGTTGAAGGAGAGCGTGAGAATACTTGCAATCGGCTGCCCTGCCTTCGATGCGACACGAATGGTAAGGTGTCTGCCAAGACAGTCGACAAGATTCTGAAACCATTTCACCGGCTGAGGAGGAACCGCATGACGACGTCGCGTTCGGATCAAGAGCCGATAGAATCGACGAACGAGTTCTGGCGAGCGACCTTCCACGGATGAAAGCCCTTCCCGGTCAGCGCGCTTAATCGGCTGCTGCACGGCTTTTCGGTGGAAGCTCTCGAAGAGGTCTCTCTTTTCCGGGCGTATGTCCAGGGTGTGGAGATAGTAAGACCGATACCGTGCCATTCCGTTTCCATCGGCGGAAATCAGTTCGCTACGTCCCGCCGGCCTCAGCTCCACGTATTTGCAGTGTTGCGAACTCGCCGTGTCAATCAAGGATGCTATTAGGCATTCGTATTCTTCCTTAGTATCGACGAGCGGCGCGCAGTGGTCCGAGAATGGCAGCGAAACCAACCTCCGTCCGGTGAGCCAGCTTTCGATCCGACATAGAACCAAGCCGTTCCTGAGCTCCTCGGATTCCGGGTCCGTTGTGTAGACCACAGGCTCGTAGCCGTACGTGCGGTTCAACACTTCCAGCCATCCGCGAGTGTGAAAGATCGATGCACGCGGGTGCCGCTCGACGAAGCGCTCCCACCGCGGGTCGCGCAGCGGATCCAGTGTGAATACTTTCATGTTGAACGATGCTGTTTCGGGCCAGTTCCCTCAACCGGCAACAGGCTACCGTCATCCGACGGTTCAGTGGCTGGCTCAGGGATCCTTCTCGGCCGTAGTGCGGCGTCCTCCCGTTGAGCACCCGAGCTCTCGCGAACGAAGCGAAGAATCTCCTGAGCAATGAAAGGTGCCATGCTGCGCCCACCAGGGGCGACCGGGCGATCAGTACGTGTTGAAGGCAATGGGAGCGTGTTGATTTCGCATGGCTCACGTAGCAGCCGCAAGCGACCCTGAGCCACGAGGTATTCGTCGGCTGCCGCGATCCGCCCGCCAAAAAAGCTATGGACATTCAGGCCGAGCAAGGCTGCTTCCCGGACCATGGTTCCGCCTCCGCTGAATACGGCGTCGGAATACCACATTAGACTCAAGCCATCTACAGCTCGCGCGGTAACATTGAACTTCTCCGGGGAGAGATCGTAGCGCTGACGCAGTTCCAATTCCTGAGGTTCTGTGCGGGCGCATACGACGACTTGGATGCTGGGCTCCCGCGTAAGGCGGTTCAAGAGCGCGCGAAAAAGCGAGTCTCCAAGCGCGTCGTGATAATGAGCCCATGTGGCAGGTGGCCGTACGGTAACGATGACCCTTCGAGGGTCCAAGCGTAACTTATCGAGAACACTCGCGTCCGGTCTGAAATCGTACACGTAGACTTCTTCTTTAAGGCCGGGATAGCGCACGAGTTTCTCCGGCTTCAAACCTTGTGCCGTCAAGCGAGCCGCCGGTATGACCTCGGGGGCGAGAATTCGGTCAGAAAGCATGTTTTGCAGCCTGATGGAGGAGAACTCGTAGTCGTCCAGAGTTAGAACGGGTAAACCCAGCGTTCGAGCAGCAAGTATCATCGCCCTGGAACCATGGCTGACCGCTGCTGCAACGCGGTGCTTTGAAGCCATGCGACGCAATTGCCACGCGCGACCCAGCGTGCTGGTCACTTTTCGTGTGAAAGACGCGCTTTGACAATGACGTCCTACCGTTGTGAACTCCAAGCCATGCCTCTCGGCAAGGCTCCGAGTCTGGGAAAAATCGCGCACGGTGAGGAGGAAATCCATCCCACTACGCCGCAATTCCCGGATAAGTGGCGCGAAGAGCAAGACGTGCGGCGAATTATCCATGTCAATCCAAATTCGCATGGGATGGTAAATTTTTAGGCCCTGGAGAAATGACTGCGGTATGAACGTTGAGCTACTTATTTCTGCGCTATGAAGCAGAAGTGTCCCGAGAACAGCAGCTTGAGAAAGTTGCGCCTTTTTACAGGCTGCCTCAGCAAGCGGAGCCCCACTTCCAGAAATAGGTTTGTGGGAGACTCCAACGTGAAAAATGGCGCGAATAGATTGGAAAGCCCAACAAGGCTAAAAAACCGGCGAGAGATTAGGGTCAGAGAATCAATTCCAGGCCGGACACGAATGGACTGAAATCCCGCGTCACGCAGCAAAGTGCAGAATCCATACGGCGTATAGTTCCACAAACTCCGGGAGTGAAGCGGTTCCAGGTGGGACGTAGAACCGATAAACAGTCCCCCTTGTTTCAGTACCCTCTGCGTTTCCGAAAGGAGTACTTCAGGGTGCCTGACGTGCTCGAAGACCTGGTGCGAGTACACGATGTCGACTGAGTTCTCTGCCAAAGGGATATGTACTCCATCGTAGGTGCAAAAGCAGGGAGGTCTCGTGGCTTGTGCATTGGCTTCCGGTGAATCCGCAATGTCCAGCCCGAGCCAGCGTGTGTTCTTGCTTTTCCGACGGAAGGCATCGTAGCTTGCTCCCGTTCCGCACCCCAAATCGACGACCGTAACACCATTCCCGTTCGCAGAAATCTTGTCGATAATTGCGAATGCCTCCCGCAAGCTATAGCTCTGGAGCGAAGTGTCATCCGGGAGAAATTCGTAAAGGAGCCTCGCGTCGCCCCGAGAATACCAGGCACGCGACTCATTCATGACTTTCCCTTGCACACGCTGCACTAACCAAGATTGTTCTGAGGGCTTCAAGGGAATCCGATGGCCTAGCAGGCTGCGGAAAAATGGATGATGCAACTTCGATCCTGTCCCTAGTTCGAGATTTTATGACTCAGGGAAGAGCTTGGGCTGCCTACGCTGGTCGCCAGAAGATCCTTTTTCGGGCGGGTGGAGCTTCGGCTTCGGC